>DASXHZ010000016.1:0-36981 GCA_036488085.1 Thermoanaerobaculia bacterium
AGCTCGCCGACGCGGTCAAAGTGACCCTCGGCCCCCGCGGCCGCAACGTCGTCATCGAGAAGAAGTTCGGCTCCCCCACGATCACCAAGGACGGCGTCACCGTCGCCAAGGAGATCGAACTGAAGGATGAGATCGAGAACGCCGGCGCGCAGATGGTTCGCGAAGTGGCCTCGAAGACCTCCGACACCTCCGGCGACGGCACCACCACCGCGACCGTTCTCGCCCAGGCGATCTATCGCGAGGGCATCAAGAACGTCACCGCCGGCGCGAACCCGATGGACGTGAAGCGCGGCATCGAGATGGCCGTGAAGGCCGCCATCGAGTCGATCGACAAGCTGTCGAAGCCGGTCGAGGGGAAGGACATCGCCCACATCGGCACCATCTCGGCCAACAACGACGAAGAGATCGGCCAGATCATCGCGCAGGCGATGGACAAGGTGGGCAAGGACGGTGTCATCACTGTGGAAGAGGCGCGCGGCCTCGACACGGTCCTCGAAGTCGTCGAGGGCATGCAGTTCGACCGCGGCTATCTCTCGCCGTACTTCGTCACCGATCCGGAGCGGATGGAAGCGGTCCTCGAGAACGCCCGAATCCTCATCTATGAGAAGAAGATCTCGTCGATGAAGGACCTCCTCCCGATCCTGGAGCAGGTGGCCCGTCAGGGCAAGCCGCTGCTCATCGTCGCGGAAGACGTCGAGGGCGAGGCGCTCGCCACTCTCGTCGTCAACAAGCTCCGCGGCACGCTCAACGTCGCCGCCGTCAAGGCGCCGGGCTTCGGCGATCGCCGCAAGTCGATGCTCGAAGACATCGCCATCCTCTCGGGCGGCAAGCTGATCACCGAGGACCTCGGAATCAAGCTCGAGAACGTGAAGTGGGAAGACCTCGGCGAGGCGAAGCGCGTTTCCATCGACAAGGACAACACCACGCTCGTCACCGACACGGACGACAAGGCCCGCAAGGATGCAATCGCCGGCCGCGTCAAGCAGATCCGCCAGCAGATCGAAGACACGACCTCCGACTACGACCGTGAGAAGCTCCAGGAGCGTCTCGCGAAGCTCGTCGGCGGCGTGGCGGTGATCAAGGTCGGCGCTGCGACCGAGACGGAGATGAAGGAAAAGAAGGCGCGCGTCGAAGACGCGATGCACGCCACCAAGGCCGCCGTCGAAGAGGGCATCGTCCCGGGTGGCGGCGTTGCGCTGCTCCGCGCGGTCGAAGCCGTCCACGCCGTCAAGGGCGAGGGCGACATCCGAGTCGGCGTCAACATCATCAAGCGCGCACTCGAAGAGCCGTTCCGCCAGATCGTCTTCAACGCCGGTCACGAGGGCTCGGTCCTTCTGAACGACGTGAGAGCGAAGGGCGGCGCGTGGGGCTTCGACGCCCGCAACGAGAAGCTCGTCGACATGCTGGAAGCCGGGATCATCGATCCGGCCAAGGTCACGAAGCAGGCGCTGATCAACGCGTCGTCGATCGCCGGCCTCATGCTCACCACCGAAGCCCTCGTCTCCGAGATCAAGGAAGACGAGAAGGCTCCGGCCGGCGGCCCCGGCGGTATGGGCGGCGGCATGGGCGGGATGTACTAGGACGCCAGCTCCAAGCTGTCAGCTCTAAGGGGGCGCGTCGCGAGACGCGCCCTTTTTTTCGTTACTCGAGATTCGTGACTCGTTGTTCGGGGGGCGGAATGCGATCCGGCTGTGCCTTGTGTAGTACTCGCGAGCGCGTTCGGCCGACGAACGAGTAACGATTGCCTTGTGTGGGGGGCCGGCTCTCAGCCGGCCCTGATGCGGCTGAGAGCCGCGCCCTACATACGACGCGCGACCGCTTCGGCCGAGTAACGAGTAACGACGCTCAAAGCCCCGCGAACAACGCGGCGAAGATTTCGACGCCGCGGTTGACGTAGTCGATGCGGACGTTTTCGTTGGCGGCGTGCTGGTTGTTGTCGTAGTTGACGATCGGCAGGCCGATGGCGGGCGTTTGGCCGCCGTTCATGAAGAGGTACATCGGAACGCTGCCGCCGAGCGAGGGGGCGCGGAGGGGGGCGGTGCCGGTGCCTTCGGTGATGGCGTGGATGACACGCGTGGAGAACGGTGAGTCGAGCGGCGTGCGCGCGGCGGGATAACCGGCGCCCCATCTCATCTTCACGACGCGTGGATGCGCGAGGAGGGTCGCGGCATCTGGCGTGTCGTGGACGATGAACCATCCCTGGCTCGTGAGGAATGACTCGACGCGGTGCTGTACACCTTCCGGCGTTTGGGCAGGTACGAGGCGGAAGTCAATCGAGGCGACCGCGGTCGACGGGATGGCGTTCGATGCTTTCGCGCCGACGTGTCCCGCCTCGAATCCGCGGAGGTTCAACGCCGGCGCGAGGATCTGCAGCGCGAGCGCATGGCCTTCGCCTTCCGTCCGTCCGAGGGCAAGCTCGTGTTTCAGGGAGGTATCGACGTCGGGGAACTCGGCGATCGCGGCGCGTTCGGAGGCGGTGAGCGGCGTGACGTCGTCGTAGAAACCCGGAATGAGAATGCGCGCCTCGGTATCGCGCATCGAGTCGATCAGGTGCGTCAGCGCGACGATCGGATTCGGCGCCCAGTTCCCGTAATGGCCGCTGTGGAGCGGACGTGACGGGCCGTAGGTCGTGACCTCGACGTCGGTGACGCCGCGCGCACCGTAATAGAGCTGCAGCTTGCCGCTCTGGTGCACCGGACCGTCGCAGATCATCCAGGCGTCGGTGCGCAGCTCGTTTGCGTATTGCTTCAGATAGCCGGCGAGATGCGGAGAGCCCGCCTCTTCTTCCCCTTCGAAGACAAAGCGGATGCGCGATGCAGGTTCGATGTGCGCCGCTTTCATCGAGTCGATCGCCGCGAGCATGGCGATGATGGGGGCCTTGTCGTCGCTCGCCGAGCGGCCGTACAGGCGGCCGTCTTTCACGACGGGCGACCACGGCGGCGTCGTCCACTGCACAGGATCGACCGGCTGGCCGTCGTAATGTGCGTAGAAGGAGATGACCTTGTCGCCCCTCCCCCACTCCGCAACCATCATCGGCGGAGCGTCGCCGAGCCGGAGCAGCCGCGCTTCGATCCCCCGCTTACCGAACATCGCCACGAGCGCGGCGGCATTCTTCTCGATGCCGTCGTGATCGGAGGCGACGTTCGGCAGCGCGACGAACGACGTCAACTCGCCGACGATCTCCGCCTCGTGCTGCTGCACGTGCACTCGCGCCGACTGCGCGGCGGCGAGAGCTGCGGAGAGCGCGGCGGCCAGGATCATCGCGTCAGTACATCATGCAGCAGGTTGATCTCCACCGACTTCGGCTTGCGCGGGATCGGAAGATCGACGTCGAGGGTCTTCGTCTGGCTGCCGATCAGGACCATGCTGCCGAGCTTCGCGAACGCGCCCTTCTCGAACATCAGGTACACCGGAACCACGGTGGCGAAATCGTTGGGAACCAGCGACTGCGTGATGGTTCCGCTGATGTGGTACTTCCCGCCGCCCGAGTCGGCGACCTTCAGATCGCCGACCAGCTTCGGCGCGTCGGTGCCGCGGACCCACTGCCGGAAGAAGTAGTCGATGCTGCCGTCCTGCGTGATCTTCATCGGCTGCGTCGCGTGCTTCTGCACGATCTGCTCGAAGTCGGCGGTCGACGGGTTCTTGCCGGAATATGTCTTCGCGAAGTCGGTCATCATGGCGATGAAGTCTTCGTCGTGGTTCTGCTTCTTCGGGTCGCTCATCAGCATACGAAGCATGTGCAGAACGTAGGCGCCCTTCTCGTACACGATGACGCGGTAGCCGCTGCGGTCCTGCCAGGTGCTGAGACGAATGCCTTCCGTGATCGGGCCGGCGTCTTCATTGGGCAGGATCGAGCGCGCCGAGCGTTCGAAAATCTCCTTGCGGCGTTTCTCCCAGAAGTCGTCGTACGCCTTCGGCCCCTTCGTGAACTGGAGCACGAGCGCGGCGGAGAATTCGGCGAATCCTTCCGAGAGCCATTGGTCGTGATAGCTCGACCAGCCGACCTCGTGCCCCCACCACTGGTGCGCGAATTCGTGCGGGCCGACGAGATCGACGAACTCCGACATGTCGAGGCCGAAACCGAGGTTGTGGCGGACGGTGCTGCCGACGAAGGCGAGGTACGGCATGTAGATGAGGCCGGGCCACGACTGGCCGAAGAACCACTGCGACTGCTGCGTGATCGCGACGTGCTTGTCTTCGAGCGGCCCGAAGAAGACGTTGCCGGCGCGCGCCATGTTCGCGCCGTCTGCGAATGCCGCCTGCGCCAGCGCGCCGGTGTCCACCCGGACGCCCGACTGGAGCTCGCTTTCTTCTCCGAACGCGCCGTTGTCCGCCATCGCGTTGATCTCGCGAATGACGTCCGGCTCGCCGGGATTGGTGTAGACGTCGAGACTCATCCCGC
This sequence comes from Thermoanaerobaculia bacterium, assembly GCA_036488085.1. Lineage (GTDB taxonomy): Bacteria > Acidobacteriota > Thermoanaerobaculia > Gp7-AA8 > Gp7-AA8 > DASXHZ01. Next base: position 4,403 of record DASXHZ010000016.1, read on the forward strand.
TCTGCGCGTCGTTCTGCGTCAGCTTCTTGAACTTCCCGTAGTTGAAACCGGCAACGCGAACGGGATGCTCGGTCTTGTAGACGGAGAGGCGCTGCTCGCCTTCGACCCGGTTCTCGGTTTCCTTCCCGACCGCGACGATCTGATTCTGTTGCGGATAGCGGAACGTCATCTCAAACATCGTCGGCTCGCGGAAGGCGCCGACGTTCGGATACCAGCTCTCGCGTGCGCCGACGGTGTAGTTGCCGTCGCCGGCATCCTGCATGACGCGTTTGTCGACGCCGTGGTACGTGACGCGAACGAGCAGCTTGTCGCCGGTCTTGACCATGGTCGGGAAGACCGCCGCCGCGTCGTCGTCCTCGTCGGCCTTCTCCTGAATGAATGCGACGCTGGTCCAGGCCGGCGGATTGGCAGCGGCCGGCGAGTACGACACGTCGTCGATCCGCAGTTTTCCGGCGAGCGACAGCGGCAGCACGTGAAAGGTATTCGTCGCCGTCAGCGTCAGGGTCGTCTTGCCCGCGACCTCGGCGTTCGGCGCGATGGTCGTGTCGATCGAATAGTGCTCGGCCAACGCCGGGTGGATGATGCGCGTCGCACGGCCGGAGGCAATCTCGCTCTTCATGTTCGCGAGGTACCAGATGCCGCCCTTGGTCTGATCGACGTTGATGAAGATCGTCTTCTCGCCGCCGTCGTCGATGTGCAGGGCGAGGGCGTCGACGCCGCGCGGGTCGACCGCGAGGATCGCAGGCGGATAGTTCTTGCCGCGAATGTAGGCGAGAAACAGCGACGGATCGCTCGGGTCCTCCACGTCCTGGAGGACGCGAATGTGGACGTTCGTCTTCAGCTCTTTGCGCTCGTACTTGAGGAAATCGTCGAGCGCCTTGTTCGCCTCGGGAGCCACGGTTCCTTTGTCGGGCCCCCCCGCTTTCACGATGAGCTGCTGGTCGAAGAAAACGCCCGAGGTGAACTTCTCCGTCAGCACCTTCAGCTTCTCATCGCCGGTGTTGATCGCGAGCTGCCGCATTTCGACCGCCGTCGCGGGCGTGAGCGTGTACGTTCCCTCGCCGACGAAGACGCAGCCAATGTCGGTTTTGTCGACGGGCGCGAGAAGGTAGAGCGTCCCGTTGAGTGTGAAGTGGTAGACGTCGCGGTCGAACTCGTAATTGTTGACCGCGATCACCCGGCCGTCCGGTCGTGCGGTGCGCAACGTCGTGTACGCAGGATCGAAAGGAGGGCCGGCGGCAAAGAGCGAAGTGGCGGCGAGCAGCAATACCGCGCTCGCGAACAGACGGCGAATGTTCACGGGGTATCCTTTTTCTATCTGGGAATTTGGGTGTCCGATTGTATCCGCGTTTACTATTCCGCGAAGATCCACCTCGGTGTAGACGATGAAGCCGTTCAGGAAGTGGTTCGGCCTTGGGGTCGCGATCGGGGCCGCCGTTACGGCGTTTGTCGCCGTCGCTTGGCCGTGGCTCTATGCAAAACATCCGTGGCCTGGATCCGGCCGCGCGGCCGCTGCCGGCCTCTTGCCACGCATCTACACGTCATCGCCGGTTGCGTTCGTCCACGTAATCGTCCTGTATGTCATCGCCGGCTTAATTGTCGGTTTCTTGGTGAGCGATGCGCGCGAGCCGGTGTATTCATGGCTCGGCGTTTCGGCGAGCGTACTCTTGCTCGACATGCTGTGGCCTGTCGTGAGGCAGAGTAATCTAGCTCCGCTTGCCGTGATCGTCATTCCGATCGAGGCGTCGCCGTTTCTCCTGTTCGCGGTCGCTACGTACGCGTTGCGCTGGACAATCCGGCGTCGCCATTCGCGGGATTAGAGACCATCTCACTGGCGACGATCACGAACTCGCTCCGCAGCGAGTTACGCGCTGCGACGAGATCACGACGCCGGATCGCGCGGAGACGGCCGATCAGGACGTCTGCGGTCTCGAAGATGCGATAGGCCTCGAACCCGAGAATTGGGATGACGAGCAGTGCGCCGATCGCGGCAAGAACGCCGAGGTAGTGATACGCGACGATGGCGTAGACGATCCACGTCAGCGGAAACAGCAGCAGAGATCCAATGAACTTGATGGTCGCCATCAACTCGCTCTCGCCCTGCGAGAACCGTTTGGCGAGGAAGCCGACCAGCCGGTAGGTCGGGTAGTGCAGTACGGCTCCGGCGGCGGCGACCGGCAATTGCACGACGACGCGGACGATCGTCGACGCGCGAAACCGCGTCACGAGCTCGTGCGGCTCCAGCTTCGCCCTTCGCAGCTCCTCGGCGAAGCGCGTTACCTCCGACTCGAGGCGCGCCAGCCGCTGCGGATCGTGCTCACAGAGGTAGTGGTATCCATCGACGAACTGCTTCCGCAGCGCGAACTCGCCGGCGACGTCGGTGCGGTCGCTGAAGATGTCTTCCGCCTTTGCGACGAGATCCATGGCGGCGCGTGAGTCGGCCTGCAGCGTCACCGCGGCGAGCCCGCGCTCGATCTCACTCGTCAGCTCCTCGACTGACTCGCTCGCCCGCACGGCCAACGGCGCGCCGTAGATGACGAGCACGTCGCTCCGAAACGTCCCCTTCGCGGAGTAGTAGATGCCGGTCGGAACGACGGCGAGATTCGGAATCGACGCGCCGAGGGCGATGCGTGCCGCGCCGGTCTTGAGCTCGCGGAGGCGAGCATCGCTGTGCGTCGTCCCTTCCGGAAAGATCGCGACGCCGCCGCCGCGCTCGAGGATCTCGCGGGCGCGCGCAAACGTCTCCTCGTTCGAGCCCGTGACGTTGTCCTGTTTCCGGTAGACCGGAATCGAGTCGAAGAGTCTCGCCAACGAACCGATAAGCGGATAGCGAAACAGCGGCGCCTTTGCGAGGAACGACACCGCTCGCGGCGCGTAACAGAGGACGAAGAGCGGATCGATCAGGCCGTTCGGATGGTTGACCGCGAAGATCATCGGCGCGTCGCGCGGAATGTTCTCGAATCCGGCGATCTCGACGCGGCGGTAGAAGACTTCGATCGCGAATCGCAACAGGCGGACGACGAAGCGCCTCATGCGGAGACGCGCGTGCCGCGCCACGCCGCGTACGACCAGATCACGCCGCCGAGGAAGATCGCGACCGGTACGATCAGAAACGCGCGTTGCAGCGAGCTGATGTCCGAGAGGTATCCGATCAGCGGCGGCGACGGTACGTCGCCCAGGAGATGCATCACCAGGATCGAGAGCGCGAGTGCGGTGGCGCGCTCACCCGGCGAGACGAGATTCACGATCGCCGAATTCACCGGGCCGGTCGAAGCGAACACCAGTACCTCGGCGACGATCATCGCCGGCAGCCAGACGCTCTTGTTCGGATGATTGAAGGCGATGAGTGTCAGCGGCGCGGCGAGAATCGAGGTGATTCCGCAGAGCCAAAGGTACGACTCCTTCGTCGTCTTCAGGAAGTAGTCGCCGATCCAGCCGCCGGCGAACGTACCGACGAAGCCGGTGACGAGGATGATCGCTCCGAACGTGACCGTCGCATCCTCTCGCGACATCCCGCGCACCCGCTCCATGAATGCCGGAGTCCAGACGCCGAGACCGCCCAGGGCGAACGTCCACATCGCGTAGCCGAGGCAGGTGAGGATGTATTGGCGGTTCTTGAAGAGCCGAAGGTAGCTTTGTGTAACGCCGCCGATTCCGGCCGCGACGGCCGGCGAGTCGCCGTCGCCAGACTTGTCGTGCAACCCCCGCGGCACCTCGCGCACGAACATGACGAGCAACGCGAGCAGCAGTCCCGGCGCGCCGGCCACCCAGAACGCGGCGCGCCATCCGAAATGCTTGTCGACGAGCCCGCCGACCATGTAGCCGGCCGCGGAGCCGATTGGAATCGCGGCGAAGAAGACGGCGAAGACCCGGCCGCGTTTCTCGATCGGGAAATGATCCGAGAGCAGCGCGGGAGCGATCGTCCCGTACGCCGCCTCGCCCACGCCGACCGTCGCACGGGCGGTGAACAACGACACGAAGCCGCGCGCGAAACCCGCGGCACCCGTTGCGACGCTCCAGATGGCGACGCCGAGGGCGATCAGAGGCGGACGCCGCCGGCGGTCACCTAACGTTCCGAAGACCGGGGACGTCAACATATAAACGATGATGAAACCGGTGGCGAGCGAGCCGAGCTGGGTGTCGCTGAAGTGAAGATCGCGCTTGATTGCCTCGAGAACCGCGGAGAGGACCCATCGGTCGAGGTAGTTGAAAAGATTGATGAACGTCAGGATGGCGAGGGCGTAGGCCGCGGCGCGGCGCGCGGCGTCACTCGCTGTCGCCCTTTCGAGCGGGTCGCGTTGCGACATCGTTTCAGTGTAAGGGGAAACTCCTTCGGCACATGATCGTAAACAGATCGAGCGGATGCACGCGGTTATCATGAGGCGATCCATGAAGCGCTACGCCCCTTACCTGTTCTGTGCGGCGGGACTGCTCGTGCTGCTCGTCCTGATGCCGTACTTCAACGCGGCGCAGCCGCGCGGCATCCGGATAACGGCCGGACACGCACGAGCCATTGCTGACGCGGCGGCGCAGCAAGTCCAGATTCCGATCAACCGCGCCTGGAGCGTCAGCTCCTGGCAGGATTCAGCGAGGCTCCGCAAGCAGCTCGAGCCCGATCTCGAGCTCCGCCGCAAGGCGACCGACGATCCGGTCGTCGGTCCCCGCCTCGGCTTCTACCACTTCATGTACTACCGGCGCGGTTTGGAGAAGTTCCCGGAGTACGGTTATGTGACGGTCGACCCGGTCACCGGTGACGTGTTGAGCGCGCGGCGGCGCCTTCGCAACGAAGCGGTTGGCGCGAAACTGCCGTGGCAACAACTGAAGTCCCGCGCCGATGCGTTCGTTCGCTCGCGCACGTTCCGCGGCGCGCCATCGCCGCAGTTCGAGTCGGCGCGGCCGACCGAGTACCTCTCGCGAACCGACTGGACCTTCCGCTATCGCGTGAAGACGAGCTTCCCGATCGGCAACGTCGTTCCGTATCTGAACGTCTACTTCGCCGGCGATCGCTTCGCCGGATGGGAACTGTCCGAGGAGTACGTCGACGGAAGCGCATTCCGATACGAGACGAGTGAGATCGCCGCGATCCTCGGCCGCTACGCGATGAACTTCGCGTTGCTCATCGCGCTGCTCGTCGTGTTTTTGAAGAAATACCACGCCGGCGAAGTTGGGGTCCGCACCGGCTCGATGCTGTTCGCGGCGGTGATCGTCTGCTGCCTGATCCTCGACTGCATCATCGGCGGACCGGCCACCGAGGGGAGCTCCACCGGAGGATTGGACGGCCAAACCACGGCTTGGACGTACATGGCGTTCAAGTTCCTTCTGTACGACTCCGTGATCGCTGTGCTGGTGTTCTTCGCGTGGTCGGTCGGCGAGAGCTATGCCCGCGAGCGGTGGGGCGAGCGGCTGGCGTCATTCGACGCGTTGCTGCGCCGCGATGCATTGAATGCCACCGTCGGGCGCTCCGTCGTGAACGGCGTTCTCTTCGCACCAGGCGTGGCCGCCGCGGCTTTCCTCAGCGGCGCCATCGGACTGGGGTTGCATCTCGTACACGTCTCTTCCGGTATCGGCAGCGACATGTACCTCGACCTCGGCGGCCCGGCGGTCGCCGTGCTCTTCTCGCTGCTCGACGCCATCGTCTATCCGGTGCTCGCACTCTGCCTGCTGGCATGGTCGCACCGTCGCCGCGCGCTCCCGGTCGGGATTGCACTGGTGGTGGTCGTCGGCATGGTCGGAGCGGTATGCGACGTTCCGACCGATCCGTTCCTGCCACGGCTCCTTTTCGATTTCGGCGGCATCGCCGCGGCCATCGGCGTCTTCCTCAGCTACGACCTGCTGACGACTTCCGTCGCGCTGTTCGGCGGGACGCTCGTCGCGCTGTCGGCGCCTTTGCTCACTGTCGCGCGCGGACCGATGTTGACCGACATCGCGGCCACGGTAGCCGTTCCAGTGCTCGGTCTGGCGGTATTCGGCACGATTGCACTGCTCACACGGCGCGAAGTCGTCTACACCTATGAAGACCTCGCGCCGCACGTGAAGCGAATCGTGGAGCGGGAGCGTGTGAAGGCGGAGATCGACGCGGCGAACCGGATTCAAGCCGCCTTGCTACCGCTCGACACGCCGTCGCTCGCGGGCGCGTCAGTGGCTTCGCACTATCGCGCGGCGACGGAGATCGGCGGCGACTACTTCGACTTCCTCCCTCAACCGAACGGAGACATCGGCATCGCGTTCGGCGACGTCTCCGGTCACGGCCTCACGAGCGGAATCGTGATGGCGATGGCAAAGGCGGCGCTGCTGGTCCAGGTCGACCACGACGCCTCGCCGCGCGCCGTCATGAATGTGCTCAACGACATCGTGATGAAGACGGCGCCCCGCCGCATCATGATGACGTTCTTCTTCGGCCTCCTCGACCCTCACTCGCAGGTTCTCCGCTTCTCCTCCGCCGGCCATCTCGATCCGTATGTGTACCGCGCGGCGAACGGCGATCTCCATCCGCTGTCGTCTTGGGGCTTCCCGCTGGGCGTCCGGCGCCGCGAGCCGTTCCGCGAACATACCGTGGAGTTCTCCGCCGGCGACCGGCTGATCCTCTACAGCGACGGATTGATCGAGGCAGTCGACGACGACGGCGATCCGTACGGCTTCGACCGCTTTGAGCGCACGCTCCGCGAGCACGGCCACGCCAGTGCCGAGGAGATCAAGAAAGCGCTGCTGACGAGCGTGAAGAAGTTCACGCGCAACCGGCCGCCAGAAGACGATCAGACGTTGGTGGTCGTCTCGTTCGACGAAGAAGCGGCGGGCGAAGCGATCGCCTGAGATTAATGCCGCGATGCGCGGGAGGTGTATTCCTTCACGTCGTTGCGGAGACTGGCGGCGGCCTCGGCGTCACGATGTTTTTCGGCGATCGCCACCCCCTCGGTCGCCGCGCGGGCGGCATCGGTGAAGCGGCCGCTCATCGCGTAAACGGCGGCGAGACGATCGAGGATTACCGCATTCTCGCCGCGGTCCATCGCAGCAGCCCGCTCGAGGTTCGACGTCGCCTCGGGCATCTCGTGGCGCAGCGCCAGCGCGCTGCCGAGGAGGACGTACGCCTCGACATTCGTCGGATCGTCGCGGATTGCCGCGCGGTACTCGCTGATCGCTCCATCGGCATTTCCGTCGGCCGCCAGAGCGACGCCGAGATTCTTATGGTTAGCGGCATCGTTCGGCGACAGTCTCAGAGCAGTGCGGTACTCGGCTTCCGCGTCCGCCGCTCGGTTCGAGCGAAGGAAGGCATTCCCCATCTCACGGTGCACCGCGGCGTTGGTGGGATCGCGGGTCAAGGCCTCGCGAAAGAACGTCATTCCGGAATCCACATCGCCCGTGGCAGTGGCCGCTGTGCCTGCGTTCGCGAGTGCCGTCACGGAGTCCGGCCGAATGTCGAGAGCAGTGCGGTAAAACGTCAGCGCGGAGCGCGCATCGCCCAGGCGCAACTCGGCATTGCCACAGCCAATGACAGCATCGAAGTATTGAGGGCGAAGGCGCGCCGCTTCTTCAAAATGACTCAGCGCCTCCTGAGGACGATTCAGCGTCAGCAACGCATCGCCGAGATGGCAGTGTGCGACCGTGTACGGCGGCCAGAGTCGGATGGCATCGTCGAACTGAGGGACGGCTTCGGTCACACGTCCGGACGCAACGAGTACTTGTCCAAGGCTGTCGTGTGCCGGGAAGTAGTTCGGATCGGCGGCGATGGCGAGCTCGAAATCGTGCAGCGCCTCGGCACGTCTTCCCTCCGCCAGCCGGACCGCTCCGAGGCCGTGATAGGCGACGGCATTCGGGCCGGCGGCTTCGAGGTCATGCGTCCAAAGCGATGCGCTGCTACTCCAAACTGAGGTTTGGGCGCGTGCTGATACCGCCATCGCGATCACGGCAACCGCGGCGATGGCCGTCAGAACCATGCGCGACTCGCGAGTACGTGCGAAGGCATCGGCCAGCCAAGCGATGGCAATCGATACGCCGATGTGCGGCAAGTACGTGTATCGATCGGCGTGCGAGTAGTTCGAGATCTGCACCACTCCGGCGACGGGGCCGAGCATCACGAGGTACCAGAACCAACCTGTTAAGAGGTACGGAGCTCGATTCCTAGCGACAATCGCCGCGATGGACACGCCGGCGAGGACCAAGAACGCCGCGCCGACCTCCCACAACGGTACGCGCTGATACGGGTAGTACACCGCTAGATCGTGGGGATAGACGGTGTCGTACAGATAGCGGAGCGGAGTCACGACCGCGTTCGAAAGCCGATCCACGAAGCTCACTCGCTCGACGTCCGGGAGTCGCTCCGGAACGTTGAAGGTGATGACGATTGAGACGATCGAGAGAACGAGGAACGGCAACTTCTCGAGAAAAACCTGGCGCGTGAGCTCGCGCCGGAGCGGCCAGTAGTCGAGCACGAGCAAGACGAACGGAAGCGTCAGCACCATGTTCTTCGACATCAGGCCGAGAGCGTAGAGGAGGAGAGCGGCGACGTACCACGCTGCGCGACGCCGCCGGACCCAAGCTACGTACGCGATGAGCGTCAGGATGAAGAAGAGGCCGGAGAGCACGTCTTTTCGCTCGGCCATCCAGGCGACCGACTCGACACGGAACGGATGGATTGCGAAGACGAATGCAACGAAGGCACTGGGGCCGACGGCGCCGGTGAGATTGCTCAGCAGCAGGAACAGCAGAATCGCGCTGACGGTGTGCAGGGCAACGCTCGTGGCATGGTGGCCGCCCGGCCGATCCATCCCGTAGATCTGAAAGTCGGCCATGTGCGAGATCCAGGTGACTGGGTGCCAGTGACCGATCTCCCCGAACGTAAAGGCGTAGTGAAAACCGGCTTTCGTGAACCCCTGCGCGATGACCGGATTCGTGTACGCCGGGTCGTCGTAGTTGACGAAGGGAAAGCGAGTAGCCTGTCCGAAAACGAGCCACACGGCAGCAATCAGCAGCAAGCAGATGACGAGCTTCGCCGCGGAACGATCCACCATCGGCATTGTAGACTTGCGCCCGCATGCCCCAGCCCGAACCCAACAAAGTCATCTACTCCATGGTCGGAGTCTCGAAGTTCCATGGAAAAAAGCAGGTCCTCAAGGACATCTACCTCTCGTACTTCCATGGCGCGAAGATCGGCGTCATCGGTCTGAACGGATCGGGCAAAAGCTCGCTCCTCCGCATCCTCGGCGGCGTCGATCGCGACTTCCTCGGCGAGACGGTTCTGTCCGCGGGTTACACGATCGGGTTTCTCGAGCAGGAGCCGCAGCTCGATGAGACGAAGACGGTGCGTGAGATCGTCGAGCAGGGAGTGCAGCCGATCGTCGACCTCCTGAAAGAGTTCGACGACATCAACAACGCTTTCGCCGATCCCGACGCCGACATGGACAAGCTGATGGAGCGCCAGGCGAAGGTGCAGGACAAACTCGACGCGACCGGCGCGTGGGACCTCGACTCGAAACTCGAGATGGCGATGGACGCGCTTCGCTGCCCTCCCGGCGAGACATCGTGCGCGACGCTATCGGGAGGCGAGAAGCGGCGCGTGGCGCTTTGCCGGCTGCTGCTCCAGCAGCCCGACATCCTTCTGCTCGACGAGCCGACGAACCATCTCGATGCCGAGTCGGTGCAGTGGCTGGAACAGCATCTCCAGAAATATCCCGGCACCGTCATCGCGGTGACGCACGACCGCTACTTCCTCGACAACGTCGCCGGATGGATCCTGGAACTCGACCGCGGCGAAGGCATCCCATGGAAGGGAAACTACTCGTCGTGGCTGGAGCAGAAGCAGGAGCGCCTCCGCCGCGAGGAGAAGGCGGAATCGCAGCGCCAGAAGACGCTCGAGCGCGAGCTCGACTGGATTCGCATGTCGCCGAAAGGGCGCCACGCGAAAGGGAAAGCGCGCATCAACCAATACGAGTCGCTGCTCAACGAGCAGACGCAGGAGAAGGTCAACGACCTCGAGATCTACATCCCGCCCGGCCCGCGCCTCGGCGGCGTCGTCATCGAATCCGACGATGTACGGAAAGCATTCGGCGACACCCTGCTGATGGACGAGATGAGCTTCCGGCTGCCGCCGGGCGGCATCGTCGGCGTCATCGGTCCGAACGGCGCCGGAAAGACGACCCTCTTCAAGATGGTGGTCGGACAGGAGCAGCCGGACAGCGGGACGATCCGCGTCGGCGAAACGGTGAAGCTCGCGTACATCGATCAGAGTCGTACGCTCGATCCGGAGAAGACGATCTTCGAAGAGATCACCGGCGGCGGCGACGTCGTTCAGCTCGGACCGCGGGAGATGAACTCACGCGCGTACGTCGCACGCTTCAACTTTTCCGGACAGGACCAGCAGAAGAAGGTCGGCAATCTCTCGGGCGGGGAGCGCAATCGCGTGCACCTCGCGAAGATGCTCAAGGAAGGCGCGAACGTCCTCCTGCTCGACGAGCCGACCAACGATCTCGACGTCAACACGATGCGTGCGCTGGAAGAGGCGGTCGAGAACTTCGCCGGATCCGTGATCGTCATCTCGCACGACCGGTGGTTCCTCGACCGCGTGGCGACGCACATCCTGGCGTTCGAAGGCGAGTCGCGGGTCTTCTTCTTCGACGGAAACTACAGCGAGTACGAAGAAGACAAAATCAAGCGCTTGGGCGCCGAGGCCGCACAGCCTCACCGGATCCATTACCGCCAACTGACGCGATAGCATTCGCTTTCCCGCAGAAGAGAGCGCGTGGAATTGAATTCCACCGCGGTGAACCGAACGCTCGATCGGTCGCAACTCTCATTGCTTGCTTCAGTTGCGTGATTCGGCGTCCGCGGCGTGTCCAATGCACTCGCTCACTGCCAGTTCGCGCGAGTCGATAACACATCACAAGTGCTAGTCCAAAGATTTGATTCAGGCGCTTCGGTTCCTTGAATCGGGCGTCGGGCGGGAAAACGTAAGTTGATGTGAGATAGGCGTTTACTATCACCGGCGCTCGGTTGCAGAAGTGCATTACAATTCGTCGGTTTTCGTCCAAAAACCCAACAGGAGGAGAGATGGTCAAGAGAACTCTATTCGTTCTGGCCCTTCTGCTCGTCGCCATATCGGCGTTCGCGCAGACGACGGCGACGATCAATGGAACCGTCACGACCGATGGCAGTCCGCTACCGGGCGTCACGGTGACGATCGCGTCGCCGAACATGCAGGGCACACGCACCGCGGTCTCAGGCGCCGCGGGCGGTTTCAGTTTCAACGGTGTTCCCCCGGGGAACTACACCGTCAAGTTCGAGCTGCAGGGGATGCAGACCGTCGACAAGAAGGTGTCTGTCGGCGTCTCCCAGATCGGTACGGCCGACGCCCAGATGAAGGTCGCCAGCGTCAGTGAGGCGATCACCGTCACGGCGGCGGCGCCCAGCGTCCTCGAGACGCCCACGGTGTCGACGAACATCAGCGGTAAGACGATGGACGCGCTGCCGATCCAGAACCGGACGCCGCTCAACACCGCGGCGCTGGCGCCTGGAGTCAACACCAACACGGCGGCTGCGGGACAGGTCTCGATTTCGGGCGGTCCCGGCTACGACAACACCGTGATGGTCAACGGCGTCGTGATCACCGAGGAAGTGCGGTCGCAGCAGCTGCCGCTCTACATCGAAGACTCGATCCAGGAGACGACGGTCCTCACCGGCGCGATCTCGGCTGAATACGGCCGGTTCACCGGCGGCGTCGTCAACTCGATCACGAAGTCGGGCGGCAACGAGTTCAGCGGCTCACTGAAGGACCAGGTCTCCAGCCCGCGCTGGACCTCGCGTACACCGGGACAGATCGCGAACAACTCGCTGACCCGGCACTTCTACAACAAGTTCGCCACCGCGACCCTCGGCGGCTTCGTGATGAAGGACAAGCTCTGGTTCTTCGGTGCCGGCCGCAAGACCAAAACCGATACCCCGGGCAGCCTTCGCGCGATCCCGGGCACCAACGGATTCTCGAACACCTTCGACACGACCGGTACCGACAAGCGTTACGAAGGAAAGCTGACCGGCCAGCCCTTCGCGAATCACAACATCCAGTTCTCGTATCTGAAAGACAACTCGATAACGGCCGCCCAGCCGTTCACGACCGCGTCCTACGATTTGTCGCAGCTCAGCGGCCGTACGGACCCGATCAACTTCAAGACCATCCATTACAACGGCGTCATCACGAACAACCTCCTGCTCGAAGGCTCGTGGTCGAAGCTGTTCTACGGCATCGGCTGGGGCAACGGCTCGCAGTTCACCGACTTCGTGCGCGGCACGATCGTTCGCAACCGTGCGGACGGAAACGCGCGCTACAACTCGCCCACATTCTGCGGCGTCTGCGACAAGGAGACACGCAATAACGATAGCTGGGGCCTGAAGTCGAACTACTTCATCAGCACGAAGGGCTGGGGCAACCAGAGCATCGTCGGCGGCGTCGAGGACTTCCGCGAGCACCGGCACGCCAACAACTACCAGTCGGGCTCGGACTTCCGGTTCTTCGTCAACAGCGTCGCGTACTCGAACGGCGTCTTCTACCCGACGATCAACGGATGTGATCCTCCGTCCTCGACCGGCTGCGCGAACGCGCAAAAGTCGGCCGCTCCGTTCTTCTTCTGGACGCCGATCTTCAGCCTCCAGCAGGGTCAGAGCAATCTCGAGACGCAGTCGGCGTACGTGAACGACCGTTGGGACTTCAACGATCGGTGGAACTTCAACGTCGGCCTGCGCTACGACAAGAACCACACCGTCAACGCCGACGGCACTTTGAACGCGAACGATCACAAGATCGCGCCGCGCCTGAGTGCAACGTATAACCTGACGCAGAACGGCGCGCATCGCGTGACTGCTTCGTACAGCCAGTACGTCTCGCGCGTCGCCGACGGCGTCTCCACCTCGAATGCAGCCGGCGGCGCGCCGGCGACCATCTACTACGCATACCAGGGTCCGTCGATCAACCCGGCCGGCACTCCGTCCAATCAGCTCGTCGACACCGCCACGGCGCTCAAGATGGTTCACGACTGGCTCGTCGGCTACTGCGGCGGTGAGCTCTCGGCCACCAATCCCTGCACGAAGGACCTCTGGGCTCCGGGCTCCAACGCCGTTCCGGGATATTCATCTGTGGTCGGCAATCTCAGCTCGCCGTACGTCCGTGAATACACGGTTGGCTACGGCGCGCAGTGGATCCCATCTCTCTACACGCGGCTCGACCTCGTGTCGCGCGATTGGAGAAACTTCTACGCCTCGCAGATCGACTTGACCACACCGCAGGTCGTCGATCCTTACGGCATCCCCCATGACGTCTCTGTCATCGGCAACACGAACCTGATCAAGCGCCAGTACCGCGGCGCGCAACTCCAGTCCGCGTGGCGGAAGAGCCGTTGGAACGCCGGCCTCAACTACACCTACGCCACCCTGAAGGGAAATGACGAGCAGGAGTCGGCGGCGAGCGGCACCGTTGGGAACTTCCCCGGCGAGATTTACTATCCCGAGACGCGTGCGTTCGCGCAGTACCAGCCGAACGGTTACCTGTCTCAGGATGAGCGTCACCGCGCTCGCGCATGGGTCGGGTACGACATTGCCGTTCCTCCGGCGTTCGGAACCCTCAACATGTCGGTGCTGCAGACCTTCGACTCCGGTTTGCCATACTCGGCGGTCGGAACGGTCGACGTTTCCGCGGAAAAACCGGCGCATTACGTCTCGGGCAGCACCGCTCAGTATTACTTCAGCTCCCGCGGCGCTTACCGGCTTCCGAGTCAGACCACGACCAATCTCGCGTTCAACTGGGAGCGTCCGATCGCGAAGGTCGTGCTACTCGCCCATCTCGACATGGTCAACGTGTTCAATCGCTCGGCGGTAACGGTAGTGAACACGACCGTAAATTCGACGGGCAACAACGCGACCTTCGCGCCGTTCAACCCATTCACCGACACGCCGAAAGAGTGCGCGCAGTTCCAGGCGGACGGCGTCACTCCTAACCCGATCGCCAATTGCAAGGCTTTCAACTGGCAGAAGGGCGCGACGTTTGGCAAGGTCGCCAGCGCCACGTCGTATCAGGCAGCGCGTCAGTACTACTTCAACTTCGGCCTTCGCTTCTAATCCTTTCACACGCAGCAATGACAAAAGCCCCGGTGCAAGCCGGGGCTTTTTATTGCCGCAATGCTTTGCGTGTCTCGGAGGCCAGCCGCCTTGCGATCGGGGTGGGGTTCGCTGTCACCATCTGATCGAGCGTCCGCTGCCCATCGGGCGCGTTCCCGGCGATCGCAAGCACGATGGCGAGCCGTTCGTATGCGTCGAGATCGTTCGGGTACGACGCGATCTCGTGTCGGAACTCGGCGATTGCCTCCGGGTAGCGGTTCATGCGCGCGAAAACATCGCCGCGGACGAAGTGGAGACGGTAGACATTCTCGCTTTTCGCCGCCTGGTCCAGGAGCGCCAGCGCGTCATTGAAGCGGCTCTGATGCGCTGCTATATCGGCGCGCAGCACGAAATCGCCCGCATGCGGGCGGTCGACGAGCGCCGCTTCGCTCTCCGCGGTGGCCGTGTCGCCTCGCGCCAATGCGATGAGAGCGACCGTCGCGTGCGCCGCACGCGGGTCGAAAGGAAGCGCGGCGCGCGCTGCCTCCATCGCGCGAGGTGTATCGTTGTTCTCCAGATAAGCGCTCGCGAGCGAGAGGAGCACATCGGGTAGCGGGCCGGACGAGTGTGCGATCGCACTGCGGTATGCGTCGATTGCCGCATCGACCTCACCAGAACGTAGAAGGGCGTCGCCAAGCTGAACCCACGCTTCGACCATTCCCGGCTCTCTGATCAGCAGGTCGTGAAACTTTGCCTTGCCGGCGTTGATGTCGGTCGTTGCCAGCCGCGACGCATCCTGCAACTCCTCGATGTCGGCGATGCGGTCCGCGGGGTTCACCGTCCGCTGCGCCGATGCGGCGGGCGACGCGACGTAGCCGAGGGCGGTCAACTTCGCCTTCTCCTCCGATGTGATCGCCGACTGTGCCGACTCGCCGGCCGGAAACTGTACGAGATACCGGCGGAGCGACGTCACGCCGCGGTGATCTGTAGCGGCGAGGTCGTGTTTCTCCTGAGGGTCGGCAGTGATGTCGTAGAGCTCCGATCGGGATGAGTCGATGAGCTGCCGCGCATCGTTGGTAACGGACCGAAGGTCGCTCCAGCCCAGATGCAGGCGCGCGTAGAGGCTCTCGCTGTAGATCGGCCGATCCGCCGGAAGCTTGTCGAACAGCGGCAACCCGGAGGTTTTCGGCACATTCGGCATCCCGACGAGTGCCATGACGGTGGGAAAGAGATCCGCCAGCGTCGCCGGTTCACGCACCTCGCCTCCCGCCTGCGCGTTGTGCGGCAGCTTTACGATCAGGGGGACGTGAATCAGCTCGCGGTAGACGAGGATCGAGTGCTGTTTCTCGCCATGATCGCCGAGGCCTTCGCCATGATCGGAGACGAAGAGGACGATCGCGCGGTCGTAGATGCCGCGCTGTTTCAAATGATCGAGCAGCCCGCCGACGATCGCATCGGCTGTCGCGACCTCGCCGTCATACGGCGCCTGCGCGTAACGGCTCCTGAACGGCTCGGGCGGATCGTACGGAACGTGCGGCTCGTAGATGTGAAAGAAGAGGAAGAACGGCTTCGCCCCCTGCTCGTCGATCCACTTTTCGGCGAGTCCCGCGGTGACGTTCCCCGGCCGCTGATAGTCGACGAAGCGCGCGCCGGGATGCGCCTCGATCGAGTCCTCGTATGAGTCGAACGCATCCGCGAGACCGGTTCCGCCGCGCAGGACGTATGACGAGATGAAGCCGCCGGTCACATAGCCGGCATTCTTCAGGACTGACGCGATGGTCGGGTGCGCCTTCGCATCAAAGCGAAAGCCGACGTTGTCGCGGACGCCGTGCTCCGGCGGCAGAAGGCCGGTGAGCATCGTGAGGTGCGACGGGAGCGTCATCGGCACCGTCGCGTACGCGTTCCGGAACAGCGTCCCGTTCCGTCGCAGCGCGTCGATGTTCGGCGTGGCCACCGCCGTGTAGCCGTACGCCGGGAGGTGATCCGCGCGCAGGGTGTCGACCGAGATCAGGATCACCGGCGCGTTCGGAAACTGGAGCTTGGCAGTTTCGCGATGACACGAAATCGTCGCGAACGCCGTGAAGACGAGAGCCGTTCGGAGCCGCATGTGACGCGAAGCGTACGTCAGTGGAAGCGGCCGCGGTTGTCGATGGTCTTGATGCCGATCGCTCCGGCGCGGCGGTCGACGACCCCGATCGACACTTTGCTTCCTCGCTTGTCGCCGAGGATCTCGACGGAATAGGTGACGAATCCGTTCGGGTCGCGAGGCTCGACGACGCGCAACTCGTCCTCGCTCACCGGCGTCACCTCGGCAACGCCATTCGCACTCGCGATCAACACGCCGGCGTGCGCAACCTGCTCTCCCCGCTCTTCCGCGAACTGGAGCTGGCTGACCGGTATCTTCACGACGAGCGGCAGAAGCCACCGATTGCCAGACACGCGTTTCAGCGCTCCCTCCTGTACGGCGAAGCGAATGTCGGCGTCGCCTTCATCGACGAACAGGCGGCTGACGACCGCTTCCCGAGCCTTCGTCGCCGCCGACTTTTCGATGACGAAGCTTCGGGTGCGAACGCGATACGCCGGGTTCTTCGTCTTGACGGAGATGTTGCGTACGCGGTCGTTCCCACTCGACTTAGCCTGATACGCGAGCGAGTAGTACGACTCGAGGTCGGTCGCGATCTCCGGCGCCAGCGTTCCGACCGACGCGCGCGCGTACTCGAGCGAGCCGCCGGTGGCGTCCGTGACGCGCTGCAGCGCGCCGCCGTTCAACATCCAGTCTTGAGCATCGACGAACTTTTCGGAGGGCTCACTCGCATCGGGCGTGTCGTCCGGCATGAATGGGCGCGCAGCGTAGAACACCACACCGTTCGCGTTCGCCGCGGCTGCGATCTGATCGATATAGCGCTTCGCGGCGACCTCACTGGCGCTACCTACGAGCTTGAACGTCTGCGACACGTAAAGCAGCGCCTTGCGGCCGGGTCGCGAGCCGAGGTTCGCAATCAGCTGCGCGATCCCGGCGGTCTTTCGACGGAGGACCATCAGGGACGCCTCATCCGCGAACTGTTGACTGATCGTGGTCGGACCAAGGAAGCCGTCGATCTTGTCGCGCGCGGCGATTTCCGGATGGCTCGCGTAGGCTCCCGCTTCCTGATCCCCCTGCTTGTGAGGGTCCTCGCCGAACTCGGGCGGCATGTGCGAGCCGAAGTCACGCATCGCCGCCATGAGGCGATCGACGTCCGATGACTCGACGATCGTCCTGAGATGTTGATAGCCGCCGTTCCAGAAAACCACCGACACGTGATCGCCGGGACGAACGGCCGTCGCCAGCAACTTCTGGAGCTGCTGAAACATCTTCTGCCGCACGAAGTCTTTTTGCGGGAGAGAATCAAGCAGCACCACCAGAGAATGCGGCTCGCGGGCATGTGCGGGAGCCGCAGCAGCCGTTGCCGCGCTACCATCCGGTTCCGGTCCATCTGTCGCCCGGTACTCCGCAAAGTTCGTGATCGTCTGCTTCGCGCGTCCTTCGAAAACCTCGAAGTCGTCGGCCGTGAGGCCATAGACCCGGTGTCCCGCGCGGTCCGTGACGACCGCGTCCACCTCCATCAGCCGCACCTCGATCCGTTCGTGGAACCGGAGGTCCTGCGCGAAAAGAAGCAGGCCGGTGATCGCGATTGGGAACCACATCCAGCTATTTTGCGCGCCGGGATTTCGCTTTTGCTGTAAAAACCTCCGCGCATGAAGGCGGTCCGGCTGGTGGTCCTCGCGTTCCTTGCGACAAGGGCTCTCGCACAGGGGGCATCGACGATCGTCGGGCGTGTCACGTCGAACGGCAAGGCGCTCGCCGCAGCCAGCGTGACGATCGACTCCGACGTGCTCCAGAACACCCGGGCGACGCGTACAACCACCCGCGGCACGTACTGGGCGGCCCTCCTGCCGCCTGGTACGTACCGCATCACGTTCGCACACAAGGGAACGCAGACCGTGACTCGGAAGGCGGATGTGCGGATCGGCGAGACGGTACGCGTCGACGCCGACCTCAAACCGAGCGAAGAAGGCGAGTCGGTCACGATGACGACCATCACCCGCTCGATTCTGGAGCGGACGCAGCTCGCCACTTCGCTCGATCCCGCCACCGTCGACGACCTCCCAATGGCGCGCGAGCTCACCACACGTCTGATGCTCGCTCCCGGCGCCCTCGGCGGCGCGATACGAGGCTCCACGGGGAACGTCTACATCGTCGACGGCGTGGTGCAGCGCAATCGCGGCGCGAACGTCGAGATCGAGGACGCGATCGGCGACGCCGCTGTCATCGAGACGACGACAGCGCCTGATTACGGCCATTTCAGCGGCGGCGTGATCATCGCGACGACGCGGTCGGGCAGTAACGAAACGACTGCGTCGATCCGCGAGACGCTGACGCAAGGCATCGACTCGCACACGGAAGCAACCGTCGGCGGACGGCTCGTCCGCGACGCGCTCTGGTATTTCCTCGCCGGCGAAACCGCTCCCGGCGACCGCTCGGGACTCCTGAAACTCACCGCCAGCCCCGGTACGCGCACGACGCTGTCGGGCAGCGTGTTACGCGCGCCCGATCCCGACGAGTCGCGTGCATCGTCCGACGCAACCGTGATGATCTCGCACCGCGCCATGATCTCCGCGCGCGCCGACACCTCGCGCGTCGACGGCGTACGCGAACAGCACGAAGAGCTCTCCATCCACTCGCTGATCCCGACGCAATTCGGCGATCACGCGTTCGCCGCCGGCGCGGAGCGCTACAACAACAAGAACTCGGCCTTCGCGGGCGACAGTTGGAGCGACGGCGCTCGATGGGTGCTCACGGCAAGCGGCCGATACGACGAGGACCTCGGCACCAGCCGACGTGCCGGAGTCGCGTACGACCTCGCGGGCGACGGCCGTGCGCGGATCGCCGCGACCTATGCGCGATACGCAGCCGACACCGACATCGGCCGCGAGGAGACGCTCACCTACTCGCAGCGCGTTCTGACCAGCGGCTTCTCACGCATCGGGCTGGTGCGGCGCATGTACGACTCCGGCCTCACCTACCACGCGCTCGAAGGAGAGGTTCGCGCCGACTATCTCTTCCTCGGCGCCGGCGGCAGTGCATCGCTTGCGCGGCATCAGTCGAGCGGCGTCGCATGGATCACCGGTACGCCGCCCGGGCTGGAGCAGCACTTCACACTCGCGCTGCTCGAACGTTACCGCGGCGGCCTGGCGACCGATGTCGCGCTGCAGTATCGCTTCGCACGCTTCTCGGTCGAGCCGTTCGCGAAGGTCGACCTCATGAACCTCTTCGACAATCGCTTGACGTTCAATGAGGACCCGATCGGTGCGCGACGGGCGCTGCGCGTCTCATTCGGCGCGAGGTTATAGCGTCAGATCGACAGCAACTTGCGCGTGCTCGAGGCGGCACGCTGCGCGGCCGGTCCTGGGTTCACGCGCTGCATCGCGTCGAGGTCGGCGCGGGCGTCCGCGGCACGGCCTTCCGAGGCCAGAAGAATCGCGTACTTCGTGTAGGCGTCGAGGTTGTGCGGAAAGTTCTGGAGCTCGCTTTGGAACGCGTGCTCCGCTTCGCTGTTGCGCTGCATGCGTGCCAGGATGTCGCCGCGGGTCGCTTCGAGGTTTTCGACCGGCGAGGCATCGCGTTGAATGCCGTCGATCGTCCGCAACGCCTCGTCGAGACGACCGCCCGCGGTCAGTACTTGTGCAAGGACCACCGCGCCGTCGCGAACGTGCGTCGTGTCCTCCATCGACGCTCGCGCTTCTCTTTCGGCCGTCGCGGCGTCGTGCCGCGCGAGGGCGACGTGCGCGAGGATCATGTGCCCGGCGCCGGGTGAGCGCGGCATCGCCAGCCGTGCGTGCGCTTCCGCTCCGGCGAGATCGCCGGTTCGGAACTGGAGGTTCGCGATGGAGATCGCGATCCCGTCCGCGAGCTCGGGAGCGACCTCGATCGCATGCTTGTACGTCTCGATCGCCTTCGGCAGATCGCCGAGGGCGTCGTAAGCGGCAGCCTCGCGGAGCCAAGCGTCGGTGAAGCGCGGGTTCGCAGCCGTCAACGACTGATAGATCTTCAGAGCGCCGCCGGTATCGTTTGTCTGCTCCAGCCGCGTCGCGTCCTTCATCCTCTCGAGTTCGCCGATGTGATCGACCGGATTCGGGAGCGGACCGCTCGTGTTCTGCGTCCGCACGCTGCCGATGTACCCGAGGGCGGCAAGTCGCGCCGCCTCCTCGGGGTCCACGTTCGCCGGTGCAGCGGCTGCCGTACGGTACGGCTCCATCGCCGCGCGCAACTGCGCGTACGCGCGGCGTTGCGCGTCGACGACGCTGCTCTTCTCCGCGGGATCGCTGACGATGTCGTACAGCTCGGGACGCGGCGCTTCGATGTAGTGGAAACGGTCGTTGACGAGCGAGCGAAGCTCGCTCCACCCGAGGTGAATGCGTGGAAGGAAGGTCTCGCTGTAAATCGAACGAGCGGCCGGGATGACGCCGAGGAGCGACGCACCGGTCATCGCCTTGGGAGTCGCGACGCCGACCGCGCCAAGGATCGTAGGCGCGACGTCGATGAGCTGCACCGGCTCGCGAACCGTCGCGCTGGCGTTCTGCGCGTGCGGCAGTTTGATCAGGAGCGGGACGTGGAGCGTCTCGCGGTAGAGGAGGACGCCGTGTTCCTGTTCTCCGTGATCGCCGAGGCCTTCGCCGTGGTCGGAGAGAACGATGATCAGCGCATCGTCATAGATCTTCTGCTGTTTCAGCCAGTCGAAGAAGGCGCCGACGTACGAGTCGGCGGTGGCGATCTCGCCGTCGTATGCGCTCGAGTAGCGCGACCGGAACGGCTCGATTGGCTCGTACGGCGTATGCGGCTCGAAGAGGTGGACGAAGTAGAAAAACGGTTGCGCACGATGGCCGGCGATCCACTGCTGCGCGATCGCGATCGTCTGATTGCCGGGCCGCGATAGGTCCCCGACCGCGACACCGGCGCGCGCGGGGATGACGTCGTCGTACGTCTCGAAACAGTTCGCCAGGCCGGTCGGGCCGCGTAGGACGTAGGCCGAAACAGCGGCGCCGGTCGCATAGCC
Source organism: Thermoanaerobaculia bacterium (assembly GCA_036488085.1). Taxonomy (GTDB): domain Bacteria; phylum Acidobacteriota; class Thermoanaerobaculia; order Gp7-AA8; family Gp7-AA8; genus DASXHZ01. The sequence continues at coordinate 25,570 of DASXHZ010000016.1, forward strand.
GCTCTGCGCGAGAACGTTCGAGACCGCTGGATGCGCGCGCGCGTCGAGCGTGTAGCCAAGGTTGTTCCTGACACCGTTACTGGGAGGAAGGAGGCCGGTGAGCAGGGCAACGTGCGACGGTAGTGTCATCGGCACGTGCGAGTAGGCGTTCTCGAAGAGGATCGCGTCGGGGCGGAAGGCGTCGATCGCCGGCGTCTCGACGTTCTTATAGCCGTACGCCGGGAGGTGGTCGGCGCGCAGGGTGTCGATCGACACGAGGATCACCGGAGCATGCGCGAACGTGCGCGACTCGTGTCGAGCGCATCCAAACACGAAGAGAGTCAGGAGCAGGAGAAGACCGCGGCGCATGACCGTCAGTGGAATTGTGCCGCACCTGCGCGATCGCCGAGCGATTCGAGGATGTGCGCCGCGTACTCGCGCGCGATCTTGTTCGGGTTCGCTCGCACCATGGAGGCCATCGTCCGGCGCGCGCCGTCGAGATCTCCCATGAGGCCCGTCACCACGGCAAGGCCGGAATACGGCTCGAGGTCGTGAGGGAACAGCGCGATCTCGGCACGAAACGCCTCCGCCGCCTCGGGGTACCGTCGCAAGCGCGCGAGCGCATCGCCGCGGACGTACTGCAGCCCCTCGACCGGAGGCGCGTTCTCGCGTTCTGCGCGCTCCGCCGTGCTCTGGAGCAGCGCGAGCGCGTCGGCCGGCCGGTTTTCCTGCGACTGGATTCGCGCGATCAGAACCGAGGCCGGAATGCGGGAGTAAGGATCGTTCTGCGCAACCTGCGCTTCGTCCTCCGCCGTCCGGTTGTCATTCCGCGCGAGCGCGATCCGGGCAAGCAGCATGTGCGCGCCGCCGGGGTTGGCCTTCATCGCGAGCTGCGCGTGTTGCGCCGCCTCGTCGTAACGCTTCATCTTCAAGAGTAGCGACCCGATCGACAGCCACGGCGCGAGCTCCGGCGACTGATCGGCGGCACGTTTATAGGCGGCGATCGCGTCGTCGTAACGCCCTTCGCGCTCGAGTGAAGTACCGTACTGGCTCCAGCCGTCGGCGAGATGCGGGTTCTGTGAGAGCACCTTCTCGAACAGCGGAATCGCTCGCTCGTCGTGCCCGTCGTGGGCGAGCGTGCCGGCGTGGAGGAGATCGGCGATCTCGCCGATGCGGTCCTTCGGATCGGGCAGCGGACCCGCCGTCGCCGCGGCCGTCGATCCGAGATAGCCGAGCGCGGAGAGTTTCTTCGCCTCCTCCGGATCGACGCGCGACGGCGACTCGAACGGGGTGACGCGCTGATCGAGGTCCTGCCGCATCGAGGCATAGACGCGCCGCTCGTCGCCGATGATGTTCTTCCGCTCGCCGGGGTCGCGGACCACGTCGTACAGCTCCGAACGCGGCGCTTTGATGAACTCGAACTGGTGGTCGGTGAGCGAGTAGAGATCGCTCCAGCCGAGGTGAATACGACCGTAAAGGGTCTCGCTGTAGATGCGGCGATTGGCGTCGCGCTTCGCGAAGAGCGAGGTGCCGTCGAGGTGCACGGGTGCAGAGGTCGACGTCAGTTGCGCGACCGTGGGAAGGATGTCGACGAGGGCGACCGGATCGCCGATCGTCTCCCCTGCACGCGCCGACTTCGGAAGCTTCACGACGAGCGGTACGTGGATCTCTTCGCGATAGAGGAAGATCCCATGCTCCGGATCGCCGTGCTCCGACAGCCCTTCGCCGTGGTCGGAGACGAAGACGATGATCGCTTTGTCGTAGATCCCGCGACTCTTCAGGAACGAGAGGAAGTCGCCGACGATGGCGTCGGCGGTGGCGATCTCGCCGTCGTACTTTGAGGCGTAACGCGAGAAGAACGGCTCGGGCGGCGTGTAGGGAGAGTGCGGCTCGTAGAGATGAAGGAAAAAGAAGAACGGGCCGGAGTCGTGCTGCCCGATCCATACTTTCGCGATCGTCTCCGTGATCGTTCCCGACCGTTGGAGGCCGCTGACCGGTTTCCCAGGGACGTTCTCGATTCGGTCGTCGTAGAAGTCGAACGGCTTCGCGAGGCCTGCCGAGCCTCGCAACACAAACGCAGACACCGCTGCTCCCGTGGCGTAGCCGGCGTCGTGGAGCATCGCCGGAAGCGTCGGCACCTTCGGATCGAGCGAATAGCCGATGTTGTTGCGCACGTGATTCGACGGCGGCAGCAGCCCGGTGAGCATCGCCGCGTGCGACGGAAGTGTGAGCGGCACCTGCGAGTAAGCGCTCGTGAAGAGAACGCCGTCGCGGCGGAGTGCGTCGAGAGCCGGCGTGTCGACGGCGCGGTAGCCGAACATCGGCAGATGGTCGGCACGCAGCGTGTCGATCGAGATGAGGATCACGGGAGCGCCGCGGTACGTCTCAGCTTCGTGACGTTTGCAACCGGCGACGGCCACCGCGCAGGCGAGAAGAAAAGCCGCCCGTTTCACGCGCTCAGGTAAGCGGCAGGGGTTGGACATTATTTCGAGCTGAAAAAGAAGAGCCCCGCTTTTCAGCGGGGCTCGTTCCAACGGCAGTGAGGCATGTCGGGGCGGCACTCAGCCGCACCGAGGACCGGCAAAGAGCCGGCCCTCTACACGTTCAAACTAGAAACGAACACCGAGCGACACGCGGTACGTACGCGGGAACTGGACGTCGCCCGCGGTGCCTCGGCCGAGCGTTCCGCCCGACGGGTTGACCGGCTGGCCGAACTGCGGACCGAGCACGTAGTTCACGCCTTCCACCGGCGTGTCGGTGAACGGGTTGAAGCCCGCACACCGCTTGCCGGCGTTCGCGCCCGTGGTCTGAGCGCAGTTCGCGTTGAACGCCGTGAGCACGGTGGTGTTGACGCCCGTGACGCCCTGTCGATTGAAGACGTTGAAGGCCTTCAGCTCGACAAAGAAGTTCGCTCGCGAGACCGGAATCGACCAGTTGACCGCGAGGTCATCCGCCTGGATGTTGTCCGTGCGGAACGCACCGCGCTGGCTGAAGTAGTAGTTGCCCGTCAGCGAGCTGTAGATGTGCACCGGGTCGTACCCGAAGGTGTTCTGAGTGCACGTTGGGCAGCGGCTGTTCTGCACGAGATAAATCGACCCGACCGCCGAGTACGGCGTGCCGGAGTCATAGCGATGCAGCCAGGAGAAGTTCCAGTTGCCGATCCGCGAAGGCTGATCGTAGCTGGCCCAGAGACGAACCTTGTTCGGCTGGTCCTGCGAGAGACGGCCGACCGGATTGTTGTTTGCGAAGCCGAAGAACTCCGGGTAGTAACCGGGACCCGCCGAGACGAACGGTCCGCCGCCCGAGTTCTCGCCGGTGATGTTGCCGACGAGGCGCGAGTGCGTCCAGTTGCCGCCGATGTCGAGGCGTGTGAGCGCCTTGTAATCGCCCTGCAGGATGATCGCGTGGTAGTTACGAACGAAGTCGTTGGTGTTCTCGACGACGTTGAGATCGAACGGAATACCGGCGAGCGGGTCGAGAACCTTCCCGGTGGTCGTGTTGACGATCTGCGTGTAGAAGTTGTTCCACTTGCGGTACTGATAGTCGGCGCGGAGGAACGCGCGCGGCGAGAGCTGGAAGCCGGCGCCGGCGGTCCACTCCTTCACGCCCGGCGACTTGAGCGAGCCGTTGAGGACCGTTGAAACGCCCGAGGTGAGACCGCCGCCAAGGAACGACTTGTTGGCCGTCCCGCCGATGCTGTTGAACCACTGGAAGACCTGCTGGTCCATCTGGGCCGGCGTCACATTGATGATCGGATCACCGTAGTAATACCAGTACTGATAGGAACCGGCGCCGGCCGGCGAGGTGACGTCGGCGACGTTGCCTTCCGCGATCTTCGACACGTACTCGCTGTAGCTCGCGTTCAGGCGGACCTTGCCGTTACCCGCCACGTCAAAGATGGCGCCTAGGCGCGGGCTGATCTTCGAGTCATTGGCGATCTGCGCGCCGCCCTGGTTCGTCGCGTGGTTCTTGTCGTACCGCGCGCCGATGTTGAAGCTCCAGTGCGAGCCGAAATCCCACTTGTCGTTGGCGAAGAGCGAACGGGTGTTCAGGCGGTTCCCCTGCGAGGCCTGGAGAATCGGGAACCAAATCAGGAGGCCCTCGCCCGGGTTCATCGTGAGCAGGAGCTGACCGTTCGCGTCGCGCGACGGCGTTCCGTAGTCATACATGATGAAGTTCGAGCCCGACTGCTCGTTGTTGCCCTTCAGGTAGTCGGTGTAGTCCTCGACGCCGACCGAAAAGTTGTGGGTACCGAAGTTCTTCGGCGACCAGAAGTACGTGCCTTTCAGCTTTGCGTTCTGGTTGTTGCGCTGCTCGGACGCGCTGCAACTGCCGCAGAAGAGCGGGTTGTTGGCGTAGGCGCCCGCCTGGATGACGTTGATCGGCGTATTCGTCTCGGGAGGACCCGGGACGCCGCCGCCGCCAACGAAGCTGAAGAGCTGCTTGGCGTAGTTGCCCTCGACGAAGAAGTTCTTCGTGATCACGCCGTCGTAATTCAATGTGTAAAACTTGTTCGGGAGCGAGCGCGGCGCCTGGAGGGCGGACGGCTCGAGACACCCACCCTGGCAGTTGCCGACCTGCTTGCGGTCGATGTCGAAGTAGCTGCCGGAGAGCGAGTGGTTGCTCGTGATCTGCCCCGTGAGCTTCAGTTCGAGGCGACGCTCCATGTCGGTCGAGGTGTAGGGAGTCGAGAGCGTCTCACCCGGCAGACGGGTGAAGTTCTCCGGGCTCGAGATGTTGAAGTAACGGCCGGCGCCGAAGAACCAGAGACGGTCCTTCGCGATCGGTCCGCCGAGCGTCCCTTCGTAGTTCGACTCCAGCTTGTTCGACGTGATCGTGAACGGCGCGAACTTCGTCTGCGAGGTCCAACTCGGACGCTCGACGGTGTCGCGCAAGCTGCCAGTCAGCGTGTTGCCGCCGGTCTTCGAGACCGCCGTGACGACGCCGCCCGTGAACCGGCCGAACTCCGACGAGATCGCGCCCGTCTGCACCGTGGTCTCCTGCAGCGCGTCTTCGATGAAGAGGTTCTGCGGCTGGCCGCGGAGCACTTCGTTGACCACCGCGCCGTCGACGTAATACGTGCTGTCGTACGACTGGCCGCCGGCGATGATCAGACCGCCGTTCGGGCCGGTCGGCGTGACGTTCGGCGCGAGGTTGGTCGTCGCGACGAGCGTCCGGCCCATCGGCAGGTTGTCGACGAGGTGTGCGGTGATGTTGGTCTGCACCTGCTGCGTCTCGAGCACCGCCGGCGCGCTCGCCGTGACCGTGATCGACTCCGAAACGGCGGACACCTTCATGTCGGCATCGGAGCGCGACGTCTGAGACACACTGACCTTCACGCTGTGCGTGACCGTCTGCAAGCCTTCCAGCATGAATGAAGCGGTGTAGTCGCCCGGAGGGAGACCCTGGAAGTTGTACGCGCCGTTCGAATCGGTGACCGTCGTGCGGGTCCCCTGCAGCGTTGGCGCTGCAATGGTGACCGTCACGCCCGGAAGCGGCGCACCCCCCGTCGTCACCGTGCCCGTCAGGTTACCGGTCGTGAGCTGCGCGAACGCGCTGACACTCACGAGCAGTAGCACCGACAAGGCTGCTAATAGTCGCTGAAGCTTCATTACTCCTCCTTTTTCGGGTCTTGCGAACTGCTCAGTCTGCAAAGCGAACATGTGTTCGGTTTTGCAGAAAGACGACCGGCATGCCTCTTTTTCACAACGTGTTGAAAAGACAGCGCGTGAGGTGCTCACACGGCTGTGCTTGCAAACGGCGCAATCCAAATGACTGCAGAATTGCGTTCGAAACTTTGAAGAACGTGCCGCCGCGGCTGCTAAATAACTACCGCTCGGGCAACGGCGCGGGAGTGTAGCGCACTATTTTGGAGCCTCGGTCACCGAGTTGTGACGTCTCGAAAGGGACCGTTGTCTCAGTTCGCGAGGATCCACGTGATCGCCGCCACCGCCGCCACGTCTTCGCTGAGATCCTTCGGATCGATCTTATCGAGCGTGTCGGCCGGACTGTGGTGGTAGTCGAAGTAGTGCAGGGGATCGGGCACGAAGCCGAAGCCGATCACGCCCGCATCGGTCAGCGGCGAGGTGTCGGCTCCCGTCTCGCTCTCGGTAGAGAAATGATCGGCGTGGACGCGGGCGAGCGCCTTCGCCTTCGCTTCGAACGCCGTGAGCGCATCGCCTTTCAGCGTCGTGTCGAAACCGGTCGGCGCCGCGGCGCCCGAATCGGTCTCGATCGCGGCGACATGCTTCTCTTTCCCGTGCGCGGCCGCGTAACCGCGTCCGCCGCGCAGCCCGTTCTCCTCGTTCATGAACAACACGCAGCGGATCGTCCGCTTCGGCGTCAACCCCAGCTCTTTAATCAGGTGGAGCGTCTCCATCGACATGGCGACGCCGCCTCCATCGTCGATTGCACCCGTACCGAGGTCCCACGAATCGAGGTGACCGCCGACGAGCACGATTTCCTCGGGGAACTCGCTGCCGCGGATCTCGGCGACGACGTTCGCCGACTCGACATCGGGCAGCGTCTTCGGCGTCAGCACGAGATGCATCCGCACCTTCTGACCCTTCGCCAGGAGTCGATGCAGGAGCATCGCATCCTCGGCCGCCATCGCAGCCGTCGGGATCTTCGGCACGTTCGCGTCGTAGCGCATCGCGCCCGTGTGCGGCGTCCGCAGCGATGCCGATCCAACGGAGCGGATGACGGCGGCGAAAGCGCCATACTCCGCGGCGCGTGCGGCGCCGGAGGTGCGGAACTCGACCGCGCGGCGGTACGCCTCGAATGAGCGTCCGCTGCGGACGAGCTCCATGTCCATCGGATTGTTGTAATAGACGATCTTCCCTTTGACCTTCGCACCGAGCTGCTTCAGCTCATCGTAGGAGCTGACTTCCACGACATCCGCCGTGATGCCGCTCGCCGGCGTCGCGACCGAGCCGCCGAGGGCCGTGAGGACGATCTTTTGATTGTTGTGAGAGACGAGCGACGCACGCTCTTCGCCGCGCACCCAGTGCGGCACCATCACCTTCTCGTCGCGGACGTCGATCCCCCACTCGCGAAATCGCGCGGTCGTGTACTGCACCGCGACCGCCGCGTTGCGCGATCCCGTCAGCCGCGGCCCGATCTCGTCCGTGAGGTGCGCGAGCGTCTCCCACGCGCTATTCGATGTGATCGCATGCTCGATGATGACATCGGTACCGAGTGTTTGCGCGAACAGCGGAAGAGTGACAGCGCAGAGTGCGGAGCGCAGAGCGCAGAAGAAGAATCGCCGTGAAGCTTTTCTGCGCTCTGCCCGCTGCACTCTGCCGTCTCGTCTCATCTAGATCTCTTCCGTATCGATCTGCGCCCGCTGCAACGAACCGGAGTAGTCGACATAGATCGACTTCCACTCGGTGAACACGTCGATGCCGGCGACGCCCGCCTCACGGTGCCCGTTGCCGGTTTCCTTCACGCCGCCGAACGGCAGGTGCGTCTCGGCACCGATCGTCGGCGCGTTGACGTAGAAGATGCCGGTGTACATGTCGCGCATGGCGACGAAGGCGTTGTTGACGTCGCGCGTGTAAATCGACGACGAGAGGCCGTAGCGGACGCCGTTGCCGATCTCGATCGCCTCTTCGAGCGACTTGCACTTCATCACCGACGTCACCGGCCCGAAGATCTCCTCCTGCGCGATGCGCATCGACGGCTTCACGTCGACGAACACCGTCGGCTGGTGGAAGTGTCCTTTGCCGAAAGATCCGTCCGTGAGCTCCTCGCCGCCGGTCGCGACCGTGGCGCCTTCGTCCTTGCCGATCTTGACGTATTTCTTCACCGTATCGATCTGCGAGCCGCTGATGTTCGGTCCCATGTCGACGTCGTCGAGGCCGAAGCCGACGCGCATCTTCTTGGCGCGCGCCGAAAGCTTCTCGACGAACTGATCGTGGATCTTGGCGTGCGCCACGACGCGCGAGGCCGCCGTGCAGCGCTGCCCGGCCGTGCCGAATGCGCCCCACAGCGCGCCGTCGACCGCGAGATCGATGTCGGCGTCGTCCATCACCATGATCACGTTCTTGCCGCCCATCTCGAGATGGACCTTCTTGAACTGCGGCGCGCACGCGACCGAGATGCCGCGTCCGACTTCCGTCGATCCGGTGAACGAAACGATCTTGACCCGTTCGTCGAGGATGAGCGGCTCGCCGACTTCGCGTCCGCCGCCGGTCACGACGTTGAACACGCCCGCCGGCAGCCCCGCCTCTTCGAACGCCTCGGCCAGCATGATCACGCACAGCGGCGTCTGCGACGCCGGCTTGATGACAACCGTGTTGCCGCAGACCAGCGCCGGCATCGTCTTCCACGCCGGAATCGCCAACGGGAAGTTCCACGGCGTGACGAGTCCCGCCACGCCCATCGGCATCCGGACCGCCATGTTGAACTTGTTGGGAAGCTCGGACGGCGTCGTGACGCCGAACAGACGGCGCCCTTCGCCGGCCATCAGGTACGCGAGATCGATCGCCTCCTGGACGTCGCCCTTCGTCTCCTCGAGCACCTTCCCCATCTCGCGCGTCATCTCGCGCGCGATCTTTTCCTTGTCGCGCTGCAGGATGGCCGCGGCGCGGTAGAGGTACTCGGCCCGTTTCGGCGCCGGGACGAGGCGCCACGTTTTGTAGGCGCGGTCCGCGGCGTCGACCGCGGTGCGGACGTCAGCCGCATTCGACTCCTGGAACGTGCCGATGTGGTCGTCGTCGTTCGCCGGGTTGACGTCGTCGAACGTCTTTCCCGACTTCGACGCCACCCATTCGCCGTTGACGTAGTTCTTGTAGTCGCGCGGAGCGCGGAGGGAGTACTTCTCGTGAACCGGTTGTGTCGTAGTCGTGGACATGTTCACTTCACCTTCGCCGCATTCAGCGCGGCATCCTCGCGTGGTTTGGACGATCCCATGTCGACGTTGCCGCGGAAACGGGCTCCGTCGGCGACGACGACCTTCGGCGCTTTGATGTTGCCGTCCACGGTCGCGCTGGCGACCAGCTCGACGCGCTCGTCGGCCGAGACGTCGCCGGTGAGCTTCCCCTCGACGGTAACGTTCTTTGCGTGAACGGTTGCCTCGACGCGTGCCTTTGTCCCGATCAGGAGGTTGCTCTGCAGGTCGATCTTGCCGTGGACAGTCCCTTCAATCGTCACCGACTCGTTGCCGGTGATCGTTCCGTCGAAGGTCACGTTCGGGCCGAAAAATGTCCCGCTCGGCGTGGTTCCTGCGGTTGTATTTGGACGCGCCTGCGGCTGCGGCGGCACTTCTTTGGAGAACAAAGCCATTGAGGAGATCCTCTCGTGAAAATCGGGCGCGAAGCATAGCACGCACAGTGCAGTAGACTCCGGCGGCGTTCAACGCGAGCGATATGGGGTCGTATCCCCGAAGGGGTTTCAAGATTGCGACGTACGACAACAGCCATCCTGCTGGCCGCTGCCATCCTCTCCTGCCGCGGCACGGGCAAACAGAACGAGCAATACAAGACTGAAAAAGCGGGCCGCGGCGACGTCACCATGACCGTCACCGCCACCGGCACCCTCTCCGCCGTCACGACCGTGCAGGTCGGCAGCCAGGTGTCCGGCGTCATCTCCCGTCTCTACGCCGACTTCAATAGCCACGTGAAAAAGGGACAGCTCCTCGCGGAGCTCGATCCGACGCCGTTTCAGCAGACGGTCGATCAGCGCCAGGCCGACGTAACGAAGGCGCAGGTCGAAGCCGCGAACGCGAAAATCACCTACGACCGCCAGAAACGCCTGACCGTCGCCGGACTGGCGGCGCAGGCCGACCTCGACTCCGCCAAGACCGCGTACGAAGGGGCGCAGGCGCAGGTCTCTCAGGCGCGCGCCGCCCTCTCGCAGGCGCAGACGAACCTCAAGTATGCGAAGATCGAGTCGCCGATCGACGGCGTGGTCGTCGACCGTTCCTACGATGTCGGCCAAACCGTCGCCGCCTCGTTTCAGGCGCCGACGCTGTTCCAGATCGCACAGGACCTGACGAAGATGCAGGTGCAGGCGGACGTCGACCAGTCCGACATCGGCCGCATCCAGGTCGGCCAGTTCTCGCGTTTCACCGTCGACTCGTACCCCGACGAGACGTTCCGCGGGCGCATCTCGCAGATCCGCCTCAACGCGACGGTGTCCCAGAACGTCGTCACGTATCCCGTCATCATCGAAGTCCCGAATCCCGACGAGAAGCTCCGGCCGAAGATGACCGCGAACGTAACAATCAGCGTGGCGCGCGTGCAGAACGTCCTCCGCGTTCCGAACGGAGCGCTCCGCTTCCGCCCCGAGGGGGTCAAGGAGACGCCGGCGACGACGAGCGGCGGACAGTCGGCCGCTTCCAGCGCGCCGAACCAGAACCGCGACATGGCGCAGCTCGCACAGCGCGGTGGTGCGGGACCCGGCGGCGCCGCGGGCGGATTCGGACGCGGGTCGCGCCACGGCGGCCAGCAGCAGAAGAAGACGCAGACCATCTACATCCTCGACGCGAACAAGAAGCCGCAGCCGGTCGAGATCCGCACCGGAATCACTGACGGCCGCTACACGGAAGTGGTCGACGGCGCTCTGAAAGAGGGCCAGGACGTGATCGTCGGGATGGCGACCACCAAAGTCGACTCCAGCGGCGCGACCGGGAGTCCGTTCGGCGGCGGCGGCCGTGGCGGCGGCGGTCGAGGTCGATAACCTGTGGCGTTCGTCATCGAGATCGACAGCCTGACCAAGGTCTACTCCCTCGGCGAGGTGGAAGTCCGCGCGCTCGACGGCGTCGATATCAACGTCGACGTCGGCGACTTCGTCGCGATCATGGGACCGTCCGGCTCCGGAAAGTCGACACTGATGAACATCATCGGCTGCCTCGACCGCCCGACCGCCGGCACGTACAAACTCGACGGCGTCGACGTCTCCGAGCTCAATCGCGACGAGCGTGCGGTCATTCGCAACGCCAAGATCGGCTTCGTCTTCCAGAGCTTCAACCTCCTCGCGCGCACCTCGGCGGTCGAGAACGTCGAGCTTCCGCTACTCTACGGTGAGCTCGGACTCACGGGCGGCGACCGGCGGAAGGCGGCGATCGAAGCGCTCCATCGTGTCGGTCTCGCCGGCCGCGAAGGGAACCACCCGTCGCAACTCTCGGGCGGACAACAGCAGCGCGTCGCGATCGCGCGCGCGCTCGTGACCAATCCCGCGATCCTTCTGGCCGACGAGCCGACCGGCAACCTCGACTCCCGCACGTCGGAAGAGATCATGGGCATCTTCCAGCAGCTGAACGACGACGGAAAGACCGTCGTCCTCATCACCCACGAGCCGGACATCGCGCAGCACGCGCGGCGCGTCGTCAACGTCCGCGACGGCCGCATCCAGGCCGACGAGCGGGTCCAGCAGCTCCGGGTGCGGACTCAGGGCATCGCGCCGCCGGTGGCGGCAGAGGCACGCAAATGA
>DASXHZ010000021.1:0-47080 GCA_036488085.1 Thermoanaerobaculia bacterium
CCCCTCACCCGGCGCTTCGCGCCACCCTCTCCCGGAGGGAGAGGGACATGATGATGTTGATCGTCTTGCCCCTCTCCTCCGGGAGAGGGTGGTCTCGAACGTAGCGAGGGACCGGGTGAGGGGCGTGGGAACCTGCCTAAAGGTGCTTCTGCGTAGCGGGATAAAATTCAAACCATGGAAAACGTACGGACGGAAAGCCGCGACGGGGTTCTGATTGTCACGATCGATCGGCCGAAGGTGCTCAACGCGTTGAATGCGCAGACGGTGGGGGAAATCGGGGAGGCGTTCGAGGCGGCGCGTAATGATGACAGCGTGAAGGCGGTCATCGTCACGGGTGGCGGCGAGAAGGCTTTCGTCGCTGGCGCCGACATCAACGAGCTGGCGAAGATGACGCCGATCAGCGGGAAGGCGACGGCCTCGAACGGACAGCGAGTCTTCTTCGAGATCGAGCGTTTCCCGAAGCCGGTCATCGCCGCGATCAACGGCTACGCCCTCGGCGGCGGCTGCGAGCTCGCGCTCGCGTGTCACATCCGCATCGCCTCCGACAAAGCGCAGATCGGCCTCCCCGAAGTCACGCTCGGCATCATTCCCGGCTACGGCGGAACGCAGCGTCTCGCGCGGCTCGTCGGGAAGGGAAAGGCCCTCGAGATCATCTGCACGGCGGAGCGCGTCAGCGCCGCCGACGCCGAGAAGATCGGCCTCGTAAACAAGGTCGTTCCGGCGGATCAGCTCATGAGCGTCGCCGAGGAGATGGCGAGAAAGATCGCGAGCCGAGGACCGGTCGCGGTGCGCTGCGCCATCGAGGCGGTCATGAACGGGAGCGAGATGCCGTTCGAGGAAGGTCAGTTCCTCGAGGCGACACTCTTCGGCCTCCTCTGCGCGACCGACGACATGAAAGAGGGGATGAACGCCTTCCTGGAGAAGCGGACGGCCAATTTCACGGGGAATTGATGTCGGGATCCGCAACTTTAGACGTAGGATAATAACTAATCGTCTTCAGCGGGATCCCTTAATGGCCAAAACTGTTGTCATTGCCGTCGTGTGCGCGGTATTCGCGCTCGCTAGCGCGGATGCTCAGGTCGTCTTCGACTCTGCCTCATCGGTAGCCGCCGCGACCGCATCGAACGCCAACCCGGTTGTGGTTTCCTGGAACCACACCGTAGGGACTGCGAAGAAGCCTTACGTGATCGTCAGCGTGTCGCTGAAGTTGAGCGCAGGCGGCGCGACCGTCGGCAGCGTCACGTACGGGAGTGAGGCAGGCGGCCCGACTTCGGCGATGACGTTCCTCGGCGCCGCGACGAACGGAACGACGACGCGCGCCGAGCTATGGGGGCTCTCGAATCCGTTGCCGGGGACGCACACGATCACCGTCAGCGTCACGAATGCCGGCGGACAGAACATCGTGGTCGTCGCGGGAGCGAAGTCGTTCACGAACGTCTTTCAGTCCGACGCCACCGGCGCCGTCGTCACGGCGACCGGGACGAGCGTCGCCCCCTCCGTGAACGTCACGAACAACAGTCTCGCAGCCGTGGTCGACGCGGTCGCATTCAACGCCAACAACGTACTGACGGCGGGTGCGAACCAGACGAACGCTTACAACTTGACGAGCGGTGCGCCGGCGTTTTCGGGTGCAGGCTCCATGGAGAGCGGACAGACAAACTCCGTGATGTCGTGGACGTCGGGCGCGTCGTCGCAGTGGGCGATTGCGGCGGTGTCGCTGCAGCCGTCGAGCCCTCAGATTCTGTTCGACGCGGCCAGCAGCCACAATTTCGCATCGAACGCCACGACGTTCACCGGCTCGTGGAACCACGCCACCACCAACGCGGCGAATCGCTACCTCGTCGTCGCCGTGAACATCGACGAAGGCGGCGGCGCGTCGACCGTGACCGGGATCCGCTACGGCACTGAAGCGGGCGGACCGAACGTCGCGATGGCAGCGCTCGGGACGCGTGCGAACGGCACGAACGTCCGTACCGAGTTGTGGGGGCTCGTTGCGCCGGCCGCAGGAACGCACCAGATCACGGTCACGATCGGGAACAACACAGGCAACCGCAACACGAACATCGTCGCCGGGGCGCAGACCTTCAGCGGCGTCGAACAGCCGGCGCCGACCGGCACCTTCGCCAGCAACAGCGCCAACAGCGCGACGCCGTCGGTGAATGTCACGAACAGCGCGTACGACTACGTCGTCGACTCGATTGCCTGGAACAGCAACAACACGCTCACGGCCGGCGCGCAACAGGATCAGCGTTTCGCGATCACCACGGCCACGGCAGCACCGGTCACCAATTTCTTCGGTGGCGGCAGCGGTGCCCACGGATATACGAACCAGACGATGTCGTGGACGACGGCTGCCGGCGGCCAGAACTGGTCGATGGGAGCGATCCCGCTCAAGGCAGCGACGGTCACGCTGAAGAAGCTCGCGTCAGCAGACGTCGTGAAGCTCGGGCAGTCGATCACGTACACGATCACCGCGACGAACTACGGTGCCGCATCCGCCACGAACGTCATAATCACCGATCCAATACCGGCCGGAACGGTCTTCGTCTCTCAGACGGGTTGCGCCGGGACAGGACCGGTAAGCTGCAACATCGGCACGCTCGCGGTGGGTGCGACTTCGGCGCCGATTACGGTCACCGTGATGGCGAGTGCCGCGGGACCGGTTTCGAATACGGCGAGCGTCGCCTTCAACGGGAACGCGACCTCTAATACCTCGGAGACGACCAATTCGGTCGTCGAGGGGCGTGTTTGTGCAACGCCGGGCAATGACGGCGCGGGCGGCACGCTCGCCGGCATCGTGAATGATTACTGGCCCGGTGCGTCGACGATTGCTTCCGGCGCGACCACGATGACTGTCGGCGCGCGTGTCGCGGGAGGCGGCGGAAAGACGATCGCGGCCGGCGACCTCCTGATCCTGATGCAGATGCAGGACGCGGCGTTCGACACCACCAACGACGAGACATACGGCGAAGGTACCGGGTCGACGCGCGGTACGGGAACGGGAAGTGGCGCCGCAACGACGCTGAACAACGCTGGCCGATGGGAGTACGTCGTCGCGGCGAACAGTGTGAGTGCAGCAGGCGGAACGTTGCAGGTCACGGCAGGCGGCTCCGGCGGCGGAACGCTCTACAGCTACACGAGCCAGACTTTCGCGACGACGACGACCGAGGGTCAACGCACGTGGCAGGTGATCCGCGTGCCGCAGTACACGACGGCGACGTTCGGTTCGACACTCACCGCGCTGACATGGAACGGCGCGACGGGCGGTGTGCTTGCGGTCGACGTCAGCGGAACGTTGACGCTCGGCGGAGCCACCGTGTCAGTGAATGGTCTTGGCTTCCGAGGCGGCGCGGGGCGCGTGCTGACGGGCGATGCCACTGCCGGTCTCGCCTCCACCGATTTCCGGACCCTCGCGACACAGACCACCAACGGCTCGAAGGCCGAAGGCATCACAGGCACGCCGCGATACGTCTACCAGAGCGGCGCGACCATCGGCGCGCCGGGAGTGAATGCGCCGCTCGACACGGGAGTCGAGGGGTACGTGGGAGGAAGTTACGGACGCGGCGCGCCGGGAAACGCGGGTGGCGGCTCGACGGATGGCGATCCTCCTGCAAATGACGACAACAGCGGCGGCGGGGGCGGCGGCAACGGCGGCTCCGGCGGCGCCGGTGGCTTCGGTTGGAACTGCGATTGTCCTTCGGGCGGGCAGGGCGGCAGCGGCATCTCGCCGAGCCTGACGCGCATCACGATGGGCGGCGGAGGCGGGGCCGGCACGACGAACAACGGCTCGGCCGCCGACAGCGCCGGCAACGTGCTCGCCGACGGTACTGGCACCGCGAACGGCTACTACAGCTCCGGGGCGGACGGCGGCGGCGTGATGATCATTCGCGCGTTGCAGGCGACCGGTACCGCGACGCTCAGCGCGAACGGCGCCAATGCCGCGAACGTCGGCCGCGACGGCGGCGGAGGCGGCGGCGCCGGCGGTTCGGTTCTCTTCACGACGCAGACCGGCGGTCTCGCTGGACTCTCCATTCAGGCCAAGGGCGGCAACGGCGGCAACCCATGGTTGCTGCAGGCGCCGGGCGGTAGCCCAGGCGAACGCCATGGTCCCGGCGGTGGCGGCGGCGGGGGATACGTGCTGCTGTCGAGTGCCGCGGCTTCCGTCAACGTCTCCGGCGGAACGAACGGCCTCACCACGACGGCGAATGACGACTACGGCGCGCAGCCCGGCACTCTCGGAGTCACCGAGCTCATTGCAGGAGCGAACGTCCTTCCCGGCGGCGACGGCGCAACCTGCGCGGTTGCAGATCTCGCGGTGACCGACAGCGCACCCGGTACGCCGGTCGACGATGGTACGAACATCACGTTCACGCAGACCGTCGTGAACAACGGGCCCTCGCCGGCGGACTCGGTCGTCTACTCGACGTCGGTTCCGGTCGGCGCGAATTTCCAGTCGATCAGCGTGCCGGCGGGATGGACCTGTATCACCCCGGCGATCGGCGGTACGGGCAACATCACTTGCACGCGTCAGACGCTCACTAACGCCAATGGCGTACAGACGTTCAACCTCGTGGTCCAGGCGGACGGCGCTCCGTCCGGCTTTCTGATTGCGAATACGAACAGCGTGAACAGCCTCACGCCCGATTCGAACACGGCCAACAACGCGGCTTCCGCAACGAACCCCGTTGTGTTCTCGGTCCAGTCCGACATGTCGGTCACGCTCACGAACAACGCCACCACCGCGACGACCGCGGGATCAAACGTCACGTTCACTTCCGTCGCGAAGAACGTCGGTAATAGCGCGGCCACCGGCGCAACGTGGTCGATGCCAATCCCGGCCAACATGAGCTATCAGTCGGTGACTCCTCCGGCGGGTTGGACTTGCATCACGCCGGCGGTCAATGCGACCTCCGGAAACATCAGTTGCTCCTTCTCCGGCAACATCGCAGCAGCGGCCAGTTCCACCTTCTCGCCGGTGTTCAAGGTCCTCGCCGGCACGGCCGCCGGGACGGTGATCACCGGCACGGCGACGGTCGGCGCGACGAATGACAGCGACCCGTGGAACAACACGGCATCGTCATCGTTCACGGTTCGCGGCGCGGCCGGCTACGACATGGTGGCGACGATGAACGCCTCCCCCGATCCGTCCTATCCGGGCGAGAACGTCACGTTCACCTCAGTCGTCTCCAATAACGGCCCGGCAAGCGCGCCGGCGACCGGCGCCGGCGTTCAGTGGGTGATGAGCGTTCCGGCCGGAACGAACTTCCAGTCGACCGGAACGCTCCCGGCAGGGTGGTCGTGCGTGACACCAGCCGTTGGTGCGACCAGTGGCACGATCACGTGCACGTACCAGACGGCCGGCGTCAACCAGGCATTCACGACGGCGACGATCTCGACGTTCAGCCCCGTCTTCCAAGTCACCGCCACGACCGCAACCGGGACGACGATCACCGGCACCGCGACTGTGAACATCAACGGCGTCACGACGAATGACAACGTTCCGGTGAACAACTCCGCGAGCGACACTACGAGGGTGGTGCCGTCGACGAATGCCGACGTCGCGATCGTGAAGAGCGTGTCGCCGAGCTCGATCGGAAACGGGCAGTACACGAATTACAGCTTCGTGATCACCAACAACGGTCCCGCGACGGCGACGAACGTCACCCTCAGCGACACGCTCCCCGCGACGCTGACGTATTCGTCCATTTCGTACTCGTCCAACAACTTGTTCTGCAGCTACAACGCGGGGACGACCACGATTGCGTGTTCGATTCCGAGTCTGGCGGTCGGGAACACGGCGACCGTCACGTTCGTCGCGCAGGCGACGGCGACCGGAATGATTCAGAACACGGCTAGCATCACCGGCGCCGACCAGACCGACCCGGTCGCCTCGAACAACTCGAGCTTGGCCAATCTCACCGTCTTTGCCGTCACGCTCGTGAAGCTGCGCAAGCTCGACGCGACGCAGGACAAGAAGGACGTGCTGGTCACCTGGCAGACGAGTTATGAGAGCGACAACCTCGGCTTCAACGTCTACCGCGATGCCGGCGGCGTGCGAACGAAGGTGAACAAGCACCTGATCGCCGGAAGCGCGATTGGTACGAAGCACGACGTTACGAAGGCCGGCCATGCCTACCGTGTAAACGACAAGCTGCCGGATGGAACGGGATTCGTGCAGTACTGGCTCGAGGACGTCGACACACACGGCACGCATACGATGAACGGCCCCGTGTCGCCGGTCGCCGGTTCTGTAGGTGACGCGCAGCCGGATTCTCCGTCTCTATCGGGCCTCGGCAGCGAAGGCGCGGTACTCGCGTCGCCCCCCGGTGTTGGCTTCGTGCAGCCGCTGTCGGTTCCGCCGCCGTCGTCTCAGCAGACGAAGCTCCAGCTCGATCTCGCAGGCGACGGGGGTCTGAAGATCTACGTGTCGCGCGAGGGGTGGTACCACATCGCGCGCACCGACATGATCGCCGCCGGCTACGATCCGGGAAGCAACGACAAGAAGATCTCGCTGTACACGGAGGGCATCGAACAGCCGATCGACGTCAACAATGGCGACGTCGAGTTCTATGGCCTCCCGCTCGATACGCCGTCGACCGGCGCGCGTACGTACTGGCTGCGGAGCGGCGACAAGGGTGCGGCATATCGCGTTACGAAAGCGCACGACCACGGCTCGTATGCACTGTCTTCACCAGTGCCGTTCACGTACGACCACCGCGAGAGAACGGACTACTTCTCCCAGTTGACGTCCAACGGCGACGAGTCGAACTTCTTCGGCCCGACGATCACGACAGATCCGGCGACGCAGGAGCTCGACACCGGCGCCATCGACACGACGTACGGCGGCAATGCAACGCTGTCGATCGTCATTCAGGGCTGTACGGCCGGGACGCACACGATCGCGTTCTCGCTGAACGGCCATGCTCTCGACACGAAGTCGCTACGGGAGCAGGCTCGCTATACATGGACGTTCGCGTTCCCGCAGTCCTATCTCACCGCCGGCGCGAACACGCTCACGATGCAATCGCTGAACGGTGACGAAGACGTGAGCTTCGTCGTCGACACCCAACTCACCTACATGCACCTGCTCCACGCGGATGGCGGCGTCTTTGAAGCGTCGCTGCCCGGAGGCCGTTCCGTCGCGGTGAGCGGATTTGCGAGCGCCACCGTGCGTGCGATTGACGTCACCGCTCCTCAGCAGCCTGTCGAGCTCGACACGACCGTCGCAGCCGACCCCGCGGGCGGATTCGACGCGACCTTCACGACCGCGGCCGGCAATCCGCGGACGATCTACGTCTTCGACGGCTCGAACGTTCTCGGAAGTCCCGAAATGGTGCTCAACAAGCCGTCGTCCTGGCTGAGCGACTCGAAGGCGGGTGCCGACCTGGTCATCGTGACGAACTCCGCGTTCACATCGTCGCTCTCGGCGCTCGTCGCGGCGCGGCAACGCGACGGAATCACCAGCGCGGTGATCGACGTCGATGACGTTTACGACGAGGCGAACTTCGGCGTTCGCGATCCGCAGGCTATCCGCTCGTTCATGGATGCGGCCAACAAAGGCTGGAAGCATGCACCGAAGTGGGTCCTCCTCGTCGGCGACGCCAGCTTCGATGCCCGCAACTACTTCGAGATGGGCTCCTTCGACTTCGTTCCGACGAAGATGGTACCCACGCTTTACCTGAAGACCGCCTCCGACGACTGGTTCACCGATTTCAACGGCGACGGGATCGCCGACATCCCGGTCGGCCGAATCCCGGTCCGTTCAGCCGACGAAGCCACGACCGTAATTTCGAAGATCGCGGGACGCGGTACGCCGTCAGGCACATGGGCGAGCTCCGCGGCGTTCGTGTACGACACCTCGAAGGACTTCGATTTCGGCGCCGCGGCACGAGATGCGGAGCATCTGGTCCCGTCGTCGATGACGGTGCAACACGTGGCCGGCGATCGAAGCGCCATCGGTACCGTGATGAACGACGGCGCCCTCCTGACCGAATACGTCGGCCACGGCTCGGTCGAGCTATGGGGCGAGGATCTCTTCGACTCCGGAGACGCGGCGGCATTGAGCAACGGAACCCGGCTGCCGTTCGTCGTGACGATGACCTGTCTGAACGGTCTCTTCAACGATCTCTTCACGACCAGTCTGGCCGAGTCGCTTTTGACGGCACCGAACGGCGGCGCGGTGGGAGTGTGGGCGTCCTCGACACTCACAGAGCCCGACGTTCAGGCGGTCATGAATAACGAGCTGATGCGGCAGTTGTTCGTCAGTGGCCGCTCCGTCGGCGAGGCGCTGGCTCTCGCGAAGAGCGCGGTGACCGATCCGGATGTTCGGAAGTCGTGGATACTCTTTGGCGATCCGTCCATGAAGCTGCGATGACTTAAACTCTCCGCAGCGCATGGAGAACCTCGAGCACCTGATCCACGACTGGAACGTCGCCGGCGAGAAGCCGCGGCGACCCTCGACGAAGAAGGTCGAATTCGACGACGAGACCCTGCGCGACGGGCTGCAGTCGCCGTCGGTGACCGATCCGGCGATCGAGGAGAAGCTCCGGATCGTCCACTTCATGCATGCGATCGGGATCGACAACGCCGACATCGGCTTGCCGGGCGCCGGGCCGCACGTGCAGCAGACCGTCGAGCGCATCGCACGCGAGATCGTCGAGAACAAGCTGTCCGTCTACCCCAGCGCCGCCGGCCGGACGCACGAGAACGACATCAGGCCGATCGTGGAGATCTCGAACCGCGTCGGCATCGCCATCGAGGCTGACCTCTTCATCGGCTCTTCGCCGATCCGCCAGTTCGCGGAGGAGTGGGACTTCGACTGGGTCGTCGAGCAGTCGGCGAAGGCGGTGCGTTTCGCCGTCAGCCAGGGCATTCCGGTCATGTATGTGACCGAGGACACCACGAGGGCCAAGCCGGAAGAGATCGAGAAGCTCTACAGCGTCGCGATCGAGGCAGGCGCCGTGCGCGTCTGCGTCACCGACACCGTCGGCCATGCGACGCCGTGGGGCGCGCGCAACGTCATCCGGTTTGTTCGTCAACTAGTTGACCGTCTCAACCCCAACGTCAAGGTCGACTGGCACGGCCATCAGGACCGCGGCCTCGGCGTGATCAATTCGATCGCCGCGCTCGAAGCGGGAGCCGACCGCGTCCACGGCTCGGCCGGCGGCATCGGCGAGCGCGTCGGCAACACGCCGATGGACCTGCTGATGGTGAACCTGAAGCTGATGGGATGGATCGACAACGACCTCTCGCAGCTTGGCGACTATGTGAAGTTCGTCTCGGACGCGGTTCGCATTCCGTTGCCCGATCAGTATCCGGTCTTCGGGCGCGATGCGTTCCGGACCGGCACCGGCGTCCATGCCGCGGCGATCATCAAGGCGAAGAAGAAGGGGAGCGAGTGGCTGGCCGATCGCGTCTACTCCGGCGTGCCGGCCGGAATGTTCGGTCTCCAACAGCTCATCGAGGTCGGGCCGATGTGCGGTCTCTCGAACGTCATCTACTGGATCGACGTCCACGGCTACCCTCAGGAAGAGTCGCTGGCCAAAGAGTTGTTCCAGTTGGCGAAGTCGACCAACCGCGTCCTGACGGATGATGAGCTACACTCCGCCGCGCGTCGCTGGCAGGAAGAACAGCTAGTGGCCAGCAGCCAGTAGCCCGAGTGGCGGAATCGGTAGACGCGAAGGTCTCAAAAACCTTTATCCGCAAGGGTGTGCCGGTTCGAGTCCGGCCTCGGGCACCATGTCGTTACTGGTAACTCATTATTCGTTACTCGATATTCGGGAAGCCGGGTAGCGTGGGTCAGGTTCGCCCCGACTAACGAATAACGAATAACCGCCTCCGGCTTCAGCGTTGCAAGGCGCGAATCCGTATCACCATACAATGCCTCTACCCATGCTCCGTTCACTCATCTTCGCCGCCGCCCTCCTCCCCCTGACGGTCGTCGCCGCCGAGCGTCACGTGATCGTGACCCCGTCCCACGCGCTGACCGATACCGATCGCGCCGCGCTTGCAGCAGAAGGCATCCACCTCCAGCGCGCCGTGACCCGTGGCCGTTTCATCGCCACGGTCGACGCCGCTGCCCCGCTCGCAAACGACCCGCGCCTCGCGCGCGTGGAGCGACTGACCCTCGCGCAGAAAATCAACGCCAGCGCTTGGCGCGCGGCGGCGCATGAGAGGCCCTTCGCCGGAATGAAGGTCCTGTTCCATGCCGACGTACCGTTCTCCGAGGCGCGTAACGCGATCCTCGCCGCCGGTGGTGAGCTCGATGACCCGTTGACCCTCGGTTATGAGCCGCTCAATGGCGTCGCGGCGCACATCCCGGCGAGCGCGCTACAGACGCTGGCATCCGATGAACGCGTTTTCGTCGTCTACGGGCAACGCCACCTCAAGACACATCTCGAAAATGCCTCCGCCGCGGCGCTCTCACAGGTGAACACCGTCCAGGCGGCGCCGTATAACCTGACCGGCGACGGGATCGTCCTGGCGAACTTCGAGTTCGCTCCTCTCGACGTCACTCACGTCGAGTTCGGCGGCCGGGCGACCGTCGAATTCACCTGCGGCAGCAGCGATGCCGACTGCAAGGACACCGACAACAAGCAGCACATCACGCATACCTCCGGCACGATGATCGCCTCGGGCGTCAACCCGAATGCGAAGGGGATGGCGCCGAAGGCGACGCTGCACGAGTTCCGCGCAGACAAAGGCAATTGGCTGACGCAGAAAGACAGCGGACTCTCGGGCGTCGGCGCGACGGCCGACAGCAACTCATGGGGTTACACCCTCGGGTGGATCCTGTGCACGCCGAATCCTGGCGGTACTTGCTCGCAGACGTGGGAGTGGATCACCGATTCCGAGGACCTCATCGGCGGATATACCGGCGATCTGAACGCCGTCCTCGATCACGTTGCGTTCACGAGTGGTGCGCTCGGCATCTACGCTTCCGGGAATGAGGCGCAGGTCGTGGGGCCGACGTCCGCGCCCTATGCGCATGTCCACGTCGATCAGGACGATCCGAGCTTCGGTCCGACAACCGCCGTGTATTGCGTTTCGGCGAACGGCTCGGGGACGGACTGTTCGGCGCCATGCAAGACTGGCAATGATCCGTGGGGCGATCCCTACTGCGAGGCTTCGCTGCATCCGAATCACGCCGCGTCGGGCGACAACCCGGGAGGGTCGGTCAACTGGCTCGCGAGCGGAAAGAACATCATGGCTGTCGGCGCCGTGTCGCAGTCGAAAACGATTGCGTCGTTCAGTTCGCGTGGTCCCGCAAAAGACGGGCGCGTGAAGCCCGACATCGTTGCCAAGGGACAGTCCCTCTTCTCCAGCGTGTACACGGGGACAGCCTGGGACGTCGCTCACGGATGCCCCGCGGTGAACGTCGCGAGCTACGGCTGTGCGCAGGGAACGTCGATGTCGACGCCCGTGGTCACTGGCACCATGGCGCTGTTCGCCGAGCAGTGGAAGAAGAGCAACAACGGGGCGCGGGCGCTGCCACTGACGCTGAAAGCGCTCGCAATTGCGGGCGCCGAGGATCTCGGAAATCCGGGGCCTGATTACACGTATGGCTTCGGATTCCTCAATGCGAAGAACTCCGTCGACCTGGTCATCGCCGACAACGGCCAGGGGAAGCGCATCAAGATCGACAACGCGACAACCGGCTCGGCCTTCGACTATCCGATCACGCTCGCTTCTTCGCAGGACATGCGCGTGGTGCTGTCGTGGTTCGATCCCGAGGTACTTCCGCTCGGTGTCGAAGAGGTTGCAGGTAAGACGCTCGTCAACGATCTCGACGTGAAGATCGTCGGGCCCGGCGGCTCGACGACGTTTCCGTACGTGCTCGATGCGACGCATCCGGGCAACAACGCCACGCAGGGCGTCAATACGGTCGACAACACGGAGGAAGTCGAGATCAAGGGAGCGCTGGCCGGGACGTATCATGTCCTCGTGAGCGGAACGAACATCCCGCAGGGACCGACGCAGTTCGTCGTCATTTCCAACGCCGACTTCAGCGTCGTGCCGCACTGCGTCGATCCGACCGAGCCGAACGAGACGGCCGCGACCGCGTACGCGTTGCCGGATAACGTCGACGTGACCGCGCAGATCTGCCCGGCCACGGACCTCGATTATTTCGCCTTCCGGTCGACGACCTCAGGCTCGGTGCTGGTCACGGTGACGTCGGTCGACTCGCCGCTCAAGGCGACATTGATCACGAACGGCGCCTCCGGCGCTCCGATCTCGATTGCCGCCGGGAGCACAAATTCAATCAGCGTGACCGCTCCCTCGGGATCGACGACATATCAGGTCCTCGTGGAAGCGAACGGAAACCTCGGCGCGACCGGCACTTACAGGATCAACGCGAAGTATCCGGTGGCGACGGGACCGAGGCATCGGGCGGCGAAGCCGTAGCGCATAGAATCGCCGTCCATGCCTCATCGCACGCTGATCGTCAGCGAAGAGAACGCCATCCTCTCGGTGACGTTGAATCGTCCCGACGTTCACAATGCCTTCAATGACGAGTTGATCGCCGAGGCGATCGAGGTGTTCGGCGGCATTGATGCGTCGACACACCTCCGCGCCGTCGTTCTTCGCAGCGGCGGCGCGAACTTCTGCGCCGGCGCCGATCTGAACTGGATGTCGCGCATGGTCTCGTACACGCGCGAGCAGAACATTCACGACTCTGCGCTGCTCGCGAAGATGTACGCGCTCATCAACGAGTGTCCGATTCCGGTGATCGGGCGGATTCAGGGCGCCGCGATCGGCGGCGGCGTTGGGCTGGTCGCCGTCTGCGACATCGCGATCGCCTTGCGCGCATCGAAGTTCGGACTCTCCGAGGTGAAGCTCGGCATCCTGCCGGCCGTGATCTCGCCGTACGTGATCGGCAAGATCGGCGCGTCGCATGCGCGGGCGGTGTTCCTGACCGGCGAGCGCTTCGACGGTGAGCGCGCTCTGCGGGTCGGCCTCGTCCATCGACTCGTCGACGACGAAGCGGCACTCGACGCGGCGATCGCCGACACCCTGACGCAACTCGCGAGCTCCGGTCCCGAGGCCGTCAAGGCGTGCAAGAAGCTGATCGCATTCGTCTCCACGAACGAGCTCGCGGAGAGCATTCCGTACACGATCGAGGCGATCGCGGAGCGACGCGTGAGCGAAGAGGGACAGGCCGGCATGCAGGCGTTTCTGAAGAAGACAAAGGCGCCCTGGATCGAATGACGGATCGCGTGATCGACCGGGTAATCGTTCCGAACCGCGGTGAGATCGCGGTGCGGATCGCTCGGGGTTGCCGCGAGATGGGCATCACGTCGATCCTCGCGTACTCCGACCTCGACGACACGTCGTTTACTCGACGTTTTTTCGACGAGACGGTATCCCTGGGCGAGTCGTACCTCGACGTCGCTAGTGTCATCGATGCGGCACGGCGCGCTCGCGCCGATGCGCTCCATCCCGGCTACGGTTTCCTCTCCGAACGCGCCGAGCTCGCGGCCGCGTGTGAAGAGCAAGGGATCACGTTCATCGGTCCGAAGTCGGACTCGATTGCCGCGATGGGCTCGAAGGCCGAGTCACGCCATCTGATGCAGCGCCTCGACGTCCCGGTCGTTCCAGGTTACGACGGAGAGGATCAGTCGTTCGAAACGCTCGCCGCCGAGGGGAAGCGGATCGGCTTTCCGCTGCTCGTGAAGGCGAGTGCGGGCGGCGGCGGGAAGGGGATGAAGGTCGTCCGCAACGACGGCGAGCTTCAGCCGCAGATCGATTCGGCGCGCCGCGAGGCGATCAAAGCATTCGGCGATGGACGTCTGCTCCTCGAGCGGTACATCGAGCAGCCCCGCCACGTCGAGTTCCAGATCTTCGGCGACGGCCGCGGCAACGTGCTGCACCTCTTCGAGCGTGACTGTTCGATTCAACGCAGGCACCAGAAGGTGGTGGAGGAGTCGCCCGCACCGAGGTACAGCGACGAGCTGCGGCAGAGGATGGCGCAAGCGGCGATCGCGGCGGCGCAGGGCGTCGATTACCGCAACGCCGGCACGGTGGAGTTCATCGTGACGCCGGACGGCGAGTTCTACTTCCTCGAAATGAACACGAGGCTGCAGGTCGAGCACCCGGTGACGGAGCTGGTCACCGGAACGGATCTCGTTCGCTCGCAGATCGAGGTCGCACGCGGCAACGACTTGCCCTGGACGCAGCAGCAACTCGCGCAGCGCGGCCACGCGATCGAGGTCCGGGTGTACGCCGAGGATCCCGACGATCGTTTCTTGCCGCAGAGCGGGAGGATTGCGGTGTATCGCGAGCCTTCGGGGCCGGGCGTCCGCGTCGATGCGGGCGTGACGGAGGGGAGCACGATCGGCGTCAGGTTCGATCCGATGCTCGCGAAGCTGATTGCGTATGGCGAGACGCGGGACGCCGCGATCGATCGCCTCGACCGCGCTCTCCGGAACTACGTCATCCTCGGCACGAAGACCAACGTCTCGTGGCTCCGACGCGTCATCACGCATCCTGCGTTCCGCGACGGCCGCGTCTCGACGCGTTTCCTCGAAGAACACGACCTCACCCGAACGGTGCCCGATTACGTGCCGGAGATTGCGTCTGCCATCGCAGCCCGCGCCCGACGTCCGGAAGGGCGGGCGGCGGGCGGCGCGCCGGTCGTGCCGAGCGTCTGGGATGTGCTGGGCGGGTGGGGACGGTAGTTAGGCGTCGTGATCACGACGCGCTTCGAGGTTTCTGAGGCTTCCGTCAATCTCAGAGAGGTGGCGGCGAATATCCGTGACGTCGTCGCGAGGCTCTTGCGAAAGACGATCGAATCGGGCCTCTAGCTAGGCGGTACATCGCTGTGTTGATCGAGTGATATTCCTGCCTGAGATCTCGAAGTTCGGCAACCATGCTGTCCATGGCAGTGCGAAGACTATCGTGGGTAGTGCGAACTTCTTCCCGGAACGCAGCCACCTTTTCATCGAGGGCGGTCCCGTTTCGACGACAGCATCGATGACGCGTCGAAACTGATCTCTCGTTTCCTCGTCCACTTTCATCATCCTACCTCGGCACTCTTGCCCAAAGCTTCGGGGGCGCGGACGCGGCCGGCGATACCGCAGAGGATGACCAGCGTGACGACGTATGGGATCGCGAGGAGGAGGTGAAACTGGACGCCGCGGTTGGCGGCCTGTAGCGCGTATTGGAGCGCTGCGGCAGCGCCGAAGAGGGCGGTGCCGAGAAGGATGCCTTTCACTTTCCAGCGTCCGAAGATGACGATCGAGAGGGCGATGTAGCCGCGCCCCGCGGTCATGTTCTCGGCGAATCCGCTGGAGAGGGCGAGCGCGAGGTCGGCGCCGGCGACGCCCACGAGCAGCGCCTCGATTGCGAGCGCGGCCCAGCGATGGGCGTCCACGTTCAAGTTGGCGGCGCGGACGGCCTCCGGATTTTCGCCCGACGCGCGCAGGCGCAAGCCGAACGGCGTCAACCAGAGCATCCACGCGAGCGCGAACGGTACGAGAATCCAGGCGAAGAGCGCGATCTCGTTGCTCTCGACGTGCGGCACCGTACGCGTGAACACCTCGTTCAGCTCGCGGTAGGCGAAACCGGTCACACCGAGGGCGAGAAGGTTGATCGCAGTGCCGGTGACGATCTGATCGGCCCGGAGGTGAATGGCAAACCCGCCGAAGATCGCTGCGATCAACACGGCGCCGGCGATGCCTCCGGCGATTCCGATCGCGATACTGCCCGACAACTGCGCTGCGTAGACGGCCGTCATCGACGCGACGAGCATCATCCCTTCGATGCCGAGGTTGATCATCCCGGCGCGCTGCGCGACGAGCTCTCCCTCGACGGCGAGCAGCAACGGTATCGATGCGATCAGAGCGAGCTCAATCACGTGCGCGCATGCTCCCGAACATGATCAGGATGAGGATGACGAGCGCCTGGCCGAACGTCGCGACGGCCGACGAAATGTTCGCCGCACGCTGTAGTTCGCCGGCGCCGGTGACCAGCGCGCCGAAGAAGATCGCCGAGACGATGGTCGCCAGCGGATGGAGCTGCGCGAGGAGCGCGACTGCGATTCCCGAGTAGCCGTAGCCTGCCGCGAAGCGCTCGAACAGGCGGTGCGTGACGCCGAGGAGCTCGATTCCACCTGCGAGTCCGGCAGCAGCGCCGGAGAAGGCGAGGGCGCGTGCGATCTGGGCGTTCACATTCACGCCAGCGGTGCGGGCAGCGTTCGCGTTGTACCCGATGGCGCGAAGGCGAAGGCCTTCTTTCGTCCGATACATGAGCCACCAACTCGCGAATGCGGCGAGAAGGGCGAGGACGACTCCGGCGTGCAGATCTGTCGTCCCGACAACCGGCAACGCGACGGATGCGGCATCCGTTTGCGGGTACATGCGACTCGGCTCCTGCAGCGGACCGTTGACGCAGTACCCGAGGAGATGGATGGCGACGAAGTTCAACAGGATCGTCGTCAGCACCTCGGGCGCGTTACGCCAGATGCGGAGCAGCGAAGCGATCGATGCCCAGAGCGCACCGGCGACGACCGACGCAGTCAGCGCGGCGGCGATGCCATAACGCGAGACGACAAACGCCGCAAGTGCGCCGGCGATGAACTGTCCCTCGCCGCCGATGTTCCAGACGCCGGCGCGGAATGCGATGACGACCGCGAGGCCGGTCAGCAACAGCGGGATCGACTTGAGAACCGTTCCTTCGAGGGCGAACGTCGATCCGACCGAACCGGCGACCAGGATCGACAACAGGTCGCGGTGGCCGGATACTGCGCCGACCGCGGCGAGCAGCGCCACGGAGATCGCGGCCGCCGCGATGCCGAAGGCGATCCGCCTCACTGCAATCCCGCCATCAGTTTCGCGACGCGCTCGGAGGCGAGGTCGGGCGTCATCCGGTCGCTCAGAACGCCGCGATAGATCACCTGAATGAAATCGGCAAGCTCGAACGCTTCATCGAGATCGGAAGTGATGAGGACGACCTTCGCGCCGCGGGCGGCCGCTTCGCGGAGCTGCTCACGGACGAAACGGGTCGACTCGAGGTCGAGACCGCGCGTCGGCTCCGACGCGACGATGCGTTCGGGTTCGCCGTCCAGCTCCCGCGCGAGGATGACTTTCTGCTGGTTTCCGCCGGAGAGCGAGCCGGCTGGCTGATTCGCGCTCTGGGCGCGGATGGAGTACAGGTCGATCAACGCCGGAGTGCGGCGCAATGCGCCGCGCCAATCGTCGTGCGTGAGGGCGATGTTCTCGGCGACCGACATCTCGGCCACGATGCCGTCATGGGTCCGGTCCTCAGGGATGAAGCCGATGCGCGATCGCGGATAGGCGCGCAGGAACTGCTCTGCGAGCTCTCGCTGCCCGTTGCCGGCGACGCCGACAATCGCGAGGATTTCGCCGGAGCCCCTCACCCCTAACTCCTCTCCCCGCTGCGCGGCGCGAGGGGACGAAAGCATGAGCTGCGCGATTTCCTCGGCATCGAGAGACGGAGAATCGGCGACGACGGCGCCACGGCGCATGACGACGACGCGCGTGGCGACGGCGGTCACCTCACGGATCTTGTGCGTGATGAAGACGATTGCTGTCCCTCGGGCCGCCAGCGTCTGCATCACCTCGAACAGCTCTTCTGATTCGTACGGGGTGAGCACGGAAGTCGGCTCGTCGAGGATGAGCAGCGACGGCTCGCGAGCGATGGCTTTGATCAGCTCGAGTTTCGCCTTTTCGCCGACAGCGAGATCGCCGGCTCGCCGCTCGACGTTCTCCAGCGCGATGCCGGTCGACGCGATGAGACCCTCGGCATCCCGTGCCGCGGTGCGCGTCGCGAGCGCGAGGTTCTCCGCGATCGTGAAATCGTTCACCAGCATGAAGTGCTGATGGACGAAGCCGACGCGTCCCTCGAACTCGATCGTCCCGGTGTCCGCGGTCAGCTCGCCGGCGACGATTCGCGTCAGCGTCGTCTTTCCGGCGCCGTTCTCGCCAACCAGGCCGACGATCTCGCCGCCATGGATGGTCAGCGAGACATCGTCGACCGCGCGATTCGCGCCGAACGACCTGGACGCGTGCGAGATTCGAAGCACTAAAAGCCCTTCGGAACGCTCACTTTTCCGCTGCGGATGTCCTGCTGGACGCGCTCGACCTCGGCGACGGTGTCGGGCTTGAGCGCCGGCTTCAGCTTGTCGTTCCAGACCAGCGAGACGATCCCTTCGTTCTGGCCGAGGTTGTAGACGTGGGGGGTGAACTTGTGATCGTGGACGAGGCGCGCTATGTAGACGAACGCGGCCGGGACGTCGAGGACGGCCGAGGCGACGATCACGTCCGGCGCCATGTCGTTCTGGTTCTTGTTCGAGCCGAAGCAGCGGACCTTTCGCTCCTGGCATGCCTGGAAAACGCCGCGGCCAGCCTCGTTCGCCTGGTGAAAGATGAAATCGCAGCCGGCGTTGATCAGCGACAGCGTGGCAACCTTCGCGGCGCCGACGTCGTCGAAATTGCCGGTGTAGATCTCCTTCACCTCGAAGTTCGGGTTGACCGACTTCGCCCCTGCCTTGAATGCGATGAACGTCGAGTCGATCGATGGCAGCTTGATGCCGCCGACGAGACCCGCTTTGCCCGTTTTCGACTCACGAGCTGCGATGATGCCGAGGAGGTAGGTCGCCTGCTCGAGCTCGAAGCGCATCGAAGAGACGTTCGGAGCGACCGCGCTGCCCGAGGTCGTGATGAAGACCGTGTGCGGGTACTGCTTACCGGCTTTCAGAGCGGCGTCCTGAAACTCGAAGCCATGGCCGAAGGCGAGATCGAAGCCTTTCGCACCGTAGGACTTGAAACCGTCGTCGAACTCGGCCGGAGTCTTGGTTTCCTGGTGAGAGATCTCGGCACCGAGCTCCTTCTGGATCCGTTGGAGCCCCTCGTAGGCGATGGCGTTCCAGCCGTTGTCGTTGATCGAGCCGGGGGTGAGCAGGCCGACGCGGAAGGTTTTCTTCGGCGCGGCGGGGCTACTCGTTGTCGCGGGCGTTTCCGTCCGGCTACAGGAGAAAAAGGATGCCGCGAACGCGGCGAGAAGTAGAGTGCGCTTCATAGTGGCGGGATTGTATCGGCTGTGATACACCGAACCCCACGAGGAGGAAGCTATGGCCGATCAGGAAAACGACGGGAACGGGGAAGAGTTCGACGAGCAGTTCGAGCAGATGCTGATCGAGAACGGCGTCCTCGTACACGCGCTGGCGGGCCTGCTGGTGCGGAAAGGAATCCTCAAACAGGAAGAGATCGATGCCGAGATGGACAAGCTCTTCGACGAGATGGAAAGCTTCGACGAGCAGGCATGATGAAACCCGGGATTCGTCACTCGTGACCCGGGTCACGGATAACGAATAACGAGTCACGAACCGTCCGGAATGCCACTCTGAAACAACCCTGTTTGGAACGAGCGAAATGACGATGAAGGTACTGACGAGAATCTCTCTGGCGATCGCGATCGCCGCGATGGCGACGGGCGCTTTTGCGCAGTTGTCGAAGGATTACAGCGACTTCGGGAATGGTCCGGCGCAGTGGATCATGACCAACGAAGAGAAGGCCCAGTGGAAAGGGATCACGACGGACGCCGACGCGAAGGCATTCGTCGACCTCTTCTGGGCGCGCCGCGACCCGACGCCAGGCACGCCGCGCAACGAGTTCAAGGAGAGCTTCGAGCAGCGCGTGCAGTATGCCGATGACCATTTCGCGGCCGGCCGCACCCGCGGTGCCATGACCGACCCCGGTCGCGTTCTGATCATCCTCGGGCCGCCGACGCGCATGTCGAGCACGCAGCGCAGCGAAGCTCCCGAGAAATACGACAGCCCCGCGGCCAGGGGCAGCGTACCGGGCACGCTCGAGGGCCGCGCGAATGCCGAAGATGCCGTGAGCGGCAACGCGGCTCGCATGGTCATGATTTACGAGCGTTCGAAGCAGAAGCAGCAGGGGAACCTTTTCCCCGCGGGGACGCCCGACTTCGAGGCGGGCTTCATCGACCAGTACGGCAACAAGAGCTGGAAGCTGCAGCCCGGCACGTATGACGTCTTTGGCCTGATGAACAGGGTCGTGGCGATGTACGTCGTCAACCCGACCCTCACGCAGGTTCCCCCAGTCGTCACCGCCGAAACCACGACGACCAAGAAGACGACGACCACCGTCACGACGACCACGCCGCCCGCTCCTGTCGCGGGCATCAAGACCGCCGCACTGACGGAAGCCATCTCGGCGCAGAAGGGGGGCACGTCGTCGATCAACCATGGAACGAGCGCCTCCTCCGCGCAGTTCCTCTCGCCGTCGGGCGACTTCTACGTCCCGGTCGGTATCATGGTCCCGAAGTCCTCGAGCCCCGCGGCCGACTCGGTCGACACGATCTTCGGCCAGGTCGAAGACGCGAACGGCACGGTCGTCACATCGTTCGAAGAGCCGGTGAAGCCGACGATGTCGAACGGCGCCCTCTTCGCCGACCGCTCCGTGACGCTGCCGACCGGCAAGTACACGGCGATCGTCGGCGTCGCGAAGGCGGGAACACCGGTGGCGATTGCGACCGAGTCACTCGAGGTCAGCGAATTGCCGAAGGACACCGAGGGCATCTCGCAGATGTCGCTCACGAACAACCTGGCGGAGATTCCGGAGGCCGCGCCCGAGAAGGCCGGCTTCGCGTTCGGGAAGATGAAGGTCATCCCGACCTCGACCTTCGCCAAGGCGGACGAGCTGATTTTCTTCATCGAAGTCCGGAACCCCGGCATCGACCCGGCGACGAACGGCCCGAAGATCCAGACCAAGCTGGAGCTTTCGGGCGGCAAGCTCGGGAAGCCGATTCCGCGGCAGCTCATGGACGCTCAGCTCGCGCCGCTCTCCGGTAAGCCGGGGGCCGGGCAGTACGCCATCATCGACTCGATTCCGCTGGGGCAGATCCCGAGCCTCGCCCCGGGCGATTACACTCTCAAAGTCAAAGTCGTCGATACCGTCAGCAAACAGAGTTACGAGACGCAGCAGAGCTTCAAGATCGTTGGATAAAACCATGCCCCTTGCCACCGTCGAAGAAGCCGCGGAGCTGTATCGCCGCGGCGAGGTCGTGATCATCGTCGATGACGAAGATCGCGAGAACGAAGGCGATCTCTGCATCGCGGCGGAGAAGATCACGCCGGACGCCGTCAATTTCATGGCGAGGTTCGGCCGCGGTTTGATCTGTCTGGCCCTGACCGAGGAGCGGTGCAAGGAGCTCGACCTCCCGTTGATGGTGGAGAACAACACCTCGCCGTACGGGACGGCGTTCACGGTCTCCATCGAGGCGCGCGGACGCGTCACCACCGGCATCTCGGCGCGCGACCGCTCCGAGACCGTGCGTGCGGCGATCGACCCGAAGACCAAGCCGGCGGACCTCTCGCGTCCCGGCCACGTTTTCCCGCTCCGCGCCAAGAAGGGCGGCGTGTTGAAGCGCGCCGGCCAGACGGAGGCGTCCGTCGACCTCGCACAGATCGCGGGCATGACGCCCGCCGCCGTCATCTGCGAGATCATGAATGAGGACGGCACGATGGCGCGGCTCGGCGATCTCCGCGCGTTCGCCATCCAGCACGGCCTCAAGATCATCAGCGTCGCCGACATCATCAAGTACCGGATGCAGAACGAGCGGCACGTGCACTGCGTCGCGTCGCCGTTGCTTCCGACCGAGTACGGCGAGTTCCGTGCGCATGCGTACCGCAGCGACATCACCGGCGAGGAGCATGTCGCGCTGGTGATGGGCGAGATTCACGCGGACGACGAGGTGCTCGTCCGGGTGCATTCGTCCTGTCTGACCGGCGACGTCTTTCACTCCTCCCGCTGCGACTGCGGCGACCAGCTCGATCGCGCGTTCGAGCGGGTGGCGAAGGAAGGGAAGGGCGTCGTCCTCTATCTGCTGCAGGAAGGGCGCGGCATCGGCCTCGTGAACAAGCTCAAGGCGTACGAGCTGCAGGACGCCGGCGCCGACACGATCGAGGCGAACGCCAAGCTCGGCTTCGCCCCCGACATCCGCGAGTACGGTACCGGCTCGCAGATCCTCCGCGACCTCGGCGTCCGCAAGATCCGCCTCATGACCAACAACCCGGCGAAGTTCGTCGCGATCGAAGGCTTCGGCCTCGAGATCGTCGAGCGCGTCCCGCTCGAGATCGCGCCGTCGCTGACGACGCGCAAGTACCTCGAAGCAAAGAAGAAAAAACTCGGCCACATCCTGGAGCTGGTGTAGTTGCCACACATCGGACCGATCCTCGAGGGTCGCGGCGAGAGCGATTACGAGCGCTACGTTCGCGTTCCCGAGCTCCTGGAGTTGCAGAAGGAGATCGGGAAGCTCTCGCACCCCGAGGAACGGCTCTTCCAGGTGATGCATCAGGCGGCCGAGCTGTGGCTGCACCACATCGACTACGAGATCGATCGGGTGGCCGAGCTGATCGGCGAAGACAAAGTCGATGACGCTTCGGGGCTGCTGCACCGCTGTCGGCTCATCATCGACCTGCTACGGGAACAGATCATCATCCTCGAGACGATGGCGCCGGCCGACTACCACGTCATCCGGACGACGTCGCTCGGGAGGGGGAGCGGGCAGGAGTCGCCCGGCTTCGCCAAGCTTCTCGATTCGGGGAAGCGGATCTGGCCGTCGTTCGAGGCGCTGATGGAGCGCCGTGCGATGACGGTCGTCCAGGTCGAGCGTGCGCCGCACGAGCAGGCAGAACTATTTCGCCTGGTTCAGGCGATGCTCGACTACGATGAGGCCTTCTTGAAGTGGCGTTACACGCACATGCGGCTGGCATTCCGCGTCATCGGTTCGAAGGTTCTCTCCCTCAAAGGTATCCCGGCCGCGCAGCTCGAGAATGGGACGCGCGAGCCGTTCTTTCCCAAGTTGTGGGAGGCGATCAGCGAGCTGACGGCGGAGTTCAAGCCAAGTTACTAACGGTCGGTTTTCTTTCAACGGTATCGGGTGTCAAAACGTCGGGAGACAAGTGTCGAAACCGCGTGAGTTTCGCGCACCTAAAAGCGAACTAAAACTTTCGGTGTCAGATGATAAAAAGTCGGTTGACCGTGCGAATCGCGATCTGTATATTCACCGGCCATTGCCTGACTCGGGCCGCCAACAGCCTGCGGGCGAAACCCTGCAATCACTGCGATCACTACTCAGGGAGTTCGAACCTAGCATGAAAAAGAAGCTGTGCCTTTTCGCGGCACTCGTTCTTTCCCTTTCGTCTGTGGGGTGTGTCGAGAAGATCAAGGCACGCGTTCACATCAAGACCGCGAATCAGGCGTACGAAAAGGAAGACTACAAGACTGCTCTGAACGAGTATCAGACGGCCCACAACATCGACCCGGAGTTCCCCGATCTCTCCCGGATGATCGGCTACTCCGAGATCGGCCTCTACGTCCCGGACGACAAGTCGGCGGCGAACGAGAAGCATGCCGACAACGCCATCGCCTGGCTGACGCAGTACCTGAAGGTACGGCCCGACGACCGGATCGCCCGCGACGCGCTGATCAACATGTACCTCAACGCGAACCGCACCTCGCAGGCGATCGACTACTTCCGGAACTACCTGCAGGGGCATCCGGCCGATCTCGAGGCCGTCCGGTCGATCGCGACGCTCTACTCGAAGCAGGGCAACTTCAACGAGTCTCTCAACTGGTACGAGAAGATCACCCTTCTCGACTCCAAGAACCCCGAAGCCTTCTACGTTTACGGCGTCGTCTGTTACGAGAAGGTCGCGAAGAATCCGCCGGCCGACCAAGCCGAAAAGATGGCGATCATCGAGAAGGGGAAGGCCGCGCTCGCAAAGGCCATCTCGATGAAACCCGACTACTTCGAGGCCATCGTCTACCAGAACCTCCTGCTCCGTCAGCAGGCGCTGGTCGAGACCGATCCTGCCAAGCAGCAGGAGTTGATCAAGCAGGCCGACGATCTGAAGAACAAGGCAGTCGAAATCGTCCGGAAGCGCAAGGCGGCATCCGCGGCCGGGACGAAGAGCTGAGCTCGAGGCTGAACAATGTTTGAAACGACAGTCGTCGAATCGAAAAAGAGAAAAGTCGGCATCCAGCGCTTCATGACGCTGCCGGTGTCGATCGCGTTGCACGCGATCGTCGTCGGTGGGGTGTTGTTCGGCGCCGTCTGGAACGTTTCGTTCCCGGCGAATTCGCCGGCCCAGGTCGCCCAGTACTCGGTGGCCGCCGCCCCCCCTCCTCCGCCCCCTCCGCCACCGCCGCCCCCCAAAGCGGCGACTCCGACGCAGGTGGTCAAGCCGGTCGAGGTCCCCAGGAACGTCCAGGAAATGGCCCCGACCACCGTGCCTGAGAAGGTGCAGCCGGTGGCGACGGCCGCGACGAACGCCGGCGTTGAAGGCGGCGTCGAGGGCGGTGTCGAAGGTGGCGTCGTCGGCGGTGTCGTCGGCGGTGTCGTCGGCGGCGTCGTCGCCGAGCCGACGCCTCCTCCCGCTCCGACCGCTCCGTTACGCGTCGGCGGCGACGTCAAGGCGCCCATCAAGATCAACAGCGTCGACCCCGTCTATCCGGAAGTGGCCCGCAAGGCCCGCATCTCCGGCATCGTCATCGTCGAGTGCACGATCGACAAGGGCGGCAACGTCACCGACGTGCACGTTCTCAAACCGCTGCCGTTCGGCCTCGATCAGGCCGCCGTGGAAGCGGTTCGCAAGTGGAAGTTCAAACCTGGGACGCTCAACGGTCAGCCTGTTGACGTTCTGTACAACCTGACCGTCACATTCAAACTGAACTAAATCAACACGACTCCGGCACGCGGCCGGATTCGATGGAGGGAACTTCACAATGGATATGAGTCTCACAGCACTTTGGACTTCGATGGGAACGCCGGCCAAGGGCGTTGTCATCCTCCTGGCGATCATGTCGATCTACTCGATTTGGGTGATGATCGAGCGCTACATCATCTTCAACCGCGCCAAGAACCAGTCGCTCAAGCTCCTCGGCGCGCTGTCGAACGTCCTCACCAAGGGCGACTACCAGCAGGCGATCGACATCACCAAGAAGTACAAGGAGTCGCACCTCGCCAAGGTCATCTCGGCCGGGCTGCTCGAGTTCGAGGCAGCGCGCCGCGATCGGCGCAACGTCGATCCCGAGGTCCCGAACGAGGCGGCTCGCCAAGGCATGGACCGCACCGCGATGATCACCGTCGCCGAGCTCAAAGAGAACCTTGGCGTTCTCGCCACCATCGGCGCCACGGCACCGTTCGTCGGTCTCTTCGGAACGGTCCTCGGCATCATTGACGCCTTCGGGAAGATGGCGACTTCGGGCGGCGGTATCGCCTCCGTGTCGGCCGGTATCTCGGAAGCGCTCGTGACGACGGCATTCGGTCTGTTCGTCGCCATCCCGGCGGTCTGGGCGTACAACTACTTCCAGAACCGCATTGATCGCTTCACCGTCGAAATGTCGAACTCCGGATCGGAAATGGCGATCTACTTCCTGAAGGAGACCGGAGTGGGAAATGAAAAAGCGTCACTGGGGTAGCTCTCTCGGCAAGTTCGAGAAGCACGCGCTGAATGCGGACATCAACGTCACTCCGCTGGTCGACGTCTGCCTCGTGCTGCTGATCATCTTCATGGTCGTCACTCCCATGCTGCAGAAGGGCGTGCCAATCAATCTCCCCATCACCGAAGAGCCGGAGCGCACTCCCGACACGGAGAAACAGCTCCAGATCTCGGTCAAGGGGGAGGGGATCGTCTACCTCGGACCGAACGCCGTTCGGAAAGAGCAGGTCGACTCCGAGCTGAAAGCAATTCATGACCGGACACCAGATCGGGAGATCGCAGTCAAGGGCGACCGCCAGGTGAAGTACGGCGCCGTGCTCGACGTTCTGAAGTCCTGCCGCGAGGTCGGCTTCAATAACGTCGGCCTGATCGCGCAGCCGAAGAAGTCTCCGGGAGGAGCCAGCTAACCATGCAAGTAGGTGGCGGCGGTTCACTTCGCAGCGACATCAACGTCACGCCTCTGGTCGACGTCGTTCTCGTTCTGCTCATCATTTTCATGGTCATCACGCCGGTCGTCCAGATGGGGTATCTAGTCCGCGTTCCGCCCAAAGCGCCCGCGAACCTCCCTCCGTCCGCGGTGCAGGATCAGATCATCCTTCGGCTCATGCCGGACAATCACATCTACATCAACAAAGAAGAGGTTCCGGAGGCGAACTTCCCGTCCCGCATCCGCGACATCCTCCACGGCAACACCAGCAAGATGGTCTTCTTCTCGGGGTCGCGCGACGTCGACTACGAGTCGACCATGAAGTTCCTCGACAACGCCCGCGCGGCCGGATGCAAGAACATCGGCATCATCGTCGAGGAAGCGCAGTAAGACCCACTAACCGTACTCTGTGTAGCGCCGCCGACTCGGCGGCGCTTTTTTTTCCAGCTACACCATCGCGGCTTCGGTCCGTCCCGTCTTCTTGCGCCGGAACACGCGGCTGATCTTCGCCTCGATCCCGAGGATGCCATCGAGCGAGAATCGGCCGGGGCCCAGGATCACCACGCAGGCCGTCATCGCGAACATCGCCATCGGGAGCTCGATCCCGCGCAGAATGGCGAACAGCTTGACCGTGCCGGGCTGCGCTTCATGCAGGGCGTCGGGGAGTTGCACGACGAACGCGGCGACGAACATGGTGCAGGCGAGGAGGAAGGCATCGATCCGGGTCAGAAGGCCGGCGATCAGCGCGAGGCTGCCGAAGAACTCGGCGTACGCCGCGATGTAGCCGAGGAAGATCGGAAGACCGTAGCTCGGCATGTCGGCGGCGAAGGCGGCGACACCGCTGCCGAACACCTTCGAATAGCCGTGCGGCAGAAAGATCAACCCCGCGGCAAGGCGCAGAATCAGACTGGCGACGTCAGCCCGTTTCGACATGCTCTGTTCGTTCTGGTCGGCCCCATCAGCCTCTTTGGAACGACTTATCTTGCCACATTCTGGTCCCTCGACTTTGTGAGCCGCTTCACGCTCTGGCGTCCGGGCTACGTTTTGTTGCTTCTGAGCGCCGGCGTGGCGACCGCCTTCGCGAACGCCGTGATCGACGGCGGCAGGTGGCACATCGGCCTCTTCGTAGCGCCTCGACTCGCCCTCACGGAGCTCGTCCTCGGAGCCGTCGTCGCCGCGCTGCTGATTGGCGGTATGGACGTGGTCATCCTGCTCCTGACCGACCTACGACACGTCCGGGCCGGCGGATTCCCGTGGCGCGAGCTATGGGTCGTCTTCGTCCCCGCCGCGCTGCATGAGGAGCTGGTCTTCCGCGGCTATGTCTTCCAGCGCATCCGGACGTGGAACCGCGGTATCGCGATTGCCGCAAGCGCGTTGATTTTCGCGCTGCTCCACGCTGGGAACCGTGGGATCACGCCGGTCGCGATCACTAGCCTGATCGTCGCCGGCGTGATGCTCGCGCTGGCGTACGAGCGCTACGAGCGCCTCTGGTTCCCGATCGGCATCCACA
The DNA here is from genome assembly GCA_036488085.1 of Thermoanaerobaculia bacterium. Taxonomy (GTDB): domain Bacteria; phylum Acidobacteriota; class Thermoanaerobaculia; order Gp7-AA8; family Gp7-AA8; genus DASXHZ01. The sequence continues at coordinate 27,424 of DASXHZ010000021.1, forward strand.
TCGCCTGGAACGTCTTTTCCGGCCCGATCCTCGGCTACGACGTCAGCGGTTACATTCCGTCGCACGAGGTCTTCCGCACCGTCGGCAGCGGGAACGTTCTGGTTACCGGTGGAACGTTCGGGATTGAGGGGAGTGTTGTTTCAGTCGTAGTTGAGGCATTTGCGGTCGCGGTCTTGCTGCGACTGAATAGAATGCGCCCGGAGAGATCAATCAGATGAAAGAGATCGTCATCGTCGACGGCGCCCGGACGCCGATGGCCGAGTACAACGGCCACTTCAGCGATACCACCGCCATCGATCTGGCCGTCGTCGCGGCCAAGGGAGCGCTGGAGCGCAGCGGCTTCGCGCCCGAGGAAATGGACCACGTCATCGTCGGCAACGCCCTCCAGACCTCGGGGGATGCGATCTATGGCGCGCGCCACGTCGGCCTGAAGGCCGGCGTGCCGAAAAACGTTCCGGCGCTGACCGTGAACCGCCTCTGCGGCTCCGGAATCCAGTCCGTCATCAACGCCGCCGAGCAGATCGAGCTCGGGGAGGCGACGACGGTGCTCGCGGGCGGCATGGAGAACATGTCGCAGGCGCCATTCGTCGTCCGCGGCGCCCGCAAGGGTCTTCGCCTTGGCCAGGCGCCGATGGAAGACTCGCTCATGGTGGCGCTCCTCGACAGCTATACCGGCCTTTACATGGCGCAGACCTCGGACAACCTGGCGCGCAAGTACAACATCTCGCGCGAGGAGCAGGACGAGTTCGCGCTGCGATCACAGAAATGCGCCGCGGAAGCGATGAACGCCGGACGGCTCCAGGAGGAGATCGTGCCGGTGACCGTCGGCCGCAAGGGCGCGCAGGTGACGGCCGACGATCACATGCGTCCCGAAACGACGCTCGAAGGTCTCGCGAAACTGAAGCCCGCATTTGCGAAGGACGGCTTCGTCACGGCCGGCAATGCAAGCGGGATCGTCGACGGCGCCGCGATGCTCGTGGTGACGAGCGCGGAGAATGCCGAAAAGAAGAACAAGCAGCCGCTCGGCCGCATCGTGTCGTGGGGCGTCAGCGGATGCGATCCGGAGATCATGGGCATCGGCCCCGTCCCGGCGACGAAGATGGCACTCGAGCGCGCCAAGATGTCGCTCGACGACATGGATCTCATCGAGATCAACGAAGCATTCGCGGGACAGATCCTCGCGGTGATCAAGGAGCTCGGCATCGACAAAGAGAAGCTCAACGTGAACGGCGGCGCGATCGCACTCGGCCATCCGCTGGCCGCTACCGGCACGCGGCTTCTTTTGACGGTGCTCTACGAGCTCCGGCGCCGCAAGGCGCGGTACGGTCTGGCGTCGGCCTGCATCGGCGGCGGTCAGGGAATCGCGATGATCGTCGAGTCGTTGGCCGGGCGATGACGAAACGAGGCGCGATCAAAATCGCGCTTGTCGCTGTCTTCATCGCGGTGATCGCCGGGATCTACTTCTCGCCGCTGCGCGGCCATCTCTCGCGAGCGCACATCCGGTCTGACGTCGACGTCCTGCGCACGCTTTGGTACGGCCCGGTGGCACTCATCGCGGCATACGCGGCGGGATGCGTCTTCGCGCTGCCGGCGAGCATCTTCATCATCACGGCGGGCGTCGTGTGGGGCTGGAAGTTCGGCGCTCTGTACGCGATGTGTGGCGCGATGATCGGCGCCTCGCTCTCGTACTTCGTCGGGCGCTTTCTCGGTGAAGGCGTTCTCGCCAGGTTTGGCCGCGCGGGACGCGCCGTCGAGGATAAGGTGAAGACCGCGGGCTTCAAAACGATGCTCGTCGTCCGCCTCATCCCCGGTCCGCCCTTCGCCGTCTGGAACTACGGTGCCGGTGTCGCGAACGTGAATTTCAGCGACTACTTCTTCGGGACGCTCCTCGGCACCCTGCCGGCGCACCTGATCTTCGCCTACTGCGCCGACTCGCTCTTCAACGGCACCATGACCGAGGTGGACGCCGTGAAACGGCTGGCCATCGTTGCCGCCTTGTTCCTCGCGATGATCTTTCTCCCGAACCTTGTCAAGAAACGGGTTCGCCAGCCCGAATAGCACCGGTTCGTGTGCATCACCCGTGTTATATTGATTGACCCGCGTAGCTGGCGGGATCGTCTCTCATGATCGAGATCCAGATAGTGCCGAGCGACATCCGTCGCAGCGTGCGGTACGTTTTCTTCGACCGGCGCCGCGTCACCGTTGGCGTCGCCGTGTTCTCGGTCGTGCTCGCCGCGCTCATCGGCTCGATGGCCGCCGCGCCGACCGTCATCCGCCGCGTCTATAAGGAGAACGTCCTCGGCATCGAGCGCCACGAGCGCGAGATCGAGCACGCCCGCCTTCGCGAGAACGTGACGCAGATGACCTCCATCGAGAAGAACCTCGAGGAGCATCGGATCCGCGTGGCGAAGCTGATGACCGTCTACGGCCTCGATCGTTCGCTCGGACAGGGCGGCTTCTCGTTCCCGTTCCGCGTGACGAACGCCGAGCAGGACCTCGACGACGCGCGCCGCCGCGAGTCGTCGCTCCGCGCCGCCGTCAGCCGGCTGCAACAGCAGCTCGACCTGATCTCGAACTACGAGGCGGCGAACGCCGATCTCGTCCGGCACACGCCGTCGATCCTCCCGATTCCGGCCGACCAGTTCGTCCTCACGTCACCGTTCGGTTCACGCGTCTCGCCGTTCACGCACGGCGGCGAGTTCCACAAAGGCCTTGACCTCTCCGCGCCGACCGGCACCCAGATCTACGCGGCTGCCGACGGCACGGTGAGCTTTGCGGGACGTGTCGCCCTCAACCAGAGCGTTCCATGGTGGCGATTCGGAAACGTCGTCGTCATCCGCCACTCCGACCATTTCCTCACGATCTACGGGCACTGCGACACGGTGAACGTGCATACCGGGCAGGAAGTGAAGCAGGGGCAGACCATCGCAGCGGTCGGCTCGACCGGATGGAGCACGAACTCGCACCTGCACTACGAGATCCGCAACGATCTCGAGACCGCCGGAACGTACGTTCCGGTCGACCCGCGCATCTACATCCTCAACTACCAGTGGAGCAATGAGGCGGCGCTGCTGATGCGGCTCCGCACGGGCAAGGACTACAAAGATTACGATCCGCTGCCGTCGGTGTTCGTTGGGAAGAGGAGGGCGTCGTGACCGCAGCCGCTGAGAGCAATTTCCCCACGATGATCATCCCGCGTGGGACGGAGATCAAAGTCAACGCACAGGGCCAACTGTCGATCCGCACGCCGGGGAACCTGGTGATCCAGAACTCCGGGAACTACTCCGAGATCGAGTCGACCAACGGATCGATTCGCATCGACGAGAACGTGACCGTCGAGGCGGTGAGCATTCGCGCCGGGCAAGCCTGCTTCATCCAGGGGACACTCACCGCCTGGAAGGTGCACGCCAAGAAGATCACGCTCGAAGACCGCGCCAAGGCGTTCATCATGCTGCAGGAGTCGGAGAGCCTCGAGCTGTCGCGCACCGCGCGGCTTGTCGGCAACTTCGCGAACGAGAAAGAGCTCTTCCTGATGATGGGGAAGTTCACCGGACAGCTCAAGGAGCTTCCCGGCAGCGTCGACATGTCGATGGGGTCGACGCTGGAGCGTCCCATCCCGCAGGCATCCCTCGGCGCATCGCGCGATGACGCGCACCTGCGCACCGCGCAGACCCTCATCGAGCGCGAGCTGACCCGTCCCGATCTCGCGCCCCGCGACTCCGAGGCGCTACGCGAAGTGCTGTACGCCTTACGTGAGCACAACGTGTCTCGCGTCGGCTCGATCTATCGCAGCGCATTCGCGGAGATCCGCAACGCCAGCGATCCGCTGAAGGAAGCCTTCGATCACCTCGAAAGCTACTTCGCCGCGAACCGGGTATAGATCTCGGCGAGACGCACGCCCCTCACGTTTATTGTCTTGTCCCTCTCCCGCCGGGAGAGGGTGCCGCGAAGCGGAGGGGCGTGCCTCCGGCGAAAGCCCGACCGTACGTCACTCAGTTTCTTGTCCCTTTCCCTCCTGGAGAGGGTGGCCGACGGCCGGATGAGGGGGGTGAGGCCGCCGAAAGCCTGCTACATCACCCAGCGATCGCCGTTCCACACCTGGACGCGCCGCGGTGGCGGCCGCCGCGTGCCGCCCATGACGAGGATCAGGATCATGCCGAGGACGAAGCCGCCGATGTGCGCGAAGTAGGCGACGCCGCCGGTCATGTCGGCGTCCGGCACGCCCAGCGAACCAACGCCGGCGAAGAGCTGGAGCACGAACCAGAAGCCGAGCAGAAAGATCGCCGGGATCTCGCGGATCATGATGAAGAAGAAGATCGGGATCAGCGTCGTGACCCGTTGCTTCGGATAAAGCACGAGATATGCGCCCAGGACGCCCGCGATCGCGCCTGATGCCCCGATCGCCGGCACGTTCGAGCTCGCGTTGAAGAAAGCGTGCGTCAGCATCGCGCCGAAGCCGCAGACGAGGTAGAAGACGAGGTACTTCGCGTGCCCGAGGCGGTCCTCGACGTTGTCGCCGAAGATCCAGAGATAGAGCATGTTCCCGGCGATGTGCAGGAAGCCGCCGTGCAGAAACATCGAGATGAAGATGCGGATGACGTTCGGCACCACGTAGCCAGGCACCCAGAAGTAGCGCGGTACGAACGCGACCTCGAACAGCGCTCGCTGCAAATCCGGCCCGAGCGACAGCTCCCACAGGAACACCGCCACATTCGCCGCCACGATCAGATAGTTGATCACCGGCGTGCGACGGGCGGGGAGGTGGTCGGTGAGCGGCAGCATTATTCTGAGTCTACGAACGTTCCTGTTTCGAGTTCGAAGCCCGCGACGGGGGAGACTCGCGGTGCAACGGAAATGTAGAAGTGCGCGCGCGGCGCGTCAGGATAGTTGAAGAACAGCCAGTTGTACGCGCCGGGAGCCTCTCGGGCCGCGATCTGCAGCATCGCCGCGAGGTCTTCGGCCGCCGCGACCTGCGAGATCTCGCTCATGTGACGCTTCGGGATGATCCACCGCTCTCCGGAGAACATCCGCGCTCCCGGGTCAATCGTCCGAAATGATGCGTTCTCCGCGACGGCGCCCTCTACCTTGCACAAAGGACACTCCGGCGCCCGCCTAAACGCCTCAGCCTCGCGTGCGATTCGCGGCGGGACGAACGGAACGGCGGCGATCTGCGAGTGCTCATGCGGCAGCGACGCTCCCGCCATGATCCCGTGATTCTTGAAGAGCGCGACCGTGCCGAACACGCGCAGCGCCCGGTAACGATCGATATACGTCGCGACGACGTCCGGCGCATACGATATCGTGGCGAATGTCGCGTCATGCTCGCTCGCTTCCACGATCACCTCGTGGTGCGGCGTGAACGGAAACTTGTTCGGAAAGACGCGGACGCGCCAAGGGTCGCCGATGCGCGCGATCTCCGGCGGCGTCTCGTCTTCGTGGCCCCGACAGAACGGGCAGACAGCCGCGTCCCACCGCGGCCGTTCGGCGCGGCCGGGCGCGTAAAGGACCGGCTCGCCCGTAATCAGGTGCCGCCGGACCTCGGTCACGAGCGCTCCATCCGCGCCGCGAGCGCGATACGCTGCCCGATCCCCAGCAGCGCGAAGGCAAGCAGGAGCACCGTCATCCAGTCCTGGATGTGCGTCGCCGCCCAACCGTTCGCGAAGAGGATGTGCGACACGATCGGAAAGATGACCAGCGCCAGCACGAACTCGCCGCGGCCCATCCCTTCGTAGCTGCGCGTTCCCCACGTCGCCTCGATCTGCGTGCCGATGTAGCCGTTGAGCATCACGCCGATGATCGACGCGATCGCGAGCGGCATCCAGACCACGTTGCCGAGCAGCCAGCCAGTGACGAGGAGCGTGTCGCCGATGCGGTCGGAGACGTGATCGAGAAAGTCGCCGAATCGCGTGCTCTTGTTCTGCGCCCGCGCGACGATGCCGTCGAACGCATCGGCGAGCCCGGCGACGACTACCACCGCCATCGCAATGAGGAAGAAGCGCCGATAGAGGAGATACGTCGCGCCAAGGTTGAGGAGCAGCGCGATGACCGTGATCACATTCGGCGAAAGGGGACAACGCCGTGCGAGCGGCGAGAGCCAGCGTCCCAGGCGGTCGCGCCACACGTTCACGGCGACAGTCTAGTAAATGATGACCTCGTCCCCGACGTTCGCGATCTGGTAGAGCCTCGCGATGTCGTCGTCGCCCAGGCGTACGCACCCGTGCGAGACGGACTGGCCGAGCTTGTCCGGCTCGTCCGTGCCGTGGATGCCGTAGCCGTCGCCGAGCTCGAGCCGGTAGTGGCCGAGGACCTTGTCGTAGTGGCGCTGGACGGTGTTGATCGGCGGAATCACGATCGCGCCGCCGGCGACGATCTCTTTGCCAGGCGGCAGCTCGTGCGGCACGCCGTTGTCGTACTCCATCACCGTGTTCCCCTCGACCTTCAGGATCCGGTGGCTGCCTTGCGCGCTCGTGCCGTTGACCCACGACCAGAAGCCGCTCTTCGGTTGCGTGGCCGGAGCGCCGGTATCCGCGTCGATGGCGCCTCCCGCATTCAGATGCACTACGCGCATGGCGTTCTTCTGCGCCTCTTCCACGAAATGCCAGTCGGGCGGCACCCAGAGCGGATTCTCTTCCTTCTGTTTGACGTGGAACTTGCCGATCGGCGTGTCGAAGACCAGCGTTTTGCCGTCGACCGCCAGCGTCGTCCCTTTGCCGGTCGAGCAAACGGCCTCGAAGACATTGGCGCCGTCGCGCCGCACGTAGAGCCGGTTCTCGACCGTCGATACGACGATGGTCTGCCCCGCGTCCGGCACATCCTCGGCCTGTTTCGCGACGCCTTCGACCTTGCGCTGCAGCGCGGAGATTGACGCCACGCGCTGCTCCGCCGTCGATCGCAACGCGGTCGCCTTGTCGCTGTTCCGCTCATGAATGAGCTGGTCGATCAGGGCGACACGATCGAGGCGGTGCAGGTCGCGGACATTGATCGTTTCGCCCACCGCCGCGATCGCGAGCAAGCCGGCGCCGAGTACGAAGAGCGCCCAAGATCCGAGGAGTCCTATCCAGCGTGGCATGTCAGAAGATGTAAACGCGTGTTTGGCCCGGAATGATCCGTGGCCACATCGCTGCGAGGTCAACTTCCGGGATCATGATCGAGCCGGGCTTTGCCATACCGGCGAGCGGCGAGTTTGCCGGCGGCGGCGACTGAATGAGGTAGCCGTCGGGGAGGAACAGCACGTAAGTGCCGAGGCCGTTCGGGATGTTCGGGCGGTTGACCGGCGGCTGCTCGCCGCGTAGCGCGTATGCCCATTCCGATACCACCCAGCCGTAGTTGGTCTTCTTGTCCGCGACCGTGAAGGCGCCTTTCAGCGGGACGAACGTCCACGTCTTCGAGCCGCTCTTGACCGTGCGGCCGTCGCCGATCTGGATGTCCGCCTCGCGTACGACATCCTTGCCGAGTCGCAGCGCCAGCTTCTTCCGCGCCGTATCGACCGAGAGGTAGAACTGTTCGCTGTCGATGGTGCGGAGATATTCGAGTCGTGCGTCGAGCTCGCGTTTGAGCTGTTCCTCCGTCACGTCCATCTGCGACAGCTCGCTGCGGACCTGGTTCAGTTCCGCCGGCGACGACGTGCTCGGCGTGAAGAGAATCGCCGTCTTCGCTTCGATCTCGTTCCGCTGATACTGCGCGAAGACGAACGTGCCGAGCGCGAGGATGACGAGCAGCAAGTTCAGCCAGAGCGGCGGCCGAGGAAACCGTCTACGTTCGAGGATCCGGGTTGCGGGCACTACGGTGTGGATGAGCTAGGCGCGTGCCAAGGACGATCAATACCGCCGCCGCGAATGTGCACACGATCGTCGGCGCGGTCGGCTGGTCGAGCTTGAACGCGAGGAGGATCCCGGCAGCGCTCACGAGGGCGGCGAATGGCCAGGCGATGGCAAAGCGGCGGCTGACGACGGCGGGGGCGACGAGGTACGTGAAGACGAGGAGCACTCCGGCAATGGCGACGGAGGAGGTGAGGACGACCGCGAGTGAGGCGAACAGGAGCCATTCGCCGCGAACGAAAAAGTGCGCGACACCGACGGAGGCGTAGACGACGGCGATCAGCGCGATCGTTCTAACGCGCACCGACAGGAGATCGCCTGCCACCGAGGCTCCGCCGAGGAACAGGAATGTTGCGGCAGCGGATGCGGCGAAGAGGACCGCGACGACCGTTTCTCGGCGGTGGACCACGAACAGCGCCGCGCCGGCGACCGTCAACACGCCTGCGCCGATGTACGGCGAGAAACCGAATCGAATCCCGATCGCCGTGCCGAGGGCGGCGAGTTGGGCGAGCGCGAGGGAGGGGAAGACGAGGCCGCGCTCCACGACCTGGATGCCGAGCCAACTGTGGATCGCGGCGAACACCGCCGCCGCGAGCAGCGCCGGATAGAGGAACTCCAGAAACTGCACGAACACTGTGACGATCCTCTCACGTGGTGCGCCGCTCGAATCCGTTACCGATGAGTTGTCGTGTTTAGCACATGAACGGCTGATTTCGTGGTATGAATCGCGGCTGCTAATGCTTCGGCGGTTGTCACCCTTCCTGCTCGTGGTCGCGATCCTCTTCGCGGCCGAGCCGTTGCTCCACCACCACCCGCTCGATTCCGGCGCCTCCGGCGTCGCGGGCAACACCGCTTGCGCCGTCTGCGCGACCGGTATTGGCAACCTGCCGGCGTCCGTTGCGGTCGTCGGCGCTCCGCAGGTCATCGAATTCGCGCAGCCAGCGATCGTGGCGTCGTTCGTCGCGATTGACATTCCCTCGCCGCGCTCACCGCGCGCTCCTCCCGTAGCGTAGCCGCCCTTCTCACCCGAAGACGACTGCTGTTACGTCCCTGGAGAGCCTGGTGCTCAGACATTTTCGATATTTCATTTCTATCATTGCGTGCGTTGCGCTGACGGCGGCGGCGCAACCGTCGTCGACAACGGAGCCGCTCCGGCTCTCGCGCGCTGACGCCATCCGCGAAGCGCTCGCGCGCAACCCCGCGCTCGTCGCCGCGCGCGCGCAGGTCGAGGAAGCACGTGCCGCCGTCGTGACGGCCACCGCGTTTGCCGACCCATTCCTGACCGCCGACGTTGCCGGCCAGACGCACCTGCTCAATCCCGCGTCGGGAAACGCCAGCGACATTGGCGGCGGCTTCACCGTTCCGTTTCCCGGCAAGCGCAAACTGCGTGGCGAGGTCGCCACCGCGGACCTGAAAGCGGCGGAGTTCAACGTCGCGCAACTGCAGCAGCAGATCGGATCGCAGGCCGCACAGGCGTACGACGCGATCCTCGTGGCGCTGCGGCATCGCGAGAGCCTGCTGCAGGCCAAACAGTTCGCGACCGACTTCGTCGACAAGACGCAGGCGCGATTCCTCGCCGGCACCGTCGCGAAGGTCGACGTCGTGAAGGCGCAGACCGATCTCGCGAGCTCCGAGAACGACCTGATCGCGAACGAGCGCGCCATCGCGACCGCCCGCGCCGCGCTGAACCGCACCCTCGGACGGATGGCCGGCGCGCCGGTCGAGACCACCGATTCGTTGAACGTGCCCGCCGACGTCGCCTCCGTCGAAGCGCTGGAACAACTCGCGCAGACCTCGCGGCCCGAGATCCAGGCTCTCGCGGCGCAACTGCAGGGGGCCGCGGCCGCCACTCGGCTCGCCAAAGAGTTCTGGGCGCCCGACTTCAACCTGACGGCGACGCGCAATGCCGCCGAGGGGACGCCGACGACGTTTACGAGCGCGGTGACCATCGGAGTTCCGCTCTTCTACTGGCAGCACAAACGCGGCGAAGTTGCCGCGGCGCAGCACCATGAAGAAGAGCTCACCGCGAACCTCAACGACATCCGCTCGCAGGTGAGCCTCGACGTCCAGACGGCGTACGCCACCGCGTCGACATCCCTGCGCCAGGCGATCTTCATCCGCGATCAGCTCCTTCCACAGGCCCGCGAGGTCTATCGCGTCGCCTCCGTCAGCTACGGCCTTGGCGGGCTGTCGGCGCTCGACCTGCTCGACGCGAAACGGACGCTGCTCGATGCCGAAACGCAATACGTCGACGCCCTCGGCGCGGCGAACGACGCGCTGGCCGCCCTCGAGCTGGCCGTCGGCGCACCGCTCCCCGCCGGAACGACAGGAGTCCATCCATGAAAAAGACGACAGCCATCCTCGGAGCCGCGCTCGCGCTCCTGTTCATCTCGTGCGGGGAAAAGAAAGAAGCTCCCGCCGCTCCGGAAGCTCAACACAAGGCGAACGCACTGCAAGGCGTCCACACCGAGCCGGTCGCCATCACCACGTTTCAGAAAACGATCGAAACCACCGGCACCGTGGCGTTCAACCAGAACAAGTCGACGCAGGTGCTCTCGCCGATCTCCGGCCCGGTCTCGCGGATCAACGTGAACGTCGGCTCGCGGGTCAGCAGGGGAGAGGCGCTCGCGCTTGTCGCCTCGCCCGACTTCGCGGCCTCGGTCAGCGCGTTGCGCAAGGCGGAAGCGACCGCGCGCAACGCCCGGCACATCGCCGATCTGGACGCACAGCTCTTCAAGAACGACGCGATCGCACGCCGCGACTACGAACAGGCGCAGACGGATGCTGTCAACGCGGAAGCAGATCGCGATGCCGCGGTCCAGCAGCTCCAGTCGCTCGGCGTCGATGTCGCGACGATCAATGAGGTCCGCGAGAATCACCCCGTCCAGAACCTCGGCGGCGTCATTCGCTCGCCGATCAGCGGCACGGTCGTCGAGAAGCTCATCTCGCCGGGCCAGCTCCTCCAGTCGACGACGCCATGCTTCACCGTCGCCGATCTCTCCGACGTCTGGGTCTATGCGAACGTCTTCGAGGCCGATCTCGCCTCGGTGCACCTCGGCGACGTTGCCGACATCCTCACGGGCGGCGGCCAGACGCTCACCGGCCGCGTCGACAACATCGCCGCCATCGTCGACCCGAACACGCGCGCCGTCGCGGTACGCATCGACGTCGCGAATCCCGGCGAAGTCCTGAAGCGCGACTTCTACGTGCACGTGCAGTTGCACTCGCACACCGCGGCGCAAGGGATTCTCGTTCCTGTCTCCGCGATCGTCCGCGACGATCAGAACCTGCCGTTCGTCTTCGTCACGAAGCCCGACGGCTCGTTCGAGCGTCGCCGCGTCGACCTCGGATCGCGGCTCGGCGACCGGCAGGAGATTCGCTCCGGCCTCAACGCCGGCGACTCGATCGTCGTGGAAGGAGCGCTGTTCCTCCAGAACGAGGGGCAGTCATGACGAACGGCAATCTGCCTCCTGTCGAAAACGGCGAGAACGACCTCGAGAACGGCGATCACGAGCCGGCGGCGACATCGGTCATCAACCGCATCGTCGCGGGGTCGCTGCGCCAGAAGTTCCTCGTCCTCTTCTTCGCGCTTCTCCTGGTGTTCGGCGGGGCGTACTCCTTCAAGCGTCTTCCCGTTGACGCGTACCCGGACCTTTCTCCCCCTCAAGTCGAGATCGTGACGCAGTGGGAAGGCCACGCCGCCGAGGAGGTCGAGCGGCTCATCACCGTTCCGATGGAAACGGAGATGAACGGCATCCCGAATCAGACCGTCATCCGTTCCATCTCGCTCTACGGTCTGTCCGACGTTCGGCTGACATTCGCGCCCGGCACCGACAACTACTTCGCGCGCCAGCAGGCGTTCGAGCGCCTCGGCGACGTCTCGCTTCCCACCGGGGTCACGCCGAGCGTCGCGCCGCTCTTCTCACCTTCAGGGCTCATCTACCGCTACGTCCTCGACAGCCCCGATCGCTCGCCGATGGACCTGAAGATCCTCGAAGAGTGGATCGTCGAGCGGCAATACAAGTCCGTTCCGGGTGTCGCCGACGACTCCGGACTCGGCGGACCGACGATGCAGTATCAAGTACTGCTCGATCCGGCGAGGATCGCCGCGGTCGGCCTGTCCGTGCCGCTCATCGTCGACTCGCTGAGCAACAGCAACGGCAACGCAGGCGGCGGTTTCTATTCGCAGGGCGGCCAGTTCTACTACGTCCGCGGCCTCGGCCGCCTGCAGACGACCGAAGACATCGGCAACGTTGTCGTCGCCGTCCACAACGGCACGCCGGTCCTGGTGAAGGACGTCGGACAGGTGGTCATCGGCGCGGCTCCGCGCCTCGGGCAGTTCGGTTTCAACGACCGCGACGAGGCTGTTGAGGGCGTCATCCTCATGCGCAAAGGGGAGCAGGCGCAGATCGTCCTCAATCGTATCGAGGAGAAGACGAAGGAGCTGAACAAGTCCGTGCTCCCGCCGGACGTGAAGGTTCGCCCCTTCTACGATCGCCGCGACTTGATCGCGCTCACGACGCGCACCGTCGAGGACAACCTGCTGCGCGGCATGCTCCTCGTGATCGTCATCCTGATCTTCTTCCTCTACGACATTCGATCGGGTCTGATCGTCGCCGTCACGATCCCGCTGTCGCTCCTCTTCGCGTTCATCTGCCTCGACCTGAAACATGTTCCGGCGAACCTGCTGTCGATAGGAGCGATCGACTTCGGCATCCTTGTCGACGGTGCCGTCGTCATGGTCGAGAACATATTCAGGCGACTGGCGCTGAACGGGGAGAGTGAAAACCCGCAGCCCGTGCAGCGCGTGATCATCTCGGCGGCGGCCGAGGTCGACCGGCCGATCTTCTACGCCGTGGCGGTCATCGTCGCCGGATTCATTCCGATCTACGCACTGACCGGTCCCTCGGGCGAGCTGTTCAAGCCGATGGCCGACACCACCATCTTCGCCCTCGCCGGCGCGTTGCTGATCGCGTTGACGCTCCTTCCGGTGCTCGCCGCCTGGGCGTTGCGGGGCGGAGTCCGCGAGCGGCGCAACTTCATCTTCGACAAGATCCGCGATCTCTACACCATCGGTCTCGACTTCTCGCTTCGGCGGCCGTGGCTCGTCGCGATCCTGTCGGTCGTCGTCTTCGGCGCGTCATTGCTGCTCGTCCCGTCGATCGGAGCCGAGTTCATGCCGCATCTCGATGAAGGCTCGCTCTGGGTGCGCGCCACGATGCCGTCGACCATCTCGTTCGAGGCCGCATCCGCGCTCTCCCCGCAGATTCGTTCGATCCTGCGGTCGTTCCCACAGGTCACGGTCGTCACCAACGAACTGGGACGGCCCGATGACGGGACCGATCCGACCGGCTTCTTCAACAACGAATTTTTCGTCGGGCTGAAGCCATACGATCAGTGGACCGGGCCGATCAAGTCGAAGGAAGAGTTGATCGATGCGATCGCCGAGAAGCTGAAGGCATTCCCGGGCATCACGTTCAACTACACGCAGCCGGCCGAGGATGCGGTCGACGAGGCGGAGACGGGCCTCAAGAGCTCACTCGCCGTGAAGATCTTCGGCCCCGACCTGGCGGTCCTCGAGAACAGGGCGGACGCCATCAAAGCGGTGCTGTCGAAAGTGCGCGGCATCGATGAAATCTCCGTCGTCCGCGAGCTCGGGCAGCCGAGTCTGACCGTCACGCCGAACCGAGAGAAGATTGCGCGCTACGGCCTCAACGTCGCCGACATCAACACCCTCATCGAAGCGGCCGTCGGCGGGACCGCGGCGACGCAGGTCGTGCAGGGCGAACGGCTGTTCGACCTCGTCGTCCGGCTACAGCCGCAATACCGCCAGACGCCCGATCAGATCGCGAACATCCTCGTCGCGACGCCGGGCGGCCAGCAGATCCCGCTCAAGGAGCTCGCCGACATCCGCGAGACGAGCGGCGCGTCGTTCATCTATCGCGAGAACAACGAGCGCTACGTCGGCGTGCAGTACTCGATCAAGAATCGCGACCTCGCCAGCGCCGTCCAGGATGCGCAGCAGGCGGTCGAGAAGGCGGTCTCCGTCCCGACCGGCTACCGGATGGTGTGGGGCGGGGAGTACGAGAACTACACAGCGTCGCGCAAGCAATTGCAGATTATCGTCCCGCTGACGCTGTTCCTCATCTTCCTGCTGCTCTTCATGCTCTACTCGAACATGAAGTTCCCGCTGATCACCGTCATCGCGGTGATCCTGTCGTCGCCCGTCGGCGGTCTGATCGCCCTGAAACTCTCCGGAACGCCGTTTTCCGTTTCGTCGGGAATCGGGTTCATTGCGTTGTTCGGCGTGTCGGTGCAGACGGCCGTCATCTACATCTCGTACGCGAACGAGCTGCGACGTGACGGCCGGACCATCACCGACGCGACGCGCGAAGCGGCCATCCTCCGCCTCCGTCCCATCATGATGACCGCCCTCGTCGCCGCCCTCGGCCTCCTGCCGGCCGCCCTCTCGCACGGCATCGGCTCCGACACGCAGAGGCCGTTTGCCCTAGTCATCGTCGGAGGCCTCTTCTCCCGCCTCCTCATCAGCGTCTTCCTGATGCCGGCCCTCTACGCCGTCGTCGCCCGCCCGCACGACAAGCTGGAGGTGTGAGGCTGGAATGCGGTTTGGTTATGTGTGTATGTAGGGTGCGGCTCTTAGCCGCACCAGGGCCGGGTGAGAGCCGGCCCCTCACATCGGAATTTCCGCCCGCAACGTCTCATTCAACAGCCCGTAGGAGAAGACGAGAACCATGTCAGATTCGCCCCACATCAAGCAGCTCACCGACGCCGACTTCGACTCGACGATCAATGCCGGCAAGCCGGTCTTCATCGACTTCTGGGCGCCGTGGTGCGGCCCCTGCCGCCTCATCGGTCCGATCGTCGAAGAGCTCGCCCCGAGCTACGAAGGCAAAGCGATCATCGCCAAGATGAACGTCGACGACAACCCGAACGTCCCGCAGAAGTTCGGGGTCACCTCGATCCCCACCCTCCTGATGTTCAAAGACGGCAAGCTCGTCGACCGCGCCGTCGGCGCCATGCCGAAAAACCAGCTCGCGACCTTCATCGACCGCAATATCGGATAACAGGTAGGACGGGCTTCAGCCCGTCTGCTTCTCGTGGGGCGGGCTGAAGCCCGCCCTACGTGTTTCCGGCACGCACTCGCAGAAACACGATCACGGCGTGCGGATGCGAGCCGTAGAAACCGCGGAGAATGGTCGGGACTCCGTACCGCGTCACGTTCGCGCCGATTCCGGTCGTCATTCGCGCGCTCTTCAGCAGGTCGAACGTGTAGCCGGCCGTGTATGACTTGATCCGAAAGACCCGCACCGGAAGCGCGGGACGCGGAACGACGGTGAGGACCGGGTGAGGGAACAGCTCGTCCTTGTCAGCGGACTCGAACCGCGCGGTCAGCGAGTGGCGCGACAGGACGCGCAGCAGCGTTTCGGCGGTCCAGCCATCGAGAGTCCGGTCGTGGACCTCTTTGTACACGTGACCGCGGATGATTGTCGTGCTCCAGCTCCCGAACAGCAGCGGTTGCGAGTAACTGATCGATGCCGTCGTTCGTGTTTGATACCCAGGTTCGACCGCCTCCGGATGCGTGAGCCAGCCGTGAGAAACCTGTACGTCGACGGTGCGGAACAACCGCAGACGAGCCCGCGCCGACCACGAGTCGATGCGGCCGCCATCGATGTCCCACCGGTTCTCGTCGGGCTCTGCGCCATGGAAGCCGCTGCCCTCCAGCGTAAGCGGACCGGCGACGATACCGCCGGTCACGACATCGTAAGCAATGTGCGTGGAATCTTCGTAGTGATGGGCGATCGGCGCCTGCGGGATCTCCGAGGCTGACTCGCGATGCGGAAACGCGACCGGCCCGAGCGCCGGCTCGCCCACGGGCGCTGCGTAGATATACATGGTCGTATGGCCGAAGGAGTGCAGATACTCGGCCGCCAGCTCCATGAAGAAATCATGCGGATGCTGCGCGTCGATGAGCTGCTTGCCGTAGGCGGTTTCGCCGGTTTGAAACAGCTCCGGATAGCTCCGGTTGGGAATCGTTGCCGGCTCGAGACTGAGCATCGTGCGGAAGGCGATCACGCCGCCGCCCAGCTGCCGCGACGCCGAGGCCATCATCCAGTTCGTCGAGAACGTCTTCTGGCCGCCCCGCGCACCGGAGTCATCGGCGTGCTCGAAAAACGCCTGGCCGTGAAGCATCAGCATCCACGAGCCGTGCTGCCACATCATCATCGGCATCGGCGCGGACTCGGGATTGCGGCTCGTTCCACCGGCCTGCTCCATGAAGATGTTGCTCTGTCCCATCGCGTGCGATGCCGCGAGGGTCAGGATTGCCGCGAATACAGCGCGCTTCATTTTCTAATGGCTGACGGCGCGGTGGCGACGTGCCGGCGGGGCCGGCGCCGGCGCGAGGACTCCGGGAACCGCCGCGCGAAGGACGCGATTTCCCGAGTCGGCGATCAGCAGCCTGCCGGAAGCATCGAAAGCGATTCCCATAGGGTTGCTCAACTCCGCGGTGTCACCATCGCCATTCTGATGGCCGGCATGGCCGTTCCCGATGACGGTCGTCACGGCGTGTGACGGGGCGATACGCCGGATCGCGTTGTTGCCGCTATCGGCGACGTAGAGATTGCCGAGGGCGTCGAACGCCAGGCCGGTGGGACGGTTGAATCGTGCGGCCGCTCCGGCGCCATCGCTGAACCCGGCCGCGCCCGGCGCTCCCGCGATCGTGGTCACATTGCCATCGTTTCCGATGCGGCGGATCGTGTGGTTGCCGGTGTCGGCAACGTACAGGTTGCCGGCGCTGTCGAGTGCGAGACCGGTGGGGCTGTTGAATTGAGCGGACGTTGCCGGGCCGTCAGCCCCGCCTGGCGACGAAGCGATTCCCGCGACCTCCGACACGTTCGAGATTCCATCGATCTTTCGGATTCGATGCTCGCCGGTGTCGGCCACGTACAAAGTGTAGTCGGGGGCAACGGCGACCCCCGCGGGCGAGCTGAAAGTCGCGTATGAGCCCGATCCGTCCGCTGTTCCGATCACGCCGGCCGATCCCGCAAAGGTGGCGAGGAATGCGCCGAAGACAATGCCGTTGCCGTTCGGATACAGCCGGCGAATCAACTGATTGTCGGTGTCCGCGATGTAGAGGTATCCGCCGTTGGTCACGGTGAGTGCCGAAGGATGGTTCATCGTGCCGCCCCTCAGCGTTCCGTCGACGGCGCCGGTTTGGCCGGTGATACCGCTTACGGTCGAGATATCGCCGTTCGCCGTCACCCCTCGGACCGTCGAGGCATCGCGATCGAGAACGTACGTGTTGCCATAGATGTCAGTCCCGACGGAGACAGGATTCGCGAATGACGCGGAAGCAGCCGGGCCGTCGACCGCCGCGGCGACACCCGGCTGTCCGGCGAGGTCGCTCACGCTCATCGCATATGGATGTCCGCCCGATGTGAAAGAGGCGTGCGTGGACGATACAGGCGGGCACGCGTCGAACAGCGCGTCGACCCACCACTCGGTAACCCCTTTCTCGGCGCTCACCGACAGCGAAGTGGACGTGGTTTCGCCGAGGAGTGTGGCGGCGGCACCTTCCACGGCAGCCCAAACGCGATACCCGGCCGCTCCTGGTACCGGCGACCACGCGAACGTGGCATTCCCGCTGCTCGATATCGCCCCATTCGCAGGCGCGGCGAGGACGGGTCCGGCATTGCCGCAGCCGGCCGGATCGTAGATGAAGGTCGTCGCGGACGTGTTGTCGTTTTCCGGCACCGGATCGAGGCTGCCGATGCTTTGCATCATTACGTGATTCTCGACGCTTCCGGTGGTCGCCGGCGCGTTCGCCTTGATGGTGATCGTGCTGGTGCCGGAGTAGATGGCCTCCGCGGAGCAGGTGACGTCGTTGCCGGAGATCGAGCAGTTCCACCCGCTGCCCGACGCAGAGACGAACTTCACGCCGTCCGCAAGAATGTCGTAGACGACGATGCCGTACGCGCCGTCGTAGGCGTAGTCCGTGACGTCGATCGCGTAAACGATCTGCGACGACTTCTGCGCGTAGGCGGGCGCACGTACTGCGACGCCGACGTCGACGATGAGATGCGCCGACGCTGATGCGGGAATCAGGAGCAGCGCTGCAAGCGCGAGCGGTTTCACGTCGGCGAGTGAAACGTAAATGAGAGACCGCGACTTCCTCGGCATGGCTGTGCGAATACGGTCGCGCCAGCTAGCGCCGTCTTGGCGCCAGCAGCTGCACGCCGATCTTCACCGTGTCCCCAGGGTGAATGACCACTCGCTCCTCGGCCGGAGCGAAGTTCGGATGTGTCACCGTGATCGTGTACTCGCCGGCGGGCATGTCTGAAAAATAGAAGAATCCCAATCCTCCGCTGACAGCGCTCCGCTTGGCGGGCGAGCCGGCAACTTCCACAAGCGCACCCGAAAGCTGGGCGCCGCGATCGTCGCAGACGGTGCCCGCAATCGACCCCTTTCCGGAAGCCGTTCCCAATGCGAGGAGGGAGAAAACGGCCAGGACAACGACGATCGAGTTTCGCAGTCGAGACAAGGTATCGCTGAGAGTACGGTCTCATTTTCGGCAGCGCAGCCGGTTTTCAACGAACCGTTCCGTTTCGCCGATGGATGGTATGGAAGCCCTCAGGGCGGGGGAGGAGTTGGCTTCTGCGGCTCCGGCGCTGTTTGTGCGGGAGGGGGAGCGACACGGCCATTCAGATCGAGGCGAAGGTGCTCTCGCGAACCGTCGCCCGGCAGGAGGATCACGCGGGCCTCGGCGAGCAGCCGCTCGACCGCCTTTCGATACAAGCGCTGGTCGGTCGCGGCGCGTGCGCGGTGGGATTCTTCCGCGAGGGCGACAAAGGCGCTCGCGCTCGATCGGGCGCGTTCCATCTGCTCCGCTGCCGCGGCATCGGCCTGGCGGCGATGCTCGTCCGCCTCGGCGCGAGCGAGAGAGAGTCCCTGCGCCGCCTTGCCCTGGGTCTCGTTGATCCGCCGCTCGCGCTCCGAGGCGGCGTCCGCCACGGCTGCAAACGCGCTGGCCGCCTCCTGCGGCGGGGCCACAGCCTCGAGCGTCACGCCGATGATCGTCATACCGAGGCGGCTCCTTGCGGCGGTCGCCTGCAACCCGCTCCTCACCGTCTCCTGAATTGCGCTCCGGTCGGTGGTCAGGATGTCGTCGACATGGCGCCACGCGATGTCTTGCGTGACGAGTTGTTCCGCCGCGGTGCGAATGATTCTGTCGGGCTCCGGTGCAGCGGTGAGAAACAGCCCCGGATCGTCGATGCGGCAATGAATCTGGCCGCGGACGTCGACGACGTTTTCGTCTCCGGTGATGAACGCGAGCGATTCGCCGAACGGTATCGCGGTGACGGCGCCGGCATCGACGAGGTCGAGGCGCTCGACCAATGGGGTCACATAGGTGAGGCCCGGCGCGATCTGACCATCCACCACGCGGCCGAAACGCCGGAGCACGCCGCGTTGGCCGTTGCGGACGAAGTGAAACCCGTTGCCGAGGATGACGAGGACCGCGCCGGCCAAGAGAGCCGCCGCGATCGCGAGCCGGTGCGTGTAGACGAGTCGGGAGACGGTTCGTATCGCAATGACGTGAGGTGGATCTGCCGGTTCCTCGGTCACTTTTCCTTCCCGCCGTTTCCCGCTCCCTGGAAGAACAGGCGGACGACCGGGGTGTCGGAATCGAGGAAGATCGTCGTGTTCGCTCCCATCGCTTTCTCGTAGAGCTGGAGATTACGGACGAACTCGAAGAGACGCGGATCGCGCGCATACGCCTCCGCGGTGATGCGGGTGGCCTCCGCTTCGCCCTTACCGCGGGT
>DASXHZ010000092.1:0-93735 GCA_036488085.1 Thermoanaerobaculia bacterium
TGGAGTCCGCGATGCGCTCTCGCACGCTGCGCCTCGCCGTATTTCGCGACGAGGTCGGATTCGACGGCGTCGAGCGGCAGGGTCGTCGATTGTGTTGTTTGCGCGGACGCGCCGATGGCGATGGTCATGAGTGCTGCAGTCGCGATGGACCGAAGAAGCATCGGGCCACTTCCTTTCTGTCACCTAAGCGAGCGTACGCACTCTATCAAGGTGGCCATGGCAATCGATTTCAAAGCGGGCGTTGCGTTCAGTGAGATCGCGGACGGCGGCATGCTCACCGGCGAGTTCGAGGGGGAGCCGGTGCTGGTCGCCCGGCGCGGCGACGAGCTGTACGCGATCGGCGCCACGTGCACGCATTACAGCGGTCCGCTCGCCGAGGGACTCATCGTCGGTAACGAGGTGCGATGCCCGTGGCATCACGCCTGTTTCGATCTGCGGACCGGTGAGGCGACGCGGGCGCCGGCGCTGATGCCGGTCGCCTGCTACAGCGTGGAACGCCGCGACGATCAGGTCGTGATCACCGGCAAGAAGGAGACCTCGCCCGAGAAAGTGAAAGCGCCATCGTCGCTGCGCAACGTCGGCATCATCGGCGCCGGACCGGCCGGAAACGCGGCGGCCGAGATGTTGCGGCGCCGCGGCTACGAAGGGTTGGTAACGCTCGTCGGCGCCGAGGATCCGGTCGACCGGCCGAATCTGTCGAAGGACTATCTCGCCGGCAATGCGCCGGAAGAGTGGATGCCGCTCCCGACGCCGGAGAACATCGAGCGGATCGCGCGCCGCGCCAGGTCGCTCGACCGCCGCTACAAGACGGTCGCGTTCGACGACGGTTCGTCGCGCGCGTTCGATGCGATCCTCCTCGCGACCGGCGCCGAGCCGGTGCATCTCCGACTCCCGGGCTCCGACCTGCCGCATGTGCACTATCTCCGCACGCTCGCGGATTCGCGAGCGATTATTGCTGGCGCGGTGAAAGGCAAACGCGCCGTCATCCTGGGCTCGAGCTTCATCGGCCTCGAGGTCGCGGCGTCGCTGCGGACGCGCGAAGTGGACGTCGCGATCGTCGCTCCCGAGACGCGGCCGCTCTCCCGCGTCCTCGGCGAGGAAGTCGGCAGGTGGATTCAGTCGCTACACGAGGAGCACGGCGTCCGCTTTCACCTCGGTCCCACGGCCAAGGCGATCGAGGCCGACCGCGTGATTCTCGGCGACGGCAGCGAGGTGCCGGCCGATCTGGTGGTCCTCGGCGTCGGCGTCTGGCCGAACGTGGCGCTCGCCGAGGCGGCGCGCATCGAGGTCGATCAGGGCATCGTGGTGGACGAGTTCCTGCGCACGAGCGCGACGGGCATCTTCGCCGCGGGCGACGTCGCGGTCTGGCCGGAGCGCATCAGCGGTCGCCGTGCGCGCGTCGAGCATTTCGTCGTCGCGGAGCGGCAGGGTCAGACGGCGGCCGAGAACATTCTCGGGATGCGCAAGCCGTTCCGCTCCGCGCCGTTCTTCTGGAGCGCGCACTACGACGTGACGATCGCGTACGTCGGCCACGCGACGGACTTCGACGCCGTCGAGGTACGCGGCAGTCTCGCCGGCAAACGAGCGTTGATCGCTTATCGCAAGTCGGGGCGCATCCTCGCAGTCGCGACGGTGTTCATGGACGCGGAGTCGCTGGCGATTGAAGTGGCATTGGAGCGTGGCGATATGCGCGAGGTGGAACGGATCGTCGCGAGCGTCGCCACCTAGCGTCTTTTAGCCCGGTGCGTCGGCGTCGCCGTCCACGGATCGTCGGGCCACGGATGTTTCGGATACCGCGCGCGAAGCTCCTTGCGCACGTGCTGGTAGGCGTTGTTCCAGAAGCTGCGGAGGTCGCGCGTGACCTGCACAGGGCGTCCGTTCGGCGCGAGGAGCTCGAACGTGACGGGCACTTGGCGCGGACCGACGCGCGGCGTCTCGGCGAGCCCGAAGAGCTCCTGCAGCTTGACGGCGGCGAAGATGCTGCCATCCTCGCGATAGTCGAGCTTCGCCTTCCGTCCGCTCGGCAGGTCGATCGATTCCGGGCCGTCGAACTTCGGCCGCTCCTGCTTCGGTGCGGCGGCGATCGTTCCGACGGTCTGCTCGTGGAGCACGATCGCGCCATACATCGCGCGTTCGAGGATCTTCGTTCCGACCGTGACCGTCTCGCGCCGCGTCGGCGTCAGCCATTCGCGCTCGACGCGCGATGCCATCCGCACCAGCGCCTCGCCGCCGGTGCCCGAAAGCTCGAGCGCCACGAGAAACTCGCCTTCGCGCACGCCGCTCTCCCGCGCCAACGTGGCCCCGCTCCCGCTGGCCAGCAGCAAACGGTCGGACCTCGCCTCGCGCCTCTGCGCCACGCGATCGGGGTACGCGAGGAAGATGGCGCGCAGTATGGCGCTGTCATCCCGAGCGTCAGCGAGGGACCTGGGCGGTCGGGCGGCTCGATCAGCGCGCCTCCCGCCCCGCCCAGGTCCCTCGCTACGCTCGGGATGACAAAGCGTGCGCAACTCCCGCACGATCTCTCGCGGCGCCTCGTCCGCGATCGCAAACGCATCCGAATCGGTCGTCTCGCTACGCGTGAGGCGAGCTCCCTCGGAGAGCGCCGCCGCGATCGCGATCGCTCGCTCGTCGCCATTCGCCGCGATGATGAGCCGCGCGAGCCTCGGGTGCAGCGGATAGCGCCGGATCTCGTCGCCGAGTCCCGTCAGCTTCATCTCCTCGATCGCGCCGAGCTGGGTCAGAAGGTCGATCGCCGCTTCGAGCCGATCGGAAGGCGGCGCCTCGAACCAGTCGAATGTACGCGGATCGCCGCCCCACGCGATGAGATCGAGTACGGCCGACGCGAGATCGACGCGACGGATCTCCGGCTCGCGATGCGGCCGGAGGATGTCGCGCGCGTCCCAAAGCCGGATCGCGCGTCCCGGCGCCGTACGTCCCGCGCGCCCGGCCCGCTGATCGGCCGAGTCGAGCGAGATCCGTTCGGTGACAAGGTGGTCGACCCCGCTCCCCGGATCGAAGCGGAGGATTTTCTGCAGCCCGCCGTCGATGACGTCGGTGACGCCTTCCACCGTCAGCGAGGTCTCGGCCACATTCGTCGCGAGGATGACCTTGCGACGCGGCGCCGGCGCGAGCGCGCGTTCCTGTTCGTCGACCGGCAGTTGGCCATGCAGCGGCAGCACGAGCGCATCGACGCCGGCGAGCTCGCCGCGTGCCCGCTCGATCTCTCTCGCGCCCGGAAGGAAGCAGAGGACGTCGCCCCGCGTCTCGCTCAGAGCCTCGCGGATCGTCCCGTTGGGCCGATAGCGAACGTCGATCGAGAAGCGCCGCGCCTCGATCTCGAAGATCCGCGCGTCGTGCAGGTAACGCGAGACGGCGGATGCGTCGATCGTCGCCGACATGACGATGATCGACAGGTCGTCGCGCGACTCCGCCGCCTCTTTCGCGAGCGCGAGCGCCACGTCTGCGTGGATGCTCCGCTCGTGGAACTCGTCGAGCACGACGACGCGAAAGTCCGACAGCAGCGGATCGGACTGCAGCCGCGCGGTCAGGATCCCTTCGGTCGCGACGAGCAGCTTCGTCCGAGGACCGAAGCGGCGCTCGAACCGGATCTGCCACCCGATCTCCTCGCCGATCGTCCAGCCGCGCTCGAACGCGATCCGCCGCGCGAGTGCGCGCGCCGCGACCCGCCGCGGCTGCAGCAGGATTGTCGCGCCGAGCCGCGTCAGCGCGGGGGGGATCCGTGTCGTCTTGCCGGAGCCCGGCGGCGCGACCACGACCGCGAACCGCTCGCGTGCCGCATGCGCCACGATCTCATCGACATAGGTGTCGACCGGGAGCGCGCCTTGCACCATCGATCGCATTATGGCCAACAAGAACAACGACGACATCGACTACCAAGCCGAGGGTGAGACCCCTCCGCACGAAAAAGACGATCCGACCAACAGCGGCTACGACGAGGCTGCCAATCGCGGCAATCGCTACGGCGTCCCCGACGGCCGCGGCGGCGTCTTCGGCACGAACGGCGGCGGCACGTACGAAGGCGGCATGCACGAGGACACGGAGAAGAGCTAACGCGCGAGCTGCGCTCGGAGCGCCGCCACCTCCCGCAGCAGGTCGTCGAGTTTCGAGTCGACGTGTTGGTCGTGGGTCGGCTTCTTCGCTTTCATGATGAATGAGCCCCCCGGCTCGAGGACGATCTCTTCGAGATCGTCAAGGTTGTCGAATCCCTGACGGCGCGCCAGGACTTGCAGCTCGGCGGTTGTGATGAGCTCGCGCGCCAGCTCCTTGTTGTCGATGACGCCGTGCTTCATCAGGACGCTCGGCTCGCCCTCGATGATCTCGTCGAGCCGCCGGTGCTTGAAGAGGAAGCGGACGACGAGGTAGTTCATCACCAGCAGCGAGACCGCGCCGATGATGCCGCCGGTCACCGAGTTGTCGTCGCCGATGATCGCGTTCTGCACGGTGTTCGACAGCGAGAGCAGCACGACGAGGTCGAACGGGTTGAGCTGCGCCAGCTCGCGCTTTCCGAAGATGCGCAGCAGCACCACGAGAAAGATGTAGACGATGATCGGCCGCACGATTTTCTCGAGCAGCGGGAGATGCAGCAGGAACATGTCATGAAACATATTCACTCCTTCAGTAGAGAGTCGTAGACCACCTGAGACCACGTTTCCATCGCGTCGCGCATCGACGCGAGCTCGCGCCGCGCCACGAACGATCCGGTCATCTTCTCCGTCTCGCGTACACGCACGTTCGCGCTCGAAGCGCGCAGCACGTAGACCGCGCCGAGGTGCACGCGGCTCACTTCCGTCGACTCGTCGTTGAGGATGCCGGCGAATTCGAGCTCGTACAGATCGTCGATCGCGATCTCCTCGTCGAGCTCCTTCTGCAATCCGGCGAGGACGTCGTGTCCCGGATTGATGTGCCCTCCGATGCCGATCGACACCTTGTCGTGCAGCCGCACCTCGGTCTGTTTCCGCAGCCGCCGCAGTGTGAAGACGTCGTTTCCATGCATCACCACGACGTACGGGATGATCTGCCGCCACTTCGGCTCAACCTCGGCATCCGCACGCGCGACGAAGAAATGCCGCCCCTTGATGAGCTCCAGAATCGCAGGGGCATCATCGCGAATGAGATCGAACGCCCGCCCGCGAAAGAGCGGCACGAGCTGCGCCGTCTCGACCACCATGACTTCTTCGTTCATTGCAGCGCCGCCAGTACCGCGTCGTGCAGCGCCCCATTCGTCGAGACGCCGCTGCCGCCGTCGGCGCGCGCCTCACCGGCGAGATTCGTGAAGCGACCGCCGGCCTCTTCGACGATGACGAGGATCGGCGCCATGTCCCACCACGCGGCGATCGGGTCGTAGGCGATGTCGATCGAGCCTTCGGCGACGAGCATGTGCTGCCAGAAGTCGCCGAAGCATCGTGTCCGTCCGCATCGCCGGATCAGCGGCGCGGTGTCGTCGCCATACGGGAGGTCGGCATATGCGCTCTCGATGGTATCGACGCGGGATGCGTGGATCGCGCGTCCGTTGCAGAACGCGCCGTCGCCGCGTGACGCCCACCAGCGGCGCTGCATCGCCGGCGCGGAGACGACGCCCATCTGGTCGTCCAATGCGATCAGCGTGGCGAAGACCGGAATCCCGTGGACGTAGTTCTTCGTCGCGTCGATAGGATCGATGATCCAGTTGCGCGTGCTGGTCGCGGAGCCGAACTCCTCGCCGACGATGCCGTCGTCAGGCCGTTCGATCGCCAGCATGGAACGGATCTGTCGCTCCACCGCCTCATCCGCCTCGGAGACCGGCGTTCGGTCGCTCTTCGTCCGGACGCTGAGCGTCGCCGACTGGAAGTAGCGCATCGTGATCTCGTCGGCCGCGTCGGCGAGCTCCAGCGCGAGACGGAGATCGTCGTTCATTTCGCGACGTACTTCATGGCGGCGAGCTGCGACAGCACGCGATCGACCCACACTTTGTCGTACTTTGCGTCGCCGAGCTCCTGGCGCAGCAGCGTCGCGATCTCGTCGGAGCTCCGCCTGCCGTCGAGGAAGTTGACAGTCTCGTACAACGCGAGATCGCTCTCCTTCGCGAGCGGCGTATTCGCGAGCTGCTCGCTGAAGATCGGAGGGATCGTCAGCCGGTGATACCCGCGATTCTGCGTCGCGCCGGCAATCCTGCCGGCGTCAGTCGGTTCGTACTTCGTCGCGATCCAGTACGCCGCATTCGCCGCGAGCACGCCGACACGCAGGAACTCGCTGGCGTCGGTCTTGTCGGGTGTGTCTTCGCTCGTGTGGTGCGTCCAGTCGGGATCGTGGCCGAACATCGTCGACGGTACGCCGATGCCGAGGAAGAGATCGTGGTCCGAGCCCTGGTAGTAGTCGATCATCTCCGCCGGCCAGTAATTGCGCGTGCCGGTCGGTGCGAAGAGATTCGCCTCGCGCGTCTGCGCCAGCACGTCGGGAAGGAAGGTATCGAGGAACGACGGCACCGACTTCGGCGCGCGCGTCATGTAGAAGCGGCCGTTCGTCTTCACCGTGTCCTCGCCGACCATGTCCATGTTGAGATTCGCGATGACGCATCCGGCCTTCGCAATCGGGATCGGCCGCGGGTCGTCAAACGAGCTGCACGCGCGCACCTCGGGATGCTTGTCGAGATAGGCGACGGTCCCGAAGTACTCCGGCACCCAGATGAAATGGATGGTCTTGCGCGGCTTCGGCAGCTTCTGCAGCGTCCTCGCCATCTCGACGAGCAGTGCGGAGCCGGACGCGTTGTCGTTCGCGCTCCATTTCGGATGATCGAGGTGTGCAGTGATCACGACTTCGTCCGGCTCGCTGCCGCGGATCCATGCGTGGACGAGCGTGAGCTGGTGCGGCCCGAGGTCCGCGTCGATGTTGCCGCGGACGCGCACGGGGCCTTTCGCCATGAGCGCTTTCAGGTGCGCGTACTGGTTTGCCGAGATCTGGAAGGACCCCGACGTCTTCGCCACATCCTCGGCGCGTGTCCACAGCCCGTTGTACCGAATCATGTCGGGGTGATCGGGACGGTCGTCGGCCGGTGGATAGATCACCGTCCCGGCCGCGCCGTACTTCACGACCGCTTTCCGATGCACGTCGCGCGCGTAACCGGAGGCGAGAACGACTTTGCCGCGGACATCGATCGACTTGTAGTCGTCGTCGCTGGTGCCGGCGCCGACGTCCACCAGCTCGCCGCTCCACTCGCCGCCGTTCGCATACGTCGAGACGCACATCGGCACGTCGGAAAAGCGGCAGAGGCGCTCGGGTGCGTCGCCCGCAATCCAAAGCTCGCCGCCGCGCATCGTCCAGCCGATCGGCGAGACGTAGGTCTGGTAGAGCGTCTTGCCGTCGGAGGGGAACTGCTCGATCGACGCCTCGACGTTCATCGCGCGCAACGCCGGCAGGATGACGTCCCGCGCCACGCTCTCCATCATCGGTGAGCCCTGGATGCGGTGGTACTCGACGATCCGCCGGTCGAGCTCCTGCGCCCGCTCGCCCGACATCTCCAGCGCTACGCGCTCGAACGTCTTCTGGTCGATCTTGTGCGGCGCCGCGAAGAGGGGAGCGGCGATCAACAGTACCGTGACCCAAGGTACATTTCGCATGACGTGAGACTAGCAGCCGCCTTCTTTTTCTGCATTCTGCATTTTGCATCCTGCATTCAGGCGGCGGAGCCGCCCGTCCTCCGCTGGGGCGGCGACGCGGAAGGCGGCGCGCCGTTCGTCGAGGCCGATCCGAGCAATCCCTCGGTCGTACGCGGCTTCGACGTCGAGGTCGCAGGCGAGATGGCGAAGGGACTGGGGCGCCGCGCGGAGTTCGTCCAGGTGGCGTTCGCGTCGATCGATCAGTCGGTGGCGCGCGGCGACTTCGACATCGGTATGAGCGGGGTCGAGGACACGCCGGCGCGGCGCGCGATGCTCGCGGCGACGATTCCGTACTACGAGTTCCACGAGGTGCTGACGGTGCGCAGCGAGGACGCTCAGCGCTTCAGCGACTTCTCGAAATTGCGCGGCCATCGCGTCGGGACGCTCTCGGCGACGATCGCGTATGACCGCCTGCTCCGCGCCGAGCGCGAGGACGGGATCGTGGTCGTGTCGTACGACGACGACGTGCATCCGTACGAGGACCTGCGCGAAGGACGGCTCGATGCCGTGCTGCTCGACAACATCATCGCTGCGCGTTCCGTGCGGCGCGTGCCGAGGCTGACGATCCTGCCGACGAACTTTCAGACGGGGCACTACATCGGCGTGCTGGCGAAGGAGAACACGGCGCTGCGCGACCGGATCAACGAGATCCTGCGCGCGCGGATGCGCGATGGGACGCTGGAGCGGATTTATCGGAAGTGGAACATCTGGAGTGCGGAGGAGGGCGCGTTCATCGCTTCGGCAACGGCGGCTGCGCCGCGGCACGCCGCCGAGGTCGGCGGCGCCACACAGAAGCAGCAGCAGAGCAAAGCGGCGCTGATCCTTCGCTACATTCCGAGTCTTCTCGAAGCGTCCGTCATCACGATCGCGCTGTCCTGCGCGGCGATGTTTCTGGCGATCCTGATCGGCATCCTGATCGCGAGCGGGCGGGTGTACGGCAACGGCGTCGCCCGGGTGATACTCACCGCGTACGTCGAGATCGTGCGCGGCACGCCGGTGCTGTTGCAGCTCTTCGTTCTCTACTACGGCCTCTCGTCGGTCATCCGGCTTCCGGCCTTCCTCGCGGCGCTCCTCGGGCTCGGCCTCAATTACGCGGCGTACGAGAGCGAGATCTATCGCGGCGCGCTCGAGGCGGTGCCGCGCGGACAGCTCGAGGCGGCGCGGACGCTCGGCTTCACGGAGGTGCAGGTCTTCTCGCTCGTGCGCGGGCCGCAGGCGTTCCGCCTCGCGCTCGCGCCGATGACGAACGACTTCGTCGCTCTCCTGAAGGACTCGTCGCTCGTGTCGGTGATCACCGTGGTCGAGTTGACGAAGCAGACGTCGATCTTCGCGACGAACATCGGGAGCTGGGTGGTTCCCGGCGTGCTCTGCGCCGCGCTGTATCTTCTACTCTCGTTACCGCTGGCGCGTCTTGCTGGATATCTCGAAACGCGCTGGAGGAGTGCGAGCGAATGATCCTCTCAGTCACCGATCTCCGTCTCTCGCGCGGCAAACGCGAGATTCTGCGCGGTGTCAGCTTCGCGGCGGATCACGGCGAGCTGGTGGCGCTGATGGGACTGTCGGGTGGAGGGAAGACGACGATCCTGCGCACGATCGCGGCGCTCGAGACGTTCAACAGCGGCTCGATCGAGGTCGGCGGCGTGGTGCTGCGCCCCGGCGCGAATGCGCGGACGACGATCCGCGATCTGCGGAAGCAGGTCGGGATGGTGTTCCAGCTCCACTACCTCTTCGAGCACCTCACCGCGCTCGACAACGTGACGCTCGCCCCGGCGCACGTCGCGCGCGTCGCGAGCGCGGACGCCGAGGCGCGCGCGATGACGCTGCTCGACTCGCTCGGCGTGGCGCACCGCCGCAACGCCTTTCCGCGCGAGCTCTCGGGCGGCGAGGCGCAGCGGGTGGCGATCGCGCGCTCGATGGCGATGGACCCGCCGGTCCTGATGCTCGACGAGCCGACCGCGTCGCTCGACCCCGCGCGGCGCTACGAGCTCGGCGAGACGCTCGTGAAGCTGACGAAAGACGGCCGCACGCTCCTCGTCACGACCCACGACGACGACTTCGCCCGCGACTTCGCAACGCGCGTCATCATCCTCGCCGAAGGCGAGATCGTCGAACTCGGCGACCCGAAGCAAGTCCTGACGAATCCACAGCACCCCGCGACGAAGGCGCTGTTGCAAAAATGATGTTTCTCGCCGCGGCCGTCCTCGCCTCCACCCTCTCGATCGAAAACTACGCGACGATGCCGACTCTCGCGTCGCCGCGTTTCTCGCCGGACGGGAAGCGGGTCGCGTACGTCCTCACGCATGCCGATCTGGTGAAGAGCGCGTACGACTCCGACGTGTGGGTGATCGACACCGACAGCACGTACGACACCGAGGTCGAGCACGGCACACACCCGCGCTGGTCGCCGGACGGAAAGACGGTCGCGTGCCTGTACGAAAACGCCATCTGGGCGGAGGGGAAGAAGGTGACCGAGGAGCCCGGTCCCATCCACGACTTCGAATACTCGCCGGACGGAGGCTCCATCGCCTTCATCGAGACCGATGCGGCGAAAAAGAGCGAGCGGGAGGACTTTCACGTGGTCGGCGTCGAGGTCCGGCAGGCGCACCTGTACGTGATGGATCTCGGCACGCGCGCGGTCCGGCGCCTGACGCAGGGAGACTTTTCGATCAACAGCATGTCGTGGACGCCCGACGGCAAGACGCTCGTGGTCGAGCGCCTGCCGCGCGTCGACCTCGACTCGCTCTACCACACCGATCTCTACACGCTCGACGTCGCCTCCGCGACCATGACGCCGCTGGTCGTTCGTCCGGGCGCCGACCGCGCGCCGAAGGTCTCGCCCGACGGCCGCCGCGTCGCATTCATCAGCATGGGCGGCGTCCACGACTGGCTGCGCGAGCAGCGGCTGTGGGTCATCGACCTGCAGACGCATACGATGCAGGTCGCGTCGCGCGAATACGACGGCTCACCCGAGTCGATCCACTGGCTCGACGCGAACACGCTCGCCTTCGACGGCGCGGTCGGGACGACGACGCAAATTTTCTACGCCGCCGCGGCCGGCCGCGCTACACAGAAAACGCACTTCGCCGGCGTCGCTGCCGACATCGACGTGAACGCCGGCCGGATCGCGTACATCTATCAGTCGCTCTCGCAGCCCCCGGAAGTTTACGTAGACGACAAACAGCTCACCCATCACAACGACGCCTTCCGCGAGAAGCGCCGTCCCGAGACGCGCGTCATTCACTGGAAGAACCCGAAAGACGGCTGGGAGATCGAAGGGCTTCTCACGCTGCCGCCGAACTACGAACGCGGCAAGCGCGTCCCGCTCCTCACATTCGTCCACGGCGGCCCCGCCTCCCGCCACGATCAGTCATTCCTCGGCTATCTCGCATCGCTCTACGTTCCCGACGTGCTCGCCGAACAAGGGTTCGCCGTCCTGCGCCCCAATCCGCGCGGCACCGGCGGCTACGGCGAGAAGTTCCGCCAAGGCAATCGCAACGGATGGGTCGACGGCCCGTGGCGCGACATCAATGCCGGCATCGACAAGCTGATCGCGGACGGCGTCGCCGATCCCTCGCGCCTCGGCCTCATGGGCTGGAGCTACGGCGGCTTCATCGCGTCGTGGGCCACGGGCCATAGCGACCGGCTGAAGGCGATCAGCATCGGCGCGCCGGTCACCGACCTTCTCAGCTTTCACGGCACCACCGACATCCGCGACTTCATCCCGAGCTACTTCCCGGGCCTCGACCTCGAAACGCTGCGCGCGCAGTCGCCGATGTGGCACCTGAAGAAGACGCGCGCGCACGTACTGATCGAGCAGGGCGAGTCCGACGAGCGCGTCCCGATCACGCAAGGGACGATGCTCTACCGCCGCCTTCAGGAGCTCGGCGTCGACGTCGAGATGATCACCTACCCCCGATCGCACCACGTTCCGAGCGAGCCAATGCAACGGATCGACGTCGCGACGCGGAACGTGAAGTTCTTCGTGAAGTGGGTGCTACCGCTTCAGGAACAACACGACGGTCATCGTTAGCCCGATCACCACCACCGCGCCGCGGACGAACTTGCGCCCGAGGCGGTGGGCGAGGCGGGCGCCGGCGAAGCCGCCGATGATGGAGGCGATCGCCATGATCAGGACGTGCGTCCACGCGACGGCTCCCTGCAGCGCGAAATAGATCGCGGCGACGCCGTTGATGCAGATGGCGAGCAGATTCTTGAGGCCGTTCATCTCGTGCATGTCATGCATGCCGATGAGCCCGAGGGCCGCGAGCATCAGGATCCCCATGCCGGCGCCGAAGTAGCCGCCGTACACCGAGACGAAGAACTGGAACGTGAACGCGAAGATGATCCACCCGCGTGACGGATTGTCGTGCGAGGTGAGGAAGCGGCTCAGCTTCCGCGTGATCATCTCCTGCGCCGCGAGCAGCAGCGTGGCGCCGAGGATCAGGAGCGGGACGATGCGTGCGAACGTCTTCTCCGGCGTTCGCAGCAGGATGAGCGCGCCGGCCAGTCCGCCGAGGAGCGACGGGATCATGAGCCAGAGCAGCCACCGCTGCAGCTTCTTGATGTCCTCGCGAAATCCGAGAACGCCAGCGAACGAGCCCGGCCAGATCGCGACAGTGTTCGTGGCATTCGCCATCACCGGTGGGACGCCGATGTACATCAGCGCCGGAAACGAGATGAGCGTCCCGCCGCCCGCGATCGAGTTGATCGCGCCTGCGACGAAAGCGGCGATGCCGATGACTACATAGGTCATCGTGCGTGGGGCCGGCTCTCAGCCGGCCCAAAGATCTCTCCGAAAAAGTCGCCGCTCTTCCAGTGCGGGACGTCAGGCGCGTTTGCGGCGGCCAAGCCGACGTAGAAATTCAGATCGGCCCAGCGCGCGCCGGACGCGTAGTCGAGCTTCTGATCGGGGTTGTCGTGCACCGTGTGGTAGACGTTGCGCAGCCACTCGCGCGTCAACTTGTCGCCGTCGATCGCCGGGTCGAGCGACTTGCTGCCGGCCTTGAACGTGATGGCCGGGATGCCGTGCTTCACGAACGAGTACTGATCGCTGCGGATGAAGCGGACTTCCTCCGGCAGCGGGTCGGGGCTCACCGTGAAGCCGGCGCGCTTGGTCGCATCGGCGACGAAATCGCCGAGGGTAGAGTGATCTGCGCCGAGGGCGATCACGTCGCCGACGGGGAACAGCATCGTGAACATGTCCATGTTGATGTCCGCGACGACCTGCGAGAACGGCGGGTGGACCGCGAAGTAGTTCGATCCGAGCTCACCCTTCTCCTCGCCGGTGACCGCGACGAACGCGATCGATCGCGCCGGACGTTGCGGCAACGCGGC
This sequence comes from Thermoanaerobaculia bacterium, assembly GCA_036488085.1. Classification (GTDB taxonomy): domain Bacteria; phylum Acidobacteriota; class Thermoanaerobaculia; order Gp7-AA8; family Gp7-AA8; genus DASXHZ01. The sequence goes on from DASXHZ010000092.1 coordinate 12,987, forward strand.
GAACGCGCGTGCGATCTCGATCAGCGCTGCATCGCCCGAGGCGTTGTCGAGAGCGCCGTTGTAGATGCGGTCGTCGCCCGAGGGCGCGATGCCGAGGTGATCGAGGTGCGCGGTGTAGACGACGTACTCGTTCGGGTGCGTCGAGCCGCGGAGCACGCCGATGACGTTCTCACTGTCCGCGGTTCCGTGCGTCGTTGCCGTGTGAACCGAGGCGTGAACGTTCAGCGGAAACGAGTGGCTGATGCTCTTCTGCGCGTCATCGAGGACGGCGTCGAGCGTCATCGGCGCGTGCGCGAAGAGCGCCGCCGCGGCGGTCGGACCCATGGCGACGCTGGCGCGGATCTCCGGGACGACGTCGCTGACCTGATCGCCGTCCCCTGTCGTTGAGAGTGCCCGCATGCCGCGCATGTCGGGCTGCGTGACCGCCTTCTCCCACGGGAAGCGCTTCGCGTCGGTCCGCGTCGGAATCGTCAGCATCCCGATGGCACCGTGCGATGCGGCGAGCTGCAGCTTCCGCAGCGAGTCGGAGTAGAACGCACGCTGATCGGATGGCAGGTTCGGCGGTGCGCCGGTGAGCGCCGCGACGATCTTGCCGCGCACATCCACCGTCGCATAGTCGCCCTTCAGCCCGTACGCGACGAACACGACATCCCCCTCGGCGTCGCTCGACGTCCGCGCAAAGTCGGCCCGGAAGACCACGTCCTTCTTGTGCGCGAACGTCTGGTCGCCGATCCGCATCGTGCAATTCGCGCCGTCGATGCGCGCGGTGCGGAAGCGGATCGGCTGGAACGAAGGCGCCAGTCCGAGCGCCTCGAATTCGGACGCGACATACTCGGCGGCGACGTAATAGCCGCGCGAGCCGGTCTCCCGTCCTTCGAGGACGTCGCTCGCGAGGAAGTCGATGTGCGCTTTGATGTTGGCCGCGGAGATCGCCGCGGCGAGCAGGAGCGGAAGCATGGCGCGAATCTTAGGTGCATAGCGGCATAGGTGCATAGCGGCATGGCGGCATGGCTTGTCATCCCGGACGCAGCGAGGGAACTCGGCACGAGGAAGGCGCGACGGGGGATTGAGGTTCGAGGTTCGAGGTCGAATGAAGAGGTACGAGGTGGCCAGCGCGATCTACTTCTCACTTCTTACCTCGAACCTCGAACCTCGAACCTCGAACCCCGCTCTCTCGCTACGCTCGGGATGACACAGGCCTCCGCCTATGCCGCTATGAAGCTATGCCGCTATGCAGCTATGCTCGCCCCGTCTTGCGCACGGCGCTCCTGAAAATCTGGCTGCTCATCGTCGCGATCGCTCTCTTCATCAACATCGGCGGATATCCGCTGTTCGATGCCGACGAAGGGCGCAATGGCGAGGTCGGCCGCGAGATGGCGGCGACCAATGACTACGTGATGCCGCGCATCGACGGCATGCCGTATCTCGACAAGCCGGTCGTCTACTTCGCGGCCGAAGCCGCCGCGATGGAGGTCCTCGGCCCCACCGAGCTCGCGGCGCGCCTGCCCGCGTACCTCTTCACGCTACTTACCGCGCTACTCGTCTTCTGGTTCGCTCGGAGAGTCTGGAGCGAGGAGTCCGCGTATATCGCTGCCATCGCCTTTCTCTCGATGCCGCTCACGCTCGCGTTTGCGCGAACAGTCATCTTCGACAGCGCGCTGACGTTCTTCATCGTCGGCGCGATCGTCGCGTTCAATATGAGTTGCCGGTGGCCAGTGGCCGGTAGCCAGGCCCCCGCCCCTCTGGCCACCGGCCACTGGCCACCGGCCACTTGGTCCACCATCGCCTGGGCGTCGATCGCGCTCGGCGTGCTGACAAAGGGACCCGTCGCGATCGCGGTGCCGCTGCTGGTGATGATTCCGTACGCGATCAAGCGGAAGTCGTTCCGGAAGCTCTGGTCATGGGGCGGACTCGTCGCGTTCGTGGTCATCATCGCGCCGTGGGTCTGGGCCGTCTCGCGCGTCGTCCCCGACTTTCTCCATTACGTACTCGTGACCGAGACCGTGCAGCGGCTCGCAACGAAGGCGCTGAAGCGCACTGGGCCGCCGTGGTACTTCATCCCGTACGTCATCGGCGGCGCGTTGCCGTGGTCGATTCTGGCTTGCTTTGCGTGGGGGCGCGCCCCTCACCCGGCCTTCGGCCACCCTCTCCCGGAGGAAGAGGGAGATGTCAGCCGCGCAACAATCCCCTCTCCCGGCGGGAGAGGGTGCCGCGAAGCGGCGGGTGAGGGGCGTGACCAGACGACGCTCCTGTTAGCGCTCTGGATCCTGATCCCGTTTCTCTTCTTCTCGATCTCACAATCGAAACGCCCGCAGTACATCCTCCCCGTCATGCCGGCCATCGCCCTGGCGATTGCGAACTTCTGGAGTCCGAAGGCGGCGCGCATTGCGGCGGCGCTGTTCGCGATCGTTGGCGTCGTGCTCGTCGCCGCGCCGTTCGTGCATGTGAAGAAGATGGCTCCCGAGGTGGCGGCGGGCGTGGCGTCGAGCGCGTTGCCGATGGGGATCGTGACGCTGATCGGCGCCCTCGCCGCGATCGTGTTCGCGAAACGGCGGGAGATTGCCGTCGCCGCGCTGTCGCTTCCGCTCATTGCCGTCCCGATCACCGCGAATCCGCTGCTGCAGTCGATCGGTGTCCGGCGCTCCGCGAAGGCGTTCGTGAGCCAGCTCGCACCGTATGCGAACCGTCAGATCGTCGGGATCGACGACTACACCGGCTCGCTGCAGTTCTACCTGCGCAAACCGATCGTCGTCGTCACGCCGAACGCCGAGGAGTTCACGAGCAACTACATCATCCGGCACTACGACCAGTTCGCGAACGATCCAGGCTCGCCGGTGCGGCGTGACACCGTATACGATGCCGCGCGCCTCTACATCGTCCGCAGCAACGACTCGATGCACATCAACCTGCTCCAATCGAACGGCTTCGCCGAAGTCGCCCGCGACGCACATCACGTGGCGCTCGCTAGAATCCACTAGCGAATGTGTGGAATTTACGGGATGGTCGCCGGGCGAGGCGAGCTTCAGCATCCGGAAGTCCTCGACTTCATGGGCGAGGCGTTACGCCATCGCGGGCCCGACGGGCACGCCGACTTTCGTGAGCCGCACGCCGCCATCGGTACCGAGCGGCTGCGGATCATCGACCTCCACGAGCGTGCCGACCAGCCGTTCGCGTCGCCTAGCGGCGACGTCTGGCTGGAGTGCAACGGCGAGATCTACAACGCGGCGGAGCTCCGCGCGCGCTACAAGGACTATCCGTTCCGCTCGCACTCGGACGTCGAGAACATCCTGCCGCTCTACCTCGAGCACGGCGTCAAGGCGGTCGAACAGCTCGACGGCATGTTCGGCCTCGCGATCTGGGACAACCGCTCGCAGACGCTGATCCTCGCCCGCGACCGCGCCGGCGAGAAGCCGCTCTTCTACGCCCGCATCCACGGCGAGGTCGTCTTCGCCTCGGAATTGCAGTGTCTTCTCCGCTACCCCGAACTACCCCGCGAAATCGACCACGACGCGATCGCCGATTACCTCCGCCTCGGGTACATCTCCGAGCCGCGCACGCCGTTCCGCGCCGTGCGTCGCATCCCCGCCGGCGCGTACGCGGTCTTCCACGGCGAGCGCGAAGAGATCGTCCGCTACTGGGACCCGAGCTCGTTCGCGATCGAGCCGATCTCCGCGCGCGACGCGATCCGCAAGACGCAGCGCCTCATCGAAGAAGCGGTCGAGAAGCAGGTGATGAGCGACGTGCCGGTCGGCGTCTTCATCAGCGGCGGGATGGACTCATCGATCCTCGCCGCGCTCGCTTCGAAGTACATCGGCGTCGACAGGGTGCACACGTTTTCGGCGGCATTCGCGGAAGAATCGTACGACGAGAGCGGCGACGCGAGACTCCTCGCGGAGCAGATGCGGACGACGTACGTCCCCGTGCGTACCGACGAGACGACGCTGCGCGAGGCGTTCGACAATGTGACGCAGCGCGTCGCCGAGCCGCTCGCCGACGCCGCGATCCTGCCGACCTTCCTCCTCGCGCGCGAGGCGCACAAGCACGTGAAGGTCATCCTCAGCGGGGAAGGGGCCGACGAGCTGTTCGGCGGCTATCCGACCTACATCGGCCACAAGATCGCGCCGGTCTACGACGCCCTCCCATCCTTCGCCCGTGCCGCGCTCCGCAAGTCGGTGCAGCGTGTCCCGCCGTCATCAAAGAAGGTGACGCTGGAGTTTCTCTTGAAGCGATTCGTGCACGACGCCGAGCGGCCGTGGCGGGAGAGGCATTTGGCGTGGTTTGGGACGGGGTTGGGTGACGAGGTTACGAGGTTGCGAGGTTCCGAGACTGACCCCGTAACCGCGCAACCCCGTAACCCCGTCGCAGGCGCAATGCTTCTCGACTACACCAGCTACCTCCGCGACAACCTCCTGGTCAAAGTCGACCGCGCCACCATGCTGTCGTCGGTCGAAGCGCGTGCGCCGTACCTCGACCGTTCTGTCACACGCTTCGCGCTCTCGCTCCCGCCGAATCTCCGCGTGCACCGCTTCACGACGAAGTGGGTGCTCAAGAAGGCGGCGGAGAAATGGATTCCGAAGGACGTGATCTACCGCCGCAAACGCGGGCTATCGGTCCCGGTCGCGAGCTGGATCAACGGCGGCCTTCGCAGCGAGGTCGACAAACTCCTCGCCCCGAACCGTCTGCGAGCGCACGGCATCAACGACGTCTACGTGCACCAGCTCCTCGACGACCACCGCTCCGGCCACGCCAACAACGCCAAAGCGCTCTGGGCCGTGGTGATGCTCGAAGCGTGGTTCGAGCGGTGGGCTAATTGACGCTCTCGTCGGCCGACGTGTCTGACACCGGACGTCCGACGCGTTCGGCGAATTGATCGTCGAGGCCGAGGGCGCAGAGGCGGACGAGGCCGCCGAGGTCAGCGATTTCGAACGGCTTGCGTATGACGCCCGCGACGATGTCGGGATCGACCCGCTTGAACTTCTGGTCGGCGTAGGCGGTGATGACGAGGACCACCGGCTTGCTCGCCTGCGGGTGCTGCTTGAGGTACTCGATCACGCCGAAGCCGTCGACGTGCGGCATCATCAGGTCGAGCAGGACAACTGAGTAGGCGTGTTCTTGGAGCTTCCGGATAGCATCTTCGCCATCGATCGCTGAGTCGACGGCCAGATGCTCGCGCCGGACGAGGGTAGCGAGGAGCTGGCGAATCGACGCGTCGTCGTCAACGATCAATACTCGGGGCTCTGTTTTTCTGTTGCTCGTCATGGATTCCCAGGGTCAAGCCCATAGTCTTTTGAAAAGAGCATGCCACTTGTTACGCTCGGCACATGCAGTGGTGGAACGCCGTCAACCCGTTGGCCTGGTTCACTCTCGCGTTCGGTGTGCTCTTCGTGCTTGTGCTGCTCGTGCAGTCGCGCCGCTCGAAGGAGCTCGCCGTGCGGCTCGAGATGCTCGCGCGCGAGATGGGGTGGAGCGAGCTGGCGAAGTCGAGCTTTTTCACCATGTCGGTACAGGGGATCTGGAACGGCTACTCGGTCCGTATCCGCCGCGTGCCTCGGCAGAAAGGCGCGCCCGAGCGCATTCTCTGCACGTTCCGGGTCCAAGCGCCCGCGCGAATCATCATCACGCGCCGCCAGCGCGGCATCTTCGGCCGTCCGCTGGCACTGTTCGGCCCGCCGGTGATCGAGCTCCCGCTCCACCCGCAATTCTGGATTCGCTCCGACGAGATCACCCTGGCGGAGCGCCTCATGAAGAGCAGCGCCGCCCCCCTCATCGACCGCGCCCTCCACGCCCGTTTCGACGTGCTGCGAATGCGCGGCGAAGAGCTGACCGTCATCCGCGTCAGCGCCACCGACCCCGACGGCTTCGCGCGGATCGCACGCGAAGAGCTGGAATTGCTGCGAGCGGTAGTGGAAGCGCTGGCACTGCGACCGTGATAGTTGCCGGGTGCCAGTGGAAAGTGGCCAGTGGCGAGTGGCCAGTGGCCAGATGTGCAACCGTCCCTATCCGGCCACCGGCCACCGGCCACCGGCAACTCGTCAGTCTTCGTGCAAATCCAACGGCACCACCAGCCCGATCCCCAGCAGCCCCTGCCGTTCGCCGAGCGGAATCCAGTACCACTCCGCGTCGTGATTGCCGACGGACATGCGGACAAGGATGCCGGACTCACCCTTCGTGAACGGATTGATGAACGGGGGAGAGAACTCGACGACCGCCATTTGTGCCTGTGCGACCGGGTCGAGCTTGTCGATCGGCTGCCACTTGCAGGATGTGGCGCGGAAGTCGAGCGGCGTCGACTGGACGTACGCCCGCATCGTGGCTGCGAGCGACGAGGCGTCGACGTCCTTGTTGTACGAATGCGCCACGGAGCGCAATGACGCCCCGTTGATCAGCCCCGGCTCCGTCTTCTTGAGCACCAGCGCCGAGTCGCCCGTTAGCCCCTCGCTCCGCAACTTCGTACAAGCCGCCTCCAGCGCCACCGCCGGCACCGACTTCAAATCCGGCGCCGTCGTCTTCGGCCCCGTCGCAGCACAAGCAAACGCGATCAGCACAAACGGATAACGAATAACGGATAACGGATAGCGCCTCATCAAAAAATCATCCTCAACTGCGGCGTCGCCTTCGCCGCGAAGAATTCACGAATCTCGCTCGCCGCCTTGCGGGTAATCAGCTCCCGCGGCGACTCCTCGTACCAGTCGCTCGGGAAATAGCGCGTGTAGCTCTCCTGCGTGAAACGTTTGCAGAGCAGCGCGATCACCCCGACGTCGTGCTCGCTGCGGATCACGCGGCCGGCCGACTGCACCACCCGCGTCATCCCGGGGATCAGGTACGCGAACTCGAAGCCGGCGCCGTATTGCTCGTCGTAATAGCGCTTCAGCAGCTCCTGCTCGAAGCTCACCTGTGGCAGCGCCGGGCCGACCACCATCACGCCCGACAGCATGTCGCCCTGATAGTCGATACCTTCCGCATACATCCCGCCGCTGACCGCCAGGATCAGGTTCCCGTCGCGCGGCTTCTCGCGGAGGATGTCGAGGATGGCGTTGCGCTCGTAGTCCGTCATGTCGGTGCGCTGCACCATCACCTTCTTGCGCAGCGGCGGCATCCGTTCGCTCACCTGGCGGAGGAACGCGTAGCTCGGGAAGAGCGCCAGGTAATTGCCGCCGCTCGCCTCCGCGATGCCGGCCACCGTCTCCGCGATCCGCTCGTAATACTTCTCGCGCTGCTTGTACGTCGTCTCCACGTCGGGGACGACCACGATCTTCCGGTTCTCGCGCGGGAACGGCGACGGCAGCGATAGCTCCGTCGTCCGGCTCTGCGGAAAGCCGAGCGTCTTGCGGTAGAACTCGAACGGCTCCAGCGTCGCGGAGAGCGCGATCGTGGCGTGCGCCGAGTCGAAAATCTTGCCGAGGAAGCGAGAGGGGTCTTTGCAGAAGATCTTCAGTTTGAGGCCGTCGTTGGTCTGCTCGATCAGCGACGCCAGCTCGTCCGATTCTTCTCTAGATTCTTCACTGAGTAGATTCGTGAATTTGACGAGCTTGAAGTAGAAGTCGATCACCGGATCGTCTTCCTCGGCGATTCTGTTCTCGATCTTCCACCCGATGTACGCCAGGACGATCCGCTCCCACTCCACGCGCTGCTCCATGAAAAGCTCGCGATTCGGCTCGCAGATCGCCTGTTTCTGATCGGGACCCTCGATGGCCGCCGCCAGCTCCCGGAAGTGATCGCGCAGGATCTCGAGCAGCTCTTCCCACCCGTCGATCCAGCAGTTGCGGCCGCGAAGATGGTTCGTGATGGCGTCGAACGACTTCTCGTAAATCTCCGGCGAGTAGTAGCCGCGCCCGCGGTCGACCAGGTTGTGCGCCTCGTCGACGATGAGGACGCAGTCGCCGTAGTCGCTCTCCTGCTGGAACGCCTTGAGCCCGACGTACGGATCGAAGATGTAGTTGTAGTCGCAGACGATGACGTCCGCCTCTTCGATTAGCTCCAGCGACACCTCGAACGGACAGACCTCGTTGGTCTTCGCCATCTCGAACGTGACGGCAGGATCGAAGTACGACATCTCCGTGACGATCTGCGTCTTGAGGCCGCTCTTCGACATCTTCTCGCCGTACTTCGCCGCGTACGGGCAGAAGTCCTCGTGGCAGATCATCTCCGTGTGGGCGCACATCTTCTGCTTCGCGCGGATGCGCAGAACGCGGAACGAGCCGTCGTTCAGCATCCGCAGCGCGTTGACTGCCGCCTCCTGCTGGAGCGTCTTCGAGGTGAGGAAGAAGAGCTTCTTACCCGCGCGCAACGCCTCGCGAACGGCGGGGTAGAGCGCCGCGATTGTCTTGCCGATGCCAGTCGGCGCGGAGACGAGAAGCGCCTCGCGCTCGCGGATCGCATGGGCCACCGCGTTCACGATCTCGTCCTGGTACGGCCGCATCTCGCCGTACGGGAACTGCAGCGAGTCGGCGAACGCCTTCTTCGCCTCCAGCAGCGCCGACGCCGACTCCAGCCCGTCGATGAGCGATTCGAGCGACGCTTCGAGCGTGCTGGCAACGGAGTCACGATCGAACTCCGCGTCGACCACTTTCGTGTCGCTGGTGACGAGGTCGATCAGCACGAGCTGCGGTACGAATTCGAAGCCGTCAAAGTCCGGCTGTGATGACAGAAAGTAGGAGTACAGCAGCAGTTGATACAGATGCCGGTGCAGCTTCTCGGACCGCGAGAGCGCCTCGAGCTCGAGGTCGAAGTGGATCGACTTCACCTCTTCGATCGTGACCCGCTTGCCCTCTTTATCGACGGAGAGCCCGTCTATCCGCCCCGTGACCGTGACGTTCCACTCCCGCACGGTCGTCCGGTGCACCACATGCACCTCGGCGCGATAGTGCGGATCCTCCGCCGCGCGCAACTCCGCACGCTGCGTGTGGATGTCCTGCCCGATCCACATCCGCCGGAACCCATCCCCACGCTCGACCCCGATCCGCCGGTATGTGTTCTCGTAGACCAGATCCCCAACCGAGCAAACCAGCGCCCGCGCTTCATGGTCAACTCGCATCGCCATTGATGGTAGCAGGCAGGCGTCAGTTGCCGGTGGCCAGTTGCCGGGTGGCGGCCTCCCAGGGTCGGCGCGGCTCCGCCGCGAATCGCCTCTCAATGGGGCGGCGGCGCCCTCGCCGTCGTGGCCGCCCGTCAGCGGGGCTGTGGGCGAACGTTTCAGCGATACGAGAGGAATTCTGTGTAGCGCCGCCGACCCGGCGGCGTGATGATTCAGAACCCGCCGCCGAGTCGGCGGCGCTACACAGAACCGAACCTTGCCGGCGCATTCGATGAACCGGTATGACGTGGAGCTACACCGCCCGCGCCTCGAAGTACGCCATCGGAATCGTGAGGCGGAGTTCGCCGCGTCGATCGAGCTCGGATTGCAGGCGGTCGAATACGGAGAGGTTACCGGCGACCGTTTTCCAGGCGTCGAGAAAGCCGAGCTTGATGAAGTGATGATTCAGGAGCGCCGTTCCGTTGGCGAAGCGCATCACCGACTCGCGTTCGTGAACGGTATGGACCTCGAAGCCGGCGGAGCGGAGGAGGGACGAGACGCTCGCGATCGTCGCGCGATGGTTCACGTGATCGCGGAGACGGTCACGTCCGGCGGCGTCGAGCACCGAGTCGAAGACGTCGTAGAACTCACGCATGTGGGCGAACAGATTTGTCGTCAGCGCGATGGGAGCGCCGGGCTTCGCGACGCGGCGGCATTCGCGCAGTGCGCCCTCGCGGTCGTCGAAATTGTTGATCCCGAGGTTCGAGACGATGAGGTCGAATGTCGCGTTGGGGAACGGGAGAGAGGAGGCGCTGCATTCGTGCAACGTGACATTCGCCGTCTTGCGGATACGGATCTTCTCGCGTGCCCGGGCTAGGGCGGCGCTCCACGGATCGACGCCGTCGACGTGCGCTGATGGCCCGAGACGCTCCGCGAGCTCGATCAGCGGAAAGCCGGTACCGCACCCGACGTCGAGTGCCTTTGTGACCCCCGCGAACGGCACGTAGTCCAGCAGCATCAGCCCGAACATCGCCGACCAGAGCGGCAGCTCGTCGTAGACACTCACGATCTCCGGCAAGCTGAAATCGGCGACGAAATCGAGGTAACTCAGTCATGCCTCCGACGTTGTTCCGCCACGCGACGGATTGTACGGTCGTGGAGGCCCTATCAAGGGGCGGGGGTCGTTCGACGGTGGCACAATCGGGGCCGGCATGGCCCGCACCCGCCTATACCTCGGCATCTACGTCTTCGTCCTCGCGCCGGTCGGCGCGGCGGTGGCGATCGGCGCGATGTTGCTGTTCGGGGTGAAGCCGCACACCGTCTTCGCGCCAGGCTTCGCGATTCAGGCCCTCCTTCACGTGCCGAATCGCATAGCCGTCGTCGGAACGGTGGCGACGTGGTGGGTGGCGATCGTCATCGTCGGCTTGTTTTGGGAAGGCCGGCGACGACGCACGGCTCGGTGAGAGCTAAGCTTCTCGCTGATGCGCGATCTAGATCTCGGCTACGGCGTCAGCGTTCCCGCGAGCGCGCTCCGCGCCACCACCTCGCGCGCAGGCGGGCCGGGCGGGCAAAACGTGAACAAGCTCGAGACGCGGGTGACGATCGAGGTGGACGTCGAAACGTTGCCGCTGGATGAAACGCAGAAGGCGCGCGTGCGGGAGAAGCTGGCGGGGCGGATCAACAAGGAAGGGACGCTTCGGGTGACGTCGCAGGCGGAGCGGTCGCAGCTTGGGAATCGCGATCGGGCGCTGGCGCGGCTCGAGGAATTGCTCCGCGAGGCGCTCGAGCCGGAGAAGCCGCGCAGGAAGACGAAGGTTTCGCGCGCGGCGAAGCGGAAACGGCTCGAGGAGAAGAAACAGCGGGGCGAAACGAAGCGGCTACGGCGCACGATGGAGTAGATCCGGCGCGTGCAGGTTCTTCGACGGCGCGTAATTTTCCTTCGGCAGCGCGAAAAGTTCTCAGGACGTCGAGCGAAAATTTCGTGACCTCGATGGAAGTCGTTCACGAGCTCACGAAAAGTTTTCGCGGCGTCGATAGAAATTTTCACGACGTCAATAGAGGTGGTTCACGAGCTCATGAAAAGTTTTCGCGACGTCGAAGAAAAAGTTCGCGACGTCTACCGGCGGATGATCGATGACTTTCTCGATCTCTTCGGCGGCTCGGCCCAGCCGGTCGTGGCGCGACTGATCGAGACCGGCAAACTGGCGCTCGAAGATCTGAAAGCGGTCGAAGACGCGAAGAAGAAATCATGAGGATCGCGGCGCGTCTGGCGGCGGATTGCTGGCCCGCGGCGGCCGCATACCTCTGGTCATCGACCATTTTTCTCGGATTGGTCGCGAACGGCTCTTCCGCCGAATAGGCGCGAGGCCGCTGCTCTCGACCGCGCGCGCCGCTCCCTCGGTAAGGTCGAGAAATATCCAGAAAAGAGGGCGCCGGTGGGGCGAGGCCGGCGCCCTTGGTCATTCCGGAGCGGGCGGGAGGTCGGATTCGAAATCGAATCCGAAGAAGTCGTGCATGATTTTCGCGCGGCGATGCAGCTCACGAATGTAGCTCGCGTCGGCCAGCGTCGAAGGGAGTGGGGCGAGTCGCGTTTCGGTCGCGCCGAGGTAGAGTGCCGCATCGACTTTGGCGCGGATCGGCGGCCAATCACTATCGGTCAGAGCGATCCATTCTTTCTTTCCGTTGACGTCGCGCTGAACCATGATGCCAGCCGGCATCAGGACGCCGAAGCTCCGGTCGCCGAGATCGCCGGTGGCCGGAAGGAACTGTGGCGCGCAATCGACTGCCGGCCGGAATCCGGCGGGGGCTGGGAAGATCCGATAGGCCACGTGCGGAGCCGCAGATTCGAGCAGATTGCCGACGCTTGGGTGTTTGTCCTTCGCCTCCGTCGCGGCGGTGATCGGAATGTGCAGTCCGCCGACGATGACGAGCACGCGCCGGCCACCTTTGCGCGCGTGTTGGATCGCATCCGTCATGAACGCATCGCGTTCGATGTAGCGTCCATACGCGGCGGCATCGTGAATCTCGGCCCATGGCACGGGAGGGTCGCCAAGGATCACGCGAATGCGTTCGTTTGGCGGCCGTTCGCGGTTCACTTCTCGGACGGTGTCGTAAAACTCCTCGTAGACGGGTGAGTCGAATCCCAAAACAGTGCCGACCACATCGCGCCAGACGTGCTGCATTTCGGAGCGTGGCACCTCGCCGCCTGCAACGTAACGATCGGCGACATCCTGATACTGCGCATTGCCGAACTCCACGATGATCTGGGTGACCGTGCGCGTGAACCTGCGATCGCGAACGAAAGCCCGCAAGAACTCGTGGAACTCCTTTCGCTGGTGCTGTTCTCCGAGGAGAACAACCTGATGGGTTGCGAATGCGTTGAGCACACCGTCGACGGCGGCACGGCGCGTCGCGTCGCAGTCGGTGGCAAGAACGGCACGCGACAGGAACAGGAGAAGCAGACAGGTCGCCTTTCGGATCATCGGCGCCGGCATTTTACTGCTCCCATCGCTTGCCACACTGTGGGGTGGGTCGAAATGCAGCGGAAAGAAAAGGGCCGGCTGAGAGCCGGCCCCTGCACAAGACAACTGGTAATCGATAACCTATTCCGCTACTCCGCTTTTTTGGGCGATGCTTTCGACGCCTTCGTCTTCTCCGGCTTTAAACCGCGCTCGATGAGGAGCGGTTCGGCGCTCGGGTTCCGGCCGCGGAAGGCGCGGTACATGGCGGCGGGGTCTTCGCTGCCGCCGCGGGAGAGGACCATCTCGCGGAAGCGCTGGCCGTTTTCGCGCTTCATGCCGCCGTGCTCCTTGAACCAGTAGTACGCGTCGTCGTCGATCAACTCGCTCCACAGATACGCGTAATAACCGGCCGAATAACCGCCGCCCCAGATGTGCGAGAAGTAGGTCGTGTGATAGCGCGGCGGGACCTGCGGGAGGTCGATCTTGTACCTCTTCAGCGCCGCCGGCTCGAAGGTGTTGACCGGCTGCAGGGCCGCGCCGGGCGGCAGGGTGTGCCACGCCATGTCGAGCAGCGCGGCGGCGAGGTACTCGGTCAGCGCGTAACCCTGATTGAACTTGCGCGACGCCTTGATTTTGTCGACCAGCGCCTGAGGCATCGGCGCGCCGGTCTGGTAGTGCTTCGCGTAATGGGCGAAGACGCGCGGCTCGAGCGCCCAGTGCTCGTTGAACTGTGACGGGAACTCGACGAAGTCGCGCGGCACGTTCGTCCCGGCCACGGTCGGGTATTTCACATTCGAGAACATGCCGTGCAGCGCGTGCCCGAACTCGTGGAACATGGTGTTGACGTCGTCGAAGCTGAGGAGCGCCGGCTGTCCGGCCGCCGGCTTGGTGAAGTTGCACACGTTGAATACGACCGGGTGCGTGCCGAGGAGGCCGGACTGGTCGACGAAACTGTCCATCCAGGCGCCGCCGCTCTTGTTCGGACGCTGGAAGTAGTCGGCGTACCAGAGCGCGAGCGAGGTGCCGTCGGCGTCGAACACCTCGAAGACGCGGACGTCCGGCTGGTACGGCGGAATGTCGTGCCGCTCTTTGAACGTCAGCCCGTACATCTGATTGGCCGCATAGAAGACGCCGTCCTGCAACACGGTGTCCAGGAGGAAGTACGGCTTCACCTCGGCTTCATTGAGGTTGTACTTCGCCTTACGGACCTTCTCGGCGTAGAAGTTCCAGTCCCAGGCTGCGAGCTTGAACTTGCCGCCTTCCTTGTTGACGATCTTCTGCATCTCGGCGGCGTCGGCGAGCGACTTGCCGGTGGCGCCGCCGACCATGTCGGTCATCAGCTTGATGGCGTTCTGCGGCGTCTTCGCCATCTGGTCGTCGAGGCCGTAGGCGGCGTAGGTCTTGTAGCCGAGGAGTTTCGCCTTCTCGGCGCGGAGCTGTGCGAGCCGCTCGACGATCGCCGTGGTGTCGTTCGGTCCGCCGTGATTGCCGCGGGCGACCGAGGCCTTGAAGATCTTCTCGCGGAGCGCGCGGTTCTTCAGCGTGCTGAGCGCCGGCTGCTGCGTCGTGTTCTGCAGCGCGATGACGTACTTGCCGGGCATCTTTTTGTCGACCGCACGCTGCGCGGCGGCCGCGACGTCGGCGTCGCTCATCCCGTCCAGCTCGTCCTTCGAGTCGACCACGACGGCCGAGGCGTCGGTGTCGGCGAGGATGTGATCGCGGTAGTCGGTGGAGAGCTTCGACTCTTCCTGGTTGAGCGCCTTGAGCTTTTCCTTGTCGGCCTCGGACAGCAGCGCGCCGGCGCGGACGAAGTTCTTGTAGTAGCGCTCGACAAGCCACTTCTCCTCGGCGCCGAGGGAGCTGCGCGAGTCGTAAATCGCTTTCACGCGCGCGAAGAGTCGCGGGTTGAGGTAGATCGTGTCCTGGTGCGCCGCGAGCTTCGGCGATTCTTCGCCTTCCACCTTCTGCAACGTGTCGTTGGTGTTGGAGGCGGTGAGGGCGAAGAAAATCTTCGCCGCGCGCGTCAGCAGCGCGCCGCTCTTCTCCATCGGGATGATGGTGTTGTCGAACGTCGGGGCCCTGGAATCGTTCGCGATCGCGCCGACTTCGGCGATCTGCTGCTTCATCCCCTCTTCGATCGCCGGCTGGTAGTCGGTGTCCTGAATGAGATCGAAGCGCGGCGCCTGGTACTGCAGCGTGCTGGCCGCGAAGAGCGGATTCACGCGCGGCGGCGGAGGAACGGGAGCCGGCGGTGGCGGCGGCGGTTCCGGCGCCGGTGCCGGAGCGGCGACAGGCTGCGGAGTCGGTGTCGGCGTGGGGGCGGGGGGCGGGGTGGCGTGGGAACAGGCGAAGACGAAGAGCGCGGCAGGGGCGATAAGGCGTTTCATGCGTGGCGGAGCATATCGAATCGATACAATCGCGCGCCATGCGACGACTTGCTCTGTTCGCCCTATTGATCGCACAGCTCATCCCGCCGGCTGCGCTCGCTGCCGACGCCCCGTTCGGCGACCTCCACTGGCGGCTGATGGGGCCGTTCCGCGGGGGGCGCGTGCTCGCCGTGACCGGCGTTCCGGGGGAGCCGCAGCACTTCTTCTTCGGCAGCGTGAACGGCGGCGTGTGGGAGACGAACGATGCGGGGCGGACGTGGGAGCCGGTCTTCGACGGCCAGCCGGTCGGATCGATCGGAGCGATTGCGGTGGCGCCGTCAAACACGAAGGTGATCTACGTCGGCAGCGGCGAGGCCGACATGCGCTCGGACATCGCGCAGGGCGACGGGATGTACAAGTCGGTCGACGGCGGGAAGTCGTGGATCAAGATCGGCCTCGGCGACTCGCAGCAGATCGCGCGCATCGCGGTGCATCCGACGAATCCGGACGTCGTCTATGTCGCGGCGCTCGGCCATCCGTACGGTCCGAACGCGGAGCGCGGGCTGTTCCGCTCGAAGGACGGCGGGAAGTCGTGGCAACGGATCCTGAGCCGCAATGACAACGATACCGGCGCGGTCGACGTGAAGCTCGATCCGTCCAACCCGAACACGATTTACGCCGCGCTCTGGCAGACGCGCCGGACGCCGTGGAGCATCTATCCGCCGTCGAACGGGCCGGGGAGCGGGTTGTTCAAGTCGACCGACGGCGGCGACACCTGGACCGAGATCAAAGGCCACGGCTTCGCCGAAAAGCCGGGACGCATCGGGATCGCGGTGGCGGCGTCGCAGCCGAACCGCGTGTACACCGTCGTCGATGCTCCGAACGGCGGCATCTATCGCTCCGATGACGGCGGCGCGAACTGGACGCGGACGAGCAGCGACTCGCGCGTCTGGGGTCGCGGCTGGTATTTCGGCGAAGTCGACGTGGAGCCGCAAAATGCGGACGTCGTCTATTCGATCAACGTGAATGTCTATCGCTCGACGGACGGCGGCACGACGTTCGTGCCTGTGAAAGGGGCGCCGGGCGGCGACGACTATCACTCGCTCTGGATCGATCCGCAGCACCCCGAGCGCCGCATCCTCGGCGTCGATCAGGGCTGCGTCGTCTCGATGAACGGCGGCGCCACGTGGTCGAGTTGGTTCAACCAGCCGACCGGCCAGTTCTACCACGTCGTCACCGACAACCGTTTTCCGTACTGGGTCTACGGCGCGCAGCAGGACTCCGGCGCCGCCGGGATTCCGAGCCGTACGAACACGATCGACGGCATCAGCATCACGGAGTTTCGCGAGATCACGGCGGGCGGGGAGAGCGACAACGTTGCGCCCGATCCGAAGGACCCCGAGGTGTTGTACGGCGGGCGGGTGGAGAAGCTCGATACGAGGACGCACCAGACGCAGGACGTCGATCCGACGGTCGCGTATCCGAACATCGACCGCCACACGTGGACGTTGCCGCTGGTGTTTTCGCATCGCGATCCGCGCGTGCTGTACTTCGCGAACCAGCGCGTGTTTCGTACCGAGGATGGCGGAAACCACTGGTCGGTCATCAGCCCCGACCTGACTCGCGAGAATCCTGGGATCCCGGCGAACCTCGACCCGACGACGGGCGCGCTGACGGCAGGGCCGGGCTCGCGGTTCGGCGTCGTCTACGCGATCGCGCCGTCGCGCCTCGCCGATCACGACATCTGGGTGGGCACCGACGACGGCCAGATCTGGCGCACGCACGACGAAGGGGCGCACTGGGACAACATCACGCCGTCCACGCTCACCGGCTGGTCGAAGGTCGGCATCATCGACACCTCGCATTTCGACGCGGAGACGGCCTATGCGACCGTCGATCGCCACCGGCTCGAGGACGTGAGGCCGTCCATCTACCGGACGCACGACGGCGGCAGGCATTGGCAGCTCATCGCGAACGGCATTCCGAACGGCAGTTTCGTGAACGCGGTGCGCGAGGATTCGGTGCGCAAGGGACTGTTGTACGCCGGCACGGAGAAGGGGATGTACGTCTCGTTCGACGACGGCGACCACTGGCAGTCGATGCAGCTCAATCTACCGATCACTTCGATCCGCGACATCGACGTGCACGGCAACGACGTCGTGATCGCGACGCACGGCCGTGCGTTCTGGGTGATTGACGACGTTTCGCCTCTCCGTGTGGCGCCGCCGACCGCGGCGGCGTTCCTCTATCCCCCCGCTACCGCCATCCGCGAGCGCGGCGCCGGCTTCACCGGCTCGCCGATGCCGAAAGACGAGCCGATGGCGTCGAATCCGCCGAGCGGCGCGTACATCGACTACGTCGTTCCCGCCGGCGCGAAGCAGCCGGTGACGATCGAGATTCTCGACCCTCACAACAATCTGGTCCGCGTCTACAGCAGCGCCGACAAGGTTCCGACGGCGAATCTCGCGAAGCTGACCACGGCGCCGGAGTGGTTCGTCACGCCGTCGGCGGTGTTGGGCGATCCCGGCATGCATCGCTTCGTCTGGCCGCTGCGCTATGCGGCGGTGGCAGGCCGCGGACGGCGTGGCGGCGGCGACGGTGTTTGGGCGCCGCCCGGCAAGTACACGGTGGTGCTGACGGTCGATGGGCAGAAGTTGTCGCAGCCCCTGTCTGTGGTTCCCGACCCGCGGATCAACATTCCGCAGTCGGCGTACGACGAGCAGTTCGCGCTCTCGAGGGAGATCGAGGCGGAGCGCGCGCTGGTGTCGGCCGCGGTGGATGAAGCGAGCGAGATGGCGAAGAAGTCGAAGGACGCGAAGCTCCAGGGAATCGCCGACACGGCGTCCGAGGAGGAGTGGTGGCTTTCGCCGTCGTCGACGAGCTCGTTGCGGTTCATCAACACCGCCCTCGGCACTCTGCAGAACGTCATCGATAGCGCCGACGCGGCGCCGACCGCCGACGCCCGCGCGAGCTGGGCGAAGCTGAAGCCGGCGGCGGACGCGGTGCTGGCGAAGTGGAAGGAGTACAAGAGCGCGCATCCGTGATTGCGAAAGCAGCATTCGCGACATTCGTTCTCGTCACCCTGCTCCTGGCATTCGGCGTGGCCGATCCGCCGGAACTGCCGGCGCGGGACGTGATGTTGCGGTCGTTGCCTTCGCGGCCGGCGCGCGATGTGGTCGTCGTCGCAGTCGATGAGAAGTCGCTGAAGGCGTTCGGCCCGTGGCCGTGGCGCCGCGCGCTCATCGCCGATCTGGTGATGCGGATGCAGGGCGCGCGGGCGATCGTGCTCGATGTGCTGCTGACCGATCCTCGCGAAGGGGACGAGCAACTCGCCGCCGCCATGCGCCGAGTACCGACCATCGCCGTCTCGGTGCTCGATGATCACGGCGAGTGGCTGTTGCCATCACCTGCGCTGAGAGATGCCGCGATCGCGGCGCACGGCAACTTCGAGCTCGATCACGACGGCATCCTGCGGCGGTTCGCATCGACGAAACAGAGCAAGGACCGCGCGCTGACCGCGGTCTCTGTGGAAGCGTCGTCGCTCTTTACCGGCAAACCGATCCCGGTCGGCGTCCCGATCTCGCCTGCGTTCCGGACGCCACCGCGCGAGATCCCGCAACTCAGCGCAGTCGATCTGCAAGCGAGCGCGATCAAGAACAAGATCGTCTTCTTCGGCCCCACCGCCCTCGCCCTCGGCGACCGCGTGCTGACGCCGACCTCCTCGCGCCATCGCCCCGATCCCGGCGTCACGGTGCACGCCGCCGCCACCGAGTCGCTCATTCGCGGCGAGACGATCCGCGCGATCCCTCCGATCGTTGCCGGTGTCGTTGCCGCGATCCTCGCCGCCACGATCGTTGCGCTGCGCGAGCATCACCGGCGCGCGGCGGAGGTCGCCCTCGCAGTCGCGATCATCGGAAGCGCCGCGCTGCTGCTCGACCGTGCGAACCTCGCGATCCCGCTCATCACGCTTCTGCTCACCATCGCGGTCGTCGAGCTGGTCTTCGTCGTCCAGGAGGTCCGCCTCGGCCGCGCCGTCGCGAAGCGCTTCGCCGAGCACCGCGAGCGCGAGGCGGAGGCGAAACGCCTCCTGGCGCACGAGCTGAAGACGCCGCTCGCGTCGATGCGCGGCCTCACGCAGCTCCTCGGCGGCTTCGAGCTGAGCGAGAGCGAGAGGCAGCGCGTGACTTCGCTCTTGGAGACGGAGGCGGGCAAGCTGCAGTCGCTCGTCACCGGTCTGCTCGACCTCGAGCGCCTCGGCCTCCGCGACTTTGGGAGCTCCACCTCCGTCATAGACCTCGGTACGCTGGCGTCGCGGCGTGTCGAGTTCCTCCGGGCGAGCACGAACCGGCCGCTCGAGGCGATCACCGAGCCGGGAGTCCTCGTCCGCGCCGACTCGACGCTGATCGAGCGCATCATCGACAATCTCGTGGGAAACGCTTTGAAGTACACGCCACCCTCGGCACCAATTGCAGTGCGCATCCGCGGACACGACGGCGAAGCCGTGCTCGAAGTCGAGGACCGCGGTCCGGGCATCTCCGCCGCCGAGCGCGCCCGGATCTTCGACCGCTTCTTCCGCGGCGCCACCGCCGCCGGCACGCAAGGCCTCGGTCTCGGCCTCTCGTTCGTCTCCGAGATCGCGCGATGGCATGGGGGAGGGGTCGAGGTGGATGCGGGCGTGAGCGGCGGGTCGATTTTTCGCGTTCATTTGAGGAGAGCGGCCTGATGGCGCGCGTTCTGGTTGTCGACGACGATGAAGGCATCCGCGAGAGCGCGGCGCTCGCGCTGGAGAAGGTCGGGCATCGCGTATTTCGCGCGAGCGACGCGGAGTCGGCGATGCAACTCCTCCGCGAGCACAAAGTCGACGTCGTGGTAACCGACATCTACATGCCGGGACAGAACGGCATCGCGCTGCTCCAGGCGGTCGTCGAGCGCCGCGATCCGCCGCGCGTGATCCTGATGACCGGCCGCGGAACAATCGAGACGACCGCGCTGGCGCAAAGAGCCGGCGCGTTCGACTACCTCGCGAAGCCGTTCGAACTTTCGGAGCTGATCGAGCGCGTTGCCGCAGCGGTGCGGAAGAGCGAGCCGGCCCGGGAGCCGATCGAGCCGGGGCCGCCGACGCGCATCGTCGGCAGCGACCGCGCGATGGTCGAGATTTACAAAGCCGTCACGCGCGTCGCGTCGCTCAATGTTCCGGTGCTGATCCGTGGCGAGAGCGGCAGCGGCAAGGAGTTGGTCGCACAGTCGATCCACGACCTCGGCTCGCGCGCCGACGGCCCGTTCATCGCGATCAACTGCGGTGCGATCCCAGACACGCTGCTCGAAAACGAGCTATTCGGCTCGACGCGCGGCGCGTACACCGACGCGCGGCAGGAGCGGCGTGGCGCGCTCTCACGCGCCGACGACGGGACGTTGTTCCTCGACGAGATCGGCGACATATCGGCGGCGTTCCAGGTGAAGCTCCTCCGCTTCCTGCAGGACGGCATGGTGACGCCGCTCGGCTCGGAGAAGAGCCACCACGTCGACGTCCGCGTCATCGCCGCGACGCATCGCGACGTCAAACAACTCGTGGCCGAGGGACGCTTTCGGGAGGACTTGTACTACCGGCTCGCCGGATACGAGATTCGTGTTCCGCCGTTGCGCGAGCGGCGCTCCGACATCCCGCTGCTCGTCGATCACTTCCGGCGCAAGGTCGCCGAGGAGATGCACCGCGAGCCGATCGCCGGCCCCTCGCGATCGGTGCTCGACGCTTTCGAGGCGCATCGGTGGCGGGGAAACGTTCGCGAGCTCGAGCAAGTCATACGAAGGATGGTGATCGACTCGGGTGCGCTCGTGGATGCCGAGGCGGCGAAACAGGTCCTCCGCGAGACCTCTGTCATCCTGAGCCGCGAAGACGGCGAGGGACCCGTTGCTGAAACGAATGAATCCGTTCCCCTCGGCTCCCTCGACGACGCCGAACGAAAGCACATCGTCGCTGTCCTCCGCGCCACCGCCGGAAATCAAACGCAAGCGGCATTCATTCTAGGGATCGAGCGGAAGACGCTCGCCCGAAAAATCAAGCGGTACAACATCACGTCTGACGAGGCCCCGTCATGAAGATCGTCATCGCTTCACTCATTGCGCTCACCGCCGTTTCCGCGCTCGCGGAGACGCCGGTCGACTACCGCTTCGATACCGTCAAACGCACCGTGACCGTGACGACGCCGAAGTCCGAGGTGAAGGCGGAGGCGGGGACGAAAGCGGTGAGCGGCGACAAGGTACACACGGGATGGTTCTCGTACGCGCTGATCGCCAGCAAAGAGCACGGCGCGAAGTTCGAAATCTTCAGCTCGACCGACGTCGAGCTGGCGGGCAACGAGCCGGGCGTGCTGCTGTCGCTGAACCGCGGAACGATTCACGCGATGTTCGACAAGATCCTCGGGAGCGAGCCGCGCGTCGTGAAGACGCCGGGAGCCCTGCTCGCCGTCCGCGGCACGCAGTACAGCGTCGAGGTCAACGAGAAAGGGCAGACCACGCTCGGCGTGTTCGAAGGAACGGTCGAGGTGCGCTCGCGGCTGAGGAAGGAACCGACGCTGGTGCACGCCGGCGAGGCGGTCGGCTTCAGCGAGCACGCGCCGCCCGCCCCGATGCCGATGCCGCGCAATATGGCCGGCGCTCCCCCCGCCATGCGCGGCGGCCCTCCCGGCGGTCACGGCGACTCTCACGGCGCCCCACCCCCCGGCAACGGCCACGCTGGCCCGCCTCCCGGCGGTGGCCACGGCGCGCCGCCGCCGCCGCCGGGCGGCCATCATTAGGGACTGCTTCGTCGGGAACCGAGTTCCTCTGTACAACCTATTCGACTACCTCGAGGCTGGGGATTCTCTCGACAAGTTCCTAGCGTCCTTTCCTTCCGTCACTCGAGAGCAGGCAGTTGCCGCTCTAGAACTCGCGAAGGAGGCGGTCGGTGACGTTGCGACATCATTGCGGCGTTGAATCGTATCGGAGTCGGGGAAACGATCGACGTCAAACCGCGACGTTAGGCCGACCGCGAACGCCCAGCCGAGTCATTCTGTGCCCATCCGCCGCGTCATTCTGACGCGCACGACCGCGCCGCTACCCTCGGCGTCGCTGGCACCTCGATTGTCTTAGTGCGTGATCCGTTACGCGTTATCCGTTATCGGAGAGCCGATGACGGATAACGGGTGACGGATAACGGATAACGGATACCAAGGAGCCGAAATCATGAATCGCTCTCTCTTCACCGAAGTGACCGCGGCGGAGGCGTTCCGCAGCGGCGACGTCGCTGGATTCGACTGGCTGGTGGAGCGGTACCTCGCGAAGGCGAGCCGTGTTGCGAATGGAATCCTCCGCAGCGGGGAGGATGCCGAGGATCTGGCGCATGAGGCGTTCGTGAAGGCGTGGGATCAGCGGCAGCGTCTCATTGCGGGACGCGAGTTCGGGCCTTGGCTGATGCGGATCGTGCGCAACCTTGCGCTCGACCTGCTGCGGCATCGGCGCAGCGTGAGGCTCGAGCCGTTCGCGCTCGAGGCGATGGCGCCGCTCACCGATCGTCCGGACACGCTCGCGCATAGCCGCCTCCTGGGAGGCCGGATTCGCGACGCGTTCGAGCACCTGCCGCCGAGGCAGCGCACGGTGGCATCACTCTTTCTCGTTTACGGATTCAGGCACGCGGAGATCGCGCGGATGACGAGCCTTCCGGAGGGGACAGTGCGTTCGCATCTGTCGGTCGCGCGCAAGCGGCTGCGACGGGAGCTAGCCGACGTGGCGTGACTGTTCGGGAACGGGGGCGGCGGCGTCGAGCGCCGATTCCAGCTCGTGGAGCACGTCCGCCGGATCGAGGTTCATCGCATTCGCGATCTGGATGAACTCGATGACGTCGAGCCGGCGCGTCCCGTTTTCGACCTTCGAGAGGTATGACGGCGGGAGGCTGAGGCGTCCTGCGACGTCGAACTGCTTGAGCCCGGCGCGTTCGCGTGCGCGGGCGAGGACGTTGCCCAGGATGCGGAGTTCGGTCGCGAGTTTGGCCTTCGTGGAAATACGGTCGTGACCGCCTGTGGGGGACGTCATCAACAGAAGAACGCTGCGACTCCCCATTTCGTTGAATCCACTCTGCGAGATGATGTCGGCGGTGCACGATGCGACGACTCCTCCTTCTATTCACCGCGGTGTTCCTCGGCTGTCAGACGGCGCCGATGCGTGAGACCGGATTTCTGGCGCGCTCGCTGACGATCGGCGCGACGTCGTATCCGTATGTCGTCTACGTCCCGCGCGACTACGACGCGGCGCGTGCGTGGCCGGTGATCCTCTTCCTCCACGGCTCGGGCGAGCGCGGGACGGACGGCTGGCGCGAAACGATCCACGGCGTCGCGAACACGATCCGCTTCGACCCGGCGCGGGTACCGGCGATCGTGGTCTTCCCGCAGGCGCCGCCTGAGACCCGGTGGCTCGACGAGCCGGCGGACGCCGCGATGCTGGCGCTCGACCACGCGATCGCGGAGTTCCACGGCGACGAGTCGCGCGTCTACATCACCGGCCTCTCGATGGGCGGCTACGGGACGCTGCACCTCGCGATGGCGCATCCGAACCGCTTCGCCGCTGCGGTCGTCGTCTGCGGCGGTTTGCTGCCGCATCCGACCACGACGGCCGTCCAGCAGTCGCCACTGACGACCGGCGGCGACCCATACGCGATCGCCGCGAGCAGGCTCCGCGAGCTCCCGATGTGGTTCTTCCACGGAAAGGACGACAACGTCATCCCGATCGACGAATCGCGGCACCTGGTCGACGAGCTCCACCATGCTGGCGCGTGCGACGTCCACTTCACCGAGTACGAAGGCGTCGGCCACGGCGCCTGGGACCGCGCGTACGGGGAAGCAGCGATGTGGAACTGGTTGTTCGAGCAGAAGCGCGTAGAATCTTCGACGACGAGCCGATGACGACCTTTGAGGCAGAGTTGGCTTTTGAGTGGCGTCTTTCACTACAAAAATCTCCGACCTTGTTTCGTCAGGTCCCGTTCTTCAACTCTCCGTCGGAGCTTCTCGCGAGTTCATTCTCGCAATCGGTTCGCTTGCGAGGGACTTGAGTCCACCCCATCCGGTGACGGCCACGCTGTCGCTGGGAAACTCAAATCAGAAATGAGCGTGCTCGACCTTACGAAGCTGTATCAGATCGACGATGACGGGCTGCTGTTCATCTCTCCGGTCATCAAGGACTGGTCGATTCTCGAGGCGCATGGGATCGACACGGTCATCGACATGGAGGGGGGCCTCGATGAGTGCATCCCGACCGTGCCGGGGCAGTGTCTCTACATCTACTTTCCGATTGAAGACGAGGAGTTGCCGAACATGCGGCGGCTGGACGCCGTCGCGACACTTGGTGCCTCGCTCATCGAGGGAGGACACCGAGTGCTGTCGCACTGCGGGATGGGTTTCAACCGCTCCGCTCTCGTCGCCGGCCGCATTCTCCACCGCCTCGGGATGCCGGGGCCGCAGGTCGTCGAGCGGCTTCGCGAGCGGCGCGCGGGCTCGCTGTTCAATCAGATCTTCGCATCGCACCTCCTCGAGCTTCCCTAGCGCCTCCTCGTGTGGCGCAGGGCTTCCAGCCTGCGCTCGGGCGGGGCGGGGCGCGGGCTGAAAGCCCACGCCACACGGGAGCGCGGTGCACAGTAAGATCGGGCGATGCAGAATCGCCGTCTCGCACTCGCCCTCCTTCTGTTCGCGTTCATGGTTCCGGTGTTCGGTGCGCCTAAGAAAACCGAGAAGCCGTTCACGGTGGTCGAGGCATCGATCGCCGACATGCTGGCGGCGCTGAAGTCCGGACGGGTCACGTCGCATGAGCTCGTGCAACAGTACCTGACGCGCATCGCGACGTACGAGGACAAGCTGCACGCGATCATCACCGTCAATCCGAAGGCGCTGGAGGAAGCGGACGCGCTCGACCGGGAGCGCGCGGCCGGTCACATCCGTGGTCCGCTGCATGGCATCCCAATCGCGCTCAAGGACAACATCCAGACCACGAACATGCCGACGACCGGCGGCGCGCTGGCGTTCGCGGGGCTGACGCCGCCGTACGAGGCGACGCTGACGAAGAACCTCCGCGACGGCGGCGCGATCATCATCGCGAAGACGCAGATGACGGAGCTCGCGAACTGGGTGGCCGGCAATCCCTCGATGCCGAACAACTACAACTCGCTGAACGGCTACGGCTTCAATCCGTACGACCCGCGCCGCGATCCGCGCGAGGCGAGCGGCGACGGACGGGCGGTGCTCAACACGGGCGGGTCGAGCTCCGGCGCCGGCACTGCGGCGAGCTTCTGGGCCGCGAACGTCGGGACGGAGACCTCCGGGTCGATCCTCAGTCCATCGAACCAGAACATGCTCGCGGCGGTGAAGCCGACGGTCGGCCGTGTCAGCCGCTACGGCGTCATCCCGATCACGGCGGACCAGGACACGCCCGGCCCGATGGCGAAGTTCGTCTACGACGCCGCCACGCTCCTCGGCGTCCTCGAAAGCAACAACCCCGACCCCAACGATCCGGCGACGAGCCGCTGCACGCCGCCGTCGAATCACGACTACACGCAGTTCCTGAAGAAGGACGGCCTCAAGGGCGCACGCATCGGCATTCCGCGCGCCGGCTTCTTCGACAAGATCCAGTTGCCCGGTAGGGAGAAGCCGGGCGGCGGCCTCAATCCCGAACAGGCGAAGGCGATGGCCGACGCGATCGCGGTGCTGAAAGAACAGGGCGCGGTGATCGTCGATCCGGCCGACATCCCCAGCGTCGTCGACAAGGACGCGAACAACAACTTCTTTCTCTGGGGCGTCTGCGGCGACATGGACGACGTGAAGGAGAAGAAGTGCTCGACGGTTCTCGCCTACGGCATGGAGCGCGACTTCAACAAGTGGCTCGCGTCGCTCGGCAAGGACGCGCCGGTGAAGTCGCTCACGGACCTCCGCGAGTGGAATCGGAAGCACGAGAAGATGGGGACGATCAAGTACGGGCAGTCGCTGCTCGACATCTCGGACGCCATGGATCAGGACCTCTTCCGCGCGCGTTACGAGGCCGACCGCGCGCGCGACATCCAGCTCGCCGCAACGCATGGTATCGACGAGGTGATGAAGGCCGACAATCTCGACGCGCTGCTCTTCCCCGGACCGGGCGGAGCCGGCGTGGCCGCGCGGCCCGGCTATCCGACCGTGATCGTGCCGTATGCGATGGTGCCGAATGCGCCGACGCCCGCGTTCCCCGAGGGGTTCAACGCGAAGCCGCAGCCGTTCGGCGTCAGCTTCAGCGGGATGGCGTGTAGCGAGCCGACACTGCTGCGTCTCGCGTATGCGTTCGAGCAGGCGACGATGAAGAGGGTGGCGCCGCTGCCGTGAGAGGTTACGAGGTTACGGAGTTGCGGGGTTTCGAAACCGCATAACCTCGCAACCTAGTGTAAGAACACCGAGGTCGCTAGCCAGGCTTTGTCGGGGTAGTACGCGAAGACCGCGCTCCCGCCACGAATCGTGTCGATGATCTTCTTCGAGACGAGGGATGAGACGGCGGGGCAGCCCCAGCTACGGCCGAGGCGGCCGAGGACTTTGACGGCTTCGTAGCTGACGTACTCGGCGCCGTGAAGGACGATGGCGCGGTCCCACGCCATGTCGTTGAAGCCTTCGTCCAGCCCTTTGAGACGCAGCGAGTAGCCGTTGTGGCCGCTGTACGTGTCGGCGGTGACGAAGAGGCCGAGGCTCGATTCGAGGCTGCCGGGGTCGTTCGAGAACGCCGTCGTGACGTCGTTGCCGCTGTTCTTGCCATGTGCGACGAGCTCGCGGAAGAGCAGCTTGCTCGACGCGAGGTCGAACACGAAGAGCCGCGGCTGCGAGGAGGGGATGGAGTAGTCGATGACCGTCAGGAGGTCGCGGCGGTGCACCAACCCCTGCTCTTCCGCCTTTTTCGCCGCGCCCATCGCGAGGCGAAGTACGTCGGCTTTCAGCCCCGGCGCCTGCCGGAGCAGCGGCGAAAGGTCCTCGGCGGCGCGCGCTTTGGCGGCCGCGACAAAAAGGACCACGAATGCGATGGACGTTGCCAGGTGCTTCATACCGATGAGTTTGGACGACGGCTTGGACGGCCGACGATGTTGGCAAAATAACATATTTCGTCTGGCAAGTCTTGTGAACTTTTGAGAGGGCGTGAGGGAACACGAGATGATCAGACCAAAGGCTTCATTCGCTGTCATCGCGGCGGCGGCGCTTCTCCTGCTGGCTGGCTGCGCCACGGCGCCATACGGCTACCGGAACAACTATAGGTACGCCAACACGATTCACGGGACGGTGGACTACGTCGACGCGAACTCGCGCACGATCGCTCTCTACGACACGAACGGCTACGGCAGGACCGCGCGCCTCTTCTACGACCGCGACACGACCGTGTTCTGGCAGGGACGCAGTTATCAACCTGAAGCCCTGCAGCGCGGCGACCAGGTCGATGTGACGTTCCATCAGGCCGGCAACTCGCTCGTCGCCGAGTCGGCGACCGTGACATACAACGCGAACAACAACGCGCCGGCGCCGTACCCGAACAACAACTACCCGAACCAGTACCCGAACCAGTACCCGAACCAGTACCCGAACCAGAGCAACAGTTCGCTCATCCGCGGGACGGTGCGATACATCGACACGAATTCGCGGACGATCCAGATCGACCAGAACGGGAGCGCCATGACGGTGTCGTACGACAACGGAGTGCGGGTCGACGTCAACGGGCAGCTCTATCCGGTGACGAACCTCGAGCGCGGGGATCTTGTGGAAGTGCAGGCGCAGGGGGACGGCAACGACCTCGTTGCGAGCCGGATCACGCTGATCCGGGACGTGCGGCGTTAGCGCGAAAATCGATACCGCAACTCCGCCATCACGCGATGCTCACCGCCGGCTTTGGTTGCCTCGAAGCCGGCGCGCAGTTTCGGCCGCGGGGTCCAGAAGAACGCGGCGGTCACGGCGTGCTGGTGAATGATGCCGCTCTGGAACGACTCGACGCGGATAGTGGCGCGAGCGGTGTCGAAGCGGCGTGAGAGTAGGGCGTACGAGGCGCGGATGTCGGTTGGAAAGGCGGTACCGAAGAAGATGACCGACGTCTTTCCCCAGCCGCTTTCCCCGGCGAGCGTCCAGTCGTTGAGCGTGTAATCCGCCCCGGCGATGTAGAACCGGGTTTCCCAATCGAGCAGGTCGCCGTGCTCCATCGCGTCCGAGCGATTGTCGACGTCCGTGAGCTGAATCGTCGCGTGATCGTTGTTCCACCGCCCGCGCGCCGACCAGCCGACGCGTGAGTCGTTCTCCGCGGAGACCGAGCTGAAATACCCTTCATCGACCGGCAGATGTTCGCCGAGCGTCGTCCATTGATCGCGGATCGCCCATCCGCGCGCGGCGGTGATGGCGCCGAACGTGTCGTTGCCGCGGAAGACGGTGGCGCCGCCGAGAAAGTTGTTCCACTTGTACGACGCATCGACGCCGATCGGGCGGAGCTCTTCGCCCATCCAACTATTCAGCGCCGACGGCGTGATCGAGTACGGCGTCTCCCACAGCTCGTCGATATTCTCGCGCGAAGTCGGCAGGAAGAACGCGCCTTCTGCGAAGCGGAACCCGTGGGACTTCTGTTCGAGGTATGCCTCCACGACGCCGGCGTGGCCGCGCTTCGCGCCGTCATCTTCGCTGCGCGCAAGCAGGTGGAGGTGGGCGCGGAAGAAGACGGACGGCCGCCAGTCGATCCCGAGCTGTGCCTGCGCCGAAACGGAGTCGCTACGAAGCGGCAAATCATCGGGGGCCGACGTGCCACGAAGGAGCGCGAACCCACTCCATTGAATTGTGTCGGCAGCACGGAGTTCGAGCGGCGCGAGTGCCACCAGGAGGACCAAGGTGGCCGGCAAAAATCTGCGCGCCATCGGCAGAATGATCGCATACGCTGCTCGCGTTTGAATTTCTCATGCGCCTGATCGCCGCCGTACTCGCCGTTGCCGTCTCCGCGCCTCTAGCAGCCGCCACGATCGAAGCGCACATCACCGATCCTCGCGGCAACGCCATCCGCGACGCGGTCGTCTACGCGATTCCCGACGGCCGGACGCTCCCGCTCGCGAAGAAGACGGCGATCATGGACCAGAAAAACCGCATGTTCATCCCGCACGTACTTCCGATCCAGGTCGGAACCTCGGTGCGATTTCCCAACAGCGACGACATCCGCCATCAGGTCTACTCGTTCTCGCCCGCGAAGACGTTCCAGCTTCCGCTCTACGCCGGCACGCCGGCGAAGCCGCTGGTCTTCGACAAGGGTGGCGTCGTGGTCCTCGGCTGCAACATTCACGACCAGATGAGCGCCTACATCCTCGTCGTCGACACGCCGTACTTCGACAAGACGGCCGCGGGGGGGCGAGCGTCCCTCGTCGACATGGAGCCGGGACGCTACACGCTTCACGTCTGGTATCCCGACATGCGCACGGAGCCGCCGCCGCAGAAGGTCACGTTGAAGGGCGACGAACGGACGACCGTCTCGTTTGTCGGGCATGGCCGTTCGTAGCTTCCAGGCCCGACTCCTTTACCTCCTCATCGCCATCCTGGTGCTGCTCGACGCGGGCACGCTGATCTCGGTCTACTACGCCGGCCAGCAGACGTTACGCTGCACCGTCGCCAACGAGCTCCTCCTCGGGTCGCGCGTGCTCAATCGCATCCTCGACACGCGCGCACAGCAGCTCTCCGACTCACTGCGCGTTCTGGCGCTCGACTTCGCATTTCGCGAGGCGATCGCGTCGGCCGATGTCCCGACCATCACCTCGGTCCTCGCGAATCACGGTTCACGCATCGCGGCCGACGCGGTCGTGCTCGTGAACCTCGACGGCACCGTCATCGCCGATACGCTCGGCGGACGGCTGTCGAAGAAGCCGTTTCCGTTCGCGGCGATGCTGCGGACCGCGCAGGATCGGGGTGAGGCGTCGGCGACGGTCTCGTTCGCGAACCGGCCGTACCAATTCGCAATCGTTCCCGTTCTCGCGCCGCGGCCGATCGCGTGGGTCTGCGCGGGGTTCGAGATCGACAACCGCGTGCTGACGGACGTTCAGCGGCTCACGAATCTCGAGATCTCGATCTGGAGCAGCGGCGGCGGCTCGCAGCTCGCGCCCGATGATTCTCGTTACGCCACGCTCCTGCAAGCGCTGCCGACCGGCGACGGCTCGCGTGTCAACGCGCTCCTGGCGCGGAATCTCGAAGAGGCGCAGATACCGTTCCGCAATCTCGAGCTGCAGATCTTCGCGCTGTCGACGATCGTTCTCATCGTCGCCGTTTTCGCTGCCGTGGTCTTCGCGCGCAGCGTCAGCCAGCCGCTCCGTGTCCTCGCCGAAGGCGCCGGACGCGTCGAGCGCGGCGACTACGTCACGCCGATCGTCGTGCAGCAGGAGGACGAGATCGGCAGCCTCGCGACGGCCTTCAACCAGATGCAGTCGGCGATCGCGACGCGCGAGGACGAGATCCGCTTTCAGGCGACGCACGACGCGCTCACCGGTCTCCCGAACCGGACGCTGTTCCTCGATCGCCTCTCGTACGCGATCGCCGGGGCGAAGCGCAACGGTCCCTCTGTCGGCATCATCATGATGGACGTCGATCGCTTCAAGGAGATCAACGACACGCTCGGGCACCAGGTCGGCGATCAGCTTCTGATCGAGATTGGCCGCCGCCTGGAGCACACGCTCCGGCAAAGCGACACGGTGGCGCGCCTCGGCGGCGACGAGTTCGCCGTCATGTTCATGGCGCCGACGTTCCGGCACGCCGAGGAGGTGGCGGCGAGGCTGGAAGGGGCATTCGACTTGCCGATCGTTCTCGGCGACGTCTCGGTCGACGTCAACGCGAGCCTCGGAATCGCGCTCTATCCGGCGCATGCGGACGACGCCGGGACGCTGATGCGCCACGCCGACATCGCAATGTACGACGCGAAACGCGAGCACAGCGGCGTCGCGGTCTACGAGCCGGGACGCGACGAGCACACGCTGCGGCGGCTGTCGCTGATCATGGATCTGCGGCAGGCGATCGCACGCGACGAGCTGGAGTTGTACTTCCAGCCGAAGGCGGACGTTCGCAGTGAACGTGTGGGTCACGCGGAAGCGCTCGTCCGCTGGAACCATCCGCAGCACGGTGTGATGCGGCCGGATGAGTTCATCCCGCTCGCGGAGCAGTCGGGGAAGATCAGCCTGATCACGAAGTGGGTGATCCGGAAGGCGATCGCGCAGTGCGCGGCTTGGCGACGCGAGGGACTCGATCTGGCGATCGCGGTGAATCTTTCCGCGCTCGATCTGTTCGACTCGGAGCTGCCGACGTTCATCAGCGGTTTGCTCTCGGATGCCGGGCTGCCGCCGGCGAGCATCGTTCTCGAGATCACGGAGAGCGCGGTCATGAAGGACGCGGCGTTCGCGCAGAAGGTGCTTGCGGATCTGAAGCGGCGCGGCGTCTGCCTTGCGATCGACGATTTCGGGACGGGATACTCTTCACTCGCGCACCTCAAACGCCTGCCGGTGGACGAGCTGAAGATTGACAAGTCTTTCGTGCTCAACCTCACCGAGGCGGCGACCGACGATCTCGTGATCGTGCGTTCGACGATCGAGCTCGGTCACAACATGGGCCTCATCGTGATCGCCGAGGGGGTCGAGACCGCCGAGTCATGGCAGATCCTCAAACGCCTCGGCTGCGACATGGCGCAGGGCTATTTCATGACCAAACCGCTCCCGGCGGACGCGTTCAAGGCGTGGCTGCGGGCGTCGCGGTGGGCGGCTGGGTAATCGGTTCTCAGTGGAGCGCCGGCGGCCTCGGCGGCGTAGCCGCGTGAGGGGCGTGGCGCTCGCGATGAGCGTGTTGCCGCAGCGCGGCTACACTGAGAACCGTGGCATCCGGCAAAAGCCCGCGGCATCCGGCAAGAGCCCGTGGTATCCGGCAAAAGCCCGCGGCATCCGGCAAAAGCCCGTGGCATCCGGCAAAAGCCCCTGGCAGTCGGCGAAAAGCCCGTGGCATCCGGCAAAAGCCCGTGGCAGTCGGCGAAAAGCCCGTGGCAGTCGGCCAAAAGCCCGTGGCATCCGGCGAAAGCCCGTGGCAGTCCGCCAAGAGCCCGTGGCATCTGGCAAATGCCCGTGGCAGTTGGCCAAAAGCCCGTGGCATCCGGCAAATGCCCGTGGCAGTCGGCTAACTGCCCGCGTTAAACTGGCAACCTCAAGCAAATGAGCGTCGGTTCTGAGTGGCTGGTGGACGCGGGGGGGTGTGATCCCGAGGCGTTGACGAGCGTTGGCGTTCTGCGCGAGCTGTTCGGGCGCGTCATCCGCGAGCTCGACCTCCATCCGCTGCACGAGCCGCAGTTCCATGTCTTTCCGGAGCCGGGCGGGATCACTGGGTTCGTGATGCTGTCGGAGTCGCATCTCGCCTGCCATACCTACCCCGAGTTCGGGACGATTACGCTGAATCTCTATTGCTGCCGCCCGCGCCCTGACTGGCCGTGGCGCGAGCAGCTCGCGGAGATCCTCGGCGCGACTTCGGTGACGGTCCGCGAATTCGAGCGCGCGACGGAAGAGGTGCTCGCATGGCAGTAGCGAACTGTCCGTCATGCGGGGGACAGATCGAGTTCAAGATCGGCTCATCGGCAGCGGTCATCTGCGACCACTGCCGCACCGTCGTCGCGCGCACGGATCGCGGGTTGGAAGACCTCGGCAAGGTCGCCGCGCTCGTCGACACAGGCTCGCCATTGCGCCGCGATCTGCCGGGAAAGATTCGCGGCGCCGGGTACCGGCTCGTCGGGCGCACGCAGATGCGCCATCCGATGGGCGGCGTCTGGGACGAGTGGTACGCGGCGTTCGACAGTGGGCAGTGGGGCTGGATCGCCGAGGCGCAGGGGAAGTACTACGTCACGGTCAAGGAGCCGCGCGCCGGCCTGCCGCCGTACAACGTTCTCCAGGTCGGCGGGCGATACGACGGTCTCACCGTCACCGAGGTCGGCAGCGCGACGGTGATCGCGGGCGAAGGCGAGATCCCGTGGCGCGTCGAGCCGAACAGCACCTACCAGTACGCTGACCTCTCCGGCGCGAACAACCGCTTCGCGACGATCGACTACAGCGAGGAACCGCCGCTTTTCTTCGACGGCGAAGAGACGACGCTGGAAGGCCTCGGCATAAACGTCGATCTCGAGCAGGCGCGCGTCACGCGCGTGAAAGTCGTCAAGCTCGCGTGCTCGCAGTGCGGCGGGCCGCTGAACCTCGTCGCCCCCGAGCAGGCGGAACGCATCGTCTGCCCGAACTGCGGAGCGATGCACGACGTCGGCGAGGGAAACCTCCGCTACCTCGAGACGCTCAGCAATCGTGGTCCGCAGCCGCTCATCCCTCTCGGCAAGGCGGGGAAGATCGGCGACGAACGGTACATCGTCGCCGGGATGATGCAGCGGAGCGTCACGTTCGATCAGAAGTACTACTGGACCGAGTACCTCCTGTTCGCGACGCATCAGAAATCGTTCGCGTGGCTGGTCGAGGACGGGGGGCACTGGAGTTTCGTCAAGCCGGCGAGCGCCGGAGCGGTTCAAGATCCCGAGCCGGGCGGCGCTGCACCGCGCATCGAATTCAGCGGGAAGACGTACGCCATCTTCCAGGACTCGGTCGCGACGGTGGAGTCGGTCGTCGGCGAGTTCTATTGGAAGGTCACCGCCGGTGAGACGGCGCGCGCCGTCGACTACATTGCGCCGCCCGAGGGGCTCACGAAAGAGTTCTCGGACACGGCGGAGTCGCACGAGGTCAACTACTCGCACGCGCTCTACATGACGCCCGAGGAGGTCGAGGCGGCCTTCGAGGTGACGGGGCTGCCGCGGCCGACTACCCTCGGGACGCTGCAGCCGATTGCGCCGGGACAGAAGCCGGCCGGATGCGTCGGCTGCGGTCTGTTCACGCTCTTGGTCATCGCGCTGCTGGCGCTCGCCGGCATTCTCGCCGCGACGCTGCCGGAACGGACGATCGCGAACAACCGTTACTACCTCGGCGACTACTCAAAGCCGCAGCCGGCGACGACCGCGGCCAATTCGTGGGACCAGCCGACGACCACCACCGAGGGCGGGGAGGCGAGCGCCACGTTTTTCAGCCCGCCCTTGACCGTCCACGGCGGCCACAATCTTCAGGTCACCGGCAGCACGCACCTCGACAACGACTGGGTCTATATCGGCGGCGATCTGTTCAACGAGAAGACCGGTCTGGTCGAGCCGTTCGAGCTGAAGCTGGAGCACTACTCGGGCGTCGACGACGGCGAGTCGTGGGAGGAAGGGTC
Organism: Thermoanaerobaculia bacterium; assembly: GCA_036488085.1. GTDB lineage: Bacteria > Acidobacteriota > Thermoanaerobaculia > Gp7-AA8 > Gp7-AA8 > DASXHZ01. The sequence goes on from DASXHZ010000092.1 coordinate 47,122, forward strand.
GCAGCAGTTGTCGTCGTATTTCTCGCGGCTGGCGCCGGGAACGTACAGCCTCCGGATGGAGGCGCACTGGGATGCGACGAAGCCGCCGCCGATCGTCGACGTGCAAGTGCGCGAGGGTGTCTTCTCGCAGATGGATACGATCTACGCCGTGATCGCGATCGTTCTGCTCATGATTCCGCCGGTGATCGCGACGATGCGGCGCGGCGCCGTGGGACCACGCGGCTTCACCGAGCGCGACCGGTGGCGCGACTCGATGTTCACGCGCGACGGCAAGCGCGTCGAGGACGACGATGATGAATAGCGACATGGGAGCCCCTCTCCCCGTCGTTCCGACGGGGCGAGGGGACCAAGAAGACGCCCGCGTGAGGTGACACGATGTTCAAAGCTTTCTACGCATTCTTCGGCATCCTCATTCTGGCCGGCTTCTCGTACCTCACATGGTTTGGGATTCAGCCGGGAATGGGGCAGCGCAAGTACGTGGCCGGCGGCCTTCGCGGCGCGGCGCACGGCGGTTATCGATCGTTCTGGTACAGCGGCTTTCATGGAGGGAAGTGATGAACCTGACTCCTGCGCTCCACACCTTTCTCGTCACGCTTGCATACACGATCTTCGGCTTGGTCATGTTCGCGATCGCCTTCTGGATCATCGTGATGGCGACGCCGTTCTCGATCCGTAAGGAGATCGAGGAGGACCAGAACATCTCGCTGGCGATTCTCATCGGATCGGTCATGCTCGGATTGGCGATCATCATTGCGTCGACGATCCACGGCTAGGGCGGGCTTCAGCGCGCCCGGTGTCCATCTATGACCAACCGGACCCCGCTCCTTTTTCTCAATGTCCTGGTCATCGCGTCGTGCGGCCTGATTTACGAGCTGCTGGCGGGGACGGTCGCGAGCTATGTGATCGGCGACTCGATCACGCAGTTCTCGCTCATCATCGGGATCTATCTCTCGGCGCTCGGCGTCGGCGCGTGGCTGTCGCGCTTCATCGACCGTGACCTCGCGGCGCGTTTCGTCGAGATCGAGCTGGCCGTGGCGCTCGTAGGCGGCCTCTCCGCGCCGCTGCTCTTCTTCGGTTTCGCGCGGCTCCAGTGGTTCCAGCTCTTCCTCTTCCTGATCGTCTTCGTGATCGGCGTGCTGGTCGGGCTCGAGCTGCCGATCCTGATGCGCATCCTGCGCGAGCAGCTCGAGTTCAAGGAGCTCGTCTCGCGCATCCTGACGTTCGACTACATCGGCTCGCTCATCGCCGCGGTGCTGTTCCCGCTCTTCCTCGTGCCGCGGATCGGGCTCGTTCGGACCTCGCTGCTGTTCGGGTTTCTCAACGGCTGCGTCGGGCTGTACGGCACGTATCTCATGCGGCCGCTGATGGACCGCGTGGTGGGACTCCGCATTCGCGCGGTCGCGGTGATGACGCTGCTCGTCGTCGCGTTCATCTACGCGAGGACGCTGACCTCGATGTCGGAGCAGGAGCTGTTCGCGGATGAGGTGGTCTACGCGACCAGCTCGGCGTATCAGCGGATCGTCGTCACGCGCGGCGCATCCGGCTTCCACCTCTTCCTGAACGGCAATCTACAGTTCAGCTCCGCCGACGAGTACCGCTATCACGAGGCGCTGGTGCATCCGGCATTCGCCACCGCCGCCGCGCCGGCACGCGTTCTCGTCCTCGGCGGCGGCGACGGGCTCGCGCTGCGCGAGATCCTCCGCTATCCGAACGTCCAGTCGGCGACGCTGGTCGATCTCGATCCGAAGATGACGGCGCTGTCGAAGGCGTTTCCCGCGCTGGCGGACCTCAATCGGCACTCGTTCGGCGACCGCCGCGTGCATCTGATTAACGCAGATGCGATGGTATGGCTCGCCGAGAATCACGACCGCTTCGACGTGGTGATCGTCGACTTCCCCGACCCAAACAATTTCAGCCTCGGGAAGCTCTACACGACGCGCTTCTACCACCTCCTCCGCGAGCACGTGAATCCCAACGGCGCGGTGGCGGTGCAGTGCACCTCGCCGCTGTTCGCGCGCCGTTCGTACTGGTGCATCATCCGGACGATGGAGGCGGCGGGGTTCGTGGTCCGCCCGTACCAGACGACCGTGCCGTCGTTCGGCGTCTGGGGCTTCGCACTGGCACAGCTTCATCCGTTCCCGATGCCCGCCCGCGTCTCGCTACCGATGCGCTACCTCGACGCGCCGACGCTCGCGTCGATGTTCGTCATCTCACCCGACATGGCGCCGGTGCCGGTCGAGATCAACCGTCTCGACAATCAGATGCTCGTCCGCTACTACGAGGAAGAGTGGAAGAAGTGGTCGTGAGGAGGAAGGCCGTGATCACGGATAACGGATGAGGCGGACAACCGGTACATGATCTCCCGGCGCGACCTTCTCACGGCATTCCTTGGTGCCCCCTTCGCCGCCATCGCCTGCCGGAAACCGGTGCGGCGCGCGCTGCCGCCGGGCGAGATCGTCGGAGCGTCGGATCAGGTGGGGCATCGTCTGCTTCATCCGGACCCTCGTGGGCCGCATCCTCAAACGTGGACCAGCCGTGACGTGGTGATCGTCGGCGCGGGCATATCGGGACTCGCGGCCGGTTGGCGACTCTCGCACGCCGGTTTTGACGACTACGACATCTTCGAGCTCGAATCGGCCGCCGGCGGCACGTCGCGTTCGGGGGAGAACGCCACGAGCGCTTATCCCTGGGGCGCCCACTACGTCCCGGCGCCGCTTCCCGAGAACCGGGTCCTGATTCGGCTTCTCGGCGAGATGGGCCTCATGGACGGCAACGAAGTCGCGGAGCAGTACCTCTGCCGCGATCCGGAGGAACGGGTCTTCTATCGCGGGAGCTGGTACGAAGGGCTGTATCTCGCTGCCGGCGCGACGCACGACGACATCCGCCAGCTTCGGGAGTTCGAACGCGAGATCGATCGATGCGTCGTCATGCGCGCGTTCGCGATTCCAACAGCCCTCGGATCGCAGGATGCCGAGGTGCTCGCGCTCGACAGGATGTCGGCGGCGCAGTGGCTCGACTCGCACCGGTGGACATCCCCTCGGCTTCGCTGGCTCGTGGAGTATGGCTGCCGCGATGACTACGGCGCGACGCTGGCTGACACGAGTGCGTGGGCGGCGGTCTTCTACTTCGCGTCACGTGTTCCGGCGCCTGGGAAACCCTCGCAGCCGCTGGTCACCTGGCCCGAGGGGAATGGGCGGTTCGTGCGTCATCTCGCGAATCGGAACGTCGATACGGGATGGCTCGTGACTTCGCTCATTCCTGGCGGCGGCGGCATCGACGTCGTCGCGCTTTCGCGCGATGGAACATATGTCCGCGGCATCCATGCGAAGCAGGTCATCTTCGCGGCGCCGCAGTTCATCGCCGCGCGCGTGATCCGCGACTACCGCGACGTACGCGACTTCGTGTACGGCTCATGGCTCGTCGCAAACCTCACGGTCAGCAAGCATCCCGAATCGCACGGCTTCCCGATCTGCTGGGACAATGTGCTGTACGAGAGCCCGTCCCTCGGGTATGTCGTCGCGACGCACCAGAGCGGTCGCGAGTCGGGGCCGACAGTGCTGACGTATTACTACGCGTTCACCGATCACGATCCGCACACCGCGCGCGTGCGCTTGTATGAGGAATGGACGCAACGGCACTGGGCCGAGGTCGTCCTCTCCGACTTGTCGCGCGCCCATCCCGACATTCGCGACATCACGCAACGTCTCGACGTGATGCGATGGGGCCACGCGATGGTCCGCCCGTATCCTGGCTTCATCACGAGCGCCGCACGTCGCGAAGCTGCGCAACCGTTCCGCGGCATCGAGTTCGCCAACACGGACCTCAGCGGCGTCGCGCTCTTCGAAGAGGCGCTGTACCACGGCGTCCGTGCCGCCGAGGCGGTGCTCAGGCGGAGCGGGCGGGCGGTGGAGACGTATCTGTAGCTACTTTGGCGGTGGAGGTGGGGGTGGCGGAGGTGGCGCCGACAACCCGAGCTCCGGTACGTCGCTGATCGGCGACCAGCCGGCGGCGCCGGGGCGCCAGACTTGGGTCGAGAGAGCGACCTGCCCTGACTGCACCATTCCGCGTAACACGTCGTCGGTGTACGGACCGTACGTCTTGCCATCGATCGCTACCGACCATCGCGGCGCGGCTGCGGCACTGCCGCCGGGCAGGGGGGGCGGCGGCGGCGCCGAGGCGGAGGTGTTGAAGGCCTGGCCCATCGCGTTGCCGATCGCGAGGCCGGCTCCGATGCCGGCACCCGCGCCGGCGATGCCTCCCGGATTCGAGGCGGCGAGCGGGATCGCCTCCGCGGTCTGCAGTTGCGTGTATTGACCGAGGCGATCGCCGAGGACGCCGAGCTTGGTGCGCTGGTCGATGGCGGCTTCGACTTCGTCGGGGAGGGAGATGTTCTCGATGAAGAAGCGCGACAGCTCGAGGCCGTAGCGCGTGAACTCCGGACCGATTTTCTCGATCGCGACCGTACACAGCTCGTCGTACTTTGACGCCAGATCGAGCGCCGGGATGTTCGCCTCCGCGATGGCGTCGGAGAGTTTCGAGAGGATCGTGGAGCGGAGCTGGCCGATGATGTCGGCGGTCGTCGTGAGGCCGCGCGTGCCGACGATCTGCTCGAAGAACGACTTCGCGTCGGCGATCCGCATGGCGTACGTACCGAACGCGCGGAGCCGGATCATGCCGAAGTCGCGGTCGCGCATCATGACCGGATTCGCGGTGCCCCACTTCAGGTCGGGGTAGAGCCGGGTGTTGAAGAAATAGACGTCGGCCTTGAACGGCGACTGGAAGCCGTACTTCCAGCCGCGCAGTGCCGTCAGGATCGGAATCGTCTCGGTGGTGAGGGTGTACAGTCCCGGCCCGAAGACGTCCGCCGCTTTTCCTTCGTTGACGAAGATCGCCGCCTGGTTCTCGCGGACGGTGAGCTTTGCGCCCATCTTGATCTCGGCGTTGTAGACGGGGAAGCGATAGACCAGGGTGTCGGTGGAGTCATCGAGCCATTGGATGATCTCGATGAACTGGGTGGCTGCCTCTTTTTTCAGGTTGTCGAAGAAACTCAAGGTTTCGCCTCCGGTAGAGCCAGTCTACAACTACGGACCAGCGGACATCTTGTTGCTCGGCGGCTGTAAACTGAGCTCATGCGTAACGTCCTGGTTGCCGCCCTTTTCGCCCTGCCCGCGCTTGCGCAGATGCCGCCCATCACGCCGCTGCCGACCGGCGCACCGGCGCTCACGGCAAATGCGTCCGCGACGAAGTTCACGTTCGTGGTCGCCGGCGACAACCGGCCGGCGCATCGCGGCGACCCGCTGACGCGGCCGATGCTCGACATCGTCTCGAAGCTGTCGGCGAATCCGCCGGCGTTCGTGATGTGGGACGGCGATCTGGTCTTCGGGAAGGAAGCGCTGAAGATCGGCGGCGAATACGACGAAGTCATCGACGCCCTCAAGAGGGTGCCGGTGCCGGTCTTCAATGCACCTGGCAACCACGAGCTGGTCGTGCAGACGAACATCGCTTGCGGAACGAAGTCGGATCCATGGAACGCGGAAGTGCCGGATTACAGCGGTGCGATGCCCGCGATCTATGCGAAGGACGTCGCACCGCCGTACGGCATGTTCCGGTACGGGAACGCCGCGTTCGTCGTCGTGAACACTGACGACGTGCCGGACGTCGGGCTGCCGTCCGCGTGCGACTACAACGGCATGGTTGGCCAGGCGCAGCTCACGGCGCTGCAGACGTCGCTCGCGCAACTGCAGGCCGACAACTCGGTGGCGCACATCTTCCTCTTCATGCACCGTCCGGTGCACTCGAACTCGCACGCGGCGATCGCGGCGAAGGGCGACTCCGCTTACGCACAGCGCCTGAAGGCGTTCCGCGACACGCTCGACACGAAGGCAAACGACAAGGTGACGTTCGTCTTCGCCTCGCACGACCATCTGCTCTACGTCTACCCCGAGCCGAAAGAGCCGAACGGCCCCTTCCACCGCAGCGTTCCCGCCACGAAGAAGCCGACGTTCATCGTCACCGGCGGCGCCGGCGCTCCGCTCGAAGGATGCAACAAGACCCCGCCGCAAGCGGGCGCGTACTACCACTACACCACCGTTTCGGTGGACGGAGCCGATGTGACGGTGACGGTCGATCCGCTCTACGGCACGACGCCGTGCCAGGCGCCGGCCATGGTTTCGGAGTAGCCGCCACTGCCATCTCCTTCTCCCTTCGGGAGAAGGTGCCGCGAAGCGGCGGATGGGGGGCGTGGCTCTCGCGAAAGGCGTGATCACGCTTGTCGCGAGACGCACGCCCCTCACCCGGCGTCGCTGCGCTCCGCCACCCTCTCCCGGAGGGAGAGGGAGATGGGGGCGATCAGTCGACGAGCACGTCGTCGATCTTGATCTCGGAGGAGAGGGTCTTCTTCACGGGGCAGCGGTTGGCGATGGCGAGGAGGTGCTCGCGCTGCTCGGGCGTGAGGTTGCCGAGGAGGCGGATCTCGACTTTGAAGCGATGGATGAAGCCGGCGTGCGCGACACAGTCGGCGCAGTCCTTGGCGTACTGGCGGTCGTGCGAGACGGTGACGTCGACGCCTTCGAGGGGGAGCTTCTCGCGCTGGGCGTAGTAGTGCAGCGTCATCGACGTGCAGCCGCCGAGCGCCGCGGCGAGGAGGTCATACGGCGTCGGACCCTGCGCGGTGCCGCCGGCGTCAACCGGTTCGTCGATTACGAAATGGTGCGGGCCAGCCTCGGCCTCGCTTCGAAATGCGCCGCGTGAACGGACGATAACCGGCATCGCCATCAGCGTGCCGCCGCCGCGACGAATTTCTCCGCCGCCTCGGTGTGGTGAAAGAGGTCGAGCGTCTCGAGATCGTCGTCGTGCATCGTCATCGCGAGGTCCTGGTAGTCGTATCGCGCCGGGTCGCGCTTGATGCGCGTGTAGATGCGGCGCAGGCCGAAGTACATCGACAGCCAGCGCGAGAGCTTCGTCACTGTCTCGATCGCGTAGCCCGGATAGAACTTCCACGCCGGAACGATCGCGAAGCCGGGACGCCGGTCGTGCCGGTACTTCTTGCGGAAGAAGCCCGCTTCGAGCGGATGGACGCCCTCGATGTGGATCGAGCCGCCGAACCACGTCATCAGAAGAATCGCGTTGCTGGCGCTCGCCTTCATCGCCACGAGGCGGCGCAGCACCGACTCGACGTGCTCCTTCGTGTAGTACGTCTCCCACGCCATCTTGTACGCACGCTCCCAATCGTCTTTCGACATCTTCGGATGCGGCGCGCAGACGTGGTTGAGGTCGTACTTGTTCATGTCGGGATCCATCGTGACGCCCTGTTTGTGCAGCGTCTGATGGTCCTCCGATCCGGGGAGCGGCGTCAGGAAGAAGAACTCGAGGAGGTCGACCGGGAGCTCTTTCTTGATGATCTCGATGTCGCGGCGGATCGACTCGATGTCGTCGTTGGGAAAACCGAGTATGTAGCCGGCGTAAGTGATGATGCGGGCCGACTTCCAGGCGAGCAGCATCTTCCGGTATTCAGTGATCTTGTTCTGCCGCTTCTTCGCGCCGACGAGGCTGTCGGGATTGATGTTCTCGAGTCCGATGAAGACGCGGCGGACACCGGCACGGCGGCACTTCTCGATGAAGTTCGGGATCTTGTGGCAGAGGGTGTCGACCTGGATGATGAAGTGGATCTTGATCCCCTCTTCTTCACGGAGCTGGATCAAGCGGTCGAGAATGATCTCCCAGTCGGAGTTGCGGGCGAAGTTGTCGTCGGTGACGAAGAAACTGTGGAGCCCCTGCGCGACGTTCGCACGGACGATCGCCTCGATGTCGTCGGGCGAGCGGCGGCGCGACTTCTTTCCTTGCACGTTGATGATGGTGCAGAAGGAACACTGGAATGGACACCCGCGGCCGGCATCGAAGCTGGTGACGCCGCCCGCCGTGCGCCACGCGCGGAGCGCGGTGATCAGCGGGATGGGCGTCCCCTGAATCGACGGCAAGTCGGCCATGTGGTTGTACATCGGCTTCAACGCCTTGGCGTCCGCGTCGCGCAGCACTTCCTCGAGCCGTCCTTCAGCTTCACCCGCGAAGAGCGTGACGCCCATCGCGCGCGCCTTGTGGAGGTCGGGATCATCGCCGCCGAGCATGCTGATCGTTCCGGAAACGTGGAAGCCGCCGATGGCGACGGCGATGCCGCGCTCGCGGAGGGGTTTCGCGAGGTCGAGAGCACGCGGAAACTGGTTGGATTGCACGCCGATGAGCATGACCATCCCGCTGCCGGCGTTCTCGATCAGCTTCGCGAGTTGCGCAGGATGCACGCGCGTGTTCGTCTCGTCGATCGCATGGATCTCGATCTCGACGTCGTCGCCGAGGATTTTTCGCTCCGCACAATCGCGCGCGAGACCGTAGAGCGCGGCGAGTGAGTTCGACGGAATCGCGGAGCGGAACCATTGAATGACATAGCCGTCATCGTCGTAATGCGACGGTTTTACGAGCACCAGTGAAAATCGCCGGGCGGGCATGGGTTTGGGCGAATGATAACCTCACCGGCATGTGCAGCTATTCGTTGGTGGCAGCTCTCGTCGTCGTGACCGGCCAGTTCACGGCGGGCAACCGTCCGCCGATTGTGCCGAAGCATGCAGTGGCGTTCGAGACGCGCGACCAGCGCGATGCGCGGAAGCGCGCGATCGAAGTGTTCCTGTCCGAGGAGCCGGTCGACGTCGACGAGGCGATGACGTACCTCGATCCGCACCAGAACCTCATCAACCAAAAGGGGACGCAGGGGCACAACTTCATCGTGCTGTGGGTTCGTGGGAAGAACGACGTCAGCATGAACGCGACGTACTCCGCCACGATGACGCAGTTCGTCGACTTCACCGGCGGCCGTTTCAACGCCGACATCAACACGCTGACGCCCGACACGGTCGGGGGACGCGTCTGGATGTCGAGCGCCGGGAAGACGATGAGCGGCGACTCTTACATGATCGACGTGACGTTTTCGTCGCCGATCAAGCGTCTACCGGCCGGAACGAAGCTCGCGGCCGGCGGAGGAGAACCAGGGCAAGCGTTGCAGTCGCTTTACGCCGCAATGGCGAAGAAGGATTGGGACGGCATCCAGCACGGCGTCTCCGAGAGCACGCAGAAAAGCTTCGATGACCTCGACGACGCTCTCAGCTCCCTCGGCATCTGGTTGCCGAAAAAGGCAGGGAAGATCACAGGCGGCGAGGTGCGCGGCGATACCGCCGTCCTCGAGATGGAAGCAGAGATTTTCCAGGGCACGAAGGGGCTCTTCCTGGTGAAGATGGTCAGGCGTGGGCCGAACTGGGTATTCGATCAGGCGACGCGCGCCGGGATGATCGACTGAGCCAGACGCGCCGCACGCACCAGACGGTCGCGACCACGACGAGGATCGGATCGATCGCGTAGTCGAACAGGTTGCGCGAGCGGTAGAGATGGAGGTTGCACGCGACGATCACCGCCAGCGCGATGATCGCGATCTTCGGCGCGCGGCGGGCGATGAGCGCCGCGAGGACACCGAGGGCCAGCGGCGCGTACGGCGAGAAGCCGAGGCGGTACATGTTGTACGACGGGGTGCCGATCGTCGTGACGTAGAGCGCGATGCCGACAATCGCGATGGCGGGAAAGAGCAGCTCGTAATGGCGCGGGCGATGCCAGAAAAGCAGCAGCAGCGCGACGGTCGTCACGCTCGGGAACGCGAGGATCGACCACGCGGAGACCATCACCGCATCACCGCCAGCGTCGGGTTGGCGCGCACCCACGCCTCGTTGAACGTCAGGTGGCGAATCCGCGTCCGCTGCCACGTGTACAGCAGATGGATGTTGCCGTCGCGCGTGCGGTAGACGTACGGATATGAGTACTCGCGGCGCACGACGTCGTTCCCGGTCGTGTCGTGTTCGATGTGGTACGGCCACGACCAATGCCGCCCGCCGTCTGCCGTTCGCGCGACGGAGAGATCGCGGCGGTCCCACGCGCTGCCGTTGTAGAAGACGAGCAGCGATTTGTCGCTGAGCAGCACTCCGGAAACCTGCGAGTCGCGGTGGACGAGCGGCGTCGGTATGACATCCGACCACTGCGCGCCGGCATCGTGGCTTTGCGACATCGTCACGGCGTACGGCTGATGTGGTGCCGAATAGCGAAGCAGTGCGATCGCGTCGCTCGGCGACGTCGGGACGAGCCACGGCTGAAGGAGCGGGCGGAAATCGGCGATGCGCGCGATGTCGAGGACGTGCCCGTCGCTGTCGACGCGTGCGATCGCCGACCACTTGGCGTTGAGCTGGTGATAGATCGGAAGCGCGATCGTGCCGTCGTCATACGACGTCGGCGCTCCGCGCACCAACATGCCGAGGTCGAAGAGCGGGGAGCTGACGACGTGAACCGGCGCGCTCCAGTGGATCAGGTCGGGCGACTTCTCCATGCAGATCGTCCCACCCGACCACCCTCCGGCAACCACCGAGACGAAGAAGAGTTTGTAGCCGTTCCGATCGTGGTAGAGGACCGGATTGCCGATGCTTTTCACGAAGCCGAGCGATTTCTTCGCGTGCGGCGCGCTCTCGATCGCCAGCGGGACCGACCACGCCTGCGCGTGTCGATCGTAAGTGGAGAGGTAGATCTTGACGTCCGGCATGACCTCGTCGGTGCCGCCGTACCAGGCGGCGGCGAGATTGCCGTTCGGTAGCTCGAGCATCGTCGCGCCGTGGACGAAGTCGCCGGGGATGGGTGGGAGAAACTCGGCTTTGAAGAGAGCAGACGGGAATGTCTGCTCTCCAACGTGGAGCGCAGACATTCCTGTCTGCGCGAACTTCGGATGCGGCTTCTGAAAGACGATCGGAGGCAGCGCCGCGATGATCAGCAGCGCGCGGAGCAGCCACGTCTTCGTCATCCGTGGTTGTGGTAGAGCAGCCAGCGTGACGCTTCGTAAAGCGCGCGGCCGAGGGACGGGCTGTTGTCCTTGCTGCGGATGATCGTCGTCGCGCCCTTTTGGCCGATCATCTCGAGATCGGGGGGATCGTGGAACGTCGTGAAGACGAATGCGATCGATTTCTGCGCGTTGGCGGGGTCGAGCACGTCGAGTCCGAGGGTCTGATTGACGTACGGGACGCCGCAGAAACTGGCGACGGTCGGGAGGATGTCGACGTGCGATGACGGCGTGTCGATCCGCCGCGGCGTTTTGATGAAGCCGGGGGCGTAGATGATCAGCGGGACGTGGTAGACGACCTGCGCGAGGTCGCCCATTGCCAGGTCGCTCCCCGGCGCGCCGGTCCGCGTGCCGTGATCGCCGTAGAGCACGAACACGGTGTTCTTGAAGTACGCCTCCTTGCTTGCCTGCTGGATGAAGAGGCCGACGGCGTGGTCGAGGTAGCGGAAGGAGTTGTACTCCTCATTCGACTCGAACTCGTTCGCGCGCAACGCTTCGAGGTCGACCGTGTACTGCTTGAAGCCGTGCGTTTGCTTCGGGACGGTGTACGGCCGGTGGTTTCCCGAGGTGTGGATGAGCGCGAAGAACGGCTTCTGCTCCTTGCGCAGTACGTCGTTGGCGGCGAGGAAGAGCTCTTCGTCGGTGATGCCCCAGACGTCGACGGCCGGCGCTTTGTATGAGCCCTCTTCGTAGATGTGCAGGCCGTCGAGATTGTGCGCCAGCATTCCGCGGATATTCGACCAGTTCGCGCTGCCGCCGAGGAAGTAGAACTTGTCGTAGCCGGTGAAAGCGTTCGCGATCGACGCCTGGTCGACGGTGAGCGGGTTGTGCGCCGACGCCTGCCACGGGCTGACGTCCGGAATGCCGAACATGACCGAGAAGAGAGCGCGCGCCGTCTTCTCGGACGCGGAGAAGTGGTTCGTGAAGAGGTATCCGTTGCGCGCGAGGTTGTCGATGTTCGGCGAGCCGTTCATCGCGTTGCCGAACACGCCGCATTTGAACGCGGCGAACGACTCGAGCTGGATCATCACGACGTTCGGCCGGCCGGTGACTTCCGGATGAGGCGCGGGCATCCGGCGGAAGTTCAGTTTCTGCGCGTCGGGATGATCGATGCCGAGGTACTGGACGAGCAGCGGGTAGAGCTGCCGGAGGCGCGCGAGGTCGTAGGCTGCAGGCTTCTCGCGCGTCGTCTCGAAGAAGTACTGCGGCGGGTTCATGGCGAGGTCGCCGACGAACTTGTTGCGGCTGAAGTAGGCGTCGCTCCACCGCAGCGGATATTTCGAGGCCTTGCCGTAGATGCACGCGATGAGGATCAGCGCGAAGACCCACGAGAAGCCGGTGGCGGCAGGCCGCGGCGCCTTCGCGGTCCGGCGGACGGCGAAGACGATCAGCGCGAGCACCACCAGGATCGTCAGCGCGAAGAGTACGACGTGGTACGACTCCCACACCATGTGCAGCGAGATGAGCGGGTTCTGGAGGAACTCGAGCAGTCCCGCGTTGATCCGCATGTGGATGTACGCGTAGCTGCCGAAGTCGACGGCGTACACGATGAGGAGCAGCGTCTCGACGATGCCGGCGTAGACCGCCGTGGCGCGCCGCATCGCGAGCATCGGCAGCGTGAGGATCGCCATCAGCCGGGCGTCGAACTTCAAGCCGAGGTAGAAGGCGAGCAGGACTTCGTGCGGAACGAGCGTTCCCGCGCTCCCTCGGAACGCGAGCAGAAACACCAGTCGCAGCAACGACAAAAGCGCCAGGTTCGCAAGGAAAAAGAAGACTGGGAAACGCCGCACCTAGGCCCGATTATCTCCGAAGATCGCTGCGATCCGGCGAATCGTTTTCACGCCGCGCATCGTCGACTTCACGCCGAGGAGCTTCTCGAAGACGTTCCCGGAGGGCAGCTGCGTCGCGTCTTTCGGCCGCAGCCAGTAGGCTTCCGTCCCGTCGACGTGAAACTGGTCCGCTCCGAGTGCGAGCAGTCGCTTCACGTTCTCCGCCGATGGTTTCTTTTCCAGGAGCGCGACGTAGAGATTGTCGGGGTTAGTCTGTGGGAACGGCTGGTACTCCGCGATTCGGAGTACCTCCGCGCTCGTGCGCACACAGACGGTATATCCGATCGACGCGATCGCCTTGGTGACGGCTGCTTTCGTCGCCGGCGAGTCGAACAAGACGTTCCCGCTGGCGATCACCGTCTTCACGTTCGTGAAGCCTAGCTTCTCGAACTGCCGCCGGAGCTCGTCCATCTTGATCACGGACGTCCCGCCGACATTGAGCGCGCGAATAAAGGCGGCATAGTGGGCCATCAGGGGGATAGAGTCCCGCACGAACGAGGCTCGCGTCAAATGCGGCGATCCGGGCGGGATCGTCAAGCGCGGTTGCAACGTGGCTGTTCGATCTCAGGCGTGGACGCCGGGCGCTTCGCGGCCGGTGTTTTCGACGTACTCGATGTATGAGCCGCCGTAGATGGCGGGCGTGTCGCCGACCTCGAGGACACGATTCGAGAGGCCGCGGAGGAAGGTGCGGTCGTGGGAAACGAAGAGCATCGTTCCTTCGAAGTCCTTCAGCGCCTCGACGAGCATCTCCTTCGTCGCCAGGTCGAGGTGGTTCGTCGGCTCGTCGAGCACGAGGAAGTTCGGAGGATCGAGGAGCATGCGCGCCATCACCAGGCGCGACTTCTCGCCGCCCGAGAGTGAGCGGATTCGCTTTTCGATGTCGTCGCCGCTGAACTGGAACGCGCCGAGGAGACTGCGGAGGACGCCGATCGACTCGAGCGGGAAGTCCTGCTGCATCTGCTCCCAGACGGTCAACTCGGGATCGAGAAGGTCGAGTGCCTGCTGCGAGAAGTAGCCGAGCTTCAGCGACGCCCCGAGACGGACGTTGCCTGCGTCCGGCTCCAGCGCGCCGGCGACCATCTTCAGGAGCGTCGATTTGCCGGCGCCGTTCTTTCCCATGACGCACCATCGCTCGCCGCGGCGAACATGGAAACTGAAGCCGTCGTAAATCGTGCGGCTGCCGAACGCTTTCGAGACGCTGGTCAGCATCAGGACGTCGTCGCCACTGCGCTGCGGTGACTTGAAAGTGAACTTCATCGCCACGCGCTTCCGCGGCGGCTCGATGCGCTCCTGCTTCTCGAGCATCTTGATGCGGCTCTGCACCTGCGCCGCTTTCGCGGCGTGCGCCGTGAAGCGATCTATGAACCGCTGTTCCTTCGCGAGCTTTGCTTGCTGGCGTGCGTACGCCGCTTCCTGGTTCGCCACCGCCAGCTCGCGCTCGCGGACGTAGAAGTCATAGTCGCCGTTGTAGGTATTGATGTCGCCGCCGTCGATCTCGATGACCTTCGTGACGATCCGGTTCATGAAGTCGCGGTCGTGCGACGTCATCAGGATCGTCGCCGGGACGCTCTTCAGGAACCGTTCGAGCCAGACGATCGACTCGATGTCGAGGTGGTTCGTCGGCTCGTCGAGGAGCAGCGCGTCGAACGACCCGAGAAGGATCTTCGCCATCGACACGCGCATCTTCCAGCCGCCGCTGAGCGCGCCTACATCGCCGTCTATCTGCTCGTCGCTGAAGCCGAGGCCGAGGAGTACCTCGCGGGCGCGCGCTTCCAGCTCGTAGCCGCCGAGGTGCTGGTACTCCTCCTGGACGTGGCCGTAGCGCTCGAGCGCGTCGGCGTCGTGGAGGTTCTGCTCCAGCTCGATCAGCTCGTGATGCAGATCGCCGAGGCGGCCGCTGCCGGCGATCGCCTCATCGAGCACCGGCCGTCCGCTCATCTCGTCGACTTCCTGGCGAAAGATGCCGATCGTCAGCTTCTTCGGGACGGAGACCACACCGTCGTCGGGCGATTCTTCACCGACGATCATGCGGAAGAGCGTCGACTTCCCGGCGCCGTTCGGCCCCACGAGCCCTGCTTTTTCGCCGGGGTTGAGCTGGAACGAGGCGTCGACGAAGAGGACCTGCCGCCCGTACTGCTTGCTGACGTTGGAGAACGCGATCATGCCGACCGTCGAACACGTCGCGTCTTCAGCATCTTCCGAATCGCTGAGATGTAGGCAGTCGGTGCCGGACCGCGCGCTGCCAGATCGCATTCCGGATGCCGCTCGCCGAGGAGCACTTCGCGTGCGCGGAGCGCGCCGAGGTCGGCGATGGGCGCGAGCTTCGTCCAACGGCGCTCGACGAATCCGAGCGGGAGGCGATGCCGCGGGCGGATGACGATCACGCGGTCATCGGCGATCGTGTGTTCCCAGTCGTCGCGATCGTGATAGAGCCCGCCCTCGCTCTCGCCCTTCATCGTCATGAGCATGACCGCATCACAGCCGCAGTCGTCGAGGAGGAACTCGTACGGCATGTTGTTCGACCAGCCGCCGTCGCCGTAGCGCTCGCCGTCGATCTCCGGCGTGTGGGTGTAGAACGGCGGCAGGTAATTGCTCGCGAGGAGGATGCGGAACGGATCGCTCGCGGCGTGCAAGTCCATGATCACCGAGGCTCGATCGCGAAGACGCGTGAGCGCGATGTAGAGCGGCAAGCCGTCGCGGATCTTCTCTCCGCTGATATAGCGGTCGAACGCGCGCACGTGAAGGCGCGACCAGATGAACGGCGAGTGCTCGCGGGCGAGGTTGCGGAGGTCGACGTACGGCATCCGCGTGAAGAAGCGCCAGTACTTGCGCAACTGTTTCCGGTTTCCCGCCGCCACTACCGCCGCGTTCCACGCTCCTCCCGAGACGCCGAGGCAGACCGCAGGCTCGATGCCGAGAGCGTAGAGCGTCTCGACGACGCCGACCTGGAAGACGCAACGCATGGAGCCGCCGCAGAAGAGGAAACCGATTCGTTTCGCGGAGCGTAAACGATCGAGCGCGTCAGACATGGGGCCGCAGCGCGAAGTAAATCACGCCGTCAGCCCCCGCGGCTCGCGCGCGCGCCGTCTGCGCGGAGATGCCGTGGACGGTGTTGAGGTACGCGGCAACGCCGGCGAGCGCGACGCGGTTGGTGCGGTGCGCCGTATCGATGAGGAAGCGCAGCCAGTCGTCGAAGTCGCGGCGTTGCCGCGCGACGCTTTCGCGCTTGTAGATCATCGGACAGAGCAGATCGACGATCCGTTCGTCCGACCATCGGCGCCAGTCCTGGAAGACGTTCGCGTAAGCGTCCGTCGTCTCGAAACCGCCGCTCCCGCGCGGCCCGCGCCCGTACGTGATCAACGCGGCGGAGATCTGGATCGTCGGACGGATCGCCTTTATCCGATCGTGCACCGCGCGGACGAAGTTCGTCACCTGGTCGCGGCGCCACTCGCACCAGAGCGGATCGTTCGGAGCGGGAATGCCGGTGCGGGCGTATTTCGTGTTGAAGCGCTGGACGTTGGCATCGTTGTAGCCGACGTCGCCGCCGCGGTTCTCCGGATAGCGGATGCGATCGAGATGGACGCCGTCGATGTCGTACGCCGTGGCGAGGTGTGCGAGGACGTCGAGCGTGTACGCCGCGGCCTCCGGATTGCCGAGGTCGATGTACCACTCCGAGCCGAAGCGGTAATTGCCGTCGCGGGTCCGGGTTGCCCACTGGCGGTCGTCGTCGTACGGTGCGCTGGTAGCCGGGTTCCAGACGTGTTGGAGAAAGACATGCTTCGGGTCGCGCGGCAGGCCTTTCGCCGGATCGCCCTGCCATACCGATCCGACGATCGTGAATGCGTGGACCTGGATGCTGCGCGCGTGCGCCTGCTCGATCAGGTGCCGCAGGGGATCGAAGTCATTTCCGAGCACCTCCGCGCGCGGCTCGGCGGCGTCGAAGTACCAGGCGTCGCCGCGGCGCCGGACCTCCATGAAGACGGCGGTCGCTTTCGCCTTCGTCGCCGCCGCAATGATCTGGTCGACGTCGTCGCGCGTGACGAAAGGTGTGTGAAACGTCTCGACCCAGAACGCGCGATACCGTGGCGCAGCGATGGACGTCGTGCAAGCCAGAACGAGCGCGAGCGCGAGTACCGCGCGCTGAAGCATGATCGATTGTAGCAGCGTCAGCCGGCGGCTCGTTTGCGCCAGAACGCGTAGGCCGGCAGCCCGGCCGCGAGGATCGCAAAGCCGATGATGCTGTTCGCAGGCGACTGCGCGACCGTTCCGGCGACGACGAGCCAGCAGGCGAGGGTGAAAACGAGCGTCGTGACGGGATGCAGCGGCGTGCGGAAAGTCGCGCTCGCGCCCTGCCGCCGGAAGAGAAAGAGCGCGCCGCCGGTGAGCCCGAAGAAGATGAAATCGACCGAGACGACGTAACTGAGGATCTGCTCGTACGTCCCCGACAACGCGATCACGATCGCCACCGCGCCCTGCAGCGCGATCGCGACGACCGGCACGCGCGTGGTCGGATGCACCTTCGCGACGCTGCGGAAGAAAAGGCCGTCGGCCGCCATCGCGTAATAGACCCGCGGCGCGGTCAGCATCGATTGGCTGAGAAAACCGACGGTCGAGATCGCGATGCCGACGGCGATCAGATTCGCGCCGCGTTCGCCGAGGGCGAGACGCATCACGGATGAGGCAGGAGTGGTCGTCGCGGCGAGGCCCTCGGCGCCGAGCACACGCAGGCAGACGATGTTCACGCCGACGTACACCGCGATCACGCCGATGACTCCCGCCAGCAGCCCGATCGCGAGATCGCGCGAGGGCCGCTTCAACTCGGCCGACATGAAGCTTGCCGTCTGCCAGCCGCCGTACGCGAACATGACCGGGGTCATGGCAGCGGCGAACGCGGCGACGGTCGCCGAAATATGCGGCGGCGAGGGCGTCACGGTGCCACGGAACGACGCCCCCACGAAGATCAGCATCGCGATCGCCGCCAGCTTCAGCAGCATCAGGACCGTCTGCGTGTTGCTTCCGCTCCGGACGCCGACGCAGTTGATGATCGTCAGCACGACGAGTGTCGCGGTCGCCACGACGGCGTCGGGGAAGCCCGTGTGCGCGTACCTGGCGAACGTGACGGCGACCGCTGCCATACCGCCGCTCTGCACCACCAGCAGCAGTCCCCATCCATAGAGGAACGCGACCGACGGATGGTAGGCGTCGCGAAGATAGGCGTACTGGCCGCCAGCCTCGGGACGCAGCGCCGCGAGCTCGGCATAAATGAACGCGCCGAGGAGCGCGATGACGCCGCCGGCGATCCACGCGCCGAGGATGAGTGCGGGCGTATGTACCTGGCGTGCGACGACATACGGTTGATGAAGATTCCCGACCCGATGATGCCGCCCATGACGATCATCGTCGCGTCGAACGCGCCGAGCCGACGGGCCAGTGTTGTCATGGATGGGGCGATGGTAACTTGAAATAGAGCCTTACCCCTCAACGCGTTACAGTAAAGTGCAACCTTCGTCCGAAATCGTCGTTAAAAAAGATGAAAGCAATGGCCCGGCGTCCAACCGGGGCAGGAGTCTGAGTCCATGAGTGTCTTTCCTCCTCAGGAAACGAACAAAAAGAAGAAGTCCTACAAGCGGCTTTGGATCACCCTCATCGCCGCGGTGGTGATTATCGGGATTACGGTCGCGTCCGTCGCTTCGAAGCGGCGCGACAAGCCGGCTCTGGTCACAACCGAGAAGGCTGTGCGTAAAACGATCACGCAGCTCGTCACCGCCACCGGCAAGATCCAGCCCGAAGTCGAGGTGAAGATCGCGCCGGAAGTCTCCGGCGAGATAGTCGACCTGCCGGTGCACGAAGGACAGGCGGTCCACAAGGGCGACCTGCTTCTCCGGATCAAGCCGGACGTCTACAAGGCGCAGGTCGAGTCGCAGCAGGCGGCACTTGCCGGCTCCCGCGCGGCGATCGAGCAGCACCGAGCCGAGCTGTCGAAGGCCGGGCAGGACCTGAAACGCGTCAAGAACCTGCACGCCCAGCACCTCGTCTCCGACCAGGACCTCCAGGCGGCTCAGACGCAGTACGACATCGCACAGTCGTCGCTCAACACCTCGCAGTTCGACGTCCAGCGCGCCGAAGGGAGTCTGCGCACGATCAATGACGCGCTGACGAAGACCACCATCTACTCGCCGGCGGACGGATCGATCAGCGCCCTCGAGAGCCGTCTCGGCGAGCGCGTCGTCGGCACGAGCCAGTTTGCCGGCACGGAGGTCATGCGCATCGCCGACCTCAGCAACATGGAGGCGCAGGTCAACGTCAACGAGAACGACGTCATCAACGTGAAAGTCGGCGATCACGCGAAGATCAGCGTCGACGCCTACCCGGACCGCAAGATCGACGGCGTCGTTCGCGAGATCGCCGCGACCGCGACGACGCAGAACGCCGGATCGCAGGAGGAGGTCACCAACTTCCTCGTGAAGATCACCGTCACCGACAAGTCGGTCGCCCTCCGCCCCGGCATGAGCGCGACCGCGGACATCGAGACGGCGACGGTGCAGAACGCGATCGCGATTCCGATCCAGAGCGTGACGGTCCGTCAGAACGGCAGCAAGCTCTCACCCGAAGAGCTCGAGAAGCAGAACGCGCGTCAGGCCGCGAGCGAAAAAAGTGACAACCGCGCCGATGTCACAAATGAAACGGAGCAGAAACAGAAGGACCGTGCCCAGCGCGATAAGCAAGTGAGCGTTGTATTCATTAAGAAGGGCGACACGGTCGAGCAGCGGAAAGTCGAGACCGGAATCGCCGATACGACCGACATCGAGATCAAGAGCGGTGTGAAGCCGGGCGAGGAAGTGGTCTCCGGCAGCTATAGCGTCATCAGCCGCCATCTCAAGGATGGGATGAAAGTGGCGATCGACAAGCAGGGTAAGAGCAGCTAGAAGGCAGCGAGGCGCATCATGAAATTCATTCGCGATCTGCAGATCGAAGTCGTCGAGAGTTTTCGTATCGCTCTTCTGCAGATCCGCATGCACAAGATGCGGTCGATCCTCACGGCCCTCGGCGTGATCATCGGCATCATCGCGGTCACGCTGATGGGCTCCGCGATCGGCGGGATCCAGATCGGATTCGACCGCAGCCTCGCAGTGATCGGCGACGACGTTCTGTACGTCGAGAAGTGGCCGTGGCACCGCGTCGACGACTGGTGGAACTACAGGAACCGCCGGCGCATGGAAGTGCGTTACGCCGACGACCTGAATCGCATCATCGCCGCGACGCCGAATTCGAAGCTCATCCTTGCCATACCGACGCTCAATACGTCGCGCAACGTCAAGTACAACAACCTCGAAGTGAAAAGCATCTTCACGCAGGGGACGACGCCCGATTTTCTGATGACGTCGACGGCCACCTTCAGCGAAGGACGCTTTTTCACCGAAACGGAATCGCACAGCGGGCAGAACGTCGTGGTCCTCGGCTATGACGTCGCCGAGTCGCTGTTCCCGCAGGGATCGCCGCTCGGCAAGACCGTGAGCATCGATGGTCATCCGTTCCGCGTCGTCGGCGTCTACGCGCGCCAGGGGACGTTCCTAGGCCTCTTCAGCTTCGATACGTATGCCGTCGTGCCGCTCGGCGCATTCATGAAGAACTTCAGCTCGCGGCTCGACACGTCGATTCGCGTGAAGGTGAAGGACAAAAACCAGCTTCAGGCCGCGACGGATGAGCTCACGGGCGATATGCGCCGCGTCCGGCAGTTACGGCCCGAGCAGAAGGACGATTTCTCGATCAACGAGCAGTCGGCCCTTCGCTCGACACTCGATCCGATCAAGGCCGGGATCGCGATGGCGGGGTTGTTCGTCACCGGCCTGGCGCTGTTCGTCGGCGCCATCGGGATCATGAACATCACCTACGTCAGCGTGAAGGAACGGACGCGCGAGATCGGGACGCGGAAGGCGGTCGGCGCTCGGCGCCGGACCATCCTGCTGCAGTTCCTGATCGAGGCGGTCTCGATCTGCCTCATCGGCGGTGCAGTCGGCCTCGCGTTGAGCTGGGGCCTCGTCGCCGCCGTTGCCGCCGCCGCCCCGTCATTTCCGATCCAGTTCTCAGTCAGTCTGGTCATCGTCGGCATGATCGTCTCGACGCTGACCGGCGTCTTCAGCGGCTTCGCTCCGGCGCTCAGCGCGAGCCGTCTCGATCCGATCGAAGCGCTCAGGTACGAATGAAAGTCGTTACTCGTTACTCGTTACTCTACTCGTTACTCGGATAACGGGTAACGCATAACGGATAACGTTCCCCGAATAACGAGTAACGAATAACGAGTAACGACCATGAATCTACGCGAAATCTTCCGCATGGCGTTCGGCGCGTTGCGCGCGAACAAGCTCCGCTCGATCCTGACCATGCTCGGCGTGATGATCGGCGTCTTCTCGGTCATCGGCGTCATGACCGCGCTCAGCGTCATCCAGGGATCGATCGAGACTGGTCTCAGCTTCCTCGGCAGCAACCTCTTTCAGTTTGGCAAGTACCCGGTGATCAGCAAGAACGATCCGGAGGATGCGTTCGCGAACCGCCGCAACATCTCGCTCGACCAGGCGAACGAATACAAGCGCCTGATGGAAGGGCAAGCCGCCGCGATCTGCCTGAAGGTCTTCGACGGCGGAAAGAGCGCGAGCTACCGGCGTGAGAAAGTGCAGGGGAAGACGGTCGTCGGGACGAACGAGAACTTCCTCATCGCGAACGCCTATTCGCTCGACTACGGCCGCAACATCTCGCCCGAGGACGTTGCGCTCGGCCGCAACGTCGTGGTGGTCGGCAAATCGATCGAGAAGGGCCTTTTCCCGAACGAATCGCCGATCAACAAACAGATCAACGTCAACAACCAGCCGTTCCGCATCGTCGGTGTTCTGGAGTCGAAGGGATCGTCGTTCGGCCAGAGCCAGGACGACCTCATCCTCGTTCCGATCACGACCTTCTTCGCCGACTACGGCCACGCGAACCGTACGGTGAACATCGCGACGCAGTCGACGTCTCAGGAGACCTACAACGCGACGCTCGACAAAGCGATCGGCGCCATGCGCGCGGCTCGCGGCCTGAGGGTGCGGCAGGACAACGACTTCGAGGTTTACTCGAATGACACTCTGCTCACGGCATTCGCGCAGATCGCGGGCACGATTCGCAGCGGCGCGTTCGTCATCAGTGCCATCGCGCTGCTCGCGGCCGGCATCGGCATCATGAACATCATGCTGGTGAGCGTGACCGAGCGGACGCGCGAGATCGGCGTCCGGAAGGCGATCGGGGCCCGAAAGAACGACATCGTCAAACAGTTCCTGATCGAAGCGGTCCTCCTGTCGGAGGTCGGCGGCATCGTCGGGATCATCGTCGGCGTCGGCGGCGGCAACATCCTCGCGTTCGTCTGGAACATGTCGGTCGTCTTCCCATGGGGCTGGGCCCTCACCGGCCTCGTCGTCTGCTCCCTGATCGGCACCGGCTTCGGCTGGTACCCCGCCTGGAAAGCCGCCAAGCTCCACCCGATCGAGGCGCTGCGGTTCGAGTGAGTCTCGACCAGACGGTCGCGCTTCTCTCCCGTACTCCTGCCACTCTCGACGCATGGCTGCGCGACCTTCCCGATCTTTGGACGCTGACGAACGAAGGCGAGGGAACGTTCAGCGCGTTCGACGTCGTCGGGCACCTGATCCACGGTGAGCGGACGGATTGGATCCCTCGAGCGCAAATGCTTCTGCAATACGGCGAGAGCCGGTCGTTCGAGAAGTTCGATCGCCTGGCGCAGGAGCGTGAGAGTCAGGGGAGGTCGCTCGGTGAGTTGCTCGATACGTTCGCCGCATTGCGCGCTGAGAACCTCGTAGAGCTCCGCCGCCTCGATCTCCAGCCGTCGGACTTGGAGCGCCGCGGCCTCCATCCCGAGCTCGGTGTCGTAACGCTCGGGCAGCTACTCGCGACCTGGGCTGCGCACGACCTCACGCACCTCCACCAGATCTCGCGAGTGATGGCGCATCAATACCGCGAGGCAGTCGGCCCGTGGACCGACTACCTCGGTGTGATGCGCTGCAACGGTCACAGCTCGTGACCGGTTGAACTACGGCCGCCGCTCTTCGCGCTGGCTGGATCCCGTCGACGACGCGTTCCCGTACTTGTAGTCGTACGCGTAGCGGATGTCATCACGGTCGCGGTCGTACTCCGAGCCGTAATCCTCGCGCAGCCGCTTGTCGAGGTCGTTGTTCCAGGTCGGATACTGCGAGCGGTAATGCTGCTGAGCTCCGTAGCCGAAACGGAACGCCTGTTCGTGCCGCGTGAACGGATCCTCGGAACCGGTCGCCTGCCTCACCGTGTTGTCCACGTCCTGCTTCAGGTCCGGCGCCGTCTTCGATCCGAAGTCGTGTTTGGTCTGTTCCCAATCATTGCGGAAAGCCGCGCTCACGCGACTCCAGCCGCTGTCGGTTTCATCCGTATACCACCCAGGTCGGTTGTTCATACGTGTGTTCTCCTCTCACGAAAGAGAGAGCAAGTGGTGAGCCACCACGGGTCGTAGAAGAACGCGGTCCCGCTGGTGAGGAGTGTTACGGGTTTTCGCGTGAAGTTCCAGCTCATCAGTGAGCTTCGGTTTATCGAGACGATCGCGGCGGGCCACGGAATTCGAGATCGTCGCCGTTCTCGCGGAACAATTCGGTCGCGGAAACTGGCGGAAGATGAAAGGATCGCAACGGTCCGATTCGCGAACGGCACCATGGCGGAAGCGGAGCTACACTGCGTAGAATCGGAGTAGTGCTATCATTCGCTGCACAGAAGTCTGTGCAGTGCGCAAACGGCCGGGTGCTCCCCGGCCTTTTTGTTTTTGCATCACGAGGCGGGAGGGTGGGAATGATGTCGAGGACGCAGATCACGAAGCTGGCGAAGCGGCGGAACTGCCCGCGGTGCAGCATGCAGAAGACCGAGGGGATGGCGTTGTGCCGGAGTTGCCGCTTCAAGCTGCCGCCGAACATGCGGATGGGCCTCGAGCGGATCTCGGAGCGGGAGGAGTGGATGGTGAGCCGCGCGGTCCGCGCCGCCGCCAACTACTTCGACGTCCACTTCAAGTCGATTCGTATGTTTGGCGGCGGACGGACGCGGTAGAGCTTAGAACCGCCAGCGGAGTCCGCCGGCGAATACCACGGGGTTGAGCTTCACGTACTGCACTGGGTCGTCGGGTGCGGCGCCGAAGTGGGTCTTGTACGGCGTGTACTGCGCGCTGAGCGTGATCGCGGCGTTCGCGCCGATGTGGATGTCGATCCCGGCGTCGGCGGTCCATGTCGTCTTGCTGTCGAGCGAGACCGTCTCGGCGGCCGTGCCGCTCTCGCTGAGCTCAGCGGGGATGTGCAGCTTCACGCTTTGAATGCGCGCGATGCCGGCTCCCGCGTACGGCCGCACCATGTTGCGCGAGAGGAAGTACCAGTGGAGTGCCGCCGTGTATTCAGTGAGATCCAAGGTCCCGGCGTCGAAACTAACGCCTTGGTCGGGGAACTCCAAGCGCGAGTCGGCGCGAAGCTTCTGCGCGGAGATATGGAGCGCGGTATCGGGCGACGTGAAGTGGTCGAGTGAGATGCCGTAGCCGGTCTTGCCGTCGAACGGCAGCTTGATGCGCCCGATGTCGGGATCGGTCGTGGAGGTCGACGAGAACGACGGTGCGTTGAAGAAGACTCCGACTTCATTGCTCTGGGCCGAAAGCGAAAAAGCGAACAGCAGTGCTGCGAGAGACACGGGTATCCGTATACGCATGGATTCAATCTCCTCTTACCTGGGCCGAATTCGAGGTGGGCGTCTCGTTGAGCCGCACTGATGCGTTTGAGGTGCCAGGTTTTTCACGGTAAGGAACTATGAATCGACCGCGAAATCGTCCGCTGCGCATGACACGGCGGCGTGTGATGGGGACGGTTTGTAATCGTTACTCGTTACTCGTTACTCGTTACTCATTATTCGTTACTCGCACGACCGATAACGGATAACGGATAACGGATGACGGATATGACGACCGCATCCCCGAGTAACGAGTAACGAATCACGAATCACGAACATCAGAGTGACTCGCGTTCCCCCTCGTGTCCGATCGCGAATGGACGGACGATTTTTGGATCGCGCAGCGCGGGGTTCGACTGGTTGAGATGGATGAAGCGGATTTTCGCTCGCTCGCGAGCGGGAAGCTTTTCGAAGCGCTGCATCGAGTCGTGCATCATCGGGTGCGGGATCTCGGCGAGGTTCCGGCCGGGGAGCTCTTTCGCGTCGAAGAAGGTGCCGTCGAGATACGCGACGTCGACGCGCGCGATCAGCGCCTCGACGTTCTCCCATCGATCCGCGTCAGGGATCCAGAGAACCGATCGCTTCGGCCCCTTGACGATGAACCCGACAGTCTCGCTGTACTCGCCGCGGTGCGGCACGGCGACCGGCGTGACGGTGATGTTGGCGTTGAGTCGGATCGGAACGCCGTCTTTCATGGGACGGATGTCGATGTTGCGGAGCCGCACGAGCTGGTCCCACGGGCCGTTGTGTTCGAGGAACGTGCGCATGCGCGGCATCGCGTAGACCGGGAGGTCGTGCGCGCCGATGACTTCGCGGCCGAGTTGCGCGAGGCCGAGGTAGTGGCCGATGTGCGCGTGGGTGAGAAGAATGCCGGCGAACGGCAGACCGCCGAGGGCGTGGAGTTGCTCGGGAAAGTCGGGAGTCGCGTCGATCATCCAGCGTTCGTGCGTCGCGGGATCGACGATGCCGAGGGAGACGACGTGGCGGCGCAGCTTAGGATTGTTCCAGGCGGCGACGCAGTCGGGGCGCTCACATCCGGCCTGGGGATAGCCGCCATCCTGCGCGATGCCGAGGACGATCGTGTACGGAGAAATAAGGGCCGGCTGAGAGCCGGCCCCTATATGGAACAGCGCTAGAAGCGCGAAGATCAATCGCGCTCGAACATCCTGAACTCTTGCTCGGTGGCCGTCGGCGAGCCGCCGGCTTCCGAAGCGTTCGACTGGTCCCATTCCGTGCGGGTCTGGAGCTTGATCGGCTGCAGGTTCTTCTTCGCGAGTGCGGCGTTGATGCTCGGCAGCTCCTTCGTCGTCCAGGCGTTGAAATCCTTGTCGACGTCGGCCATCTCGCGGCCGATCGACTCGGTGCGGTCCACCTGCATCTGCGACGGGCGTCCCTCGTAGAAGATGACGCCGCCGTAGACGTCGGTGATGTTCTCGCGGAGGCGCTCCTCACCGGTGATCATGCCGCCTTCCTTCGTCGCCACGAGCTTTCTGCGGAGCGTGTCGACGGAGTCGGACGCAGCGCGGAGCTTCTTCGCGGTGGGGTCGTTGGCGGGGAGTTTGGACGCGCGGTCGTCCAGCGCGCTGCGGATGGCGTTCATCTCTTCGACCGAATACGCCATGTCCGTGATGGCGCCCTTCAGTTTCATCGCGAGATCGTAGTTCGTCTTCCGGTCCTCGGGCGTATACGTGGCGCTCGGATCGGTGATCACGCGCAACGGCGTGGTGTAGACGTTCTTGTCCTTCGTCATCCGCACCGTGTACGTGCCGGGGAGAACGCGCGGACCGACCGCTGCGCCGAACGCGGCGGAGGCGGCGGGGGGGACTTTCGGTCCCCTGGTGCGCATCGACCACGTCACTCGATTGAGGCCGCGGCGCTTGCTCGACGGGATCGTGCCGACGACGTTGCCGGCGGAGTCGACGACGTCGATCTTGAGGTCGCCGAAGATGTGGCGCTTCTTCTGGTAGTACGTGATGACCGCGTCTCCCGGCGGGTTGTTGCCGACGAACTGCGCGTCGCCCGGCACCCAGCCGCCCTGGCCGAAGATGCGCTGCACCGCCGGCGTCGACTGCAGGAACTCCGCTTCCTTCGCCATCACGCCGGGCGTGAGGGCGCGAAGCGGGGTGATGTCGTCGACAATCCAGATCCCGCGGCCGTGCGTGGCGATCACGAGGTCGTTGTCACGCGGATGGATGGCCAGGTCTCGGACCGCGACGCCCACCGGCATATCGCCACCTTTGTACTGCGCCCACTGCTTGCCGTCGTCCAGCGAGATCCAGAGACCGTGCTCGGTGCCGACGTAGAGCAGATGCGGGTTGACGAGGTCCTCGCGGACGACGTGCGCGTAGCCGTTCACGGCGGAGTTGTCCGGAATGAGCGACGTCCACGTCTGCCCGAAGTCGCTCGTCCGGTAGATGTACGGCTTCATGTCGCCGGTCGTGTGCATGTCGACGGTAACGAACGCCGATCCTTCGTCGAAATGGCCGGCTTCGACGTAGGAGATCCACGCGTTCGGAGCCAGCGGAAGGTTCTTCGTCACGTTCGTCCAAGTCTTGCCGGAGTCGCGCGTGACCTGCACGTTGCCGTCATCGGTGCCGACCCAGACGACGTCCTTGTTCTTCGGCGACTCGGCGATCGCATAGATCGTGTTGTTCATCTCGGCCGACGAGTTGTCGACCGTGACGCCGCCCGACTGCTCCTGCAACTGCTTCTGGGGGTTGTTGGTCGTCAGGTCGGGAGAGATGCGCTCCCACGTTTGGCCGTGGTCGCGGGTGCGGAACAGGTACTGCGACCCGAGGTACACCGCGCCGGTGGGGCTGACCTGGATCGGGGCGTTCCAGTTGTAGCGGAGCTTCCCTTCCTTGTAGTTCGGAAGCGGTTTGATCCCTCGGACCTCATGCGTCTTGCGGTTGACGCGGGCGATGTCGCCGCCCTGCGACTCGGTGTAGAGGTAGTCATTGTCGGTCGGGTCGGTGAACATCCAGAAGCCGTCGCCGCCGTACATGTTTTCCCACTGCGCGTTCGTGATGCCGCCGGGGTACTGTGAGTCCCCGACCCACGAGCTGTTGTCCTGCAGGCCGCCGTAGACGTGGTACGGACGGTCCATGTCGACACTCACGTGGTAGAACTGCGAGACCGGCAGGTTGTCGGCCTTCCACCAGCGGTTCGCGCCGTCGTACGAGTACCAGAGGCCGCCGTCGTCGCCGGCGATGAGGTGGTCGGAGTCCTGCGGATCGATCCAGACGTCGTGGCAGTCGCCATGCGCGGCGCCGCCGACGACCGTGAAGCTCTTTCCGCCGTCGTTGCTGCCGACGAGAACGAGGTCGGGCTTGTAGAGTTGGTCGGGATTCTTCGGGTCGACGATGAGATTGGCGAAGTAGAACGGACGCCAGATCATGTACTGCGAGCGGTCGCGCTTCGACCAGGTCTTGCCGCCGTCGTCGGAGCGATAGAGTGCGTTTTTCGGCGGCTCCGCTTCGACAAAGGCATAGACGATGTTGGGGTTTGACGGCGCGACGGTGACCGCCACGCGTCCCCACGGCTTGCTCGGGAGGCCGGGCGCCGACTTGTCGTCGAGCGACGACCACGTGGCGCCGCCGTCAGTGGACTTCATGAGAGCGCTGCCGCTCGGCGCGTTCGGGCCGTCGCCGCCGCTGCGGAACGTCCATCCCTTGCGGCGGAAGTCCCAGAGTCCGGCGTAGACCGTCTTCGGGTTCGCGTGGTCGAGCGAGAGCATCGAACAGCCGGTCGAGGCGTTCGAGCCCTTCAGCACCTTGTTCCAGCTCTTGCCGCCGTCGGTCGTCTTGTAGACGCCGCGGTCGTCGCTGTCGCTCCACAGCTTGCCCGGAACGCAGGCGTAGACCGTGTTGGTGTCGCTCGGGTCGATGAGGATCTTCGCGATGTGCTCGGAATTCGGAAGACCCATGTTGGTCCAGTTGTCGCCGCCGTCGGTCGACTTGTAGATGCCGTCGCCGACCGAGACGGAGTTGCGCATCCATGCTTCGCCGGATCCGACCCAGACCACCTTCGGGTTTTTCGGATCGATGGCGATGGCGCCGATGGACTGTACAGGCTGTTTGTCGAACACCGGCTTGTAGGTCGTGCCGCCGTTGACCGACTTCCAGACGCCGCCGCTGGCGGCGCCGACGTAGATCGTGAGGCGGTCGCCTTCGTGGACCGCGTCGATGGCGGCGATACGTCCCGACATCGCGGCGCTGCCGATGTTGCGCGCGCCGAGGCCGGAGATCGTGTCGGAGTCGAACTTCACGCCGGACGTCTGCGCGAGCGCGGAGCCGGCTACGAAAAGAGTGGCGATCAAAAATCGCGTTGTTTTCATGTCTCTATTTCTCCACCGGCGGTTTCTTCGTTTCGGTCGCGGGCGGTTTCTTCTGCCCCTTCTCCTGCTGCGTCTTCGGCTGCATCTGCGAGGCATCGGCGGGCTGGCCTTCGCGCTGCGCTTCCGGCTTGCCGGCGGCGGACGGCTGGACGAAGCGGGCGTCGGAGACCGTGCTGTTCGCCGTGATCTTGTCGAAGGTCACTTTTCCCTTCTGGGGAGAGCCCTTCGCGCCGCTCTCGATCGACCAGGGGAAGTAGACGCCGTCCACTTCCTTGTAGTCGCCGAGCGACGACTCGAACTCGCGTTCGGCGCCGCGGATCATCCGCTTGGTCTCGACCTTGATCGGGACGTAGTAGTCGGTGTCCATGTAGTAGTAGCGGACCTCGCCATTCGCGAGCGTGACCTTCAGCTTGTAGGCGTCAGTCCCCTCGACCGGCTCGGTGCCTTCGTACTCGACCTTGTTGCCTTTGGCGGCGTAGTTGACCAGCGGCCCGTCGAAGTCGGCGTCGGCGATGATGTCCTTCAGCTCGTCTTCGCCCAGCGGTTCGGGGTCTTTCTTCCCCTGCCACGGCTCGATCTTCCAGCCGGACTTACCGTCGTACGCGGTGACGCCGTCCATCCCCTGGATGAGGAAGTCTTCACGGACCAGGTTCGGACGCTTGTTCTCCTGGGTGACGCGCGCTTCGAATCCGCCGCCTCCCGTGAACTTGCCGCTGCGATTCAACGTCTTGAGGGCGTTGATCTTGTCCATGCCTCCGATGGCTTTGACATATTTGGCGACGATCTCGTCGGCCGTTTGCCCGGCCGCTGATGACGCCAGGGGAATCGCAAACAGCACGAGTGCCGTGAGTGCAAGGAAGCCTCTGCGCATGTTTTCTCCTTCGTGTTTATAGGGCGAGTGCGGGCAGGATCATACCCACGGACGGGGAATACGTAATCGGGTTGGGGGAGGGTTGTCACGAAAGTGTTAACAGCGGACCGCAGACCTCGGACCTCAGGCCTCGGACCTCAGATGTTCATTCGGGGCGCGAGGTTCGAAGTTCGAGGTTCGAATGACGAAGTCGAACGAAGAACTTCACTCTTCATTCGACATTCACGGTCATTCTCACTTCTTCCCTCGAATCTCGAACCTCAAGCCACAGCCGATTCGTCGATGGTCACCCGGCCCCCCTCCGCGTCCACGGTGCCGAGAACCCCAATCGGAATCGTCAGCTTCTGTTCAATGTGCCCAAACGACAGCCCCGAAAGCGCGGGGTACGGCGCAGAGCCGAAACGGTCTCGCAGGATGTCTTCCACGCTGAAGCTCGGGCCCGTGATCTTGCAGTCGCTGCAGCGGCCCCAGACGAAGCCGGCGAGGTGGTCGAGCTTTCCGGCGAGTGCGAGCGTCGTCAGCATCCGATCGATGCGGTACGGTTCCTCGTGCACGTCCTCGAGAAAGAGAATCCTGCCGGCGGTGTCGAGCTCGTACGGAGTGCCCATGAGCGTGTGCACCATGGTCAGGTTACCGCCGATGAAGCGGCCGCTCGCTTTGCCCCCCGCGAGCTGCACGATCCGGTTCTCCCGGTCGATCAGCTCGCTCGGCTTCTTCGGCGGCGGCGCCAGCTCGCCGGCGGGGGCGGCGGTCATGACGACGCGTTTGTAGTTCTCGAGGCTGTACGGGTCCAACGTCGAGCTGCCGACGGGGCCGTGGAACGTGACGATGCCGCTCTTCTTGTGGATCGCGTTGAGAAGCGCGGTGATGTCGCTGTAACCGATGATGACTTTCGGCTTTCGGGCAATGAGGTCGTAGTCGAGGAACGGCAGCAGCCGCGGCGAGCCCCAACCGCCGGTGAAGCAGACGACGCCGGCGACACCGTCGTCGGCGAACATCTTGTTGATGTCGTCCGCGCGGTCGCGGTCGTGGCCCGCGAGGTAGCCCCAGCGGTCGTACGCATGCGGGCCGATCACGACGTTGAAGCCGATTGCTTTGAGTTGATCGCGCGCGAACGCGATCACCTCGCTGGAAAGCTCCGCGCTGGCGGGAAGGACAAGGCCTAGCGCGTCGCCGGGTGCGAGCCGTTTCGGCTTCTGCGTGGCGCCGGCAATCCTGCCTGCGGCCTTCGCCGGCGCGGCTAGAGCGAGGGTCGCGAGCGAGACGGTGGTGGCGAATTCGCGGCGGTTCAGCATGAACCGCATTTCACCACAGAGGCACAGAGAACTCTCAGTCCTCTGTGCCTCCGCGGTGAGTTTGATTACTTCGAATTCGGGGTTTGGATCTGGATGCTGCCGCCGCCGAGGACCTGCGGATTCGCGGAGTCGATGTCGTCGGAGCCGCCGAGAACGTTGTCGTAGACCACGTTGCCCGTGTCGGTGTTCCAGATCTTGATGCGGAACTTGTCGGGGCCTTGCGCATTGCCGCCCTTGGCGTCGCCGTCGGTCCCGGTCAGGAGAAACGCGAATGTGCCGGGGGTATTCGCGATCGTCCCGACGCCCTTGTACTGCGCCTTGTTGCCGGCGATCACCAGCCAGTCGTACGACGTGCTGACGAAATTGAAGCCGGCGGCCGCGAGCTGGAACTGCGTATTGCCCTGCGGGTGCTGCTGACCCTTCTGATACTTCGAGTTGAAGCCGAAGGTTGCCTTGCCCGTGATCGAGGGGTCGGCGACGTAGGCGCCGGCCGGCGAGTTGATCCAGCCGCTGCCGGTGACGAAGCCCGCCGACGGGTCGTACACCACGACGTACTGGAAGTCGCTCGATGCCGAGCCGCCGTCGTCGTCCGTCACCGTGACGAGCACGTGATAGACGCCCGCCGCCGCGAACGTGTGCGTCGCGCTGCAGGTGCCCGCTGAACAGGAAGCATTGGACGTCGTGTTGTCGTCCCACGTGAAGACCGCCGTCTGCGTGTCCGCCGAGCCGGCGTCGCTGTAGCTGACGTTGATCGTTGCGGTGGCGCCGGTGAGCGGGAGCGGCGAGGTCGGGCCAATGACCGCGGAGATCACCGGATCGACATTCGTGACGTTGATCGACGCCGACGCCGTTCCCTGCCCGCCATGCGAGTCGGTCACGACCTCGGACACCACATACGTCCCGTTGTCGTCCGGCGTGAAGGCGAACGGCGTACCGCTGCCGCTCGCGTACGGCGAGCCGTTCTTCGTGACGCTGAACGCGAACGTGAACGACTCGCTCGGATCGACGTCCGTCGCGCTGCCCGTGACCGTGATCGAGGAGCCTTCAGCACCGGTCGACGGCGCGTTGATCGACGCCGACGGCGCGTGGTTCACGAAGTTGACCGTGACGCCGACCGTCGCGACCGCGCACTGCGGATCGGTGACGCCCGCGGTCGTGCCGTTGTCGCACACCTGGTACGTGAAGCTGGCATTGCCGAAGAAGAGCGGCGCCGGCGTGTAGGTCACCTCGCCGTTGTTCAGCGTCACGGTGCCATGGGTGTCCGCAGTCGAGTTGACCGCGGTGACCGTGAGCGTCTGACCGGACTCGTTCGCCGGACCGGCGCTGTCATTCGACGTCAGGTCCGACGCGGGGAAGGTAACCGAGGAGTCCTCGTTCACCGACGTCGCATCGTTTGCCGCCGTCGGCGCGTCATTCACCTCGGAGATCGTGACCGTGACCGTCGACGTGTTCGACGTGTGCGTGCCGTCGCTCACGTTGTAGGTGAACGTGTCGGTGCCGTTGAAGTCGGGCGCCGGCGTATACGTCTCGCTGCCGTTCGAGCCGGAGAGCGTGCCGTGCGACGGGCCGTTGACGATGTTGTACGTGAGCGCGTTCGCGGTCGGGTTTGCGACCGTCAGGTTGAACGTCGTGCCGTTGTCCTCGGTCGTGCTGACCGACTGATCGGCCGTGCCCGGCGGGTTGTCGCCGTTCACTCCGTACTCGATCGCGTTCTGGATGACCTGCGGCACGTTCGAGTAGAAGTTGTATCCGGTCAGCTGTTCAACGGCGTGGACCGTCGTCAGGTAGGTCATCCAGTCGTTGGAGTTGCTCGTCCGGATGCCCTGAACGTTCGGCATGATCACGGCGATGACGCGGGTCGACGCCGTGACGCGCGCGACGTCGTCGCCGGTCTGGCCCGGCAGAACTAGCGCGACTTTCCACGTGTATGCCGGAACGGTGACGTGGCCGTTGGCGAGCGTCGTGGTGACGCCGCCGTTGCTCCCCGTGCCGCCGACGCCCGCCGGACCGGAGACGATGTAGATCTCGCTACCGGCGTCAGTGAGCGTGCGGAGATAGGCCTCGAGGTTCGCCCACGGTCCCTGGTTGTTGTCGGGAGCCTGCGGGACCATGTTCGACATCAGGTAGGTTTCCTGATTGATCGGGATGCGGTTCTGATTGTCGCGGTCGGCGTTCGGGCACATGTGGCCGCGGTCGAAGCCGGAGCTCGTGAAGTCGGTCTCTTCGACGCGGTACCAGTCCGGCAGGACCTTCGGATCGGCGCGGAAGACGTCGACGCGGGCGAGCGAGCCGTACCACGACGCGTCGAGATGCCAGCTGACCCAGTTCGGCGTTCCCTTTCCGCGGTTGTACGACAGCGCGTACGTCGGCTTCATCATCAGATAGTTGTTCGGGACGGTGACGTCGTCGATCGCGTTCGACGGATTGCCCATCGTGAGGTGCACGTCGGGCGGGTACGGCGCCGCAGCTCCGGTCGCGACGGTGAAGGTGAACGTGAAATCGTTGAGCGGATGCATCGCGTCCGGCGGCGCGGTCACGTCTTCGTTGGTGACCTTGTCGTGGAAGACGGTCACGGTGCATGCCTCGCCCGGCGTGAAGGAGACGTTGGGGGTGATGAGCCAGCTCTTATCGGCGAACGCCGAGGCCACGGTGACGTCGGTGCTGTGATCGCCGGTCGACGCGCAGTTAATGGAGTACCAGCCACTCGCGACGGTCACCGCTTCGCCGAAGTCGATACGGACGGTGGCGTCGTACGGCGCGTTCGTCGTGGACGGCTCGAAACTGGTCACGTTCGGGGGCAGCGGCACCAGTCCGCCCGGACCGCCGTGCGGATTCGGCGTCTGCTTGGTGAAATCGACGCTGTTCTGGTCAGTGTCCGTCTCGTTCGCGCGGACGGCCGACTGCGTGTTCGAGAGAGTCGGCGCGGGAGCGCCGCCCTCGAAGCAGTCGGTGCCGGTGCCGTAGCCGATGAAGTCGACCAGGTCGAGATCGCCGATCGGGCAGTTGCCCGAGAGCCCTGAGAATCGCTTCACCAGAGCCATCTTGCCGGCGCCCGCCGCCATGTTGATGCTGCCAATGACGTTCGCGCCGTCCACCGACAGCCCTTCGCCCGTCGTTCCGCTGGCGAGCTTGATGAGGAAGTAGTTGTGGGACTGGATGACGCCGCCGAGCGGTTGGATCTGGCCCGACCAGCCGTTGCCGGTGGTGGAGGCGTACTGAATCGACCAGCCGTCGAGCGGGACGTCGGTGTCGAGCGGGTTGTACAGCTCCACGAAGTCGTTCGCGTAGGTGGCGCCGCTGTTCCCGCCGCCGCCGTACACCTGACTGATCATCACGTGCTGCATCGCCTGCGGATGCGTCGTGCAGTCGTTGATCGGAGACGCCGAGTTGCGCGGCGCGGGAGGCGCGACGGCCCAGTCGGCATTGTTGTTGTTGAACGTGCAGCCGCCGAGGGTGCGGAATCCGGCCAGAGTGTTCGAGAGCGACGTCGGAATCGTCGTACGTCCGGCGCAGGTCGCGTTGTTCGAGCTGCTGCTGTAGCCGATGAAGTCGAGGATGTCGCCGCGTGCCGAGCACGCGTCGGGCAGAACGACCGCCGTGCTGGTCAGCGCGATGCGGCCCGCCGTGGAGCCGACGTCGTTCGTATCGACGGCGTCAGGCGTCGGCAGCGGCGTGGTGCCGCCGGTCGCCGTCGTTCCCTGCGCCTCCTGGACGAGGTAATAGCTGTACGGCTGGATCGTGCCGTGGAGCGGCGTCGCGGCCCACGCGCTCGTCCCGAACGAGTACGTCTGAACGGCCCACCCTTCCACCGAGACCGGCCCGTTGGTGCGGTTGAACAGCTCGATGTAGTCGTTGTTGTACGTCGAGCCGGAGTTGTGGCCGCCGCCGTAGAACTGGCCGATGACGATCGTGCCCGCGGGAATCGCGGGAGGATTGACCGCGATGTTCACGACCTGCGTGACGGGGGCGTTCACGCCGTCGGACAGCGAGGCAGTGAACGTCGCCGTACCGGTGAAGTTGTTCGTGAGAGTCACGTTGAATGTCGCGGTGCTCGTCGTCGCATTCGACACGGTGACAGACGAGATGCCGGTCCCGGCGGTCGCCGACCATGAGTAAACGCTGTGATCGTCGGTGCCGCTCAGCGTCACGTTGAATGGAGCGGCGTTCTCGGTCACGGTGGCGATCGGATTGGCGGGAGCGTTGATCGCCGGCGGATTGTCGGTCGCTGCCGAGTTGACGGTGATGTTCACCGCCTGGTTGACGGCCGCGTTCACGTTGTCGCTGAGCGTCGCCGTGAAGGTCGCTGTGCCGGTGTAGTTGCTGACGAGGGTGACTGTATAGGTGACGCTGGTCGTCCCCTGGCCGCCCGCCACGACGACGCTCGAGACGCCCGTGCCGGCCGTCGCCGACCAGTTCAGGACGTTGTTGTCGTCGCTGCCGGTCACGGTAACGTTGAACGGCGCCGCGTTCTGCAAGACGGTGGTGATCGGATTCGCCGGCGCGTTGATCACCGGTGGGTTATTGACGACGACGCCGCACGGGTGGACCGGCGACGCGGTGTTCCGCGGAGCCGGTGCTGCGACGGTGAAGTCGGCTGAGTTGCTGTCCGTGTCGGTGCAACCGCTACCGTTCCGGATCGCCGCCGTGGTGTTCGTCAGCGCAGGAGTCGCTGTTCCCTCGAAGCAGTTCGCCGCTCCGAAGCCGACCATGTCGACGAACCCCGCCGGGCAGGCGCCCGTCAACGGCGTCGTCGAGCTCACCAGCGCCACCTTTCCGGCCGTGGCGCTCATCGCGATGTTGCCGGTGGCGTCAGGCGCCGGCAGGCTGGTCGTGCCGCCCGCTCCAGCCGATTCCTGGATCAGGTAGTACTGACCCGGTTGCAGTGTGCCGCTGAGGTTCGTCGCGGTCCACGTCGTCCCGGTGGAGCTGGCGTACTGGACCGACCATCCCGCGAGGCTCTGCGCC
This sequence comes from Thermoanaerobaculia bacterium, assembly GCA_036488085.1. Lineage (GTDB taxonomy): Bacteria > Acidobacteriota > Thermoanaerobaculia > Gp7-AA8 > Gp7-AA8 > DASXHZ01. The sequence goes on from DASXHZ010000092.1 coordinate 83,099, forward strand.
GCGTTGCCACGGTTGAAGATCTCGATGAAGTCGTTCTTGTAGGTCGCCCCGGCGTTGCCGCCGCCGCCGTAAAGCTGGCTGATGACGATGTTCGAAGCGGCGAACATGTTGGCCGCGAACAGGAAACAAAAAGCTACTGCTACAGCAAGACGACGAGCATTCATCGACGAGGCGTCCTTCCTGATGATGGCGTGAACAGTTTTCCGGCCGGGGCCGTGCGTGTGGGTTGCGATGAGGATACGGGTTTCCGGTGAAATGGCAACGGTTATTCGTGGCGATTCGTTCCACAACCGGCTGCTCGGAGTCAGCCGCGTTTCACGAGATCTTGACGATAAAGCAACTAAAACGGCATCTCGTCGCGAAAATTTTCAGGACGCCGTGAAAATCGGTCGCGTGACCCTTCGACTTATCCGACTGCTCGACAGCACTTTGAGGCGCCAGCATGTCGCGGGCGGCAGCTTGAAGGATGTCTTCGGCATGGTCGCGCAGCGCGACGATGTCCATGTCGGTTCCTGGGGAAAGGCTGCGTGCGAACCGCTCCCACTCCACGAGGATCGGTTCGACATTCGCGACCATGAACTCGGCCAGTCGCATAGCTGCCGTACTCTCTCACATGTCAACGATGCTCGTGCAAGGATGAGCGACGCGGAAGGCGGACGGTGAAAACTGTCCCGGCCGATTCCGACGAAGTGACTGAGATCGAGCCGTCATGTGCGGCCACCACTTCTCGCACGATATATAAGCCGAGACCAATGGATCCGAGACGTCCGTACTGAGTTCTGCCGGAGGGAGACGCTCCGCGGACAAACGGGTGAAACAGCGTCGGCAGCGCATCGGACGGAATCGGCGATCCTTGGTTCGCCACCGCGCAGAGGACGTCGGAGCCTTCGCCGGTCAGCGATACGTCAACCGAAGCACCTTCCTCGCCGTGCTCGAGAGCGTTCGCAATCAGGTTGGAGACGACTTGACGCAGCCGGTCGGCGTCCCATTCCCCGCGTGTGTCGCCGGCGGACTCGAGACGCAGCCTTTTTTCCGGACGAGCGGCGCGAAATTCGGCGAGCACATCGCGGCAAAGCGGCTCGAGGTCCATCGCCCCAAGGGAAAGGGGAATACCGCCCCCCAGTCTGGCCCGAGTGAAATCGAGCAGATCGTCGATCATCCGGCTCATGACCTGGGCGGAATCGGTTATCTGCGACGCGATCTGAGTGTTTTCGGGGTCGAGCTGTCCGGCTCGAGTGACTAGCGCCGCGGAGACGACGATCGCAGTCAGAGGGTTCCGAAGATCGTGGCCCAGTGTCGCGAGAAACAACTCGCGCGAATCGTTGAGCCGGTCGTGGTAACTCCGCACCGCTTCCCCGAGCGATTGGTCGATCGACTCGTTGAACCGGGTGAGGTCCTGCAGGTCGTTCTCGTCGGCTCGATGGACGCTTCCAGCCCAAAGTTGTAGCACCGACGCGCGCAGCGCCCGGTATTCCGAAACCACCTCGATCAAGTTGAAGCCCGAGACAAGCCGGGCAATCGCGTGCTCTTTGGATGCTCCATCGAGGTGAGCGCTTTCCGTTCCCGTGCCCCCATGACCTTTCGACTTGGCGGACTGCTCGTCGGCACTCTGAGGGGCCAGCATGTCGCGCGCAGCAGCTTGGAGTATCTCTTCGGCATGGTCGCGCAGCGCGACGATGTCCATGTCGGTTCCTGGGGAAAGGCTGCGCGCGAACCGCTCCCACTCCACGAGGATCGGTTCGACATTCGCGACGATGAACTCGGCTAGGCGCATAGGTGCCGCACTCTGTCATCTCAATAACGATGGTGCAACAGTGTTGAACATCCGTTCGTAGGACAGGGTGACAGGGTGGAGGAGGGTGGATGCGCACCGCGTGAAAATGAGCCCGACGAACGTAGATGGGTAGAACGATCCGAAGGAGGCAGTGTGCCGGTTGCTCGACGAGCTTCCGACGGATGCTTCGTATGAAGACATTCACTACCACGTCTACGTGCAACAGAAGATCGACGCCGGTATCGATGCCGCAGAACGCGGCGACTTCATTCCGGACGACGAGATCGAGCAGCGGATCGCGCGTTGGACCGGCGAGTAAGATGGACCCGGCTCGCGTGGACTGACGTCGAAGAGGCCGCGCGCTTTGTTCACCGCGATTCGCCACGATACGCGATCGCACTTCAGCGCGAAGCCCAGGCTGCTGACCAATCGCTGAAAACGCTTCTCGAAACGTGGGCTGCGGAGATGTCGAAGCAGTCGAGTTAGTGCCGCGTCAAAGGCATGACAGCGGCGGCTGAAGGCGGTTTGTATACTGTATACAGATGCCGATGCCGCCGCTGGTGCGGCGCACGCTGGTAGACGACGCGTGCGACCGTCTTCGTGAATGGATTCTCGACGGGCAGCTCTCGCCGGACGACGATCTGAGCGAGCCGCGGCTCGCCTCGATGCTGGGGATCAGCCGTACGCCCGTCCGCGAGGCGATCGCGCGGCTGAGCCATGAGGGGCTGGTCGAGGTCGACGCCGGAAAGGGTTTCCGCATCGCTCGCGCCGACGCCTCGCTGGTGCGGGAGATCTATCCGATCATCGCGGCGCTCGAGGCGATGGCGCTGCGGCTCTCGGCACCCGACCGTCTCCCGGACGTTGCGGCGCTCCGCGCGGTCAACGACGAGATCCGCGCCGGCCTGCGGAGCGAGCGCCTCTTCACGCTCGACAAGGAGTTCCATCGCCTCATCGTCTCCCGCTGTCCGAATGCGCGGCTGCTGACCGCGCTCGAACAGCAGCGGATGCTGGCGCGCCGCTTCGACGGAGCCTCGCGCCGCGGCATGCACAAGCCGCTGGAGTCGCGAAACGAGCACGCGGCGATCATCGAAGACATCGCCCGGAAGCGGGTCGACCGCGCCGCGCAGCGAATCGAACAGCACTACCTCGACGGCATCGAAGTGGTCATCGACTGGATGTCGAGCCGTCGCAAATCGGAGGGAAAGTGACCGGAAAACATCTCGCGGGCGTTCTCTGCATCACGCTGGTGATTCTGCCGGCCGCCGTCATCGGACAGGACGACGAGACTCCGCACTGGGGCCGTTTCTTCGAGCGCCTGCGCACCGATCAACTGATGCAGAAGCTGTCGGAGGAGTCGAACCCGGAGGACGTGGCGTTCGTCGGCGCCGAGGTGATTCCAATGACGGAAGGGACCTCGGTTCTGCACGATCAGACTGTCGTGGTGAGGAACGGCCGGATCGATGTCGTCGGTCCGCGCACGAAGACGAACATTCCCGCCGGCGTGCGGCGCATCGATGCTCGTGGCAAGTTCCTCTTCCCCGGCCTCACCGACGTTCACGTGCACACGGTGCAGACGCACGCCGACTATCTGCTCGACCTGCTCCACGGCGTCACGACCGTGCGCGAGATGGACGGTTATCCGTGGCTGCTGAAGGTGCGCGCGGCCATTCGCGCGAACCGGCTGCTGGCGCCGACGACCTATGTCACCGGCACGATCCTCAACGGCGCGCCGATGGGGTGGTACGCGATCGTGATCAAGACGCCGGAACAGGCGCGGAGCGTCGTTCGGGAGCAGAAGGCAGCGGGCTACGACTACATCAAGGTGCACAACGTGATGCCGCTGCCGCTCTACGACGCGATTGCGGAGACCGCGCGCCAGGAGCACATCCGCTTCGTCGGTCACATCCCGCATGAGGTCTCGGTGAAGCACGCGATCGAAGAGGGGCAGTACACATTCGAGCATTTCAAGGGCTTCTATCTCGATCGGACGCTGACGATGTCGCCGGAGGATTGGCTCGACGAGGTCAAGGGGGCCGACGTCTGGATCGCGCCGACGCTGACGAACCGCCGCGGCGGGATGACGGTGGACGAGACGCGTGCGTTCATGGCGACGCCCGACGCGCAGCTCGTCTCCGCGCGCGCCCGAGCCGAATGGCCCGAGGGGGTGACGGGACACGACGCCGACGCGTCACGGACGGTGTGGACTCTGTCTCAGGAGATCTTCAAGAAGCTGCTGCCGGTGACGCAGCGCTTCATCGCGGGGACAGATTCCGGCGGCGGCTATCCGAATTCGATCCGCGGCTTTGCGCTCCACGACGAGCTCGAGACGATGGAGTCGCTCGGGATGCCGGTCGCCGAGGTGCTGCGTACGGCAACGGTGAATGCGGCGATCGCGCTCGGCGATCCGGCTTCATTCGGATCGATCGAGGTTGGGAAGCGCGCGGATCTGCTGTTGCTCGACAAGAATCCGCTGCTCACCTCGCGCAACCTACGCGATCCCCGCGACGTCATGGTGCGCGGCATCTGGCTCGATCACGCGCGACTCGCGCACGTACGGGAAGCGATCGTCGCGATCTATGCGAAAGCCGGCGCCGACAGGACGCTCGATCATCCTTCGGCCACGCAGATCGAGGGCCTCGTCGCCGGCATGGACGCCCTCCGCGCGAAAGGGTGGATCTTCAACGACCATCATGTCGAGGAGCTCACCGGGATGCTGCGGGCGGTCAAGCGTGATGCGGACGCGGATACAATCGCTATGTTGTCTCGGCGCTGACGACTTCCTTCTCCTCGGGATGTTTCTTCATGTCGAGGAAGAGGAGGGCGATGCCGATGCAGATGGCGCTGTCGGCGACGTTGAACGCGGGCCAGTGGTGGTCGCGGACGTAGAAGTCGAGGAAGTCGACGACGTAGCCGAACCGGAAGCGGTCGACGAGGTTCCCGATCGCGCCGCCGAGGATCAGGTGCAGGGCGACTTGCAGCATGCGGTCGGTGACCGCGGTGCGTAGCGCGTAGACGACCACGACGCAGAAGACGACGATCGCCCCGCCGTTGAGGAGCATCGGGACGAGGTGCGAGTCGGTGTTCGCGCCGATGCCGAACGCGGCGCCGGTGTTGCGGACATGCACGATCTCGAAGACGTTCGGGATGACGGTGATGGACTCGTGGAGATCGATGCGCGCCGCGACGAGCCACTTGCTCAGCGCATCGAGGACGATGATCGCGAGCGAGATCGCGAGGTAGTGAAGGCGTTTCACGCGGTGAGTTTGCGCTCCTCGATGATGCGGTCGAGCTCCTCGCGGACCCGCCCGAGGATCTCGTCGTAGGTGAACTGGCCGAGGGTCTGCTCGCCGCGCTTGAGGTTCACGAAGCTCGGCGCGCACCACATGCCGAGGTCGGCGTCGTCGGTCTCGCCCGGTCCGTTCACGCGGCATCCCATGACGGCAATCGTAATGTCATGGTCCTTCGCATACGCCGTCATTTCTTTGACGTTCTGTGCCAAGTCGATGAACGCTTCGTTCTCGACGCGCGAGCACGACGGGCAACTGATGATGTTCATCCCGCTTTGCTCGAAGCGCGGGACGGAGCGGAAGCGGCCGGAGGCGATGTCGTCGAGGATCTGCCGGCCGACGATGATCTCGTCGCCCTTCTTCTCGAACGGAAGCGTTAACGAAACGCGGATCGTGTCGCCGATGCCGCGCGTGATGAGCTGCTCGAAGGCGACGCGGGTCTTGATGATGCCGTCGGGCGGCATCCCCGCCTCGGTCACGCCGAGATGGAGCGGCACGTCTGGGCGCGCCTCGGCGAAGCGGATGTTCGCGTCGATGACCTTGTTCGGGTCGGAGTCTTTGATCGAGACGCAGTACTGGTCGAAGCCAAGATCGTCGAGCATCGCGCAGTGCTCGAGCGCAGAGTCGAGCATCGGCGTGATGGAGTCGTCCTTCGGGTACTTCGCGATCTTCTCGGGATCGACCGAGCCGGCGTTGACGCCGATCCGCATGGCGCAGCCGTGGTCGCGCGCGATGCCGACCAGGTACGCAACCTTGTCGCGCACCGGCTTCTCGCGCTCCAGGTGGTAGAGGTGCCCGGGGTTGTAACGGATCTTCTGGACGTACGGCGCGACCTTCTCGGCGAGGCGGTAGTTCTCCTGGAGGTCGATCGAGAGGTTGGCGTGGGGGCGGGCGGCACGGATCTCGGCGAGCGCGGCGACGTCTTTCGGGTTGTCGACGGCGATGCGGATGACGTCGGCGCCGGCGGCTTCGAGCAACTCCACCTGGCGGATGGTCGCCGGGATGTCCTGCGTACGGGTGGCGGCCATCGACTGGACGGCGATCGGGTGGTCGCCGCCGATCGTCACGTTTCCGATGCGAATCTCACGGGTGGAGCGCTTCACGGGCGGTGGTAACGCGGCGGTGGGGCAGGGGCTTCCAACGGCGGATGTAAGCGGTTTCCGAACCGCCTGGTCGGTCGGCACTTTCCTATTGCGGTAATTCGTTCCGTCGATTACGCTCCGTCTGCCCCATTCCAGCCCGGTACAATTTGGAGGTCTCAGTGCATCGTCAGGTCGCCGTCGCGACGGCTCTCGTCTGCCTCGTTACCCCTCTGTTTTCAGCGATCTACGCGCAAAGTTGTCCGCCGCCGTCGCCGCCTCCGATCACGCTGCAGAACGCGGAGATCTGCGCCGGAGCGCAGGACTCAGCGTCCACGACGCCGGGTATGGCCAGCTACGTGTGGGGGGGCACTCACACTGCCAACCTCTCGAGCGACACGAATGGCAACGTCACTTTCACGTCCGACGGATCGGGTGACGTCGTGCTGTCGGTCACGGTGACCGACGCGAACGGCTGCCCGTCGACGAACAGCGTCACGGTTCCTTTGCACTCCATCGACTCGCCGACGATCACGACCCTTGCGCAGATATGCCCGTCCGGCCCTGGTACAGACGCCAGCGTTTCGGACCCGGCCGGCGGCGGATCGTGGTTGAGCGCGCAGTGGGATGCGACGAACGGTTACTTCTACACGAACACGTATCCGTATCAGTCGAGCTCGACGACCGGCAGTTCGGTCCACGTTTATCCCGATGGCAGCGGCCAGCCGGTCACGCTGCATGTGCGCGTCACCGACAACCAGTACTGCATGGCCGACGCGACGACAACGATCGGTGTTCGCACGATTGCCCCGCCGGTCATCACGGCGCCGGCGCAGGTCTGTCCGTCAGGTACGGGCGGCGATTTGAGCGTCGCGGATCCTGCGGAAGGTGGGATGTGGTCGAACGTCCAGTGGGACGTCACGAACGCTTATTTCAGCGGAACGAGCTATCCGTATCAGCCGACACAGACGACTTACGGAAACGGCGTTCACTTCTACCCCGATGGCTCGAACCAGCCGATCACGGTTCGTGTCCGTGTTACGGACGGCCAGTATTGCGGGAACGAGGCGACGACGACTATCGCGATGCGGTCGATTGCTCCCCCGGTGATCACCGCGCCGGCGCAGGTCTGCCCGTCTGGTACGGGCGGCGATCTGAGCGTCGCCACTCCCGCAGAGGGTGGACAGTGGTCGAACGTCCAGTGGGACGTCACGAACGCTTATTTCAGCGGAACGAGCTATCCGTATCAGCCGACACAGACGACTTACGGAAACGGCGTTCACTTCTACCCTGACGGCTCGAACCAGCCGATCACGGTTCGTGTTCGTGTTTCAGACGACCAGTATTGCGGGAGCGAGGCGACGACGACGGTCGCGATGGCAACGCTCGCCCCGCCGGACATTCATCTCAACATGCCGGATATCTGTCCGGCGGGCGCGTACAACTCCGCTTCGATCGACGACCCGCCCACGGGGTCGTGGATGAACATCACGTGGTCTGTCGATCACGGCACGATTTCGAGCGGGCCGAACAACAACTACATGTACTTCAACGCCGATAGCAGCGGGATCGCGCCGGTCGTGCACGTGACGGTGCAGGACGATCGCGGCTGTATGGCGTCCAGCCAAGCCACGGTGTCCATCCGCACGATCCCGGCGCCCGAGATTCATCTCAACATGCCGGATATCTGTCCGGCGGGCGCCTACAACTACGCGTCGATCGACAACCCGCCCACGGGATCGTGGATGAACATCGAGTGGTCTGTCGATCACGGCACGATTTCGAATGGGCCGAACAACAATTACATCTACTTCAACGCCGATAGCAGCGGGATCCCCCCGGTCGTCCATGTAACGGTGCGGGACGACAGAGGCTGCTCTGCGACGAACAGCGCGACGCTGTCGCTCCGCACGATCGCTGCGCCCGAGATTCATCTCAGCATGCCGGATATCTGCCCGGCCGGTACCTACAACTACGCGTCGATCGACAACCCGCCCACGGGGTCGTGGATGAACATCACGTGGTCTGTCGATCACGGCACGATTTCGAATGGGCCGAACAACAATTACATCTACTTCAACGCCGATAGCAGCGGGATCGCGCCGGTCGTGCACGTGACGGTTCAGGACGATCGCGGGTGTATGGCGTCCAATCAAGCCACGGTGTCCATCCGCACGATCGCTGCGCCCCAGATTCATCTCAACATGCCGGATATCTGTCCGGCGGGCACCTACAACTACGCGTCGATCGACAATCCGCCCGCGGGGTCGTGGATGAACATCGCGTGGTCTGTCGATCACGGCACGATTTCGAACGGGCCGAACAACGATTACATCTACTTCAACGCCGATAGCAGCGGGATCGCGCCGGTCGTGCACGTGACGGTTCAGGACGATCGCGGGTGTATGGCGTCCAGCCAAGCCACGGTGTCCATCCGCACGATCGCTGCGCCCCAGATTCATCTCAACATGCCGGATATCTGCCCGGCGGGCACCTACAACTACGCGTCGATCGACAACCCGCCCGCGGGGTCGTGGATGAACATCACGTGGTCTGTCGATCACGGCACGATTTCGAACGGGCCGAACGACAATTACATCTACTTCAACGCCGATAGCAGCGGGATCGCGCCGGTCGTGCACGTGACGGTTCAGGACGATCGCGGCTGTACGGCGTCAAATCAAGCGATGGTTGTGCTCCGTACGATCGCCGCACCCGACATTCACCTGCAGACACCCAACATCTGCCCGACGAACGGCTACAACCAGGCGTCGATCGACGGTCCGTCGTCTGGCTCGTGGATGAACATCACCTGGACGATCGAGCACGGCGCGATCACGAGCAGCGCGAACACGCAGAACGTCTACTTCGCCGGCGACGGCAGCGGCATCGCGCCGGTGCTGCACGTGACGGTGCAGGACGATCGCGGCTGCACGGCCGAAAATAGCGCGACGGTCGCCATCCGCACGATCGACAAGCCGGCCGTGACCACGGGTGGGCCGACCACTTTCTGCAACGGCGGAGAGGTCACCCTCACGGCGCCGTCGGGTTTCATGAGCTATCTCTGGTCGAACGGCCAGACGACGCAGTCGATCTTCGTCGGTGCGAGCGGCAGTTACACGGTCACCGTCACCGATGCCGGCGGCTGCAGCGCCACGAGCGACCTGACGGCCGTCACCGTCTTCGCGCTGCCAACTCCGACGATCAGCGCTTCCGGCCCGACCACGTTCTGTGCCGGCGGCAGCGTGACGCTGACGGCGTCGAGCGCTTCGAGCTATCTCTGGTCCAACGGCGCCACGACGCAGGCGATCACAGTGAACGCCTCCGGCAACTACAGCGTGACGGTCACCGACCCGAACGGCTGCAGCGGAACCTCGGCTGCGACGAGCGTCGTCGTGAACTCGCTGGCAGCGCCAGTCATCACCTTCGACGTTCCCTCGTTCTGTCCCGAAACGAGCGTCGTTGCGACCGTTCCCGCGGGTTACGCATCGTATGCATGGAGTGCGTCCGCGGGCCTTGAAAGGTCTGGTGAGACGACGAATACCTTCACGGTCGGCAAAGCGGGATCGACGGATCTGACCGTGTCGGTCACCGTTACCGACTCGAATGGCTGTTCCGCGACTAGTTCCGCAATCATTTCTCCCAGAAACTTTCCTACACCAACTATCGGGCTTGATGCGACGCGCACTTGTTTGAACGGCGTCGTGCACGCGACGGCGAGCGACGGTCCGTACAACGATTACCACTGGTCCGTGGACAACGCCACGATCATCAGCGGCGACGGCACATCGCAGATTACGTTCTCGCCGACCGGACCTGGGTTGATCACGATCCATCTCGCCGCCTACGGCACGGATCGGTGCTTCGCATTTGCCGATGCGGTGTCTGTTACCGTCGACGTGCCGGATACGACGATTACGGCGAGCGGTCCGACCACCTTCTGCGCAGGCGGCAGTGTGACGCTGACTGCTCCGAGCTACGCGACATACCTCTGGTCGAACGGCGCGACGACGCAGGCGATCACGGTGAACTCGTCCGGCAACTACAGCGTGACGGTCACCGACGCGAACGGCTGCAGCGGAACCTCGGCCGCGACAGGTGTGACAGTGAATCCCCTCCCGACTCCGGCCATCAGCTCTTCAGGCGCAACGACGTTCTGCGCCGGCGGCAACGTGACGCTGACCGCCTCTTCTGCGTCGAGCTACCTCTGGTCGACCGGCGCAACGACGCAGGCGATAGCGGTGAATGCGTCCGGCAACTACAGCGTCACCGTCACCGACGCGAACGGCTGCACCGCGAGCTCCGCGGCGACGGCTGTCACCGTCAACCCGCTCCCGGCGCCGGCGATCACCGCCTCCGGCCCGACGTCGTTCTGCACCGGCGGCTCCGTCACGCTCACCGCGTCAGCGGCCGCCTCGTACGCGTGGTCCAACGGCGCGACGACGCAGTCGATCACCGTCAGTGCCAGCGGCAGCTACTCCGTCACCGTGACGGGGG
>DASXHZ010000099.1:0-61117 GCA_036488085.1 Thermoanaerobaculia bacterium
TAGCTAGCTAGCCTCCGGACCTAGCTAGCTAGCCTCCGGACCTAGTGAGCTAGCCTCCGGACCTAGTGAGCTAGCCTCCGGACCTAGTGAGCTAGCCTCCGGACCTAGTGAACTAGCCTCCGCGTGCATCACTACGACGGCGTGACGAATGGGCGTGACCCCCGAGCCTCGGGGTTCGTGAGGGGCGTGGTTGGTCGGGCAGGGGGGATTTGAACCCCCGACCACCTGAACCCCATGAAGCCCCATCACGAGATGTCATGGGACCTCCTTCGTTCAACTTCTATGCTACCACGCGCTTGCGCGAATGAGCGTTCCCGGAACATCTCGGGATGCGAGGTCAAAACCGCGTCACCAGGCGCGTACTAGGCGCGAGCTTTCCACGACAAAGAACGGCCCGAGTTGGATCGACCGAACGGAAACGCGGTGGAGCGTTAGAGGCCCTGGTCAGGCGTCGACGACGGCGGACGGGTTTGGAATGCAGGCGCGACTTCCCGCAACTCGTGATGCATTGAACATCCGAGTCGCGCTGAACGCTTCATTCCGAAATCGGTGCGGAGCGCGGGCCGATCACTCGCTGCTGTCGTCGCGGCTGCTTGGGCGACGCATCAAGCGTCGCACCGCCCTGCGCCTCCTCTCCGATGAGATTCACGCGCGGTGCTCCGCGTGTCGTAGCATCCGTGGGATCTCGACGTTTGCGTCGTCGGATCTTTGTCGTCGATCCGCTGCGGTACTCGCCGCTCGCCCCGCGAATCATGACGATGCCGACCCAGACCACGATCGTAAGCAATGACGCGATGCTCTCGATCGCGCCAACGACGGGCGTCGAGGCGACAACGAGGTGGTAGACGGCTTCGAAGGTGAGTGGGAAGGGTTCTCCTGGCGCAACGAACGGCCACACCGCACCGAGGACGAGAAACATGAATGTGGTCGCGGCGAGCACCAACGGCGCGAGACGGGACGGCGATGAGAGCCGCGAGATCGATCTCGAGCTCTTGCGCGTGCGTCTGCGGCTACGTTTGATCATGTCGTTTCCTCCTTTACGGGGGCTCGACCGACGACGGGAAGGAGATGAAGAGGAGGTGCTCTGGGTGGAACAACGGAGGAGCGCCGTGAGGTCGCTCTGGCACGAACAGGTTCGATGGAACGACAATATGCGGCCATACGTAAGTTTTGCAGGGCCCGGCCCGAACCCGGTTTCACGCCCGGAAGGGCAGATTTTTTTGGACCTTCCGGGTGGGAGAAGTGTCGAAAGGACAGGCGACGATGCCGTTGAAACTGGCGCTAGATCTTGTGCGCGCGGGTCATCACGACGAGGCGCGAGGAATCCTCGAAACCATGCACCCGCCATTGCCGACACGACCGGTAACGCGTCGGCTCGCGACCGACAACGACGTTACCCTGCTGCGGCGCGTCACCCTCGAAGCGGAAATCGCGGAGCACGACGGAGATTACGACCGCGCCCGCGAGGTACTGCTCCCGTTCGAGAAAGTCGTAATGGCCATGTTGAGTGATGAGGCGCGTCTGCGAACCCCCACGGATGGCTTCGATCCCAAGAGCACCGACTGGAAGCTATACCGCCAGCAGCTGTACTACCTGTGGCAGCTCTCGGTCGCGCACTACCGACCACCACACGCGAACGTTCAAGCGAGCAAAGCGGTCCTTCACCGTGCGCGCCAACTCGCGGAGGAACTCAACCCTCAGCCCGAAGGCCTCCTCATCCAGCTTTACTACGGGGCGGGCAAGCTCGCGTTCCACGAAGGAAACTACGTCGCGGCCACCCAGTGGTATCAGAAGTCCCTCGCGACCGCATCGCAACAGGATCACGCGCAAGTCGCGGCTCGCGGGTGGGCAGCCCGATGTGGTGGATCGCCGTGCGGCACGCTACAGCATCGCGAAAGCACTGGCGCTCGGACTCGGGCAATGCCTGCGGGAGCAAGGTCGATTCGAGGATGCGCACACAGTCGTCGTCGCGGGCCGCCTCCTCCTCGATCTCACGGAGGATGCAATGCTGCGGAATCACGCACGGTTGCTGCTCGGATCGATCGAGCGCGGCGCTGCGGGCGAAACAGACGATGAACGCCTTCGGTCCGCGCGCCTGAACCTCGAGGAGTCGGCTCGCTTCTTCGACGCGCGCGACGGAGAGTCGTGGTATCGGGCGCACTACGAGTTGGCGCTGACGAAGATGCAGCAACGTCAGATTCCCGACGCGCGGGACGAAGTGGCGGACCTGCTGAAGCGAGCGCGCGCGACGGACAACGCGAAGTGGAAGGTGAACGGGTTAATCGCGTTGTCGCGGATCGAGCGCCGCGACAGGGAGCACAGCAAGGCCGTCACGGCCGCGATCGAGGCGCACGATATCGCCGACACGATCGGACTTGCACGCATCAAGCGGCGCGCGAACATCACGCTCGCGATCGCGTGGTACCACCGGGCGGTCGCTGGCGCGCCTGCCGACCGCAGGCTCCTCGGTGAGGCGAAGGTAGCGCTCCACGACGCGCAGGAGGTAATGACGAAGCACGACACGCGCAATCGGGTGATGCTGCTGCTCGTCTCCGCGATGATCCACATCGCCGAGGACGATTACACGACGGCGACGCACCAGTACCGCGAGAGCCAGAAGATCGGCCATTGGGTAGAGGGTGGCCGCGTGCGCGAGATGGCTGCGGGAGTAAAAAGCTCCTCGACGAGAAAACGGGGACGTTTGCCGCGCCCGTCGACGCACAAGGTGCACCGGATTTCGATTTCATCACGAACGTCGAGGAGTTCGAAGGGTATTTAGTAAAGAAAGCGATGACCGCGCTCAAAGCGGAACCCGAGAAGGAGCCGAAGCTCGCCGAGGTTGCGGCGAAGCTCGGGATCAGCGACAAGCAACTGCGATTGATCGTGCAGCACCAGAAGGAAGCCGCAGAACACGATGCGCCGAACAGGAAGCGACGTCGCTCTCCGCGATCAAAGACACGGCGGTAATATCTGCCGCGGAATTCTCTTCGAGACTGGTGTGCCCGCGCCGCAGGTTTTAGACCGAGGACGTTCTTTCGATCCGGAGAACACTGGCGACCACCTGAGGATAGCCGCGAACGTCATGTGCAGGGCATCGTGATAGCGATATCCGATCTAGATAGACGCGTTGGCGGCGAGCGCGTTTCCGATCTGGCGCCCGTCGAGTACAACGGTGACGCTCGGGACGTTGCCAAGAGTGGTTTTGGAGAAGCCGATCCGGGTGCCGCAGCAGGCTGCTAGACGAACGAAGCGCTTCCGTCCTGTTGAAAAGGTAAGTCGCGCGATTTCTACACCAGTCTGGAGTGCCTCAAAGGGGGTCACGCGAGTCGGGAAGTACTGATGAGGCGGTCGTACTGGATGAGCTCGGCGTCGTGCTCGCGTGCCCATCTCTCCAAAAAAAGAGGGATTGTTGCCATCCCTCCTGGTATAATGCTCGCAGGCAGTAACGCAGAGGAGGTACAAGGATGGCCGACGACCGAAAGCGATCCCTCTTGGAGTCCGTGGAAGAGTTGCGCCGCGTACGCGTACGTGAGGAGCGCGAAACGTCCGACGGAGGCTCGACGGGCCGCAGCGACTCGAACGACAACGCACCACCGCCGACGAACAACGCCGTCGCGTAGTAGCGAGACCATTTCGTGCTGCAAGGCGTCCTCGACGCCGCGTTTTTTGCGGAGTCGTGGGGTCAAAAGCCGCATCGCGTTCGCGGAATTCAGTCGGTTCCCTCGCTCGTACGTTGGGATGAGTTGAGCCGCGTCCTCGAAACGCATCGGCTGACAGCCCCGCGGTTACGCGTCGTCCGTGACGGGAAACCCGTCGATGAGTCGTCTTATATTCGCTCGCTGACGTCCCGCCGGGGCGTACGGCTGAGCGAAGTCATCCCGTCGCGCCTGACCGCTCTCCTTGCCGAAGGCAACACCCTCGTCGTTGATGCGATTGACGAGATTCTCCCGCGCGTCCGGGCCGTAGCGGACGAACTTGAGCACATCCTCCACGAGCGGACACAGGCAAACTTGTACGCGAGTTGGCGGCCAGAACGGGGATTTTCCTGCCACTGGGATGATCACGATGTGATCGTCCTGCAAGTCGCCGGCACGAAGCACTGGCGCCTCTATGGTGTACAGCGTCCGTACCCGCTCTACCGCGACAGCGAGCCGAATGAGCCAACGCCAACAGACGTTGTGGAAGAACTCGTCTTATCGCCGGGCGATGTGTTTTATCTGCCGCGGGGATGGTGGCACGACGCCCGTGCCATGGAGGGGGCGAGCCTTCATCTCACCTTTGGTATCACGAACCGTGACGGGACGCACTTCCTGAGCTGGCTCGTCGATGAGATGCGGAAGGCGGACCTTGCGCGCGTGGACATACCAAGGTTTGCCTCGGACGAAGTGCTGCGACAGCACATCACCGATCTCCGTGAGGAGTTTCTGCGTCGGTGGGACAGCGAGGCGATCACGCGATTCCTTGCTGAATACGATGAGCACGCATCGGCTCGACCGATTCTGAATCTGCCGCACGTCGATCCCGAAAACGATCTTCATTCTTCGAGCCGTGTTTCTCTCGGCGTTCCCCGCCCGGTCGTGTTTCACTGCTCCGCAGACCGCGTGGAGGTCCGGGCACTTGGACAGGTCTGGCGGTTCGCGCCGGAAGCGGAACCGTTGCTGCGTGCCCTGAACGGCGGTCCAGTCGCATTCGCCGATCTTGCGGCGCGGTTCGACTCCCTCGGCGCGGAAACGGTGCGAGCGCTCGTGACGGATCTTGCAGCGCGCGGACTTGTGACCGTCGCTGACGGAGCGGAATGAACATCATCCTCGGGACCTATCGCATACGGGGCGATCTTCGTGGCGTCGTCGCACAGGCCCTCCAAGACGGATGTTGCTTCATCGATACCGCGCCGAACTACCACCACGGCCGGGCGATCCCTGAAATCGGCGCGGCCATTCGTGGCGGTGGGCCATCGGAGTGCGGGAATCGTCTGACCATCAGCAGCAAGGTGGGGTACACGTCGGCGGACGAGGCGGCGGTTCTCCTTCGAGAGCACATTGCGGCAGACGAGGACATCGTGCGCCAACATCACGTCCTCGCGCCGGGATACACGCGCGCCGTCTTCGCCGAGACCCTAGCTGACCTGCAGCTCTCTGCTCTCGACACCTTCTTTCTCCATAACCCAGAGGAGCAACTTGCGACCCGTTCGGCGGCTGACCTTTCTCGTGTACTCGCGCGTGTGTTTGAAGTCCTCGAGGAGTTCTGTGGCGGGGGAAAGCTGCGCCAATACGGGATCGCGACATGGAGCGGGTTTGGCGCGCCAAATCGTCCCTCGGTCCTCTCCCTCCCTGCATTACTCGCGCTCGCGCGAGAGGTCGCAGGGAACGGGCATCACTTTCGTGCGGTTCAACTTCCCATCAATCTGGCCAGGAGCGATGCTGTGTACGACCTCGTTATCCACGGCGGCGGCGTGCTCGCAGACGCTCTGTTTGCGGGTATCGCGGTCTATGCGAGTTCGCCGCTCCACGGCGGAGAACTCCTCGGCGCAGTGAAGGACACGTTCGCGAACGAGATTGAACAAGGCCGTTCGCCGGCCGAAGCGTGTCTTCGCTTCGTCATGTCCGTTCCCGGGGTGGATGCCGTGCTCGTGAGTGCGTCTACGCGCGAGCATTTACGTACGGCACGCGAGCTTGCGTGCCTGCCGCCCCTTGAACGTGCGCACCTCCGCCATATACTCGAATTGATCCATGGTTCCTGAACTCCAAGACAAAGCGGCAATCGACGAAGCCCTTCATACGGCCGCGGAGCGGGTCCATGGAACACTTGACGGTTGGCCACGGCAGTATGGATGGCACTACAAGTCAGCTGGAACCCGCGTACGAATCGGCAGCGGCGCCTTCTGGCTACGCGTCGCACGGGAAGGCGACCCGCCAGGGAACGAACGACTGTGGCACGGTATCCGCGCGGCGGAAGCAATCGACGGTGTACGAAAGCCCCAACTACTCGATGAATATGAATGGGTTGATGCTGGATGGAGATATCGGGCCGATCTGATGACCCTCATTACAGAGGCGCCGTGCTCGGCGACGCCCGATCTCCACTCAGACGCGCCTGTCGACGATGAATGGTTCACGGCTTTACGTCGATCGCTCGACAACCTGGCGCAAGTTCAGACCTCGCGGGTGAATACTCGGCAGGACCTCGTGAGCCGCCGCATTGCCGAGCGTTTCGGTGCCGGCGTGGATGCGACCGTGAACGTCTGGACGACGGCGCATGGTGACCTGCATTGGGCGAACGTTACGAACCCCGGTGCATGGATCTTTGATTGGGAGGGGTGGGGGACGGCGCCCCTCGGCTTGGACGCTGCGTTTCTCCTCTGTTTCTCCGTCGCCGTGCCCGCGGCCACGACCCGCGTCGCCGCGACGTTTTCGCGCGTCCTCGGAACACCTGACGGATTGCGGTCGCAGCTCTTCGCTTGTGCGGAGTTGCTGCGGATGATTGATCTCCATGGGGACCACCCGCATCTTCGCGAGCCCTTAGAGATCCATGCCGGTATCGTTCTCCGACAGTTGCACCAGGTCACGCCACAGTAATGTCTCTGCGCCTCCCTTCCTGTGCTGGCCTCTCGCGTGCGTTCGAAGAGGCGCCGCTCGGGACCGCGGAGCGGGTTGACACGTGGCTGCTCCAAGAACTTCCGGCGCCGTGGATCCGCGACCCTCTTACTGACCCACACCTCCCGGCTCCCCTCTATGATCGTGCGCGCTCGTTCTTACGCGAGACACAGCACCCGCGCGTGGTCTTTATCCGACGAGACGCTTGCGTCCTGAAACCGACCATCATTCGAGTGCGCAGCGCCGGAACGCCTCCAACGACCGAGATCGTCGCGCCCCTCGATGAGGCAGGAGTGGTTTCAATGGGTGATCGCCTGCTGTTCTTGGTCTGCACCCACGGCCAACATGATTCGTGCTGCGGCACGTTCGGCTATCCCGTGTACGCGACGTTGCGGGCACTCGCGCCGGCCGACGTGTGGCAGTGTTCGCACATCGGCGGCGATCGGTTCGCAGCGAATATCGTCGTGCTTCCGTGGGGCCTCTACTTCGGCCATGTTGCTGTCTCGGAGGTTGAGGTGTTAGTTGAGCATCTGAGGAGAAGAGACGTCCCACTACGTTGGTTTCGAGGACGGAGCACGCTTTCTCGGCCTGCTCAGGTGGGAGAGATTTACCTCCGACGGGAGGGTATTCTCCACGGTATGCAACCGCCGCGCGTCACGAGCGTCGAACGACGCTCGGACTCCGCATGGCGCGTAGTGATCCACGACGCGACGAACGCGTTCAGCGTCGACTTTCGAGAAGAGCGAGCTGCCGTTGCACGCCGGCTGACCTGCGGCGCGACTGAAGAGGGGATGCCGCGCGAGTATCGGCTACTGAGCGTTCAAAAACAGGCTGCGATCTAAGTGGCGAACGCACGGTTCATCGCGTTTTTTGCTGATCGTATTCGCACGATATTCGTGCTGCATGAGCGCGGAGCTCATACCAGAATCACGGCTCGAATTCGGCCGCGCGAGGCACTCCACACGCTGCTCCCGAATCTTCTGCCGAGTCCGAGCGGCAGAAGCGAGCGAGCGACGATCCGAGTAACCAGTCGCACGCAATCGCCGCGCGGGAGAAGAAGATGCGGCGAACTTGTTGATAGGAAATGGGTTCGGTTTGGTCGGGCAGGGGGGATTTGAACCCCCGACCACCTGAACCCCATTCAGGTACGCTACCAGGCTGCGCTACTGCCCGACTGGTGTGATTCTAACGCATTGATGGGCCGCGAATTCCGCGGCGTTTACGGCAGGCCGGCGGCCCAGAGGATGACGTACTTGGCGACGTCGATGTTCCGGGGGGTCGGGACGATCTCGATCTCTTCGATCTCGCGGGCCTGGGTCATCACGGCTTCGCGCTTGGTTTCGAGCTCCCGGTCCCAGGCGCGCTGGATCTGGGCAATCTTGTGCAGGTAGTCGGTCTCGCGGACGGAGGATGGCGCTTCGGCGACGGCGGAGGCGGGGCGGCCGGCGGTGATGTTGTAGAGGGCCTGGCCCCAGTTCACGTTCACGTCGTTGCGCTGCTCTCGCGGGAGGGTCTCGTCCTTCTCGATGTCGCGGGTGTCGCGCTCGCTCCGCTCTTTGACCTGGTCGATGCGGCGGCGGAAGGTGCTCTCGAGGCGCTCGGTCTCGTCGTCGAGCCGGCGGGTGGCCTCCTCGACGCAGCGCTCGAGGAACGCGGCGCGCGGCTCGTCGGGATCGGAGTAGAGGTTGAACGCGGCGTTGTTGAAGATGCGCAGCCGCTCGGTCTCGCCGATGAACTGTTTGAATCCCTCTTCGCTCCCCGAGGCGATCTGCGTCAGGTCCTCGGGCGCGACGTCGATTGCGAGCTTGCGGTCCGAATCAGGGACGGCGCGGATGTCGAGCTTGTCGGGATTGATCTGCGACGCCTGGTGCCACCGAACGCTTCCGTCTTTCGGAACGATCGGTGCGATGTAGGCGCGGACGATGGTGTGATGCACGCCGCTGCGCGGGTCGATGTGCGTGATGACGCTCTCGGCGAGGACGTACGGCCGGTAGTCGCCTTCTCCGCCGGAGACGTAGAGCTGATCGACGGAGTGCCGCATGGTCTCGCGATACGAGCGACGCGTGGGAACGTGAACCGCGCTGTCGTCTTCGACCCGCACCGTCATGCCGTGCGCGACCGGCTGAGCATCGAGGACGCGGCCTTCGACTCCGCCGAGGGCGCGGACCACGTCGTCGCGCTTGTCTTTGGGCGTCAGGAAGACGATGCATCCGCCGCCGCCGGCGCCACATACTTTTCCGCCCCACGCGCCGGCCGCGGTTGCGGCGTCGATGGCGGCGTCGATCTCCGGCGTCGAGATGCCGTCGATCAGCGCTTTGCGGTTGACCCACTCCTTGGCGAGCGCGCGGCCGGCCGCTTCCATGTCGCCGCCTTCGAGCGCGCGCTCCATCTCGATCGACGTCGCGGCGATTTTAGCGAAGCCTTTCTGGACCTTCTTCTTCCCCTCGACCTGGCGCTTGTACATCTCCCAGTTGTTCGTACCGGAGAAGTGGGAGACGCCGGTGTAGTGGAGGACGAAGTGCTGGGCGAGCTCGGTTACGGGAAGCGAGATGGCGTGGCGGACCGGAGCGCCCGGCTCGAGGTGCAGCGCCGCGAGGCCGCCATAAACGGGCGGATAGTAATCCTGGATGCCGGCCGGAACGCCGAGGAGGCGCGTCTCGAGGTCGCGGACGAGAAAGACGAGATCGTCGCCCTCGAAGGGGTTCGCGGCGAATTCGGAGAGGGCGCGGACCAGCGTCACCGTAAGCGCGGACGAGCCGCCGAGGCCGGAGCCACGGGGGGCGTCGGTACGGGTGGTGATCGAGATCCCGCTGAGGCGGAAGTGCTCGAGGGCGCGAAAGATCAACGCTGCCTTCGGATCGGCGGCGAGCTCCTGGACCGACTGATAGCGCTGCCGGTATTGCTGGTCGGTGAGGTGGATCTCGATCGCGCTGTCGCCGGTCGCGGAGACCTCCGACTCGGCGTAGTGCGAGATCGCCACGTTGACCGTGCGCGAACCGGGGTGGAAGAGGTAGATGGGCCAGAGGTCGAGAGTGCCGCCGGCTAAATCAGCGCGCACGGGCGCGCGAACGATGACTTTTTTCATGAGAGCGTTGATTAGAACCCGTTATCCGTCATCCGTCATCCGTCATCCGTCATTCAAGAAGCCGCGTGACGGATGACGCTTGACGGGTGACGGCTCTTCTAGAAGAGTGCCCGGCGGTTCGACGCTACTTTTATCACTTGCGCGGCGGATGAAGCGATTCGCGCGGAGAGGCGGCTGACGTTGGCGCGGAAGGCGGCGAGCTGATCGCCGCGGAGCGGGTCGGGCGTGATCGACTTCAACTGCAACGGATCGAGCCAGTTGTCGCCGTCTTTGACGCGGTAGTCGAGGTGCGGGCCGGTTGCGAGACCCGTCATCCCGACGTAGCCGATGACGTCGCCCTGCGTCACCTGCTTGCCGCGGCGGATGTTCTTGCCGAAGCGCGAGAGGTGCAGGTACATCGTCTCGATGCGCGACGTGTGGCGGACCCGGATGAAGTTTCCCTCGCCGTGGTTGTAGCCGGTCTCGACGACCACGCCGTCGGCCGTCGTCATGACCGGCGTCCCGACCGGTGCGCCGTAGTCGACGCCGTGGTGCGGACGGAAGTAGTGGAGCAGCGGGTGGTAGCGGCTCTTGGAGAAGCCGGAGGTGATGCGCGTGAACTGCAGCGGCGCGCGGAGGAACTGTTTGCGGAGCGGCGTGCCGTTGCGCGCGTAGTAGCCGGCGCGGCCGTCGGGCGAGTCGTGGCGGAAGGCCTCGTACATGTCGCCATCGTGCAGGAAGCGGGCGGCGGCGATCGGGCCGTAGCCGACGAGATCGTTCCCCGAGTAGCGCTTCTTGACGACGAGCGTGAAGGCGTCGCCCTTCTTCAGGGCGAAAAAGTCGATGTCCCACTGGAAGACGTCGACGAGCTGCTGGACGAGCTGCGGATTCTCGCCGGCGCTCCGGAGGGCTTCGTAGAGCGAGCGGTCGATCGTGGCGGAGATGGTCGTCTCCACCTCGCGGGTCTCGGCGACGTGCGGCGTCACGTCGAAGTGGTCGCCGGCGCGGAGCGCGTCGACCTCGCCCCATCCGACCACCTTGAACTCGACGCTGTCGATGACGGCGCCTTCGTCGCGGTGGAAGCGGACGAGGTTGCCGGGGCGGAGGCGGCGGAGGTCGACCGACTGTCCGATCTGGCGCGTCAGCGTCGCCGTTTCCGGCGACGTGAGGCCGCCGGCGACGAGGACGGAGTCGAGCGTGTCGCCGTCTTCCATCGTGAGGACGTCGGCGTGTGCGGGAAGCGTCGCGGACTCGGTTTTCTGGAGGTCGGAGTAGCTGAGCTTCGGCGTGAGGAGCGAAGCCCTCGTGAGTTCCGACGTAACGGAGGGGCTCGCGGAGGGTTGCAGGCTGACGGTGGCGACGAGGAGAGGGAGTGCGATCGGAATCGCTACCGCGAGAAATGCGCGCGGCCCCGTCACCAGGTAACGCAGGATTCTCTTCATCAACCGACTTGAACCGATCGGGAGGATAGCACCTATTGCTTCTTCGATCCGTCGTCGAACGTGAGCACCGTCATCTGGTTCTGCTTGGTCAGATTCTGCTGCTCTTGCGCATCGAGTTTGTGGAACGTCGACGGGACGTGGAAGAGAGCGGCGTCTGCCTCGGACTCCTGGATCTTCGTCACCAGGAGCTCCCGTTGCTGGGTGCGGACGTTGCTCAGTTTCAGCTCGGAGCCGGGGGCGGCGCCGATCGGATTCGTGGTCCGGACGACCACGGTCTGCTTGAGCGGGAAGCCCTTGATCGTGCGGGTCTCGGCGTCGATGAGGGCGTCGAGCTTCGGGTTGCCGGTCTTGACGCTGCCGTTGGCGAAGAAGGCGTCGGCGATGTCGCCGAACCGCGGCGTCGTCCATTTGTCGATCTCTTCGTCGACCTTCTGGGTGAGCGGCATGGTGCCGTACTGCAGCGTCATGTCGTAGTTGATGGTGAGGTGGTAGTGGTCGGTCTGGATTCCGGCGATTCTCGGGTGATCCTCGAGCAGCGTCGTGTTTGTCTTGAAGTTGTCGATCTGAATGTTGGAGGCGCCGTAGGTCGCCGCGATGGCGGCAGCGTTGACCTCGCTGTACGTCTTCGAGACCGGGTCGACGTACAGCAGCGTCCGGGAGGCGTCGGTCGAGATGACGTAGGCACCGGCGGCGTAGATGTTGCCAGTGAGAAAGTCGATCCGGGAGCGGGGGCCGTCGATGGTCGCGCGGCCGGTCAGGTTGGTCGACGGAAACTGCTCGATGTCGGACTGAGTGTTTTGAACGAACTCGTAGGAAACGCCCGCCCACCCAGACTGCGTGGCGAGCAGGAGGACGATCGCCAGCAACGTCTTTCGCATGAGTTCTCCTTGTCTGGACAGCAGTATAGAGAAATTTTCCGGATTTCGCGGGCTGTTGCTGGCCGCATGTTCCGAAGCAAGGTAGTAATGGCCGTGCTCGCCGCGGCGATGGCGCTCCCTCTCTCCGCCGCGAAAGTCGCCGATCCGAACTCGCTCGAAGAAGTGATCAAGAGGGTTCAGGACACGCAGCGGAAGACGAATACGCTCGAAGCGGAGTTCCGCCAGGAGAAGACGCTGGCGCTGCTCGCCAAGCCCGAGGTCTCGAGCGGTACGTTCGTCTATTCGAAGCCGAACAACGTCCTTTGGTCGTACGACGCCCCGAAGCGCGTGACGATGCTGATCACGAACTCGAAGCTGACGACCTACTACCCGGAGCTGAACAAGGCGGAAACGCTCGACGTCGCGCGCTTCCAGGACCGCATCTTCAAGTACATGGGAGCGACCGGCGCGATCGACGAGCTGTCGCGCTATTTCGACTTTACGTTCACGAACAAGCCGAGCGATTCGTCGTACCTGCTCGATTTGAAGCCGAAGACCGGCACGGTCGCCAAGCGCGTCCAGAACATCAAGCTGTGGATCGACAAGAAGACGTACCTCACCACCAGGATCGAGTACACCGAGGGTGATGGCGACGTGACGAAATACGAGTTCACGCACCTGCGCGTGAACGAGCCGGTGGCGCAGAGCCGCTTCGTGCTCAACCTGCCGGCGACAGTGCACGTCGAGCAGATGAAACTGCAGTAGCGTGCAGCGGCTCGGCTTCGACATCCTTCACACGGACGGCGCGGCGCGCCGCGGGCGGCTGACGACCCGTCACGGCACGATCGAGACGCCGGTGTTCATGCCGGTCGGCACGCTCGCGTCCGTGAAGTCGCTGACGACGGAGCAGTTGAAGGCGCTCGGCCCGGAGATCATCCTCAACAACACGTACCACCTGATGCTCCGCCCCGGCGTCGACGTGATCGAGAAGCTCGGCGGCGCGCACGCCTTCCAGTCGTGGGACCGCGCGATCCTCACTGACTCCGGCGGCTTCCAGGTCTTCTCGCTCTCGTCGATCCGCAAGCTGCGGGAGGAAGGGGTCGAGTTCCGCTCCCACATCGACGGCTCCCTCCACTTCCTCTCGCCGGAGACGTCGATCGAGATCCAGCAGCGGATGGGGGTCGACATCGCGATGGCGTTCGACGAGTGTCCGGCGCACGGCATCTCGCACGCCGAGGCGGAGAAGTCGATGGAGCTGACGCACCGGTGGGCGCGGAGGTGCCTTAGCGCGAGTGCACGCCCCTCATCCGCCGCTTCGCGGCATCTTCTCCCGCCGGGAGAAGGAGATGACAAGGAGCACAGCACCCTCTCCCTTGGGAGAGGGTGGCGCGGAGCGCCGGGTGAGGGGCCTGCCCTATTCGGCATCGTGCAAGGCGGCGTGTACAAAGATCTCCGCAAGCGAAGCGCCGAAGAGATCGGGTCGCTCGATTTCGAGGGAATCGCGATCGGCGGCGTGGCGGTCGGCGAGTCGAAATCCGACATGCTCGAGATCATCGATTACACGGCTCCGCTCCTGCCGGCGGACAAGCCGCGCTATCTGATGGGTGTCGGGACCCCCGAGGACCTGCTGGACGGCGTGGCCGCGGGGATCGACATGTTCGACTGCGTGATGCCGACCCGGAACGCCCGGAACGGCTCACTCTTCACCAGTCTCGGAAAGGTCGCAATCAAGAACGCCCGCTTCGCCGCCGACCCGCGGCCGCTCGATCCGAACTGCTCCTGCATGACCTGCACGACGGTCTCGAGGGCCTACCTGCGGCACCTCTACGTGACCGACGAGATCGCCGCCCACGTGTACAACACGATCCACAACGTTTCGTTCTACCTTGACTTGATGCGGGGCATTCGGCAAGCTATCGCGTCCAATTCACTGGGGTCTTTCCGCGACTCCTTCCTGTCGCGGATGTCGAGTGGGGACGCCGCAGCGTAGGGACCAGCGCGGCTCGGACTACACGAAAAAAATATGAATACGCTCGCTCTGCTCCAAACCAGCGGCAACAGCATGCTCTCGAACTTCCTCGGCGTGGTGCCGATCCTCGCGATCGCACTCGTTTTCTACTTCCTCGTCATCGCGCCGGCCAACCGCCAGCGGAAGAAAACGGAACAAATGCTGAGCTCCCTCAAGAAGGGGGACCGCATCGTGACGAATGGCGGGATTTACGGGACGATTCAGGGTGTTGAGGCCGACGTTGTCTACCTCAAGATTGCCGAAAACGTAAAAGTCAAGGTTGCGCGCAGCGCCATCGCCAGCATTCAGGCTGCCGAGGGCGAATGATGCGCCGCGTTTTGCTCCGGAGGACATGTTGAGAGGAAATATGCTGTGGAAAGTGGGACTCATCCTCGGGATCCTGGTGATCTTCACGGTCGCCATCATCCCGACGAAGAGCAACCCTGAGCCGATCCGGCGAGGATTGGACCTCAAGGGAGGCACGCACCTTTCGATGCGTGTCAACGTCGGCGACGCCGTCCGCCTCGAGACCGATCAGGCGATGGAAGCGCTCAAGTCGCAGTCGGCCAAGAACACGCTGCCGGCACCGACCACCCGCCGCGTCAACGACTCGGCGTTCCTGGCGACTCCGCCGGCCGGCGTCGGCGCGAGCGCCTATGACCGCCTCATCGCGGACTACAAGGGCGAGTGGGACGTCAACACGACCAACGAAGGCGCCATCGAGTTCAAGATGAAGCCCGCGGCGCTCACGACGATCGAGCGCGACACGGTTTCGCACGTGGTCGAGACGATCGACAACCGCGTGAACGCCCTCGGCGTCACCGAGCCGTACATCGCGCCGGAGAGCGGATACCGCATCGTCATCCAGCTCCCGGGCGTCGACGATCCGGCCCGCGTGAAGGACATCATCAAGACCACGGCACAGCTCCAGTTCCGCCTGGTCGAGGGGAACCCCGGATCCGATCCGCAGTCGGCCCTCAACTCCGTGCCTGCCAATCTTCGCGACGAAGTCGACGTTCTTCCGTCGACGCGCGAGAACGAGCTCGGACAGGCCGCCGGCACCGAGTACCTCGCGGTGCGCAAGACCGTGCCGGTCACCGGCACCGACCTCAAGACGTCGCGCGTGCAGAAGGGCCGCCTCGGCGAGCCGGTCATCGGGATGTCGTTCACGCCCGACGGCGCCCGCAAGTTCGGTGAGTTCACCGGCGCGAACGTCGGCCACAAGATCGCCATCGTCCTCGACAACAAGATCCAGTCGGCGCCGGTCGTCAAGGGCCGCATCGACGATCAAGGCGTGATCGAGGGGACGTTCACGCCGCAGCAGGCGGCGGACCTCTCGCTCGTCCTCCGCAGCGGCTCGCTCCCGGCATCTCTGACGACACTCGAAGAGCGCACCGTCGGGCCGTCGCTCGGCCGCGACTCGATCCGGCAGGGCGTGCTCGCCTCGATCATCGGCTTCCTCGCCCTGATCGCGGCGGTGGTCGTTTACTACCGCGGTGCCGGCATCAACGCCGTCATCGCGCTGCTGCTGAACCTCATCATCCTCCTCGGCATGATGGCGTACTTCAAAGCGACGCTGACGCTGCCCGGCATCGCCGGCATCATCCTGACGCTCGGCATGGCGGTCGATTCGAACGTGCTGGTGTTCGAGCGCATCCGCGAGGAGCTGCGCGAAGGGAAGACCGTTCGCGCCTCGATCGAGCAGGGCTTCTCGCGCGCCTTCGGAACCATCATCGACACGCACATGACGACGATCATCTCGGCGCTCTTCCTCTTCCAGTTCGGAACGGGGCCGATCAAGGGATTCGCCGTCACGCTTCTCATCGGTCTCTTCGCGTCGGTCTTCACGGCGTTCTTCGTATCGCGCGTGATCTTCGACCTCGTTTACAAACCTGAGAACCGCCCGACGGCGATCAGTATCTAGGCGGGAAGGACAGACACCATGCAGCTTTTCACGAACACCAATTACAACTTCATCAAGTGGCGTTTCCACGCCGTGGCATTCTCGGTTGTCTTCGTCCTGGTCGGCCTCGGCTTTTACATGAAGCAGGGGATCAACTGGGGCATCGACTTCGCGGGCGGCGCCAACATCGTGCTGCGCTTTCGCGACGCCGTTCCGATGGACCGCCTTCGTGGCGACCTGAAGGACGCGTCGATCCAGCAGTACGGCAAGTCGGTCGACAACGCGGTGCTCATCCGCCTCCCGCAGCAGAAGCGTGAAGGCGACTATGCCGGTCAGACGGTCGCGAAGCTGAATCACGATCTCAATCCGGAAGCTGCCAGCGGGAAGCTCGATCTGAACTTCCACGGCCGCGACCCGATCACGGACGTGCTCCTGCAGGCCGATCCCGACAAGCGCGGGACGAATGACGCGGCGCGCCAGTACTACTTCAACATCGCGCAGAACATCATCAACCGCCGGTCGGAGCTCGGAATCTTCAAGTCGATCGACCAGGCGTTGTCCGCTCCCGGCGTGACGCCGACCATCGCTCAGACGCTGCGCGACAAGGCGTTCGTCGGCGCGTTCAACGTCCTGAACCAGGAGACGGTCGGCCCCGTCGTCGGCCGCGAGCTGCGCGACAAGGCGCTGTGGGCCATCGCACTGTCGATGCTCGCCATGGGTGTCTACCTCTGGCTTCGCTTCGACGTGATGTTCGGCGCCTCGGCGATCGTCTGCATCATCCACGACATCTGCGTCTCGGTCGCATTCCTCGGCATGATCAATGGCGAGGTCTCGCTGAACATCGTCGCCGCTTTGCTGCTGATCGTCGGTTACTCGATCAACGACACGGTCGTCATGTATGACCGCGTCCGCGAGAACCGCCGCAAGACGAAGACGAAAGCGACGCTCGAGGAACAGCTCAATCACGCCATGAACCAGACGCTGTCGCGAACGATCCTGACCTCGGGCTCGGTCGTCATCGTCCTCATCGCGCTGCTGCTGTTCGGCGGCAAGGTCATCCACGAGTTCGCGTGGATCCTCCTCATCGGCGTCCTCGCCGGCACGTACTCGACCGTCACGATCGTTCCCGCCGTCGCCATCGCGTGGAACAACATGACCGGCCGCAAACGCGATATCTCCGGCCCCTCGCGCTCCCAGCGCGCCACGGAGGAGCCGGTCCGCGCCGAAAGCACCCCGCGCCCGACCCCACGTAAGCGGCGCGCGGTTTAAATCACCGTAACTTTTCGCCTCCATCCCGGTTTTAATGAGCCGGGATGGAGGACGAACAGCGTCGCATCGAGGCGGCGAAGGCGGATCCGAGCCGCTTCGCCGAGCTGTACGACGAGCACTTCGAGCGCGTGTACGCGTACGTGTTGCGGCGCGTCGGCGACCGCAGCGACGCGCAGGACATCACGGCCGACGTCTTCCAGGACGCGTTCGCGAACCTGAACCGATTCGAGTGGCGTGGGGCGCCGTTCGCGGCGTGGCTGTATCGGATCGCCGCGAACGCGATCGCGGATCACTTCCGGCGCAGATCGCGTCCGTTGCCGGATGCACCGCCGGATGCGAACAACGAGAACATCGAGCGGCGCGCGATGCTCTTCCGCTCCGTCGACCGCCTTCCGGCGGACCAGCGTCGGGTGATCGTCATGCGTTTCGGCGAGGAGAAGAGCATTCGCGAGATCGCCGAGGAGATGGGACGGAGCGAAGGCGCCGTCAAACAGCTTCAATGGAGGGGTCTGCAGACGCTGCGGACTCAGATGCTGAATGGCTGAGATCGACCTGATCGAACGGCTGGACGAAACGATAGACGCGATCCTTGCCGGTGAGTCGCGCCGCGACGTCGCCGAGCCGGAGCTCGCGATGCTGGCGCTTGTCGCTGTCGACTTGCGCGGGCTGCCGAACCCGCAATTCAAACGTGCACTGAAAGGAAGGATCCTGCCGATGACCACGACGACCGAAGTACGCATCCCCGAGGGCTTGCACACCGTCACGCCGTACCTTGCGGGAGTCGGAGCCGCAAAGCTGATCGACTTCATGGAGCGCGCGTTCGGCGCGAAGGTCGAGGAACGGGTACCGCGGCCGGATGATCCCGAGAAGCTCATGCACTCGCAGATCCTCATTGGCGACTCTCGCATCGAGCTCGGCGACGTTTCCGACGTCATGGATGCCCGCCGCTTCGAGTTGCATCTCTACGTCGAAGATGTCGACGCCGTATACGAAAAGGCGGTCGCCGCGGGAGCGCGAACGCTCCATGCGCCGACCGATCAGCCGTACGGCGACCGCGAGGCCGGCATCGAGGATCCGATGGGGAACTACTGGTACATCGCGACTCACGGCAAAGAGGTTCGCCCGGAAGGCTTCCGTTCGATCACGCCGTTCTTCCATGCGAGCCACGCGGCCGATTTCATCGACTTCCTCGCGATTACGTTTGGTGCGACGCAGAAAGAGCTCGTGATGTCGCCGCAGGGCACCGTCACCTACGCGACGTTCCAAATCGGCGACTCGCCGATCGAACTGGCAAGCTCGCACGGTGAATGGCAGCCGATGCCGGCCGCGATGCACGTGTTCGTCGCCGACGCCGACGCTGTTTACCAGCGGGCGCTCGACGGCGGCGCGAAGCCGCTCTTCCCGCCGAGCGACCAGCCGTACGGACAGCGTGTCGGCGGAGTCGTCGATGCCGAGGGGAACCGCTGGTACATCGCGACGGTGCGGTAAGCCTTGGTAGACTCGCGCGCCTATGGCCGACAACAACCGCGATGACGCTCTCGAATACCACCTGAGCCCGCGTCCGGGAAAGACGGAAGTCATCCCCACCAAGCCGACGGCCACGCAACGCGATCTTTCACTGGCCTACACGCCGGGCGTCGCCGTGCCGTGCCTGGAGATCGCAAAGACGCCGAGCGACGTCTACAAGTACACGAACAAAGGCAATCTCGTCGCCGTCATCACGAACGGCACCGCGGTCCTCGGCCTCGGCAACATCGGCCCCGACGCCGGCAAGCCGGTCATGGAAGGAAAGGCCGTCCTCTTCAAGCGTTTCGCCGACATCGACGTCTTCGACATCGAGCTCGCGACGCACGACACCGAGGCCTTCATCCAGGCGGTCAAGATGATGGAGCCGACCTTCGGCGGCATCAATCTCGAGGACATCGCGGCGCCGGAGTGCTTCGAGATCGAGGAGCGGCTGAAGGCGGAGATGAACATCCCCGTCTTCCACGACGACCAGCATGGCACCGCCATCATCTCGGCGGCCGCGCTCATCAACGCGCTCGAGGTCGCGGGAAAGAAGATCGATCAGGTACGGGTCGTGATCAGCGGCGCAGGAGCCGCGGCGATGGCGTGCCTCCGCCTCTACGTGAAGCTCGGACTGAGCAGAGAGAACGTCATCCTCACCGACCGGCACGGCGTCATCTACAAGGGCCGTAAAGACGACATGACGCCGTACAAGGAGGAGTTCGCCGCCGACACGAAGGCGCGGACTCTCGCCGATGCGCTCAAAGGCGCCGACGTGTTCGTTGGGCTTTCCGTCGGAGGCATCGTCACGCCGGACATGGTTCGGACGATGGCGAAAGACCCGATCGTCTTCGCCATGGCGAATCCCGATCCGGAGATCGGATACGAGGAGGCGGTCGGCGCGCGCGAGGACGTCATCATGGCGACCGGCCGCAGCGACTACCCGAACCAGGTCAACAACGTCCTCGGATTTCCGTTCATCTTCCGCGGCGCGCTCGACTGCCGCGCCACCGCGATCAACGAGGAGATGAAGCTCGCCGCGTCACACGCACTCGCCAATCTCGCGAAGGAAGACGTCCCCGACTCCGTGCTGAAGGCCTACGGCAAACAGCGTTTCGTCTTCGGCCGCGAGTATCTGATCCCGAAGCCGTTCGACTACCGTGTGCTCCTCAACGTTCCGGTCGCGGTCGCGCGCGCGGCCGCTGAAACGGGCGTGGCCCAGGCCCCGATCGCCGACTACGACGCCTATCGCCGCCGCCTCGAAAACCTCCTCGGGCGCTCCCGCGGCGTGATGCAGCTCATCTTCGACCGCGCCAAGCGTGACCCGAAGCGCATCGTCTTCCCTGAAGGCGAGCAGGAGAAGATCATCCGCGCGGCGAAGGTCCTCATCGACGAGCACATCGCACATCCGATCTTGCTCGTGCGCCGCGAGAAGATCGCGGGGCTGCTCCAGAAGTACAACATCGACGAGTCGAAGATCACGACCATCGACATCACCGCCTCGCCCGATTACGACCGGTACGCTCAGCGATTCGCGGAGATGCGCCGGCGCCACGGCATCACGTACGCCGACGCGGCGCGCATCCTCAATTCACGGAACTACTTCGCGATGATGATGGTCGAGTCAGGCGATGCGGACGGCGCCGTCGCCGGACTGCGTGCGTACTACCCGGCGACGATCCGCCCGGCGCTGCAGATCATCAAGACACGCCCCGGCGTGAAGCACGTCAGCGGCGCGTACCTGCTGATGTTCCACGGGCGGATGATCGTCCTCGCCGACACGACGGTGAACATCAACCCGAACGCCGAGCAGCTTGCCGAGATCGCGATCGCGACCGCGGAGACGGCGCGCCGGTTCAATCTCGAGCCGCGCGTGGCGATGATCTCGTTCTCCAACTTCGGATCGACCAATCATCCGGATGCCGAGAAGGTGAAGGATGCGGTTGCGCTCGTGAAGCAGCGCCGGCCGGACCTGATCATCGAGGGGGAGATGCAGGCGGATACGGCCGTCTTCCCCGAGGTGGCGCAGGAGGAGTACCCGTGGAGCGTCATCCAGGGCGACGCGAACGTGCTTGTCTTCCCGAGCCTCGACGCCGCCAACGCCGCCTACAAGCTCCTCTGGCGTCTCGGCGGCGCCGAAGCGATCGGCCCGATCCTGCAGGGCCTCGCCAAGCCGGTGCACGTCCTCCAGCGCGGCGTCGACGTCAACGACATCGTGAACATGGCCGCCATCGCCGTCCTCGACGCCCAGGAGAAGAGCGCGGCGTTCTAGCGGCTCGGAATACAGCTTCGGACGAGCGCGCTGAGCGCCACGATGTCGAACGGCTTCGGGAGGAAGGCGCAGATGCCGGCGTCGACGGCGGTGGCGATCTCGGGATCGCGGTTGGCGCTGACGAGGATCACCGGGATCTTCCGGATCGCGGCGTCGTGCGAGCGCTCGCGGAGGACATCCCAGCCGGAGAGGATCGGCATCATGAGGTCGAGCACGACGATGTCCGGGTGCTCGCCGCGCATGAGGTCGAGGGCTTCCTTGCCGTTCGCCGCCTCGAGGAACGCATACGTCCCTTCCCGGCGGAGTGCGGCCACGATCATCCGGCGGATGGCTGAGTCGTCATCGACCACCAGCACCCGCGCCTGCGTTCCAATGTGCTCAGCGACACTCACGGCTACAGCGCTGGAATTATGCCTTAGCGGCATGCGCTATTCATCAACTGATCGTGAAAATTGCGGTAGCCATGTCGGGCGGCGTCGATTCATCGACGGCCGCGTACATTCTTCAGTCCGCTGGACATGAGGTCGTCGGTCTGTCGATGCAGATGTACGACAACCTCACCAACGCCGATACGACGTACGGCGGATGCTGCACGATCGACGACCTGACCGACGCCAAGCGCGTCGCATGGAAGCTCGGGATCCCGCACTTCACGCTCAATCTCGAGGGCGATTTTCACGCGAAAGTCATCACCCCATTCGTGCAGAGCTACCTCGACGGACTGACCCCGAGCCCATGCGTGCTCTGCAACACGCACGTGAAGTTCGACCTCTTTCACAAGAAGGCGCTCGCGATCGGAGCGAACAAGATCGCGACGGGTCACTACGCGCGTGTGGCCGACAACGGCGGCCACTTCGAATTGCGCAAGGCGCGTGACCTCGCGAAGGACCAGACGTACTTCCTCTTCGAGCTGACGCAGGCGCAGCTTGCGGAGGCGATCTTTCCGCTCGGTGAGCTGACGAAACCCGAGGTGCGCGACATCGCGGAGCAGGGCGGTCTGGTCGTGGCGCGGAAGAAGGAGTCGTACGAGATCTGCTTCGTCCCTCAGACCGATAGCTACGCGGCGATCGTCGAGCGCGAGTCCGGCATCACGCCGGGCGACGGGGCGGGGGACATCGTCGACACCGACGGCAACGTGGTTGGACGACACGACGGCTACTATCACTTCACCATCGGGCAGCGGCGCGGCATCGACGTCGGGGGCGCGAGCGAGCGGATGTACGTCGTCGACGTGAACCCGTTCACGAAGCGGGTGACGATCGGTCCGGCGTCGAAGCTGGAGCGCTCGGAGCTGATCGCGGAGCGCGTGCATTGGATCAGCGGCGAAGCGCCGGCCGGCCCGATCGAGGCTCAGGCCCGCGTCCGTTCGCGGATGGCGGACGTCGCGGCGACGATCACACCGCTCGATTCTTCTGGAGGGAGCGGCCGCGCGCGCGTCGTCTTCGCGCAGAAGCTACGCGGCGTTGCACCGGGACAGGCCGTCGTCTTCTACGACGGTGATCTCTGTCTCGGCGGCGGGTGGATCGTCCGCGATTAGGGCAGCCAGTGCGCCGGCTCGGTGCCGCTGAGGTCTGGCCGTGCCCGCGCCTCGACCTCGCGTGACGCGATCACGCACTGCTGCCAGTCGGCGAGCAGCTCGCGGCCGAGGATCGCGCGGAGGTCGATCGGCTTGTCGCTGACGAAGAGATAGCGGTACGAGCCGTCGCCGTAGACGGAGAAGAACGCCAGGATGCCGACGTTCGCCTTCTCGCACGCGGCGCGGACCCGCTTCATCACCTCGTCGTAGTCCTTCTCCTTCGCCGGAATCGTCGAATCGAAGCGGAGGCGCATGTAACGCGGCGCTGCGGCGCTCGTCACGAGTGAGGTGTCAGTGTCGGTCTCCCAGATCTCGTTGTGGTGCGTGCGCAGCAGCGCGTGTGTTCGCTCGCTCACCGCCGCGGTCTTCTCGCCGATCAGCTTCCGAACATCCTCCGGAACGGCCGACGGCTTCTCGATGTCCGACAGCGACGCGCGCGGCCGCAATCCGTAGTAAACGCCGTCGGCGCTGAAGTGGGCAACCGGCGGCCAGCCGACATGGTGTTCTGCATAGATGTCGCGCTGGATTCCGTAGAACTCGACGTCTGTCTTCTCGAACTCCGCACGCACCGTGGCGCGGGGTGTGTCGATGTGAACGGACCAGTACTTTGGCAGCGCGAGCGCGGCGGCAACGGCAAACGCAATGTGCAACATCACGTCATTCGACGGTCACGCTCTTCGCCAGGTTCCGCGGCTGGTCGACATCGCATCCGCGTCGCAGGGCGATGGAGTAGGCAAGCAGCTGCGTCGGGACGACGGTCAGGATCGGCTGCAGCGCCTCGATGGTCGGTGGAACTTCGATCACCTCGTCGGCGAAGTTCTTCATCGTCTCGTCGCCTTCGTCGCAAATGACGATCAGCTTTCCGTCGCGAGCCTTCACCTCCTGCAGGTTCGAGACGACCTTCTCGTATACCGGGGTCCGCGTCGCGATCGCGACCACCGGCATGTTCTCGTCGATCAACGCGATCGGTCCGTGTTTCATCTCGCCCGCCGGATACCCCTCGGCGTGGATGTACGAGATCTCCTTCAGCTTCAGCGCCCCTTCGAGCGCGATCGGGTAATTCACGCCGCGCCCCAGGAAGAGGAAGTCCTGCGCGTTTTGATACTTGTGCGCCAGTTTCTCGATCTTCTTCTCCTGCTTGGCGAGAATGTCCTCGATCTTGTGCGGGATCATCCGCATCTCGTGCATCGCGCGGCGGAGGTCTTCGGGCTTCTCGCCGCGAAGCTGCCTGACGTACAGCGACAGCAGGTAGAACGCCGTGAGCTGCGTCGTGAACGCCTTCGTCGACGCCACGCCGATCTCCGGCCCCGCGTTCGTGTAGATCACGCCGTCCGACATGCGCGTGGCGGCGGAGCCGATCACGTTGCAGATGGTGATCAGCCTCGCGCCCTTGGCCTTCGCCTCCTGCATCCCGGCGATCGTGTCGGCCGTCTCGCCCGACTGCGTCACGCCGATGACGAGCGTCTTGTCATCGACGATCGGATTGCGGTACCGGTACTCCGAGCCGTAGTCGACTTCGATCGGGATGCGCGCCGCGTCTTCGAGGAGGAACTTGCCGACCAGCCCCGCGTGCCACGACGTCCCGCAGGCGACGATGTGCACCCGCTCGAACTTCGCCCACTCCTTCGCCGTCAGCTCGAGATCGTTGAAGAAGACTTCGCCCGACTCCTCGAACATGCGGCCCGTGAACGTGTCGCGAACGGCGCGCGGCTGCTCGTGGATCTCCTTGAGCATGTAGTGGCGGTAGCCTTCTTTTTCCGCCGCGACGGCGTCCCACAGGATCTTCTTCGGCGCCCGGTCGACGGCCTTGTCATCGCGATCGAAGACGTGGGCGCTCGTCTGGTCGACCACGGCGTACTCGCCGTCTTCGAGATAGATGATGTTTCGGGTGTAGGCGAGGAGCGGCGCGACGTCCGAGGCGACGATGTTCTCGTCCTCGCCGAGGCCGATGACCAGGGGAGGGCCGCTCTTCGCGGCGACGATCGTGCCCGGCTCCGTGCCGTCGATCATCACGAGCGCGTAGTGGCCCTCGATCTCCTTGAGCGTCTTCTTGACGGCGTCGACGAACTTCGTGCCGCCTTTCATGTTCTCTTCGATCAGGTGCGCCACGACCTCGGTGTCCGTCTCCGTCTTGAACTCGTGGCCGCCCGACTGGAGGCGCTGCTTGATCGGGAGGAAGTTCTCGATGATCCCGTTGTGGATCACGACGACCTGGCCGGTGCAGTCGCGGTGCGGGTGCGCGTTGTTCTCGTTCGGTTTCCCGTGGGTCGCCCAGCGGGTGTGGCCCATTCCGAACGAGCCCTTGAGGTCGTGTTCGGGCAGTTTTGCCTCGAGATTCGACAGTTTTCCCTCGGCGCGGACGACGTCGACACCGTCGCCGTTGATGACCGCGATGCCCGCGCTGTCGTACCCGCGGTACTCGAGTTTCTTCAGTCCGCCGATGAGGACGGGAACGACGTCGCGATTGCCGACGTATCCAATGATTCCGCACATGATCGTTGTCCCTTAGAATTCGCGGCGCGTGAAACGGTTCTGCGCGCTTTTCCTTCTCGCCGCCGTCGCCTGTGGAAAACGGGGCGATCCCCGGCCGCCCGTCCCCATCATTCCGAAGGCGACGAGCGATCTGGTTGTAACACAGCGTGGATCGAAAGTGATTCTCACCTGGAGTTACCCGTCGCTCACCACGGCGGGCAAGAACTTGACTGGCGTCCGCCGCGTCGCCGTCTGGCGCGCGTCGGAAGAGCTTCCCGTTGCAGCGGCGGGCTCGATTGACACCTCGAACCCGCAGCCGGTCAACCTCTTCGCAAAAATCCCGCCGCTTACCCCCACGCAGTTCGCAAAGCTCCGGACGCGCGTCGACGCCATCGACGCTTCGAGCCTTCCGACCGTGACGAGCGGCGCGCGGCTCGTCTACGAAGACACGCCACAAATCAAGACCACGGACGGCCGTCCCATCCGGCAGACGTACGCGGTCGTCACTGAAACGACGTCCGCCCGGAGCGATCTCTCGAACCTCGCCGCCATCGTCACGGTCGAGGTGCCATCAGCGCCTTCCGACCTGACGGCCGACGCGAAGGCGAAAGGAATCGCGCTGTCGTGGCAGAAACCGCCCGACGCCAAGGCCGATCTCCCCGGCTACAACATCTATCGCCGCGGCGAGAAGGAGAGCGAAGACACGCTCGCCGCACCGATCAACACGTCGCCGGTCAGCACGACCACCTACACCGACACGCCGGCGTACGGGACGTTCACATATGTCGTCCGCGCCGTCGCGTCGGCCGGTACGCCACGCATCGAGAGCGAGCCGTCCTCGCCGGTCACCGCAACCTTCAAAGACCTGACGCCGCCGCCGGCGCCCGCCAGCATGAACGCGCTCATCGAAACGCACGCGGTGCGGCTCGTGTGGGATCCGGTCACCGCGCCCGATCTCGCCGGCTACATGCTCTATCGCGAGGAAGGCATCGGTCACGTCGAACAACCGGGCGGCATCAAGAGCGTTGGCGTGATCGATCTGATCCATCACCTGATCAACACCACGACGTACGTCGATCCCGACGCTCTCCTCGGCATCTCCTATCGCTACGCCGTCGCGGCGGTCGACAAGAACGGCAACGAGAGCGAGCGCGTCTGGACGCCGTGGGTGACCGTACCAAAGACGCCGTGATGCTTCTGCTGGCTGCTGCGGCGATCGCGCTCGCGGCGTTCCTCCGGTTCGATCAACTCGGCGCTCCCTGCTACTGGCTCGACGAAATCCTCGGCGACACGCTGACGACGAACGCCGCGCATGCGCCGTGGTGGCGCTGGATCATCGGATTCGAGCCGGAGCACGGCCCGCTCTACTACGCGACCCAGCTCGGCTCGCGCGTCTTCGGCCGAAGCGAGTTTGCCGGCCGCCTGGTTCCGGCGCTCTGCGGCGTTGCGGCGGTCGCTGTCGCCGCGCTGATCGCGCGCAAGATCGGAGAACGTGCCGGCGGCGTGTTCGCCGTCGCCGCGATCACGGCGATGTCGCCGCTCCACGTCTACTTCAGCCGCGAGGCGCGGCCGTACGGCCTCATCCTGCTGCTTTCAACCGTCGCGCTGTTGCTTCTGTGTGAGTTCCCGGAAAGAGCAGACGTGGTCCGGCAACCGGCAACCGGCAACCGGCAACTCAATTCCGGCGTCACGCCGTTTGCGATCACCCTCATCGCCCTTCTCTACACCAGCGCGGTCACCGGGCCGCTCGTCGCCGCCATCGCGGTCACGGCGCTGATCGTCCGCCACTGGCGATTCGCGGCGGTCTCCGTCGCCACGCTCGCGCTCTTTCCGCTCCTCTACCGCGGCCCGCGCGTCCCGAGCCACGACCCTGTGCGAAAGCTCGGCCTCTCGCTCTTTTCGGACATCGTGCGTGGCTTCTCCGTCTCGGCGCTCAACAGTCCCGTGCGTCCGGCGGCGCTGACGGCGGTCGTGGTCTTCGTCGTCATCGGTGCGATCGCGGTCGCCCGGCGAAACCGTCGGATGGCGGCGATCCTTATTGCGATGGCGCTCCTTCCACCGCTCTTCGCCGTCGCATCGCTGACCGCGATCGGCCACTGGTTCGCGATCCGATACGTCATCGCCGGCTTGCCCGCGTTCCTCGTTCTCGCGGGAGCCGGAGTCGCCGCGCTGACGTCACTCGCGGGCGTCGCGGAGCTTGCCTTCACCGTCGTGATCGTCGGCGCGCTTGCATTCGAGCTCGTGCCGATCGCGCGCCGCGAGCCTGCGCTGAAAGTTGACTGGCGCGCCCTCGGGGCAGCGCTGAAGGCGCACGCGCGGGCGGGCGACGTCATCATCGCCGGCCAGATGTGGTCCGGCGCGTCGATGGCGTACTACCTCCCCGACCTCCCGCCCGGCGTTCGTTTCATGGGTCTCTTCGACGTGAAGGGAGCGAGCGAAAAGCTGCAGCACGCGAGCGCCAGTTGGCTCATCAGCTCCGGGCCCGGCTACGACCCGGTGCGCGAATGGATGTGCCGCTTTCCGGTCGTCGCGTCGAGCGAGATCGAGGACCTGCGCGTTCACTTCGCTCCCTCGGTGAACGACTTCGTCCTGCGCCACGCGAACGCCGAGGAGAATCGCGCCGCTTCGTACGCGGCCGGCGGCGACGTCGTTCTCGACGTCGGCAACCGCGATGACCTTCTCCTGGGTGGCGTGTGGGGCACGCGCGAAGGGCCGTCGAACGATGCGTTCCGGTGGGTCCTCTCGCGCGAGGTCTCGATCGCGTTCGCGATTCACCACGCCGGCGCGCGGCCTATCCGCGTCACCGCCCTTCCCGCGGCCGATCCGTCGCTTCCGCCGCAGCACATGCGGCTGTCGCTCAACGGCGCCG
Organism: Thermoanaerobaculia bacterium; assembly: GCA_036488085.1. Lineage (GTDB taxonomy): Bacteria > Acidobacteriota > Thermoanaerobaculia > Gp7-AA8 > Gp7-AA8 > DASXHZ01. The sequence continues at coordinate 27,832 of DASXHZ010000099.1, forward strand.
CGGTCGGCGAAGTGACGATGCACGATTTCGTCGCCGACTACACGCTCGAGGTTCCCGCCGCGCTCTGGCGCGACGGCGTCAACGTCCTCACGTTCACCTTCAGCCGCGCCACGTCGCCCGCGAGCCTCCTGCGTGGCTCGACCGACCAGCGGACCCTCGCCGCGGCCATCTATCGCGTCACCGCCGGCGATCCGGCGCGCGCGCGAGCGCCGGTCTATATCCCGCGGCTCGCATCCGCCTCGCTGCTCGGCCTTCGCTGCGCGTCGAGCGACGTGCAGACCCATTTCGACCGGCGCGACTACAAGCGCGACGCCGTCGAAGCGCTCCTTGCGCGCCTCGGCTTCGATCCCGTCGAGTCATGGCCGCACGTCGCCGCGGGCGAGTACACCATCGAGCAGCTCGCGAACGTCGCCGCGCTCGACAACTCGTGCGTCACTCCCGAAACGTTCGTCGAGAACGCCTTCGCCGCGCTCCTCGCGCGCCCGCCGAACTCGGTCGAGCGCCGCGAGCTCGTCGCACGCATGCGTACCCGCGCCACCCGCTCGCAGATCGTCGCGCGCATCCTCCGCGCTGACGGCTTCAGGGCGAGCGTCTTGCGAGTTGATCGCGAAACCGCTCCGGATCGTCAGTAGGAGCCAGGCAGACGAAGTTTTCGCAGACGTACGCACTCGCCTTCTCCCCCTCGGCATAGCTGATTGCGCGGTGCGGTAGGTACGTCTCGCCGACGACGTTCCTGAACGAGCCGGCGTCACTCCCCGTCAGGTGAATCTCCTTCGGCGAGCCGGCGAGCCACTCCGCGTCGCCGAGAAGAAAGCCGAAGCCGGAGGGATAGCGCTCGGCGAGCGGGAGGATCGATTCGACGGTTGCCATCGCGACGTCGTTGTATTTTTCGCCGAGGCGAAGCATGACCGCCGCGGCGACCGAGTTGCCGCCTGGCGTCGCGTTGTCGAAGAGGTCCTTCGGACGCGTGATCAGTTGTTCATGATCGGCCGGCGTATCGAAGAAGCCGCCGTTCGCCTCGTCCGCGAAGCGCGCGAGGATCTGATCGGCGAGCGTGCGCGCCGCATCGAGATAGCGCCGGTTGTTCACCGCCTCATACGCGAGCGTCAGTCCCCACGCCACCCCGGCGTAGTCCTCGAGGAGGCCCTTGATCTTCGCGTGCCGAATCAGCCGTCCGTTCGCATCGATGCGCGTCAGGAGAAAGTCGGCGTTCTTGCGCACGATGTCGCCGTAGCTGCCGAACGCGATGGATGCATCCGCGAAAGCCGCGAGCATCCAGCCGTTCCATCCGGAGAGCACCTTCTCGTCGCGCGCGGGCCATACGCGTTGCGCCCGGACGCCATACAGCTTGCACTTCGCGCGGAGGACGAGGTCGCGGTGCGGTTCAACGTCGCCGGCGACGTGGAGGATGTTCTTTCCCTCCCAGTTGCCGCGATCCGTCACGTCGAACAGGTCGCAGAAGATCGTCGCATCGTCATCGCCGAGGATCGAGAGCACCTCCGTGCGCGACCAGACGTAGAACTTCCCCTCCTCCCCTTCGCTGTCGGCGTCGAGCGTCGAGTAGAACGCGCCCTCCGGCGACGTCATCTCGCGCGAGACGAACCCGAGGATCTCGTTGGCGATGCGGGCAAAGAACGGATCGCGCGTCCACTGCCACGCGCGCGTGTAGAGGCGCGCGAGCAGCGCATTGTCGTAGAGCATCTTCTCGAAGTGCGGCACGAGCCACTCCGCGTCGGTCGAGTAACGGTGAAAGCCGCCGCCCACCTGGTCGTACATCCCTCCCCGCGCCATCTTCGTCAGCGTGTGAATCACCACGTCTCTCAGTGGGGCGGCGGCGCCCTCGCCGCCGCGTCGCCACGCCGCCTGCATCAAGAAATCCAGCGTCATCGACGGCGGAAACTTCGGCGCGCCGCCGAACCCGCCGTTCACCCGGTCATATCCCTGCACGATCCGCGACGCCGCACGATCGAGCGCCGCATGATCGATCGACCCGCGCTGCGGCTCCGGCACGGCGCCCAGCGCCGCGCGAACCTCATTCCCCGCCGACTCGATGTCGCTCCGCCGCGACCGATACGCCTCGGCCAGCTGCAAGATCACCTGGCTGAACGACGGCATCCCGTGACGCGGCTCCGGCGGAAAGTACGTCCCGGCGTAGAACGGGCGGCCGTCGGGCGTGAGGAACATCGACATCGGCCAGCCGCCGTGCCCCGTCATCATCTGCACCGCCTGCATGTAGATCGAGTCGACATCCGGCCGCTCCTCGCGATCGACTTTGATCGAGACGTAGTGCTCGTTGAGGATCGCGGCGACCGCCGGATCCTCGAACGACTCGCGCTCCATCACGTGGCACCAGTGGCACGCCGAGTAGCCGATCGAGAGGAACACCGGCTTGTCGCCGGCGCGCGCCTTCGCGAACGCCTCGTCCGACCACGGATACCAGTCGACCGGGTTATGCGCGTGCTGAAGAAGGTACGGAGAGGTTTCGTTTCCGAGGCGATTCACTCATCCAACATATCGGATGTGCAGGATGATGCGGTCCGGCTGGCTCGCCTGATCTTCGTCGATCACCCATCCGGGGTGGTCGTTGAAGACCGCGCGCACGCCGGCGACGAGCTCGCGGTTGTCGACGTAGGCATCGATCAGGTCGGGGTTGGCGCGGAAGACCGCGACGCCCTTCATCTCATGCAACTGCGCGAACCGTTGATCGACCTCGAAGCCGCGCTTCGCTCCCGCGGTAGCGCCGTGCGCCAGTCCGATTGCAGCGCCGGTCGCTTCGAAGGCGTCCCGCGTACGGCGATAGCGTGCGACCGTTTCATCGACCGTTTCGCATTTCGGACCGCCGAACACCGCGGCGAGTGCTCCGGCAACGCGTCCGACCCGGCGGCCGGCAGCGGCGCCGGCGTCCGCCTCCATCGTGCCCTGATCGGCGGCGTCGGTAACGGCGCCGATGATCGTCGGATCAGCCACAGGATCGACCGGGGCATTGACCATGGGGGCCGGCTTTGTACTCGCGCAGGCGGCGAGGAGGGTGGCAGCGACGAGCGGAAGGAGGCAGCGTCTCATGCCGCGCTCCCTTCGCAAGCGGGCTGCCACGGCTGTGCTCTCTTGCGAGGCGAAAACGGTAGCCGGACTTGGCCGGTCGGGAGAGCATGCTGTGCTGTTTCGGGGACAGCTCTTCCGTCAGCGAATCCGTCGCCAGAACTCCACGCCGTCTTCGTGGAACGACGGTGCGAAGGTCTTCTGCAGATACGCCCAGACCAGCGGCGCGCGGTCGCGGTTCGGCACCCCGTCGACGTCCGAGTTCGTGCCGGGGAACGAGATCAACGCCGCTTTCACCTGCTTGTTCGCTTCGATGCGGCGGATCACGTCACGCTGCATCTCCTCCGGCTGGTAATTCGCGACTTCTACGTAGCGCAGCGGACAATCGCGTCCGAGGAGTGAGTAAAGCAGCGCCGAATTCGAGAAGTCGACGAACGTCTCACCGGGCTTCAGCGTCGCGCCGAAGTGGCGGGCCGCCCGGATCGAGCGATCGGAGGTCTCGTCGAACAGCGGGAGCGGCTTCATCGCGTGTAATTCCGGTACGACCGTGATGACGTGCCGGAGCGGCTGAGCGAGAAGGACGACGGCAACGGTGATCGTGATGGCGACCGGTCGCGAGTAGCGCCAGAGCACGTAGAGCGCCGCGACGATGAACGGAACGACCGCGACGTAGAAATACGCGTTGCCGCGCTCGACCCACGAAGCGGCCGCCACGACCATCCAGACGCCGATGAGCCACGGCGCGTCGTTCTCCTGCGCCCGAAACGGCGATCGGGCGAATGCGGCACACGACGCGATGAGAGCGATCACCCACGTGAGGATGAAGATGTTGTCCTCGCTTCCGATGTGGTGGAGGAGTGACGGGGAGTGGAGGACACCGGGGATCGAGAGCGACTGCGCGAAGTAGGCGCTGTGGGCCGACGGCAGCTCGACGAACGTCGCGCGAAGGAAGTCGGCCGCGAATCCGAACGCCGCGAAGATACCCAGGATCGGAACCGCCGCGGCCGCGAGTCCGATGGCAAACGGCGCGAGTGAGCGGGCGCGAAACGCCGCGAACAGCGCGACGATGCCGGCGTACAGCCCGAAATCGACGCTGAGGAGCCACGCGAAGACGACCAGCGCGCCGGCAACGACGAACCAGCGCCGCGACCGAAGGCGTGTCGCCGCGACCGTTGCGGCGAGCGCGAAAAGCGCTCCGGGTGGACGAAGCCACAGAGCCGACCCTGACGCGAGGAAGAAGGCGAGGAAGGTGCCCAGAAGGCCGATCTCGGCACTCCCCGTCGCCGCTACGATCAGGTAATAGATCGCGACGGAGCTCGTGATGCCGGCGATCGTCCGCGTGAGGAGCATCTTGCGCATCGAGCCGTGCCCGAGCTCCAGCGCAACGTAGTCGATCAAGCCGTCGCTGATCAGTCCATGCGTCGGGACGATGTCGCGGTACGGCCGTTCGCCGCGCATCATCGCCGTCGCGACCGGCACCGAGTGGCTGTCCTCGAAGACGTTCAGCATCACCGGCGGCGTCCCGTGCAGCACCGCAATCGGATACAGGAATGCGATGAGCGGATACGCGAGATCGAGCCGGATGCGAAGACGGGTTCGGTCGACGACGATCGGGACGACGAGAAGCACGACGAGCGCGATCGCACCGCTCACCGCGTTCGGCAGCCATCCCGCCTGTGCCAGCAGCGCCAGCGGCGTGAAGACGAAGGCGTCCCCGCCGCGGACCAGCATCCGCACGACGAAAATCGCGATCGCCGCCCGCATCGCCGTCGCGACCGGCGTGTGGCCGAAGTTCAGATCGAGGAACGCGATACAGCACGAGAGGAACGCCGGGATGAGGATCGCGTCGCGCAGCGTGAAGTGCGGATCGCGCTGCCGGAACGCGACAATCGCTGCCGCGGCCAGGCCGACCAGCAGGACGTGCCGCCAGTTGCCGTAATACATCAGCGTCACGGGCGCCGCGAGCAGCGCGATCGAGTAGCAGTTCGCCGCCCACGGATACTCCGCGAGGACACGCGAGACGCGTTCGCCGGCGATCGCGAAGACCGCCGTCAGCAGAACGACGACGAGGAACTGCAGAATCGATCCGGCCGGCCGGTAGCCTTCCACCTTCAGCGCCGAGAGCAAGTCGTCCGGCCGCGCGTGGAGCCGCAGGTACGGCGCGACGGCGATTCCGAGCGTCAGGCCGTACAGCGCCGTCGACGCTCGCACGCCCCACTGCCGAATCAACGAATCGCCTCCAGCAGTTGCGGCGGATAGGCGCGCATCTCGAAGTACTCGCCCTCCAGCTCCTCGACCTGGAACCGATCGAGCCCGCTGTTCGCGAGGAAGTCGCCCCGCAACTTCCCATCGAGGTCGTCGATGATCCGCGGCAGCAGTTGGTTGATGTAGAACGCCTCGAGCCGGATCTTCGTGATCACTTCCTCCAGCAGCGAGTCGCTGATCGTGGTGGCGATCTCCGCCTTGATCTCGTGCCGGAACGTCTCGCGTCCCTCGGGCGTGTTCAGCTCCAGATAGAAATTCGCCATCCGCCGCCGCGCGAGCGCGTAGACGGCCGAGTAGTTCCGCTCCATGTTGTTCAGGTCGCGGATCGCCGAGGCGACGTCGGTGATCGAGGCCTCATTGTTCTCGATCGACATGAGGCCGAGCGTCAGCGCGTACAGCTTCTTCTTCCCGTAGGCGAGCGCGTACTCGTTTGCGACGATCGGGTCGATGAAGAGCTGCTGGAACAGCCCGCGGCGGAGCTTCTCGAACACCTGCATGTTTCCGAACAGCGACCGCACGTGCTCCTGCGACAGCTCGACGTCGTCCATGAACGCCAGCTTGTTGATCAGCGTCGTGGTGTGGTCGATGCGGTCGAAGAGTGTGACCAGCTCGCCGAACGACTCGAGCCGTTCGAAGTCCTCTTCCTCCCGGCCGATCTCGTCGATGAGGCGCCCGGTCTCCAGCAGCACTTCCTCGAACGTCTGGTCGCGGTTCGCGGTCGCCTTCTGCTTGTTCTCCATGAGCTGCACGAGATCGAGAGACGAGAGGCGGCGCGTGATGTTGCGGCCGAGGAGGAAGCCGCCGAGGATCTCGCGGGTCGACTGGATGTACTCCGGCTCATCGTGCTTGTGCGTGACCGCGCGCGGCTCCTGCAGCAGGATCTCCTCGAGCGTGTCGAAGATCGAGAGCGGCACCTCGTTGCGGAGCGACAGCGTCCGAAGCCGCATCAGGCGCGCGCGCGCCGAGGAATTGATGGTCGAGCCGGCGCACGAGGCCAGGATGCGCTTGTACTCGTCGATCAGCTCCTGATTGTCGGGGTGGTGGTACATGACGTCGATCTGGATCCGCTCGCGCTGATACGTCTCGATCCTGGCGATCGCGTCGATCTCGAGCACCGAGGCGGCGACGCGCTCCAGCGACTTCGTCTCGACATATGCCGTCGTGCACATGTCGTGGAACCGCTGGTTCGCGCGCTGCACGACGCGGACGAGCACCAGCGTCGTCTCCGGCTCGTTGAGCCCTTCCAGCATCTCGTGCGACAGCGCCAGGAAGTTGCCCGCCGCGACGCGGCGCGAGCGTTTCAGCAACTTGCCGATCGCCTTGAGCGTCTGTTCCTGCCGGTCCGCGACGTCCTCGTAGCGCTTCCGATCGTCGAGAAAAAAGAAGTAGTTCGCCACCGCGTTCCCTTGCAGGAAGAGGTTGTCGTAGTTCTCGAAACCTTCCGTGTTCGGCGTGAACCTGATCTCCTTCATCCTCGGGTCGGTCGTCGCTCCGAACAATACGAGGCGGTTGACCACTTCGTCGTTCAGGAGATCGCCGACCGGCAGGTGTCCGCCGAACATGTACTCGCCGAAGATCCCGCCGTTCCCGCGGAAGCGGACCCCCTCCGGATTCAGCACGATCTCCGACGTCCCGCCGAAATAGCGCACCACATCCCCCCGGTGCGTCCCGATCTGCTCGAAAAAGAAGCGCCGGTCGACGTCCGGTCCGGCGACGGTGGCGAAGTATTCGATATTGCTGCCGATGAGTCCCTGGTGGACGATGGAACGGATCACGCGGCTGCAAGTGTAGTGGACGGTCGGGTGAGGCTCATCCGACGGCCAGTTTCCATCGTTCCGCAACGTATACTTGTTTGTCCGCCGAGGATCGAAGCGAGAAGATGAGCGAGGGTCCGACACCGATGCACGACGTGTTCACGAACCCAAACCTGCTCGTTTCTCTTCTCATCAGTCAGACCGACATCGGGTACAAGCTCGTCACGTTCTACACCGCGTCGGCGACGCTCTACCTTGCTGCTGCAGGTGCCCTATTCCAGCAGTACTTCGCGTCCGTTCTTTCCCACCAGGCAACGAAAGCCACGGGCATCGCCTGGTTCGGCCTCGTTCTTTCCGTTGCCTCCTTGGCAGCGCCCTTCGGGATCCAGCAGTCGCGGAAAGAAATCGAACATAGGGCTGCGCGATATGCCGACGCGTTGGGTCTTCCGCACGAACGATTCACCGTCGTCCGCTTTGGCGGATGGTTGTCGCTGGTCGTTTTCGCGATGATCTGCGTCGCTTGGACCTACCTTGTCGCTACCGGCATGAAGTAATCACGCCCGCGGATGCGCCTTCTTGTACACCGCCATGAGTTGCCAGTCATTCAAGTGCGTGTACTTCTGCGTCGTCGAGAGCGAGGCGTGGCCGAGGAGCTCCTGGATGCCGCGGAGGTCGGCGCCGGCGTTGAGGAGATGCGTGGCGAATGAGTGGCGCATCGTGTGCGGCGAGATGCCGGAACGGAGCGAGGCGGCGCGGAGGTAGCCATCGAAGAGGCGGCGGACGCTGCGATCGGTGATCCGTTCGCCGCGGTAGTTGACGAACAGCGCCATCTCATCCGGATCGCGTACGAGCTGAGGCCTCGCCGCCAGCCAGTTCCGAATCGCCTCGGCAGCCTTCGATCCGAACGGCACGATCCGCTCCTTCGCCCCCTTGCCGCGCACCTTCACCAGCTTCGCGCGGACCTCCAGGTCCTCGATGTCGATCGCCACCAGCTCGCCGATGCGGAGGCCCGACGCGTACAGCAGCTCCATCCACGCGAGATCGCGGACGCCGAGGGGCGTCTCGGTCGTCACCTGCTCGATCAGCAGCGTCACCTCGGAGGTCTGCATCACCTGCGGGAGCTGCTTCTCCACCTTCGGCGTCGCTACGGCGCGCGCCGGATTGACCTCGACGCGCCCTTCCCGCACCAGCCACTTGAAGAACGACCGGATGCACGAGAGCTCGCGGGCAATCGAGGCGCGGGCAAGCTTCCGCCGCCCTTGGTGCGCCAGAAACGCACGGATGGCGAGGTGGTCGACATCGTGCAGGTCGAGCTGGTCGCGCCCGAGGGTGAAATAGTCGTTCGTGAGAAAGCCGATGAACGCCTCGAGATCGTCGCGGTAGGCTTCGATCGTATTGACCGAAACGTTGCGCTCGTACGTCAGGTAGTCGAGAAAATCGCCAATCTCGCTGGTCACGCCCGCCCTTCCGCGATTCATGTTAGCGTACCGCCCCGTTTCCGGAGGACCCGAATGGCCGAGCACCCCCCTTCCGATCAGCCGCTGAAAAAGACCCCCCTCAACGATCTCGAAAAGCACCTCGGCGGCAAGATGGTCGACTTCGGCGGGTGGGAGCTGCCGGTCCAGTTCAGCGGAATCCTCGACGAGCACGACGCCGTGCGCACCAAAGCGGGCATCTTCGACGTCTCGCACATGGGCGAGATCATCGTCAAAGGCCCCGCGGCGCTCCCGCTCCTCCAGAAGCTGACCTGCAACGACGTCTCGAAGCTGTCTGACGGCCGCGCGCACTACAACGGCCTCCTCTATCCGACCGGCGGCTTCGTCGACGACATCGTCATCTACCGCAACTCCGCGAACGACTACTTCGTCGTCGTCAACGCCTCGAATAGCGACAAAGACTTCGAGTGGATCCGCGACAGCGCGAAGGAAATGGACGTCGAGGTCGCGAACGTCAGTGCCGACTATGCGCAGCTCGCCGTCCAGGGCCCCCGCGCCGAGGCGCTCTTGCAGCCGATGACGTCGACCGACCTCTCCGCGATCAAGTACTACCGCTTCGCGCACGGGACCGTCGACCACGTAATGGCGATCATCTCGCGCACCGGCTACACCGGCGAGGACGGCTTCGAGCTCTACGTCGCCCCCGAACACGCCCCTTATCTGATGGAGAAGCTCATCCACGCCGGCGCGAAGCCGTGCGGCCTCGGCGCGCGCGACACGTTGCGGCTCGAGGCGAAGATGGCGTTGTACGGCAACGACATCGACCACACCACCACCCCGATCGAGGCCGACCTCGAGTGGATCGTGAAGCTCGACAAAGGCGAGTTCGCCGGCCGCGACGTCCTCGACCGCGAGAAAGCCGAAGGGCCGCGCCGGAAACTGGTCGGATTCGAGATGGTCGACCGCGGCATCGCGCGCCACGGATACCCGGTCGTCGACGGCTCGACCGAGATCGGCGTCGTCACCAGCGGCACCCACTCCCCGACATTGAAAAAAGCGATCGGACTCGCTTATCTTCCGCTCGACAAAGCCTCCCCAGGCAACGAGTTCGCGGTTCTGATCCGAGGCAAGGAAACGCGGGCCCGCGTGGTTCCCACACCTTTCTACAAGCGCGCGAAATGAGGAGCGTTGAATGACGCCTGAAGACAGCAAATACGCAAAAAGTCACGAGTACGCCCACCTCGACGGCGACATCGCCACGATCGGCATCACCGACTACGCGCAGAAGGAGCTCGGCGACGTCGTGTTCGTCGAGTTGCCGCAGGTCGGTTCGCAGCTCGAACAGAACGAAGAACTGGGATCGATCGAGTCGGTCAAAGCCGTGTCCGAGCTCTTCGCGCCGGTCACCGGCGAGGTCACCGAGATCAACGAGCGCCTGCGCGACAAGCCCGAGCTCGTGAACAGCGATCCCTACGGCGACGGCTGGATGATCAAGGTCCGCATCACCGACTCCTCGGAGCTCGACGAGCTGATGACCCCCGAAGAGTACGACGAATACTGCGAAAAAGAATCTGGCCACTGACGTGTCACTTCCCGATCCCCTCACTTCCACGCACCGATACATTCCGAACGCCGAACAAGACGTCCGCGAGATGCTCGCGACGATCGGCGTGTCGTCCGTCGACGCCCTCTTCGAGACCATTCCCGCCGATGTGAAGCTGAAAGAGTTGCTCGACATCCCCGGCCCCTGGTCGGAGATCGAGACGCGCCGCTGGTTCGGCGGCCTCGCGCGGCAGAACAAGAGCGGCGTCGATCACGTCTCGTTCATGGGCGCCGGCGCCTACTCGCACTACCAGCCCGCCTGCGTCGACCAGCTCCTTCTCCGCGCCGAGTTCCTGACCGCGTACACGCCGTACCAGCCCGAGGTCTCGCAGGGGACGCTGCAGTCGATCTTCGAATACCAGACCCACCAGTGCCTGCTGACCGGCCTCGACGTCGCGAACGCGTCGCTGTACGACGGTTCGACGGCGCTCTGCGAGGCGGTGCTGCTCGCCGAGCGCACCGCGAAGAAGAAGCACAAAGTCGTCATCGCGCGTTCCGTGCACCCGGAGTACATCGAGACCGTCCGCACGTACGTGCAGAACCTCGGCATCGAAGTCGTCGAGGTTCCATGGGGGAGCGACGGCCGTGTCGACGTCGACGCCCTCCGCGCCGCCTGCACCGATGAGGTCTTCGGCGTCGCGGTCCAGTCGCCGAACTTCTTCGGCATCGTCGAGGACTACGACGTCATCGCCAACGCGACCGCGGGCATCACGAAGATCGCCGTCATCGCGGAGGCGACGTCCCTCGGCATCCTCGCGCCGCCGGGCGCACACGGATTCGACATCTGCGTCGGCGAAGGGCAGGCGTGGGGGATCGCGCCGCAGTTCGGCGGCCCGTACGTCGGCTTCATGGTCGTCAAAGAACCGCTCAAGCGCCTCATGCCGGGCCGCCTCGTCGGCGAAACAGTCGACGTCGACGGCCGCCGCGCGTACGTCCTGACCCTCGCCACGCGCGAGCAGCACATCCGCCGCGGCAAGGCGACCTCGAACATCTGTACCAACCAGGCGCTCATCGCCCTCGCCGCGAACATGTACCTCTCCCTCCTCGGCAAGAACGGTCTCCGGGAGGTCGCCACGCAGTCGATGCAGAAAGCCGCGTACCTCCGTGCCAAGCTCCGCGGGGTCCAGGGCATGACCCTGCCGTTCGGGAACGCGATCTACAACGAGTTTGTCGTCCGGACGCCGTTTCCCGCCACCGACATCCTCATGGACCTGGAGCACGAAAAGATCCTCGGCGGCATCCCGCTCGGGCGCTTTTTCACCAACCACGACAACGACTTCCTCGTCGCCGTCACCGAGTTGCATACGAAAGAACAACTCGACCACTTCGCCGGCGCTTTGAGCGCGTCGATTTCGAGGGAGCGCCGATGAGCACCGTGGTGGAACAGGAAGTGACCTCCACCGCGACGCCGCAAGGCTCCAACCGCGAAGGCCTCATCTTCGAGCACTCGAAGCCGGGCCGCCGCGGCTACCAGCTCCCGAACCTCGACGTCCCGGAGGCGAAGCTCGACGACCTCTTGCCGTCGAACCTCCGCCGCGACGAGATCGCGGACGAAGTCGAGGTCAGCGAAGTCGACGTCATCCGCCACTTCACGCGCCTCTCGAAGCTCAACGTCTCCATCGACGCCGGCCTCTACCCCCTCGGCTCGTGCACCATGAAGCACAACCCGCGCATCAACGAAGAGATCGCGCGCGTCCCCGGCTTCGCGCTGACGCACCCGCTGCAGCCCGACCACCAGGTGCAGGGCAACCTCGCGCTGCTGTGGCACCTCGAGCAGACCCTCCGCGAGATCTTCGGCATGCCGCGCGTGACGCTCCAGCCGGTGGCCGGCGCGCACGGCGAGCTGACCGGCATCCTGATGATCCACAAGGCGCTGTCGACCAGCGGCAACGCCCGGAAGTACATCCTCATCCCCGACAGCGCGCACGGCACCAACCCGGCGTCGGCGGCCTTCGCCGGCTACGAGATCAAGGAGCTGAAGTCGAACGCGCGCGGGACGCTCGACCCGTCGACCCTCGCCGAGGCGGTGACCGAGGACGTCGCCGCGTTGATGATCACGGTGCCGAACACCCTCGGCGTCTTCGAGAGCGACATCAAGGCATTCGCCGACATCCTCCACGCCAAGGGTGCGTACCTCTATTGCGACGGCGCCAACCTCAACTCCTTCGTCGGCATCGCCCGGCCGGGCGACATGGGGATCGACGTCATTCACTCGAACCTGCACAAGACCTTCTCTACGCCCCACGGCGGCGGCGGTCCCGGCGCCGGTCCGGTCGGCGTGAGCGAGAAGCTCATCCCCTTCGTCCCGACGCCGACCGTCGAGCGCCGCGAGGACGGCACGTACTACCTCGAGCACCACCGCCCCGACTCCATCGGCCGCATGCGCGCCTTCAACGGCAACTTCGGTGTCCTGGTCCGCGCGCTCACCTACATGCGCTCCATGGGCCCCGACGGCCTCCGCCGCATCGCCCAGCTCGCGGTGCTCAACGCGAACTACATCCGTGCGCGCCTCAAGAGCTCCTACCACCTCCCATACGACGCCCCGTCGCTGCACGAAGTCGTATTCAGCGACAAGCGCCAGCTCGAACACGACGTCCACACCCTCGACATCGCCAAACGCCTGATGGACTACGGCTTCCACCCCCCCACGATCTACTTCCCCCTCATCGTCTCCGGCGCCCTCATGATCGAGCCGACCGAGAGCGAGCCGAAGGAAGAGCTCGACGCCTTCTGCGACGCCATGATCGCCATCGCCAAAGAAGCCGAGGAACGCCCCGAGCTAGTCCGCAGCGCGCCCCACACCACCCCGGTGCGACGCCTGGACGAAGCGCGGGCCGCCCGCCAGCCCATCCTGCGCTGGACGCGGTAGGGTTCCCTTCGTCGTCTCTCAGTGGGGCGCCGGCGGCCTCGCCGGCGTAGCCGCGCGCAGCGCGGCTGCCTCTGTGTGGCGCCGGCAATCTTGCGCGGCTGAGGATTACCGGGGAGGCGTCGTCGTGCAGCGCGGCGAGGCCGGGTGCTGCGCTGGACGCGGTAAGGCATTCGTGGACCACGCCCAGGTCGCGCCGTGAGTTTGATTTTCGCGCTTCTTTGCTTGGTGTCTTCGTCCGTCGAGAGGCCCCGTACACTCTCACATCGACCTCGACGGCTATGACTTGGCTTTCACGCGGCCGGCGGGGTGGTCGAGTCAAGGGACCGGTGCCGGAATGGCACTGCAGCGTCCTGGCGCCGAGATTTCCTTTGACTGGTAGCAGCTGCCGAATCACAGCCAGTATGAGGATTTCGATCGTCGCATCTTCAGTGCAGCGTCAGCGTCTCCACATCCGTCCCCTGAAAGTTCTGTCCCATTCCCGAGCCCTTGCCGGTCCTTTCAATTCGGGCGAAAACGAGACGGTCGGCCGTCTGGGCGAAAGTGTACGTGGTCTTCTCGGTCTCGTGGCCTTTGAACATCATGAAGCCGGCGGTTGTGCTGCGGAGTCTCTCCGCGGCGAGGGGAAGATTGTCGTCGGCGATCCAGACGCTCAGCTCATCCTGGTCGGTTTTGAGCGAGCCGATCTCCACCCCCTCGCTCTTGGTCATCGGTTGGTGCAGCGTGAGGACGAGCAGCCGTACAGAATGGCCCTGATACATGACGCGGCTCTCCGACTTGCGCGTGCCGAGATTCAGCAGGCCGAGGATTGTGGAGCGGGCGTCGAGAGCGCGCGCGACGGCGAGAGTCGAGATTTGCGAGATGGCCGAGCTGGCCGAGTTGTTCCACGCGCCGTTGCGCGCCTGCTCCTCAGCGGCGGCTTTTTCGAGGAGCGCCTGCGGGATCGTCAGAATCACTCCAGCGGCTTCGTGAGCGACCTCGATCGATGCGGAGTGAGCGTCACTGTGGTTGGCCCAGCGGCCGGACGTCTTGGTATTCGATTGCCTGCTGAATGTGCCCCGCACCGGCTGCGTGGCACTGAGGCGCGAGACGGCGGTCTTCAGGTCGAAGAGGGTGTCCGCGTGGGCGGCGGTTACGAAGAGAAGTGCAATGGCGAGTGCGGTGCGCATGGAGCATTAAGCGTTCAGCGATTGCCGGAAGTTCCAACTCGCCGCAGCGGTTGACTCCCGATCTGTTTGCCGAGTTGAACGCTCACGGCGTTGAGTTCATGGTCGTCGCCCTCAAGATCTTGCGGATGTCGAGGCGTTGAATCGAGGAGAGTAGCGCCGCTCAGCTGACCTGCGACTCGGCTGTCCGTCAGTGGGCATCCTTGGTCACGGCTACGATGTAGTCAATTAGCCTCGCGACGCCGTCGTCGAGGTCGTCCGATGGGCCGGAGGCTTTGCTGCTTCCGGCCCATGAAGACGATGATTTGGCAACCGGCACTTGGCAACCGGCGCCTCAGCGCACACGGCGTTGCGCCCATGGTCGCCGGTGCGCCGCTGCGTCAGCTCATTGGTGATGAAGGTGGATGACGTCGCGCACGACGTGCGTGCGGGAATCCATCAGGACCACGTGCCCGCCGATGGTCTTGTAACTGTGGTGGGCAGGCGCCGGCGGCAGGTGGCGGCGCAGGTCCTTCGGTGCGTCGTACGCTTTTCTCTGCAGCTCACGATCCAGCGGCTTGCCGGCCTCGAGCCGAGCTTCCTCATTGGCAGACAGCTGGTCGCTGTCCCGCAGTCCCTTCGGCGCATTCTTGTGATGCTGGCCGTACCAATCCTGCACCGCTTGGCGATCGTGTTCGTTGAACCGGTGCTCGTCACTTTGCTGGGCGATCGCAACCGTCGTCAGGAACAGCGCGATGACGCAAGCCGCCACGTAGAAATACTTTTTCATTTAGTTCTCCTGGGCGCCGGCGCAGCACGACGCGCGCCATCGAAGGAGCTCGTAAATGCAACGCGGAACTTGTGTATTGAGGCGACCTGCGCCGGCTGCGAAGAGGTTTACGCAGCCCGTGTTTGCATCCTTCGGCCGATGACGCAGGGAACCAGAACGAGACCGAGTGCGGCGAGCGCCATTCCGGGCATGACGACCTGCGGACGTTCTGATCGTGGCAGCGACGCGGCCAGCACCAGGAACTGACACCAACCGCGAAAAGCGCAATGCCGGGCAGAGAAATCACGGCGGCGGCTCGCGTGTGACGGCGCGATGCGCTGGCCGCGATCGCTGCCGCGGCCGAACCGGCGATCGCCGCGACCAGCAGTGGGAGAGGCGAAGGCCGCGCGTCAGCCGGTCTTGCGGTGGACCCGGTAGCGATAGGGATCAATCCTTCGATATGCAGTGTTGGTATCATCAGATCATGAAGAAGCGAACGATCAAACCTGCCGCGGGAATGAGCCACATTACTGCTGCCGCGGCAACGTCGGCTGCGCGTGTGGTTTACCGCGACGGCCCCACGGGTCGCTTCGTCTTGGTGCACGAGAGTGACGGATTACGCGTCGGGAAGGTTCGCGACAAGGCTTCCTCAGGCGCGGGGATCTTCAGACGCGTACGTGGCGACTCTCGTTCGGTTGGCGTCAACGGTTCACGCGGCGATCGCGCCTCATCGCGAACCGGTTCAAAGAAACGCTAGCGCGCATGGTTGCGGCGTACGAGGACAGTGTCTTTCTCAATGTCCCGTTCGACAAAAAGTACGGCCGCCTCCTCGATGCTCTCGTTTTTGCCGTGCACGAGTGCGGCTTCATCGCCCGATCAGCCCTCGAGGTTGATGATAGCGGGCGCGCGCGGGTCGAAAAGATACTGGAGATCATTGAGCAGTCGAAATTCGGCATCCACGACATCTCACGCGCCGGCATTGATCGCAACACGCGCCTCGCACGTTTCAACATGCCGCTGGAGCTCGGGTTCTTCTTGGGTGCCAAGCGGTTTGGGTCCGCGCGGGACCGTGAGAAATGCTGTCTCGTCTTGGATCGAGATCGCTATCGCTATCGAACATTCTGTTCCGACATCGCGGGTCAGGACATCCGTGCTCATGGCGATCAACCGCGTGATGCCATCCGCGCCGTACGCGACTGGCTGAGCAACCACCACCCCGGGGTACAGATGCCTGGGGGAAAGGCGATTTTCGAGCGATACGAACGATTCCGATCTCAGTTAGCCGTCCAGGCGGAGGAAGTTCATCTCGATCCCACAGAACTGACGTTCGGCGACTACACGAAACTCGTCGTCGGATGGTTGACAAAGAATGCGTGGTGAAGTTGAGCCGCGGCGTGATGCGCCCTACGCCGATCCCGTGGCTACGGTTTAACTAGAATCCGTCGACCCCCCAAATCCGTGCGTCGCCACGCGCCGTCCACCTCTGCAAGCGGTACTGGCTCGGTGTCGATGCGGAGCTCGCCGCGGGCAGCTAGAGTCCAGAGTTGCGGGAAGGTGTCGAAGATCGCGATGCGTGGAATGCTGCCGCCACGGCCGCTTCCGTAAATCTCGAGTCCGGAGCTCCGTAGCGCGGCCGCGGGGAGGGAGATCGTGGGCCCGGCCATTTCTCCGATCTCAATCAGGCGGAGCCTCCTGTTCTCCGCCATCAGGTCGTGGCCGGTGAGCGCATGGAGTAGAACCTCCGTCGGATGTCCCCACACGTAGTCGAGAACAATGTCCAGCCGCTCGCGCCGGAACGCGGCGATCAATTCCTGGTCGGGTTGGCCGAGGTCGATGGTCGCGTCGGCGCCGAGATCGGGCAGCGTCTTCAAGACTTGCGTATTCCGGCCGGCGGCAACGACACGTCCGGCACCGAGGTGCTTTGCGATCTGGATGGCGACCTTGCCCGCCACTCCGGTCGCCCCGAGGATCAGGACCGTCTCGCCGCGCTCGAGCTTCGCGCGCCAGACGAGCGGCAGCCACGACGACAGCGCCGGATTCGGCAAGGCCGCCGCCGTGTCGTCATCGACGCTGTCAGGAACCGGCAGGCAGCGAACGCGAGCCACGACGGTGCGCTCGGCCATCATCCCGTAGGGTGACCGTGCTCCGCCGCAAAAGACCCGCGTGCCGTCGTCGAGAGCTCCGACGCCATCGACACCGCAAAACGGCTGGCAGTTCGCGATGAGCGGCATAGTGCGTCCCGCTCGCCATCGCCTTGTCGATGTTTTTCAACCACGCGGCACGGACACGGAGGATAACTTCACCCTCGGACGCCGCCGGATCAGGAAAGTCTTCATACCGAGGCGGCTCGCCCAGCGCGTGTAATACGGCAGCCTTCATGGACCACCTCGTCTCCCGGTAGGGCGCCAACGGCCTCTTCGGGGCAGCGGCGCGAACCTCTCCGCAAGCGCGCTGATTCTACTCACGCGCAACAGATTCAAACATCCGGACATAGCGCCGACCGGAGAACGAATAGCCCATACCTTCGTAGAACGCATGCGCGCCGTCCCGATGCGTGGAGGTCGTGACGAGCACCCTCGCGGCGCCGTTTTCGCGCCCCCAGCTCTCGATCCGGCGAACGAGCCCTCGTCCGGCCCCCGAGCGTTGAGATGCCGCCGCCACGTTCAACGCGGTGATCATGAGGACCGGCTGTGCGTCACTGAGCACGGACAGCAACTGCCCGGCGACGAGACCGCAAACGCGATCGTCAACCGCAGCCACGAAGACGATTGTGCCCGGACGCCCAGCGATGGAACCAAGATAACGATGAGCCTGATCTATCGAGATGGGGTGGCCCATCTCGGTCATCAGCGCCGCAACGACTTCGGCGTCCGCGGGCGAGGCCAACCTGATGTGGGGGGTGCCATTCACAACTAAGAAGTCTAGCGCGCTGTGCGCGGGCCACGCTTCTAATGGGTGACCGCCGCCGCTGACCTTGCGAACAGGGTCGTCAGCTTCGTATCGAAAGGTGGAAACGCGACTTCAGACCACCATTCTTCGAATGCGGGCGTTCCCGGTAAATGCTGGGGAAGCGAGCGCATGAAATTCTGCCATCCGAGCAACTCCTCGTGGATCTCGACTCCGCGATCATCGCTCAGCCTGATGAGAGTGTGGATGCAGTCGGTCGTGAGAAGGTCACGTTTGAACACCTGGACCGCGACTACGGCGCTCCAGGCAATGAAGAGCGGTTCACCATTAAGCGTGACGACGAACCCGCGAATCGCGCGGGTCTCGGGTTACGGGGTTACGAGGTTACGAGGTTTCCAGACCTCGGAACCCCGCAACCTCGCAACCATCTGATTGGCTTGGCGCTTTTCACGTAGCGATTCGCATGTCGGTAAGCCGCGAATCAAGTGTTTTCATCGGTCCAATGCTCTCATTTCGCGCTCTGGGTAGGTGGGAACCACATCTGGAAGCACAACTTAACGCTGAGAGAGAATGTCGCGGAAGTTGACTTTCCAGATGTGACCCCAACTTAAACTTAGACGCAGCTTGTGCGACCCGCGCTGTCGCACTTCGACGAAACCAAGCCGTTGTAATGCCGCGACCACCTGCCGCGGCTTGAGCATCGGCAGTTTGACCACGTCAGCTCACTTCAACTAACTGCGTGCCGATGAACTCTGCCTCCACGTTTGGCTCGCCGTCTTCGAGCAGCATCTCAACGACTTCTTTGAGGTTGGTGCCTAGTTCGTCAAGAGTCGCCGCTTGCGTGTGCGCTCCGGGCATGCCCGGACGAATCCGACGTAGAAGCCGGTGTCGGTATCCCGCTCGATGACGGCGGTGAATGTCCTTCGCATGCGCGTAGCCTACCACCCTGCTCATTACGACGGCACTTGCCGGCGTCGGCGGCCCGTACATGACGCGGGTCCGGAGGTTGGACGAGGTGCGCCGCGAGGCAGCCCGTTTTGCGCTGGACGCGGTAGGTTGTTCGTCTCTCCGTGTGGCGCCGGCAATCTTGCCGGCGATGGTTTGTGTAGGGTGCGGCTCTCCGCCGCACCAGGGCCGGCTGAGAGCCGGCCCCACACACCGGTCGTTCCGTTGTGCCTGATAGACCGAAGAATGTAAACACCGTATGATGTATAGCCATCACGATGACAGGAGGAGGTTTCTCATGCGAAAGTTATGGCGAGTGGCGTTTGTCCTGGTAGCAGTCCTCTTCACGGTCGCTTCGTACGCGCAACTCTTCTTCGAAACCGACTACAACTACTACTCCGATAGCTCGTTTTCGTTTTCGTCCTGGGTCGGCGAAGAGGATGACGCGTGCGACGGGAACATCTACTACCTCGGCACGACCAGCAACTACCGCACCCGGGACCGCATCCGCTGCCTTGACGGGATCAACGTCTCCCATAGCTGTTGGGAGTTGATCAACGGCACCTGGACGCCGATCAGCTGTCCTTAGCCGGCGGTCGTACCCACATCCGGAGACGCCTCGGAAGCTGATGACGTCTTGAGCGCGATCGAGACGGCGACGGCCGTGTCGTTCCGTTCGAGCTTCGTGGTGTTCCACTGAACGTACCTCGCCGTCGCGACCGTGACGTGGTCCGGCGGGAGCTTCGCGTCACGCGGCTGCGCGATTTTGAGGTGCGCCGAAGAGCCGTCGTACGCCGTGAAGAAGAGGTGCGTCCCGACGCTCATGACGTTGACGGACGTGAGGATGAAAGTGGTGCCCGCGGTGCCGGGAGGTGCTGCACCCCAAAGCCGCACCTCCACCGGTTGATCTCTGAAGCGACCGAGCGCCCGAGTCAGCGGCAGCCGGGAAGTCGCGAGGCTCGTTGCAAGGAGAAGTAGAAGCAGCGCTGCAACGATGAAGAAGATCTTTTGCCCCGTCACAACGCCGAGGGCGATGGCGCAGGCGCCGAGAACGGAAAAGAGGATGCGGCTCGGTACGGGACGCATGCGAGGTTTCTGGCCTTTTAAACTTAGCTCGTCGCAGGCTGCCGCTGACTCAGGCGCTCGGTCGCTTCAGAAAAGCGCCAAGCCAATCAAATGGTTGCGAGGTTGCGGGGGGTTCCGAGGTCTGGAAAACCTCGTAACCCCGTAACCCCGTAACCTCGTAACCTCGTAACCTCGTAACCTCGTAACCTCGTAACCCCGTAACCTCGTAACCCCGTAACGTCGTAACCCCGTAACCCGAGACCCGCGCGGGAAGTCGCGAGGCTCGTAGCAAGAAGGAGCAGAAGCAGCGCTGCAACGATGAAGAATTTCCGCCCATGACAAACCCGAAATGAGTCCCGGCCCGTAGATGAACGTGGGATAGGCTAAGCCCTCTTCACCACATCGATTCGCGCCCGCGAGCGCCTCAACTGAAAGGGAGATTGCATGAAACGAATCCTCTTCCCGGTCATCGTTCTCGCCTTCGCCGCAACATGTGTTTACGCCGCCGACGCGCCGCCGGGACCCAATCCGAAGCTGAAGGAGCTGAAGTACTTCACCGGCAACTGGCAGTGCACCGGCACCGGCTTCGCGTTCATGGGGACGCCGGAGCACAAGACGACCGCCAGCGTGGAAGCCGGTTGGATGCTCAACGATTACTGGCTGTCGCTCCGCTATCACGAAAACAAGACGGCGTTGAATGCGCAGCCGGCCGACGTCAGGATCTCCTGGGGGTGGGACGAAGCAGTCAAGAAATTCGCTTCCGGCAGCGTCGACAACATGGGCTCCTACGGGATTCAGTACTCTCCCGGCTGGGAAGGTGACAAGCTGACATTCAACGGCGAGATGCACACCGGCGGGCCGACGATGAAGGTCCGCGACGTCTTCACGAAGGTGAGCGCCACGAAGGTCCAGCACATGTCCGAGGTGGAGATGAACGGCAAGTGGACCAAGCTTGACGAGGAGACCTGCAGCAAGAAGTGATCGACGACGTCTCTCAGTGGAGCGCCGGCGGCCTCGCCGGCGCCCCGGCTTCGCTCGGACGTGAACACGGCGATCCGCACTGGCGATCATCGAGCGCGGAATCTCGGCCTCGACTAGAATGACTTCTCCGTGAAAGAACGCCAGATTTCATTCGTACGCGTCATTCGCGGCGAAGAACCGCCTCGTGATCCTGACGATGTTCGGAGTACTCCCGGCGAACGCATGGCCGCCGTTTGGGCAGTTACCCGAAGCTCGCTGGCGTGGACACATGCTGACGAACCAAGACTACAGAGATCTGTTTGCCGCGTTGAACGCTCACGGCGTTGAATTCAAGAACAAGTTGGCGGCTGGGCGGCCTCAGGATCTTGCGGATGTCGAGGCGTTGAAGCGTCAGCGATAGCAGTCCGGGTCCGCTGCAGGCGCTAATTGGGCGGCACTCGCTTGACGGCGGTGAAGCCGTTCGGGCCGAATTACGTAACGAAATAGCCGAACTCCCTGAGCGCCGCCTGAGCCTGCGAATGCGGCGGACATCCCACTACCTGTATTCCAGCGATTCCTGGACCCGCCCAGTCTTCTGAATGATGAAGTTCCAGATCGTCCGGGATGTCGAGCCACTCCTCCTCTGTCTCCCCCGTTCGTGGGTCGTCCCAGAGGGTGACGTCGCAGTGGCCGGCCGCTACCGTCGCGCAGAACTCACGCGCTGCTTCCTGGTTCTCGGGACTGCCAGTCATCCAGACAGGTCCCCGCTGGGCGGCTTCCTGAACCTTCGAGCCGTAACTGGGATCTAGGATCACGGAAATTGTGACGGGTGCGTCGCTCATGTGCCGCCGAACCGGTTTCGCCGGCGCGGTGACTTCACGCGCCGAAGCCAGGATACGAGATGTTACGACGAACGGGGCGCGGAAGGGACGGCCAAACGAACGGCACATCGTCCGCTGCGAGTTGATCCTGTAGTCCATGTAGGAATACGACCGTTGTTCTCATGTTGGCCTACGCCTCCCCGCCATCGTTGAGAATTCGGACGATGTAATCGGCTCTCTCTTGTACGGAAAGGCGCGGAACTTCATGAAGGACGTATCCACAGGACTCGTACCAGCGCGTTAGTTTCTCGTGGACATCGACAGCCTCGGGGAACGACTGATCTCTTTCCGCATCGTTCAAGTAGATAGCCTCCCACGGTGGCAGGATGAACACTGACCGATGAAACGGGAAGGTGTCGAGTAGAGCCTCCAACTCGAGCTGCGGCAGCGGCGAGACTTCCTGAAGCAGGCCAAGAGCATCGATGACGCCGCGGTCAAAGAAAACCCAGCGTGAGGTGTTGGATTGGGCGATGTATTTGTCGATGTCTCGACGCAGGATCTCGAGCGAAGCCGGGTAGATCCGGTCGCGCGCTCGCACGGCGCGCGAGCCTCTCCGCGATGATCGCGCGGGCAGACTCTGCGACAGTTGGGTAGCCCCTGGCCGCGAGGTGAGAGAGCAACGCCGTCTTGCCCGCACCCGGGCCGCCAGTCAGGATGACGAAGGGCATGTGGAACCCCGTTGCGCCGGCGATTTGAATCCGTTGTAAGTCTCCCCTCGGCTCCTGCGTAGTTTTCGTCGCTTCCTGTCCTTCCGCGTCATCTGAGCGAGCGCGGACGGCGTGTCCGAGGCGCGGATCGTGTGGCGGAGGCTCGGATCGCGTGGCGGAGGCGCGGATCGCGTGGCGGAGGCGCGGATCGCGTGTCCGAGGCGGGATTTCCTTGTCCGAGGCTCGGATCGCGTGGCGGAGGCGCGGATCGCGTGGCGGAGGCGCGGATCGCGTGTCCGAGGCGCGGATTTCCCTGTCCGAGGCACGGATCGGTTGTCCGAGGCATGGATTTGCCCGTCCGAGGCGCGGATTTGCTTGTCCGAGGCATGGAATTGCCTGTCGGAGGCGCGGATTTGCTTTTCCGAGGCTCGGATCGCGTGGCGGAGGCCCTGACGAGCGTGGCGGAGGCCCTGACGAGCGTGGCGGAGGCTCCGACAGGCGCGGCAGAGGCGCGGACAACGCGTCCGAGGCACGGGCAGGCGCGGCAGAGGCGGGGACAGGACGTCCGAATCTGGAACGTCGATGTCCTGACCCTTTCCAGCGCGTCCTCGGTGTCTGCACAATCGCACGCGAGAGGAAGGACTGTGGCTGAAACGACACACTCCGTCAGCGATGAGCCGTGGCGAACCCTCGTTCCCGCTACTAATGGGAGTTGGCCCGAGGCCAAGTGCGATGCTCGACTGGTATGGACGGCCTGCATCGGTTGCGTCTCACAGACTCCTTGCGACACCGCGCCCCGCGGACGGGAACTGGTGCAAAACCCACGAGCGGCCACGATGAGCAGTGCTAGGGCGCGTGAGCCCCGGCCAGCACCGCGTCCACGTCGGCAACGAACTGCGGCGCGAAGCCCTTACCCTTGGAACTGTCCCACCACGCTCTGCCGCCAGCGGTATCCAACAGTTCACCCAGATACACGCCTGCTGTCGCCTCAAATGTTCCCCTCGGAAAAACGCCGCGTTGGGTTCGGTCCCAGATGTGAAAAGACGCCCACGCGCATTCTTGGAGCATTTGTCCCAGCCGAAACTGGTGGCAGCGTCCAGCTTTCGCTCGCCACTCAAGCCAGCGGTCATCAGCTCGGCGATGTCACGGTCATTGCGGCGACATTCTCGACCTCTACCAACGAATGTCGCCGCGCTGCGGCTCGCTCTGAACGGAGGGGCCTTTTTCCCACGGCCGACGCCGTGGGCTGATATGGAGTGACCCCGTCAAGATGCCGAAAGTGTGTTGGTGGTGGTGAGTGGCTGAACATGAACTCGACGGTGAATCGAACCGAGTGATGACGATCATCATGCTGATATGCGCGGGTCGGAACCGCAAGACAGGAAGATCGATCGGAGCTGACTCAGTCTAGATTCGCGGATCACGTGACGAGCACGTGCCAGATAGCCCAGTCGAGGATTCTCCTTTCGTAGTGTCTCAGGATCGATTCACCGTCGAGCTCACGTTCAGAACCAACTCAAAGCGCCTGCCCGATTGCCCAGAAAAAGCCGGCGAGTTCTCGAGCGACGGCAACTGCCGCCACAGTCGTTCGTTTGTTGCGCCACGTCAGGCCGGTGAACTTGCGGTGTAGCCGCACGTCGGCTTGCTTGGCGATTCCGACGATCTCTGGTGGCTGTTCTTCGCGGCGTCGGCGTAATGCTTCGCCGACGACCGGCCGGTGGCGTGCGTGCCATGCCGCTTCGACCAACACCCGACGCACGTGCGCGTTGCCGGTCTTTGTGATCGAACCTCGTCGTTGCGTGTTGCCGCTGCTGTTCTCACTCGGCACCAGCCCGACCGCCGACATCATTTCCGGTGCACCCCTGAACCGTTTCAAGTCACCGAGCTCGGCGTATACCGTGATGGCCGAAAGACGGTCGATGCCGCGGAGCGTGGCGTACGCACGGACGATCTTCTCGCACGCATCGGCTGCCTTGCTCACCTGTTCATCCAGCCGCTTGAGCTGGTCTTCGGTTCCGACCACGGCCGCGATGTATGCCTCGAGGGCCTGCCGGCTGTATTGCTGTTCGAGCTCGATCGAACGGATCCATCGCCAGTGCTCCCGACTCCACGTGGTCTTGCCGCGATATCGGTGTCCATGTCGCAGCAGGAACTTACCGAGCCGGTTGCGAGACCGCCGGGCCTCTTCGACGGCGTCTTCACGTGCTCGAACCAAGTCCCGTAACGCTTCCTGCTCTTGGTCGGGGATGTGGATGGTGGTCAGTGTTCCCGCACGATAGAGAAACACGAGCTTCTTGGCATCCCGTCGGTCCGTCTTCACACGGTTGCCCGGCTGCCTCGGAGTCAGCGACGGAGCCGCAATCGAGCAGGGGATGCCTTCCTTGGCCAGTCGTCGTTGCAACACGAACCCGCAAGGACCCGCCTCGTAGATGCAGCGAACCTCTCCCTCGTAGCCTTTCAGCTTCTTGATCAGCTGTCGCAGCCCTTTTTCGTCCGGAACGACTTCGAACCATTCGTGGAGCTTCGCTTCGTCGTTCATCAGAACTGCCGCAACCACTTTGTCCGCGTGGTCGTCGAAGGCAACCCAGAACACATCCCGCTCGATCGCTGTACGATTCCTCATGACCCGTTCCTCCTGTATGTGGCTCTGCACCCTCGCGGGCGTAACCCACGAAAAGGTACTTGAGTGAGCGGGTCACTCCATTCTGTCTACCGAGATACCGCCGCTCCGCGGCTCGATACGGTTATTTCTTCACACGCTCTCAGGGTGTGCGAAGAGTGAACCGGCGGGCAGATGCAAATCGCACCTTATGTGATCTCCGGCGTGAACAACGGTTTGCCTTGGTTGAGCTGTGCGGAGTAACTTTGGCCCATGTTGAGTGCGTTGTTGCTTGCAGTCACCGCGGTTACCAATCCACCAACCTATTTCGTGGGCGATTGGCAGTGCAAGATTGCCAGCCCGGCTGGCGAGCGGACGTGGATCTATAAGAACAGCCTCGATCTCGGCGAACGATGGATTCACATGCACATCGAGGGTCCGTCGCGAGTGCCGGGAAAGCAATATATGGGTGAGGTCTACGTCGGCTTCAACGACCTGTCGAGGAAGTACGCACGGATCACGGTCAACAACTTCGGCGGCTACTGGATCTCCGAATCTGATGGCTGGCGCGGAGAGTCATGGACCTGGACCGATGTGACCAGCGAGGACAACGAGTGGGGCATTACCGAGATCACCCGAATTTCGCCGGATCACTACCGATCGATTGAAAAGACGCGTTCGGGGAAAGGCGGCGAGCCGATCACTCGAAGCCGCATGGACTGTGAACGAAGGCACTGACAGGTGCGAGACCGCGGCGCATCTGAATGAGGCGCGAAAGCGCCGATCCAACGAACGGTGCCGTGTCCGCTACGAAACAAAGTCAGACGACGGTCAGTTTGCGCGAGCTTTGCCATCGACCGACACTTGCTGAGGCTCGAGCTCCGTCATGCGTGAAAGCTCCCAAGATCCGTTCGTACAGGTCCAATGATCTCGATGCCTGCCGTGCACCTCGACGTGATGAACCGTGTTGTCGGCGCGGCGGACCAGGTTGGAGAACGCAAAGTCATAGGTGATTTCGGCCTCAGAAGACTGGTCACCGGTAACGGCGACCGATGTGATCCGTACCTCAAACGTACCGCTGACGATGTTGGCGAACCTCTCGGCTGCATGCTCGCGCACCTGACGACATGTGTGCGTCTCGTGATCTGCGGTAATGAGGTACACGGCGTCAGGATCGGTGCAGGGAACGAAACGAGGTGCGTTCTTGTACCGGAAACCAACCGCCTCATCGGAATACTGCTGCCGTGCCGTCCGCCGCAAGCGGTCGGCGTCGCCACATCGCGGCGCGCGCATACCGGAGACGCAGGCGACAAGGAAGAGTAAAGCTACGATTGCAATGACCGGTGCGCGATTCCTGAGCGTCACGATGCGCATCAGCACACGTTACTATAACCATGACTGCGAATCATTCGGCGGCGGCGTCCGTCTAACGGCACTCCCGCTCAGCGGCGGGGTGCCCGGCTGAACGTGGCTCGGATGAAAGGCGGCAACGGCGCCACGTCCGCTGGAGTGGTTAGTTGGCCCGCATGTGTTGAGACGGTGCGAGCTCACGCCGAATCACTGCCAAACAGCGCTGACGTTTGCGCTCGTTGTTCGACGAAAGACGAGCGGTGCGGCTCAGCGCACGTTCAGCCTTGCGCAGCCATCTGCGAACAACGGGTTCCTCTTCATCGACGCCGATCTGAACGCCCTCGCAAACCGATTCGAGGGGGAACGGTTGCTCGTTAGAGAGATATGGCAGCACGCGCTCGGGATGAACAGCGAGCGCTCGTGACATTGCGCCCTCAAGCCGGCTTCAGAGCCGCGGCAATTCGAAGCCAACACGCATCGCCGTTCGCGATCTTAGCGGCCACCGGCAAGAAGAGTCGGTTCGTCGTTGGCCCAAAGCTTTGCCAGAACGGTGGGGGCACCTTCGGTTCGGATCTGATCGGCCATCTGCGCGCACGACGGCGCCGAGTCCGCCGCACGAACATTGAACATAACGAGCGCCGGAATCAGTACGACGACGATTTTCACGCGGCCCAATGGTGGGACTCTATCGCACGGGCACGGTCCGACCAATTGGATACGACCCGCAGATGACCTAGCGGATCGATCAGGACTCCGGATCAAAACCGATCTCGCGGACCTCTTGCGCACATCGACACGCCTGGGCGATCCGAGCTGCCCACACGAGCGCCTCCTCGCGCGAGGAGCCCTCGATGATCGAGAACCCGCCGATGATTCGACGATTCTGAACTCGCCCGAGATGACTCCTTCAACTGCTTGCATGAACCGTTCAAAGATTTCGTTGTCTCCGCACGGAAACCACTCAATCCACAAGTGGTCGCCGGCGTTGAGGTGAAGCTCGTCTCCATTTTGTAGATTGACGCTGACCTCGAAGTCAGGCCGGTTTGCGTGGGCAGTTCCGCCATCGCTTCAACGTGCGGGTGGTCGCGAGTAACGTCGACGCGAAGAGACGGGAACTTCGCGCGCATACGTTGAACGGCCTGCTCGAACCGCTCGATTTCGAGATTGCGTTCATCCATGTTGTCGGGGTGCTGCGCCTAGTTAGGCGCCGTCGTGGTTGGCGCCCGATCTTCCCTACGCTGAAACACCGTCCCGCTGACGAAAACTTCTTCACCTTCGGAATGCGACGTGGTTCGGACGATCTCCCCGGTTCCACCACAAGCGTGTCGCCATGATGAATGAGTGCTTTCTGTTTGAGTCTTCGCAGCGCGCGCTCCCGAGAACCGAACGATACGTTCTCATCTGTCGCGGAGGAGTGACCATCGCTTGCCGTGACGACGCCGATGCGCTTACAGCCCGAGACTTGACGTTGCTCGGCAATTTGAACTCGCGTGGTGTCTCGAGCCAGCAGGTAGTTGGCGTGCGTGATCGCACTTTGGCAGCTCACGATGAGCAGGCACACGAAGGGGATGATGTGTCTCATCGTTTCGGCGCCTCGTGGCATGGATCGGATGGCATGAGGGGCTCGTCACGCTCGCGACCATTGCGGCCTCGCTCCGGTTGCGCAGCGAAGGTCACGTATCGAATCTGATCGCACGATGTGAGCGCGAGTTCAGCACTGATCGGAGGATGCTTGGCCACCTCGACGGCGCGCTCGCCGCATTGTGGGAAACCATTGGGGGTCACACCTTCGTTCTTCGCGTCGATGACTCGCTCTCCACGCATCGTAGCCGACACTTTCCATTCCGCGGAGTTTGTCGCCGTTTCCGTCTTCAGGGAGAAGACTCTTGCGGCGTTCCTGACGAACCGAGGGAGCCTCGGGACATGGCAAGAGCACTTCGCACCGACTTCGCCGGCGCACTCCATCACGTCACGTCTCGCGGCAATGAGCGACGACCGATCTTCTTCGACGATCGCGACCGCGAGATGTTCCTCGCGTTCCTCGGACAGACCGTTCGACGTTTCGGTTGGAGCGTCACCGCGTTCGTTCTGATGACAAACCACTTTCACCTGGTCGTGCAGACCTCCGAGGGCAACCTTTCGCGCGGCATGCACTGGCTGAACACAAAGTACGTCGTCTGGTTCAATCGCACGCACGAGCGATCCGGACATCTCTACGGCGGCCGGTTCAAGGCGTTCCTGATCGATAAAGAAACCTATTTCAGCGAGGTGCTGCGGTACGTTGTCCTCAATCCGGTGCGGGCGAAGATGGTCGAGCGGCCGGAGAACTACCGGTGGTCGAGCTACCGCGCTACGGCAGGACTCGAGAGTGCACCCGACTGGCTCGATGTCACCGGTGCGCTTGTTTGCTTCGCTCCCGATCGCGAGATGGCGCAGACGTTCTACCGCGATTTCGTCCAACAGAAGATCGACTCGGCGGAACGGCTGTGGGACCGGGTAATCAACGGGATCTACCTCGGGAGTGACGCATGGGCGAAGTCGGTCCGCAAGTGGATCGAGGCGAAACCGAGGTCAATCGATCATCCCAAGCGGCAGCGGGCCATCGGACGTCCGAAGATGCACGCGGTGGTCTCAGCCGTGGCAAGAGTCGCCGGCGAGACGGCGGCAGCGATTCGAGCCGCGCGCGGTGGAGCTCTGCGGCGCCTCGTGGCATGGATCGGATGGCATGAGGGACTCGTCACGCTCGCGACCATTGCGGCCTCGCTCCGGTTGCGCAGCGAAGGTCACGTATCGAATCTGATCGCACGATGTGAGCGCGAGTTCAGCACTGATCGCAGGATGCTTGGCCACCTCGACGGCGCGCTCGCCGCATTGCGGGGTTGATCAAACCAAGCGCGCGAAGCCCTTCCCGTCAAGAACAAGAACGTCCTGTGTCGCCGAACGACGACTTGATGGACGTGCGTTCCGACGGTCGATCGGCAGGGCTGAAAACACGTCCGCGGACCGAAATCGGCACTGAGAACGCGTCGCTCATGCAGCCGACTACGACGTGACGTGTCTACCGCCATATCCGAGTGCTACCAAAGACATAGTGGTTGACCGAAGATCGAAGGTGTGACCCCATTCTTCATTTTAATGTCATGATCTCCGACGGTCAGTCTGTAACCGTTTAACCCAGAGGCGCGACGCAATGCGCCGCACCCGCCGGGCCGTGGAGACACGGATAGAAGACCCGCCACACGGCGGGTCTTCTGCTGCAATGCCCCCAACGTCCCCAAAGTCCGGTTCTGCACCTCCGGCACTAGATCATCGGGATCCGATATGGTGCGAGCAACTGGGTAGTCCCAGCGCGGCCCGCTCGTCAGCGCGAACGCGCCGGCGAAGCACCGGGCGCAAACACCAGAAGCATTGCGGCGGCTTCGGCTCGAAGTGCTGGTACCGGCCAGCTATCGGTCGAGCATGCTGAACGGCTTCCAGTGCGGCGACTCTTTCGCAGTATCAGGGTCGATGTCGACTGGCAGCTTCGCGACGAGTGCGTGGTTGTGACGTTGCCAGCGTGTGATGCGCAGCTCTAATTGTGTCGCGCTTCTCAGTCGGACTTGTTGTAAAGACAATCCATCAGTTCCGCTGATGTGTAACTCCTTGCCGCCGAAAGCCAACAGGTTAGGCAGTTCGCCGCTGATCACGTTCACCGGCAAAAAGAACATCAATAGCGTCCGATGACGCTTGAGGTCGTGACCGATAGAGAGACAGTTGTTGTTGACATCGGCAACACAACTTGTGTTGCTCGGAAACATCATTGTAGTTGCGTTAAGCAAGAACGCCTTCCCGCCCGGCTTGTACATCTCTAGTATCAATGGTGGACGCTTCGCAATTACGCCACGCACAAAAGCTAGGAAAGTCAGGTCTGGAAGCGGTGTCGGTGGTTTGTCGCTAGCCGTCTTAAAAAAAGCATTCCCGCTCATAGGCTTTAGTGCTGGATCGGCGTCGGGCAGAGCACACGTGACCTGCAGTTGCAGTTGCGCGGGAGGATATTTTAATCGCTCGACATTACTCGTCACCTTGCCCAAGGCTTTCGCGATGTCTGCGTTCCGCGTCGTCAGGCCCGTGAGCTGCTCTTTTGTTTCCTTCTCGCCCTTCACCAAGTTCTCAAGTGCCATAGCTGAGTCGTGGGCCACTTGAGCTGACGAGTGCGCGAGGTCTGTCATGTTATGAAGTTGATCGAGTTGCGCACCAGCCACTCGAGCCGCGTCGTCGCGAGCCTTTGTTGCTGCGCGCGCCTCCGTATCTCTCTTCTGCTGATCGGCGTCCTTTTGCTGCTCTTCTAGCCACACACCGACACCGCCAACAAACATCGAAATCACGATACCGCCGACTAACGCTCGGCCCGCAGGTGTCAGGCGCTTTTCGGTCGAGCGGTCATCGCGAATCGAATCGCGTCGTGTCTCCCACACAGTTCCGATCAATCCGAATACTGCAGTCACCGCAACACCCAGATACTTCAGCGTCGCGCCCCAAAAGTCGCGCGTCGCCCAAAAGTTAGGACTCATGCAAGCGCCTCCGTTGACGAATTGTCGGGATTGGTTACGTTGAAGTTACACCGCTCCGCCCATGTCGCGCAAATTGGCCCGCCGCGACCACGCCACTCGAACCGACACGCCGTGCACCCTGTCCGATTTCATGCTTGAAGAGGCGGATGGCGACTATCGCCGAAGGTTTCGTGCATGCGGCCGGCTACGAGTAGGATCAATCCACCGAGAAGACGGGGTCCGCAACGGGTACTTGACATTTTTAGTGGGTCGCGCGAGCACGTGCCTCCGGGTAGGGAAATCTCGTGGCGCGACACTCCTGTTTCGCGAAAGCATTGGGGGTCGTACGGGGCGATGCCTTGGTTGCTGCATGCTGGATCGACGAGGACAGATCGCTCGATACCGTCGCTTTCAAAATCGGCGGTGAATCGCACGACCTTGCCGTCGAAGTTCTGTGGGTTCGCCACGATTCGACAAACGCTGGTGTCGACGAAATTCGCGTGTCCGCCACCGTCGGGTGAGGTCGCGCACTGCGACGCGATCACGCACATCGCCACATCGTGAAATATGAGGTCATTCGACCCTCTACGCTGACATGAGTTCCGTGTGGCTAACGTTTGCCGCTAACCTGCGCGGCCTTCACGTGGCAGAATACCAAAAGGGGAAACTCGCAGAAGACCCGGAGCGCAACGGGCCGCGTCAGGTTCAGCGGCCGAGTTAGGCCGCCATTACTTCAGCCGGAAGAGAACGGACGCGCAATACTCTGAAGGAACGGCCACCCCATCACGCTTGGCAGCTTCGAACCGCCACTCGCGCATCGATTCTAGCGCCGCGAATTCCATGGCAGCCGGCAGATGTGCAATGACCCGAGGATTGTTTGGGCGGCCGCGCTCGTCCACGGAGACTTGGACGACCGAGAGACCTTGGACTCGAAGTTTTCGCGCACCTTCGGGATACCGAAGTGACACCGTCTTCGTTACTGTCGGACGCGGCCTGTTCGCGGAAGGTGGACACTGTTGCGGTAGCGGCCTGAGAAGCCTGTGGTCCCTGAGGAACGCGCTTGGTTCGCTGAACGATGAGAGATCACTCTGAGCCGAACGCGCGTCAATGTTTTGAGCAGCTGCCCAGTACCAGAGTCCGTTGTCCGTGTGTTGGGCGCCGATTTCGGCGACCGCGCGTTGCGTGAGAGCGCGAACAAGGAGATCGCGGGTCTCGACACTTCCCGGTTCGGGACCGTTAACAATTTCCTCGCAGATCATTTCCAGTTTCGGCAGCGCAGTTTCGTACGCGCCTTTCTCGAGCAGCTTTTGATATTCGTCGAGCCGCTTCGCCCATTCCTCAGGTGCTCTGGCCGATGCAACGGGCGTAGCCAACACCGTTAATGTGATGAAAACAGAGAGAAGCGTGGAAAGTCTCACTGAAACATCCTACCGAAACGTCAGGCGATCGCCGAGGAGCTCTTGGACCGTTCGGATGTCGTGACGGCGCTCCAGCAGATGTGGTGGCGAATGAATGCCGGAAGGTATGACACGTCACGCGTTTGTCGATCGCAGCCCTCCTCGCCGCATCGGTGACCGCACGTTGGACGACCGTCTCGTGCAGATGATGGCGGCCCTCTTTGCCGTCGCGGTCCCGCCAGCGGCGCGTCCAGGAAAGACCCACTGCCACCGTCCGTCGCGGGCGGCGGAGGGGATCTTGCGCGAGATGGCGTCGGGCAGCCATACCTCGCCCCAACCGCACATCAGGTCTTCTTCGTGCACAAGACGGGCGTGCACGATCTGCTCGTGTAACTCGGCGGTCACTGCACTCGGCAGCATGGTCATCCGGCCGAGCTTCCACTTCGGATCTCTGAGGGGTCGACTGGCCGCGCGAAAAATCGATGTCTTTGATCCTCGGCCCTCAGTGCTTCGAGTAGCCGTAAGCCCGACCCGTACAGAAGCTGCACGACGAGCTTCGCCGGAGCCGCGACCTCACCGATCACCTCTCGCACTTCCTCGATCGTCAGCACCACAGGCAACCGTTCGGGCCGTTGCGCGCGCACGATGTCGTGGAGAGAGAGAATCACTGCGTGTGATCCGCGGTGGTCAGATCGTTCGGCGCTCCCATGGAAGACGGCTCCCTGGAACGACGCGATGGCGCGGTAGCCCCAAGTCTCGAAGCGCGCCGGAGCACCGATTGACGGCGGGTCCGAGGCGGGGGCCAGCTTGCCGGAGGCGGGGACGTCGATGCCCGCACCTCTGGGGGCATTCGGCTCCGCTGCGCAACACGTTTTCGTCGCTTCGTGTCCTTCCGCGTTACCTGAGCGATGACGGCCCCTCCTTCCCCTCGCGGTTCCGCCAACGCCGCATCGACGCCAGCGATGGGCATGTGGAGAAACGAAGGTCCGGCCACAAGTTTCACACCGAGGTCAATCGATCATCCCAAGCGGCAGCGGGCCATCGGACGTCCGAAGATGCACGCGGTGGTCTCAGCCGTGGCAAGAGTCGCCGGCGAGACCGCGGCAGCGATTCGAGCCGCGCGCGGTGGA
>DASXHZ010000098.1:0-45140 GCA_036488085.1 Thermoanaerobaculia bacterium
GCGCCGGGGTTGGGCCTCACGGCCAAGCACGTTTCAGCGGGATTCATGAGACTTGACGATCAATTCGACGCTTACAACCGACGCGGCTCTTTATTCACTTCGCAGTACTACGCTACCAAAGCGGAGACCGGCTACTCCGCCAGGATCTACCAGGCGACCGGCATGGGTTTGAAAGCGACGGTTGAGAGCGCGTTGAGCTGGAGTGTTCGCGGCGACTGGCTGTCATTCGACACCGACATTAGCGTCCTGGAAGTGAAGCCGGAAACGCCCACAGCGATCACCGTGGCTCCGAAGCTTCGCTATCTCGACTGGTATCTCCGGCCACCTCGCGTAGGCGCCGCGGTTCGAGTGTGCGGGTATCCGGACGCTGAGATTGACGTTGACGGTGAGGACCACGATCTCGGAACGACCTTCGGAATGGAGAGCGCCCGCGTAGTCGAGCATTTGTATCCGATCGCGCACCACGGGATGGGCGAGTTTCCGACTTTTCGGCTCGATCATGTTTTCGACCACGGCTTTAGTGGTGGTCCGGTACTCTGGAACGACCGTCTTGTCGGGATCTTCACCGGGCCCGACTTGGTGTCGTGTCTGTGGCCTTTGGCGCTACTCGATCACGCGGGTCTCGGCGGGCCATGTTTAGCCGACGCCTTTGATACAGGCCTAATTCGAGCGCTCGATTGGGGCGAGATCAAAGGACACGTTAAACGAGTACCGTGCGACGAAGCGCTGGCTGGCCGGGATGACCATGAGCGTTGCACGAAGAACCACGTGATCCTTCAGTAGGAAACCTTACTGCGCTTCATGCCGCCAGCGAGGCCGCGGCTCCGGCGCACGGCACGCGGTCGGCTGCTGCGACGTTAGCCCGCGCCAGCAGAACCACCGTTTACTTGCGCTAACCGGCAGGAATGAATGGCTAGCACTTTGATTCGGGGCCGAAGACCTGCACCCGCTTCGAGAGGCTCGTCTATCATCGCCGCGAAGGTGATTGGAGATTCGTGCTGATCGAGCGTACCCGAACGGGATTTCCAAGCTGCGCCTGTATCAGACGTTTCTGAACTATCGCGACTTCGCCTGCACACCCGAGAAGTATGAGGAAGATGTGGAGTTTCTTCGCTTAGAAGACCTCAAGAAGGAGTGCAACTGCGAATGGGGAATCGACGTGGATGGAACGGCTATCGTCGCAGGGCTTGAGTTGAGAAGTGCACGCGACCGGGTCATTGTCACGGAGAGAGGTTTCGTGGTGATGCCGAAGATTGCGCCTCGAGTGTTCGTGAGCTATGCGCGAGAGGACTCGGGCGCTGCCGCGCGGCTGGCGCGCGAACTTGCTACCGAGGGATTCCAGCCGTGGTTTGACAAGGACGAACTGTTTCCCGGGGAGCGCTGGGAAGCGGCAATCGAACGAGGGATCCGCTCAAGTGATTACTTTGTGGCTTTCCTCTCGAAGAACTCCGTGAACAAACGCGGTTACGTGCAGAAGGAGATACGACGCGCGCTTGGACGAGGTTCCAGAGCCCGAGATATTCCTCATACCCGCACGTCTCGACGAATCCGAACCTTCGCACGAGGCCCTAAGGCTTTTGCAATGGGTTGACCTGTTTCCTGACTGGGCAGTAGGCATGGAAAGGTTGTTCGGCGCCCTCCGATCTCGCTGCGGACCATTTGCGACGGGCTAACCTAGGCCAACCTGGGCTAACCTCGGTTCGGCCCACGCCTCGGTGCGGGCTGGCGATGAAACCGACAACTAAGATCGTGACAAAGCGTGTGGTGGGCTCGACATCCTACGTGGTCTCAAACTGGCGCAAGTAACGCAGGAAGCGCTCGGTCTGGCGGCGGCGCTGGTTGCCGGTGCCGACGTTCCCGCGAAAGCGAATGAAGACGCCCTTCACATCGCAATCGCCGCGTGCAACGGCCTCGACTATCTGCTCACGTGGAATTGCACGCACATCGCGAATGCCGTCACGGTTCCGCTGGTGAATGTCATCTGCCGCCGGAATGGCTTCGAGCCGCCCCTCATTTATACTCCTCAAGAGCTGATGGCTGGATAGTCATGGACGACCCGATCGTAGAGGAAACGCGCGAGGCGCGGCGCCAACTGGACGAGGAGTTTCGGGGAGATCTGAACGCTCTTTTCGTCTATCTGCGCGAGATCGAGCGACAGAATAGTGATCGCGTGGTGAAACTTCCTTCGAAAGCGCCGATCACTCTCCAGAAAAAGATCTCCTAGGCACCTCTGGGGAGGCGCGTGCGCCGCTCCGGGACCGGCTGAAGCCCGTCCTACGTTCGCCGGCAGGATTGCCGGCGCCACACAGAGGCGCATCCGCGCCTCTTACGGCGTATGACTCGCCGCCTTCGTGCGCGCCTGGAGCGCGGCGAGGTCCGCTTTCCATCCCTCGTATTGAGGGCCGCTCATGCGCCGGGGGACCAACTCGACGTCCTGGCGCTTGCGGTCGCGGACCACGGTGAAATGGACAGGCTTCCCGGGCTCCAGCTTTGCCAGGGCGAGGAGCATTTCGAGGTCGTTCTTGAAGGCGATCGGCTGTCCGGCGATCTCGACGATGAAATCTCCAGTACGGAGTCCGGCCCGCTCGGCGGGTGTGCCGGGGCCGACGCCGCGTACGACCAGCCATGCCTTCGCGGGATTGGCGGAACTTCGCGACATGGTGAGAAGAACGCCCAGCTCCGCCGGCCGGTGCTCGTCTTCCGCGGCCGTCAGGGGGAGCGCGGTTGTCGTTGCGAGAAGGACTAGGGCAACGATGACGACTCTTCGCAGCATGGTCACCTCCAGCTATTTTCCGATTGTGAATAGGCCGCCAACGAGCCCTGCTGCA
Source organism: Thermoanaerobaculia bacterium (assembly GCA_036488085.1). Classification (GTDB taxonomy): domain Bacteria; phylum Acidobacteriota; class Thermoanaerobaculia; order Gp7-AA8; family Gp7-AA8; genus DASXHZ01. The sequence goes on from DASXHZ010000098.1 coordinate 2,829, forward strand.
GCAACTTGCTCGCACAGAGGGGGCCGAGTTGCCGCGACGGGCAGACGGTGTATGCGCCCGGCTCCACTTCGATCTCGTAACCGCCGCGCTGAAACTCGAGCGGAGGGCCGCCGGTGCGCGGAGAGAAGAAGTTCAGCAACGAGAAGAAGTTCTTTCCGTCGCCGGTGACGGCGGGCCAAGGCGGAGCGCTCTTCAGGTTGATCCGCATGACGGCGGTGGCGGCGCCGAGGGTAATCTCGAGATTCTGTGCGTCGGGGTCGAGCACGTAGTGGATTAGCTTCCGCGGCAAGCCGGGAGCGACGACGAGGATGGCGGCTTCCGGCGAGCTGCCCGGCAGCGAGAGCGTGAAGTCTCCATCGAGGCCGGTTGCCGCCTGCTGCGGAATTGACCCGGTCACGTAGTACAGGAGCGCACCGATGACAGGGTTGCCCGCCGAATCGCGAACATGGCCGGTGACGGTGCGATTCGGCTGCAACGTGAGGTCGACCGTGGTGTTGTCGTCGTCTGGGAGCGTCGCCGGTACATATCCGCTGCTTGCCCTGCCCGCATTGGCAACGAGCTCCACAGGTCCCTTCTCCAGGCCGACGATGCGATACCGGCCGTCCGCCGTCGTCCGGGTGGAGACAAGAAGCGACCTGTTGCGAAACAGTAGTACGCCGCCAGTGGCCGGCTTACCGCTTTCGTCGAGGACGCTTCCCTCGACCGATGAACCGCCAAGATCGACGGTGACTTCGGCGCGATCGGCTCCCGGCCGGCGGATGACCTCCGCGTCGGCCGCCCGGACCTCAAGCGGCGGATCGGCTAGGCGGACGAAGACGCGCCACGTCCCCTCGTGAGGCACGATGCCGCGGAATTCGCCTTTCGCGCTGGCCGCAAAGCTGAGCTTCGATCCGTCGGACCACACGAGCGCCACTCTGCCGGATACCGCCCTGCCCCCGAGCGTGAGCGTTCCGTCGACCGGGATGGCCTCGATTGCTAAGTTGAGGTTTGCATCGCGAGGGAGCTCGATAAACTGAGACAGCACGCGATCGCCGCGCGACGTGAGAATCTCGACTCGGTACACCGCGGCGTCGAGCGTGTCGGCGGACCATGCTCCTGCGGGTGACGTTTTCCCGCTCCTGACCAACTCCTCATACTCGGAGCTGCCTCGACGCCGGTTCAAGCGCACCTGCCACGGAGCGCCGCCGAAATCGACCGGCGGAGTGACGAAGAGCGTCAAGGGCGACATCGAGCTGATCGCGACGTTGCCGAGATCGCGCATCTGTCCCGCCTCGACGCGAATGCCGCTTCGCGAGATCGTCGAAAAGCCCGCTTTCTCGCAAGTCAGCGTGTAGATGCCGTCGGCGAGGTCGGCAAACGCGAACCGGCCGTCGCGTCGCGTGACGATCTTGCGGCCGCGAAACGCGTTCCTCCGCGCGGCGTCGCCGCTCAGACTCGCCTCCGGTGTCAGTTCGACGGCTACGGCGGAAGCTGGGAGGCCGCCGGCGACGATCTTCCCTTCGGCACCACCACCGCGCACGAACTGCAGGGCTCCGAGGTTAGAGGATCCGATCTTCAGCTCGACGTTCCATCGGTATTGGGGGGCAAAACCGGGAACTCGGACTTCGACGTCGAATGTGCCCGCGGGAACGCTGCACGCCCACGCGGACCGGCTCACAGGACAACTCAAGTCGATGTCCGGCTGATCGACGGACCGGAGACGGACGTGAACGCTCTTGGGGCGACTCGCCGCCGCTTCCGCCGCAAGCGAACCGCGGATGGTTCCTCTCTCTTCAGCGCGTACGGAGCCGAAAGCAATCGCGATCGTTGCGATCGCCGTCGAGAACACCGCGATCCGGATCATCACGCATAGTGACAGGCGTTGCCGGTGCTTCCCTGGCAGGGATCGGGATTTTCAGTCTGGTTGTCGGCTTGGGCGAGGGCAGGCGCGGCAACGGCGAGTACGACGAGCGCGCAGCATGCGAGAGCTAGGACGTTCCTCATAGTTGTCTCCTTCATTACTTAGGAACGGCAATCAGTCTAGGGTTTGGATGGCAGGAGTCAATCAAGTAAGCAAACCGGCGGCGGGGGCGCGGGCTGGAAAGCCCGCGCCACACGGGGCAGGCTAGAATGGCGCACTACTAGGAGACCCTGAATGAGCGTTGCGGAAAAAGAGTATCCGGACATCATCGGAGCGCGGCCGGACGTTCCGGCGTCGTCCGAGTTCGAGCCGTACATCCCCGCCTCGGTCGAGATGCGGGAGTTTACGGTGCTGCCGGTCATCCTCGGCACCATCCTCGGCATCGTCTTCGGGGCGGCGTCGCTGTACCTGGTCCTGAAGGTCGGCCTCACGGTCAGCGCCTCGATCCCGGTGGCGGTGCTGTCGATCACGTTCTTCCGCATCCTCTCGAAGACGGGCGGGCGCGACGCGACGATCCTCGAGAACAACGTCGTGCAGACCGCCGGCTCGGCCGGTGAGTCGATCGCGTTCGGCGTCGGCGTCACGATGCCGGCGATCCTGATCCTCGGCTTCGACCTCGAGATCACGCGCGTGATGCTGGTCGCGGTGCTCGGCGGGCTGCTCGGCATCCTGATGATGATCCCGCTGCGCCGCGCGCTCATCGTCGCGCAGCATGGAACGCTCAAGTACCCCGAGGGGACGGCGTGCGCGGAAGTGCTGAAGGCGGGCGCCTCGCAGGAGTCGATCGACAACGCCTCGGAGAGCGCGAAGGAAGAGATGGCGAGACTGGGAGGTCAGGCGACGAGCGCGAAGACGATCTTCGCCGGCTTCGGCGTCGGCTTCGTCTACAAGGCGATGAACGTCGCGTTTCGCTGGTGGAAGGACACGCCGGAGCGGATCTTCGGACCGCCGTACGACGCCGCCTCGATCTCGGCCGAGATCTCGCCCGAGCTCCTCGGCGTCGGCTACATCATCGGGCCGCGCATCGGCTCGATCATGTGCGCGGGCGGCGTGCTGGCGTACCTCGTCCTCATTCCGGCCATCAAGTTCTTCGGTGCCGGCCTCCCGAAGCCGCTGGCGCCCGAGACGACGCAGCTCATCAAGGACATGTCGCCGAACGCGATCCGCAGCGCGTACATCCTCTACATCGGCGCCGGCGCTGTGGCGGCGGGCGGCATCATCTCGATGCTCCGCTCGATGCCGACGATCTGGCACGGACTGCAGGAAGGTCTCAAGGACATGCGCGGCGGCAGCAATGCGCGCGCGAGTATGGCGCGCACGGACCGCGATCTCCCGATGAAGACGGTGCTCATCGGCAGCTTCGCGCTCATCGCGATCATCGCGCTCGCCACCCCGCTCTACCACGGCGGCACGGGCGTGATGGCGCGCGTGATGGCGGCGATCCTGATCGTCATTCTCGGCTTCCTGTTCGTGACGGTGTCTTCGCGACTGACCGGCGAGATCGGCTCGTCGTCGAATCCGATCTCGGGCATGACGGTCGCCACGCTGCTGATCACCTGCCTCGTGTTCCTCGTCATCGGCTGGACCGGGCCGTCGTACTACGTGACCGCGCTCTCGATCGGCGCGATCGTCTGCATCGCGTCATCGAACGGCGGCACGACGTCGCAGGACCTCAAGACCGGATACCTGGTCGGCTCGACGCCGAAGTATCAGCAGATCGCGATCCTCATCGGCGCGCTGGCGTCGGCGCTCGCGCTCGGACCGCTGCTCCTCATGCTCAACAACAACGGCAGCGTCTATCTGCCGCGCATCAGCTCCGAGCCGTCCACCGGCGAAGAGGGTAGTCCGCTCAAGCAGGTTGAGAACTGGCCGACCGGGCTGCACACCGACCAGGCGACGATGGCGGCGCTTTCCCACCGCAATTACGAGGGGAAGGACTACTTCGTGTGGCACTACACGCCCGCGGGGGGTGCTTCGGCGCAGGAATATCTGGTCGACTCGACCGGCACGGCGCAGTTCCTCGTCGATCCGGTCATCAACGGCACGCACAGGTTCCTCGCCAACGGCAAGTCGGCTCCGAAGAAGTTCGACGCGCCAAAGGCGACGCTCATGTCGTACATCATCAAGGGGATCCTGAATCACAAACTGCCGTGGGGCCTCGTGCTCCTCGGCGTGATGATCTCGCTCGTGCTCGAGATGTCGGGGATCCCGTCGCTGGCGTTCGCGGTCGGTGTCTATCTGCCGCTCTCTTCTTCGAGCCCGATCTTCATCGGCGGGATGATCCGCTGGCTGTCCGACATGTACGTTCGGAAGAAGTACCGCGACATGAATCTGACCGAGGAGCAGCTCACGGCGGAAGGCGACAAGAGTCCGGGCGTGCTGATGGCGTCGGGCTACATTGCAGGTGGCGCGATCGCGGGCATCCTCATCGCCTTCATGGCAGGGCTGCAGGACAAGGTCGACTGGGTCACGAACTTCAATGCGTCGCTCGACAAGTTCGCGGAGAAGAATCCGTTTGCGTCGGGGGCGAGCTCGGATCTGCTGTCGTGTATCCCGTTCCTGGTGTTGATCGTTCTGCTCTATCTCGTTGGACGGGAGATCATCCTCGCCGGGAAACCGAAGGAGAGCGTGTAGCGCCGCCGACTCGGCGGCGGGTCACGCGACGGGGCGCCGCCGGGTCGGCGGCGCTACACAGAACCGGTGTCGCTCGCTCAGGGACCACGTCGCGGAGATACGGCGGGCGCGCCAGCGCGGGAACGCGCGGGCGGCCCAGACGTGGGCGATCGTGACGACGTTCACGATGCCGAGGAGCACGAGAGAGTCGGCGCGGTGGAGTAGTGGGATATGTGTCGACGGCCAGTTCTGGAAGAGCCAGTCGACGGCGACGAGCAACGCGACCTGCGCGACGTCGCGCGCAATTGCCAGACGGCGTGCTCGCACGACTACCCGCCGTGAGTCGAAAACGACCATCGGCGCGGAGCCTCCGGTCGTCACTCCCGGAAGAAGATTCTGCCTCGGCATCGTAGTAGGTTCGACAGCGAGGCGAGATGAGTTATTTCTAGCGCTGAGGCCGTCCTAGCGCAATCGGATCGTCTGGGCGATGTAGTTGCCGTCCATGTCGCGGAACGCCTTCACGACCACGTTGTCGCCGGTTTTCAGCCGGACGGCGGTGGTGTAGCCGCCGCTGCGGCCCTTGACCACGAATTCTTCGAGGACGTTGAGCCGAACGATGCGGCCGGCGTTGTCGCGGACGACGAGCTGGGGCGAGTTCGCGAGTGTGTCGGTGACGGTTCCGTAGATGGTGACGGCGCCGAACTCTGGCGTGGCAGGCGGGTTGGTGACTACTACCTCCTCGGTGGTTCCTGAGGGGGCGGCGGCAGGAGCGCTTTCGTCGACCCACCGGACGACGTTCGCGACGAAGAGGTCGGTTGCGGTGCCGCTGTAGCGGCCGTTGACTTCGATGCGGTCGCCACTGCGGAAGTCGCCCGCACGCACGCGTCGTCCGGTTGCATCGCTGGCGGTCGCCACGTCGACACGGATCGACTGGCGACCGGTGTCGATGGTGACCATGTCGAGGGAACGGTCGGCCGCGGCAACGCGTCCGCTGACGGTGTTGGTCTTCGAGACGTTCGTTCCTTCCTGAACGCTATGCGTCACCTCGATCGAGCTCGCCCGCATCTCGTCACCGGCGGTCACGCTGGTCGACGGATCGGGACTCACGCGGATCCGGTCGCCGACTTCGAGGTTCGAGATGCGATACGCGACGCCTTTGTAAGCCACAGGGGTCGCGGAGGAGATGCGCACGGTCATCACTTCGCGGCGGTCGGTCACGATCACGAGACGTCCGTCGTTCGCGTCGACGTCCTGGATCGTCCCTTCGAGCGGCGCGATGCGCGGCGACTGCCCGATCGTGGTGGCGGTCGGAGTGCCGACGGACGTCGGCGAGCGCGTGGTGCCGACGCCGGTTTGCGGCGCGGCGGTGGGACGGCCGAGGAGTGAGACGACGTCGGCGCGCATCGCGTTGTTCGCCTGGCCAATGCCGCGGACTTCGATGCGGTCGCCGGCACGGACGTTCGACAGTCCTTGCGAGCCGACGAAGATTTCGGGCTGCCCATTGATGACTCCGCCGAAGCCGTTGTACTGGGTAGAGACCGAATCGCTCAGGACGGTGACGCGCGGGCTCCCGCTGGCATCAGGATCGAGCGCGATCTGGCTGCGCGCCTCGTCGACGTCCGCCACGGTGCCGACGATGCTGCCGCGCGTCCCCTCGGAAACGTATTGGGCGCTAACGGGAACAGCACAAATGAGAGCGACGGCGAGGACCGCCGGAAAGCGCGCGTTTCGATTCATCGCAGAACTCCTCTTATTGCTCATACGAGCAAGGGGTGCGCCTCGTTCCGGCGTCGTTTTAAGGTTTTGGAGGGGCGGACGCCCTCGTCCGCCCGGCGCGGCGTTAGCCGCGCTGTCGCGCGGCTGGGCGGACGAGGGCGTCCGCCCCTCCCGGATTACGCGCGCTCGGAGACCAGGCGGCCGGCGATGTAGCTCTGGCGGACGGCGCGGTCGTCGCCGACGAAGATGAATCCGGCGAGGAGGTCCTCGATCGACTGCGCGTGCTCGGTGCGGAGCTCGAGGAGCGGGGTCGCGGCGAGGTCGAGCACGAGGAAGTCGGCCGACTTGCCGGGTTCGAGACTTCCTGTTTCGGTATCGAGCGAGAGGGCGCGGGCGCCGCCGAGGGTGGCGAAATACCAGAGCTGGAACGGGGAAAGGGAGACGTTCTGGACCTGCTGCACTTTGTACGCGTCGGCCATGGCGGTGAAAAGGGAGGGCGTCGTGCCGGCGCCGATGTCACTGCCGAGGCCGACGATCACGCCCGCTTTCATCGTGTGGTGAAGCTTGAAGAGGCCGCTGCCGAGGAAGAGGTTCGAGTTCGGGCAGTGCGCGATGCGGGCGCCGCGGGTGGCGAGAAGGTCGAGCTCTTCGTCGCTGAGGTAAACGCCGTGCGCGAGCACGGTACGCTCGTCGAGCAGGCCGTAGCGGTCGTAGACGTCCGCGTACTCGGCCTCGGGGAAGAGCTCCTGCACCCAACGCACTTCGCGGACGTTCTCGCTGATGTGGGTGTGTACCCATGCGTCGGCGAACTCTTTCTTCAGCTCACCGGCGACGCGCAGCAGTTCCGGCGTCGACGTCGGTGCGAAGCGCGGCGTGATCGCGTAACGGAGCAGTCCGCGCTTGTGCCATTTCTGCAGCAGCGCGCGGCTCTCGTCGTACGACTGTTGCGGCGACGCGTCGAGCAGCGAGTCGGGCGCGTTGCGGTCCATCATGGTTTTACCGATGATTCCGCGGAACCCGCGTCGCTCCGCCTCTGCGAAGAAGATGTCGGTGGCGGCAGGATGGATGGTCGAGAAGATCAGCGCCGTCAGAGTGCCGTTGCGCAGCAACTCATCGAAGAGCGCTTTTGCGACTTTCTCCGCGTGTTTCACGTCGGCGAACTGCGCCTCGGTGGGGAAGGTGTAGCGATTCAACCACTCGAGGAGATCGCCGCCGTACGAGCCGATCATCTCGAGCTGCGGGGCGTGGAGGTGGGTGTCGATGAAGCCGGGGGAGATCAGCGCGTCGGTTCCGAGGTCTATGGTTTCGGAGTCTGCCGGCGCGTCAGCCGCGTCGCCAACGGACACGATGCGGCCGTCGTCATCGACAGCGACGTAGCCTCGGTCCCAGTTCCGGTAGGTCGCAGCGACGTCCGCGTTGGCGAACGGATCGGAGACCGGCGTGAAAACGCGCGCGCGGTAAACCTTCACGATTGCATCACACGCCGCTCGGAATCTCTTCTTCGGCCTGCTCGTCGCGCTGCGAGAGCTTCTCGAGGATGATCGCGGGGACTTTGGCGGTCACAGCCTCCGGTGCCGGCGGAAGCTCGGTCTCGAGCGACTCAGCCAGCGACAGCGAGGCCTCCTCCAACGACGCGATGAACGACTGGCCTCCTGGAATGAGCATCTGCGCCTTGGCTTCGTTCGCTCTCCGCTCCGCACGTTCCTCGGCGTCGCGGAACGACTTGTCGAACACCAGGAGCGTCGGCGCGAGCCTCTCGTACAACTGCGCGGTGGCGCGCACGTCGTCGAGGCAGTAGTCGGCGATCTCGCGATACCGGCCGGCGAGGTATTTCGTCTCGACCGAGCGGCCGTCCATCCCTTCGCCTTTCGACGTCTCGACGCCGAACGTCTTGCACGCCAGGTCGAGGTTGAATTTGAACTGCCGCGAGTTCGTGGTGCCGAAGAAGTTGAGCACCTCGCGCAGGTCGCAGTTCGGGTGGAAGCCGTAGCGGTAGCCGACGAGGTCGCGCTTCGGGACGACGCCGTGGATCGCGGAGCGGATCATCAGGAACGGGCCGTCGAACTGGCGTCCATTGAAGCTGATGAAGCGGGAGTCGTTCTCGAAGAAGGTCCAGAACTTCTCGAGGATCTGTTTCTCGGAGCCGGAGATGTACGTCCGCGCGCCGGCCCGCTCGTAGACGATCTCGGTCTGCCCCGGCACTTCGTACAGCGCGCACGAGCGGCCGTCGTCGGTGTTGATGACGCCGATGGCGACGATCTTCCCGCGAAAAGGCGAAAGGCCTCCAGCGCGGCGCGTCTCCTCGGAGTCGCCGTCGCTGAGGCCTTTGATCAGGTACTCACGGACGTACGGGTCGAGCTCTTCCCACGGGAAACCGACAGTTTCGATGTCGATGACGAGTTTTTTCATTTGGCGTCCCCGTCATCCTGAGCCGGCAGAGGGCGAAGGATCTCAAAATGAGCTTTTCGGCATCTTGAGATCCTTCGTCGCGCTACGCCGACTCAGGATGACGGAATCTGAAGCAGTCAATATAACTGCTTACGCCGTCACCGCACTCCCGGTCTTGAGTTTCTCGACGAGCTCCTTGACCGCGGCCGCCGACTTGTCGAGGCCCGCTTTCTCCTCCTCGGTCAGCTCGATCTCGATGATCTGCTCGATGCCGTTGCGGCCGAGCTTCACCGGCACGCCGACGAAAAGGTCGCTGTAGCCATACTCGCCCTTCAGTAGCGCGGCGCAGGGGAGGATCTTGCGTTTGTCTTTCAGGATCGCCTCGACCATCTCGACGGCCGCTGCGCCCGGCGCGTACCACGCCGAGGTCTTGAGGAGATTCACGACCTCGGCGCCGCCGTTCCGGGTGCGGTCGACGATGGCGTCGATACGCTCCTTCGAGATCAGCTCCGTGATCGGGATGCCGGCGACGGTCGAGAAACGCGGCAGCGGGACCATGGTGTCGCCGTGCCCGCCCAGGACGAAGGCGTGCGTGTTCTCGACGGAGACGTTCAGCTCCATCGCGATGAAGCAGCGCATGCGCGCGGAATCGAGGACCCCCGCCATGCCGATGACACGCTCGCGCGGGAATCCGGAGACGCGGCGCGCGACTTCGCACATGGCATCGAGCGGATTCGAGACAATGACGAGGATGCAGTTGGGCGAGCGCTTCGCGATTTCGGATGTGACGCCGGCCACGATCTCTTCGTTCTTCCAGAGGAGGTCGTCGCGGCTCATGCCGGGTTTGCGGGGCAGCCCGGCGGTGATGACGACGATGTCAGAACCCTCGGTCCCGTCGTACGTATTGGTTCCGGTCAGGAGGGCGTCATACTTTTCGACCGGCGCGGTCTCGTTCATGTCGAGTGACTTGCCTTGGGGGACGCCCTCGACGATGTCGACCAGAACCACATCGGCAAGTTCCTTGAGTGCAATGCCTTGCGCTACTGTTGCACCGACGTTCCCGGCGCCAACAACTGTAACTTTCGTTTTCATGCTGTCACCTTAGGTTGCGAGGTTGCGGGTTACGAGGTTTCGAAACTCCGAAACCGAGTAACCTCGTCACCCGATTCTATCGCGCATGTTTCACCGGTTCACTCTCACAGCTAACAGCATCGGTGCCACCACCAAGAAGGGGGAGAAGGAGCGGGCTCTGGCGGAGTATCTCGCCTCGCTCGACGACGCCTCCCTCGAACGGGCCGTGGTGTTTTTTTCCGGGTCGCCGTTCCCGCGGCGCGAGCAGCGCGTGACGGGGGTCGGCGGTGCAACCATCGGCGAGGCGGTGGCGCAAGCGACCGGCCGGACTGTCGACGAGGTGTGGGAGCCGTGGCCCAAGTACGCCGATCCGGGGGACACGATCGCGGAGTCGTTCTCGGACAATCCATCGAAAGACGTCTCGTTGCCGGAGCTGGGCGAGTATTTCGACCGCCTTGCTGCCACAGCTGGGGCGACGGGGAAGAAGGACGTTCTCGTCGACCTGTTTCGGAAGGTCGACCGCGAAGGGGCGCGGTACGTCGTGAAGATCCTGACGCGCGAGCTGCGGATCGGGCTCGTCGAGGGGCTGGTGGAGTCGTCGATCGCGAAGGCGTTCGGACGGCCGCTCGATGCGGTGCGCCGCGCGAACATGTTCACGGGCGACATCGGCGCGGCGGCGCGTCTCGCGAAGAGCGACGCGCTCGACTCGGCGAAGATGGCGCTCTTTCAACCGTTCGCGTCGATGCTGGCGCAGCCGGAGGAGGATCCGAACGACATCTTCGCGGAGCTCGGCGCGGGGGCGTTCGCGGACGACAAGTACGACGGGATTCGGGCGCAGATCCACCGGGATGGCGCTCAAGTCCGCATTTATTCGCGCACGCTCGACGACATCACGCATCGCTTCCCGGAGCTCGAAGCCGCTGCACGCGAGCTGCCGCACGATGTGATCCTCGACGGCGAGATCGTCGCGTTCTCGGACCGCATTCTGCCGTTTGCGGTGATCCAGACGCGGCTCGGGCGGCGCAAAGTCAGCGAGCAGCTCCTCCGCGAGGCTCCGGTGGTCTTTTTCGCGTTTGACCTGCTTTACACCGACGGTGAGGCGCTCTTCGAGATCCCGCTACGTGAACGCGACACGCGGCTGCGGTCGATCGTGCACGGCTCGGCCATCCGCGTTTCCGACCGCGTCATCATCAATGACGCCTCGCAGATCGATCCGGCGTTCGACGCGGCGCGCGCCCGTGCGAACGAAGGTCTCGTCATCAAAGACCCGGAGTCGATCTACACGCCCGGCCGCCGCGGGAAGTCGTGGCTGAAGTACAAGAAGGCGCTCGCCACGCTCGACTGCGTGGTCACGTACGCGCAGTGGGGCAACGGGAAGCGGCGCAATGTGCTCTCCGACCTCACGTTCGCGGTCCGGCGCGATGGAGAGCTGGTGAACATCGGCAAGGCGTACAGCGGCCTGACCGACGCCGAGATCGCCACGATGACCGAGCACTTCAAGCGAACGACGATCGCGCAGCATGGGCCGGTGTTCGAGGTCGAGCCGACGGTCGTCCTCGAGATCGCGTTCGACCGGCTCCAGGAGTCGAAGCGCGACAAGTCCGGCTACGCCATGCGCTTCCCCCGCATCGTCCGGATCCGCGACGACAAGACGATCGACCAGATCTCGACGATCGACGAGGTGCGGCGCATCCACGCGGGGCAGTTGAAACGCGAACGCCAGGAGTGAAATGCTCAGCGACTCGATGCCGCCTCAGCTCGCTGGGACCACTTTCATCGCCGCACCGCCCCAGCGGCTGGAGCTCGAAGACGGCTTCCAGTTCCTTCATGGGCAACGCATCGCGCCGTTCACGATCGTGTACGAGACGTTCGGCGAGTTGAACGAGGCGAAGGACAACGCGATCCTCGTCTGCCATGCCCTCTCTTCCGGCGCGCACTGCGCCGGCAAGTACACCGACGACGAGGACGAGCGTCCCGGCTGGTGGGACGGCCTGGTCGGCCACGGCAAGGGGATCGACCTCTCGAAGTACTTCGTCGTCTGCGTCAACTTCCCCGGCTCCCCGTTCGGGACGACCGCTCCCGCCTCGATCGACCCGAACACCGGCAAGCCATACGGCTCCGCCTATCCGTGGCCGACGATCGAAGACTTCGTCGAGTCGGAGAAGCTCGTCCTCGACCACCTCGGCATCACGAAGCTCTGCGCCATCGCCGGCGGGTCGCTCGGCGGGATGCAGGTGCTGATGTGGTGCGCGAAGTACCCGGAAATGATGCAGTCGGTCATCGCAATGGCGACGGGCGCCGCGGTGCCGGTGCACGGCATGGCGTGGCACCTCATCGGCCGCAAGATCATCGAGTCCGACGCCTGCTTCAAAGGCGGCGACTACTACGACAACCACGATCCGCTCCGCGGCCTGCAGGTCGCGCGGATGGTCGGCCACATGACGTATCTCTCGTCGCACGCGCTGCAGACGAAGTTCGGACGACGCCGCCGCGGCACCACACGCCAGTTCGAGATCGACTCGTACTTCGAGTATCAGGGGAAGAAGTTCGCCAGCGCCTACGACGCGAACTCGTACATCCGCGTCCAAGCCGCGATGGACGAGATGGACCTCGCGGAGCAGTACGGCTCACTCGAGTCGGCGTTCGCGAAATGGCGCGGCCGCACGCTCCTGATCTCGTTCGACACCGACTGGCTCTTCCCGGTCAGCGAAGCCGTGCGTGTCGAAGAGGCGATGCGGAAGAACGGCACCGCCGTCCTGCACGACCCGATCAGCTCGCAGAACGGCCACGACACGTTCCTCATCGACTACGACCTGATCACTGGTCCGGTCACGGCGTTCCTCGACGCGCGCGGGTAGCCGCTACGCGCTGGCGGCGTCGGTTGCACCGGCGATCGGGGCGCGGTAGTCGCACTCGGGGTTGTTGCAAAGCTCGATGTGGCCTTCGCGCTTGGTTTCCTTTTCGACGAGGTACGGCGCGGCGCACTTGGGGCAGGGGCGTGGGACCGGACGGTTGTTGAGGGCGAAGTCGCACTTCGGGTAGCGCGAGCAGGAGTAGAAGACGCCGCGGCGCGAGCGGCGCTCGACGAGGTCTCCTTCATTGCACTTCGGGCACTTCACGCCGGTCGGCTTCGGGGGCGTCGACTTGCCGCCGCCGATCTTCCGGATGGTCTTGCAGTCGGGGTAGCCGCTGCACGAATAGAACGGGCCGTAACGGCCGCTCTTGAGCACCATCTCCTTGCCGCAGTTCTCGCACGGCGGCTGCGGCTCGTTCGGGATGTTCGCCTTCAGGAGCCGCGGGTCCTTGGTGTTCTTGCAGTCGGGATAGCCCGTGCAGGCGTAGAACTGGCCGAAGCGCGAGCGCTTGAGCTGCATCGGCTTGCCGCACTTGTCGCAGATGATCTGCTCGCCGTCGGCTTCCGCATCGGCGGCGTGGCCCTTCGCCATCTCTTTGGTCGTCTTGCACTCAGGGTAGTTCGTGCAGGCGAGGAACTCGCCAAAGCGGCCGAACTTGATCACCATCGGCGAACCGCAGTTCTCGCACTTCTCATCGGTCTCGACGCCGGCACGCTTCACTTCCACCATCTCGGTGGCGGCGCGTGAGAGGTCCTTGGAAAACTTGACGTTGAACTCGCGGAGGGCGTCCGTCCACTCGATCTTCCCCTCCTCGATCTCGTCGAGCTCCTCTTCGAGGCGGGCGGTGTAGGTCTCGTCGATGATGTCGCCGAACGACTGCTTGAGCAGCTTAGCCACGATCATGCCGAGCTGCGTCGGGTGGAACTTCCCGTCGTGCTTGTAGGTGTAGTCGCGCGCCTGGATGGTCGTGAGGATCGAACCGTACGTCGACGGGCGTCCGATCCCGTTCTCTTCGAGCGCCTTCACGAGCGTCGCTTCCGTGTAGCGCGGAGGCGGCTGCGTGAAGTTCTGCTTCGTGTCGAGGTGCACGAGGCGCAGAACGTCGCCTTCGTTGAGCGGCGGCAGTGCCTTGTCGTTCTCGGCGCCCTCTTCTTCGTCGTCGTCTTTCGAAGTGTCCTGGAAGACGGCGAGGAAGCCGGGGAACTTCAGCACTTCGCCCGACGCGCGGAGCATGTACGGCCCGTTTGCGATGTCGGCGTCGGTGACGTCGAAGAGCGCCGGCTTCATCTGCGAGCCGACGAAGCGCTCCCAGATCAGCTTGTAGAGGTTGTACTCCTCACGCGTCAGGGAGTCCTTGATCTTCTCGGGGTCAAACTCGAGCGACGTCGGCCGGATGGCCTCGTGCGCTTCCTGCGCCTGTGCAGCTTTCTTGACACGATAAACGTTCGGCTTTTCAGGGACGATATCCGCACCGTATTTCGCGCTGATATATTGTCGAACCTCGGTGAGCGCGTCGTCGGAGATACGCACCGAGTCGGTACGCATGTAGGTGATCAGACCGACCAGTCCGTACTGCCCGCCGAGCTCTTTTCCTTCGTAGAGCTTCTGCGCGATCTGCATCGTCCGCTTCACCGGATACTTGAAGCGGTTGTACGCGGCGCGCTGCAGCGTGGAAGTGATGAACGGTGGCGCGGCTGACTGCTTGCGCTCCTTGCGCGCGACCTGCTCGACGACGTAGCTGCCGCTCTTGAGCGTCGCCTCGATCTTGCGTGCGTCGGTCTCGTTGCCGACGTCCGCTTTCTTTCCTTCGACCTTCGTCAGCTTCGCGATGAACTGCGGCGGCGTGTTCGCCTCCAGCTTCGCGGCGAAGCTCCAGTACTCGACCGGAGTGAATGCTTTGATCTCGTCTTCGCGGTCGACGATCATTTTCATCGCGACCGACTGCACGCGTCCCGCGGAAATGCCGCGGCGCACTTTGTCCCACAGCAGCGGCGAGAGCTTGTAGCCGACCAGGCGATCGAGAACGCGGCGTGCCTGCTGGGCGTTCACCTTGTTCATGTCGATCTCGCCCGGGTTGTCCATCGCCTTCCGGACCGCGTTCTTCGTGATCTCGTGGAAGAGGACGCGGCGGACCTTCTTGGAGTCGCCGCCGAGGAGACTCATCACGTGCCAGCCGATCGCCTCGCCTTCGCGATCAGGGTCCGACGCGATGTAGATGGTGTCCGCTTTTTTCGCAGCGGCCTTCAGCTCACTGACGACCTTCTCTTTGCCTTCGAGAACCTCGTACCTCGGCTCGAACGTCGTCTCGTCGACGCCGATCTCGCTCTTCGGGAGATCGCGGACGTGGCCGACGGACGCCTTGACGACGTAGTCCTTCCCGATGAATTTGTTGATCGTCTTCGCTTTCGCGGGAGACTCGACGATGACGAGGTTCTTGGCCATAGCGGAACGCCCAACCCTGTTCGGCGACGCCGGAATTCCTCGCCGAGTTTATCCCGAGCGTAGCGAGGGATCATCGGAGCACGCTGCCGAAACGTTGGCTATATATCGAAGCGCGGACGATAGCACTGGCTGAATCACCAGGGCAAAAGGCTACGCGACGTAGAGCGCACGAGGCGGGCGCAGCGCGGCTGCTCCGATGATCCCGCGCCTGCGCGCGAGATAAACTGCATCACTCCTCGTCGTCGTCATCCGCTCCGGCAGACTTGTACTTCTTCGTCTTGTTGTAGAGCGTCTTGTACGAGATGCCGAGGATTTCGGCGGTCTTGCGGCGGTCGCCGTCGGTGAGGTTGAGGGTCTCTTCGATGACGATGCGCTCGACTTCTTCCATCGGTTGTCCCAGCGGAATCTGCACCGCGTTCTTGCTGCGGCGCTTGCGCGAGCCGAGGAGCTTGTCGGGGAGGCACTCCACCGTGAGGACGTTGCCGCGCGCCATGATGAACGCGCGGTTGATGACGTTGCGCAGTTCGCGCACGTTGCCCGGCCACTCGTACGCCTGCAGCGCCTCGATGAACTCGCCGTCGATCTCTTCGACCTTCTTGTCTTCGGTCTCGTTCAGCTTCTGGAGGAAGAAGTGCGAGAAGAGCGGGATGTCTTCGAGCCGTTCGCGCAGCGGCGGGACTTCGATCGGAAAGACGTTGAGGCGGTAGTAGAGATCCTCACGCATCTTGCCGTCGGTGATCGCCTTCTGGGGATCGCGGTTCGACGCCGCGATGATGCGGGCGTCGATGTTGATCTCCTCGTTGCCGCCGACGCGCCGGAACTTGCCCTCCTCGAGCACGCGGAGCAGCTTCACCTGCAGCTCGATCGGCATCTCCGTGATCTCATCGAGAAACACGGTGCCGCCTTTGGCGGTCTCGAAGTAGCCCTCACGGCGCTTGATGGCATTCGTGAAGGCTCCTTTCTCGTGGCCGAAGATCTCCGACTCGATCAAGGTGGGCGCGATTGCGCCGCAGTTGAAGGCGATGAACGGTTTGTTGCGCCGGCGGGGAGACAGCGAGTGGATGGTGTTGGCCACCACCTCTTTGCCGGATCCCGACTCGCCGACGATGAAGACGTTCGCGTCGGTGTTCGCGACCATCTCGATCTCTTCGAAGAGCTTCTGCATCCGAGGGGACTTGCCGACCAGGTGGCCGAGCGCGCCCATCTTCTGGAGCTGACGACGAAGTTCGAGGATCTCCTCCTTCATCATCTGCTTGTCTTCGATCGTCTTCAGAATGACCTGAAGACGCGGGAGGTCGACCGGCTTGGTGACGTAATCCTCAGCGCCGACCTTGAGCGCTTTCACGGCCGAGTCGACCGTTGCGTGCCCCGTAAGAATGATGACCGAAATGTCGGGGTAGTTCTCTTTGATCTTATGGAGGAGATCGAGGCCGCTGCCGTCGGGCAGCTTCAGGTCGACGATCGCGACGTCGGGGACGAGTTTCGAGATCGAGTTCCAGCCGGCCTTCAGGGTATCGGCGAGCTCGGGCTCGTATCCCCACTCTTCTACCACGTCCGCCATACCGGCGCTGGTGGCGCGATCATCATCAACGATCAGGATGCGTTTCATCGATCTCCTGGGAGGGCTATGCGAATCACGACCTTATCACGATCATCCGCGGCACTCAGTTCACCGCCATACGTTTCGACGATGAGCCGCGCCGTGGCGAGCGAGAGGTCCGGATTGCCGTTTGGATCAGTGTAGTAGAACTTGAAAATCTTGCTGACGTTGAAATCGGTAGCCACAGCCGAGCCCGTCGCAGTCACCGCAAAATCGCGGTTTCTGCTGACCTCGATTCGACGGTCTTCGGGGCGGAGGACTGCTGCCAATCCTTCAAAGAACATTTTGAAGGCCTGACGAATTCGCGCGTCGTGCGCACGGATCAGAAACGGTTCGCCCGCGTCGACCCCGCTTGCCTCGGCATAGATCGCCGCGACGT
Organism: Thermoanaerobaculia bacterium; assembly: GCA_036488085.1. Taxonomy (GTDB): domain Bacteria; phylum Acidobacteriota; class Thermoanaerobaculia; order Gp7-AA8; family Gp7-AA8; genus DASXHZ01. The sequence goes on from DASXHZ010000098.1 coordinate 19,793, forward strand.
CGACCGGCGCGGGCTCTTCTTTGGGCGGCGTCGACAACAGGAAGAACGCGTCGAAAATCCGCCCCATCTTGCGGAGCTCGACCTCGATCGCCTTGCCGTAACCATTCAGCTTCTCGTCGTCTTCGCCCGCGAGCTTCCGCACCCGCATCCGCAGGAGTTCCAAGTTGAGAACGGCGACGTTCAGCGGCGTCTTGAGGTCGTGCGCCGTGTCAGCGCTGCGCGCAAAGCTCGCGCGTGCAAACTGCTGGAGCCAGTCTTCCATAGGTTGCCAGGTTGCCAGGTCGCCGGGTTGCCTCGGCAACTTGGTAACCCGGCGACCGGCAACTCTACTCGCGGTTAATGCTAATCAGAGCGACAGCTTCCTCCAGCCGCCCTTCGACGATCACGAATTGCGGATCGTGCGATGAGAGATACGCCAGCTCTTTCTCCGCCTCGGCGCGTTCCGCTTCGGCCGCCGTCACGTCGATCTCGCTCGGCAGCACGCCGCGCTCGGCGAGAACGATCACGCGATCCGGCAGCACTTCGGCGAAGCCCCAGACGATCACGATGCGCTCGACCGTCGTGCCGGCGCGGTAACGAAGCGTGCCGACCCGCAGCGTCGTGAGGAGCGGCGTGTGACCCGGCAGAACGCCGATCTCGCCGTCGCTCGCCGGCAGCACGACCTCGTCGACGTCCATCTCGATGAACTTCCGTTCCCGCGTGACGACGGTGAGGCTGATCTTCGTTGGAAGCGCGTCGGCCATCGATCGCGTCCTACGCCGCCTCGCGCTTCATCTGTTCGTTCTTCTCGAGCACCTGCTCGATCGTTCCCTGCAGCAGGAAGGCCTGCTCCGGGATGTCGTCGTGCTTCCCTTCGACGATCTCGCGGAACGCCTTGATCGTGTCGGCGATTTTGACGTACTGCCCCGGGATGCCGGTGAACTGCTCGGCGACATGGAACGGCTGCGAGAGAAAGCGCTGCACCTTGCGGGCGCGGTTGACGATGATCCGGTCCTCTTCGGACAGCTCGTCGATGCCGAGAATGGCGATGATGTCCTGCAGGTCCTTGTACTTCTGCAGAACCGCCTGCACGGAGCGCGCGGTGTTGTAGTGCTCGTCGCCGACGATGCGCGGATCGAGGATGCGCGAAGTCGAAGCCAGCGGATCGACGGCCGGGTAGATGCCGAGCTCCGCGATCTGACGCGAGAGAACGGTCGTCGCGTCGAGGTGAGCGAACGCCGTCGCCGGCGCGGGATCGGTGAGATCGTCGGCCGGAACGTAGATTGCCTGGACCGACGTGATCGAGCCGCGCTTGGTCGAGGTGATGCGCTCCTGCAGCTCGCCCATCTCGGTCGCAAGGTTCGGCTGGTAACCGACAGCGCTCGGCATACGGCCGAGGAGCGCGGAAACTTCGGATCCCGCCTGCGTGAAGCGGAAGATGTTGTCGATGAAGAGGAGAACGTCGAGGCCTTCCGCGTCGCGGAAGTACTCGGCGACCGTGAGGCCGGTGAGACCGACACGGAGGCGCGCACCCGGCGGCTCGGTCATCTGGCCGTAGATCAGCGCCGCCTTCGACTTCGCCGGATTGCCCGGCTCGATGACGCCACTTTCGGCGAACTCGAGCCAGAGGTCATTTCCTTCGCGCGTCCGTTCGCCGACGCCGGCAAACACCGAGAAGCCGCCGTGCGCCTTCGCGACGTTGTTGATCAACTCCTGAATGAGAACCGTCTTGCCGACGCCCGCGCCGCCGAAAAGGCCGGTCTTGCCGCCCTTCGTGTACGGCTCGAGAAGGTCGACGACCTTGATGCCGGTCTCGAACATCTCGATGTTCGTCGACTGCTCTTCGAACTTCGGCGCCTCGCGGTGGATCGACCAGCGCGTCTCGGAGTTGACCGGTCCTTTTTCGTCGACCGGCTCGCCGAGGACGTTGAGAATGCGGCCGAGCGTCTCGCGTCCCACCGGCACCGTGATCGGCGCGCCGGTATCGATCGCCTTCATGCCGCGGACCATGCCGTCGGTCGGCTTCATCGCGACGCATCGCACGACGCCTTCGCCGACGTGGTTCGCGACCTCGGTGACGACGTCGATCTTCACTTTACCGAGCTCGCCGTCATCGACGATGCGCACGGCGCTGTAGATCGGCGGAAGGTGTCCTTCCTCGAACTGCACGTCGACCGCGGGGCCGATGATCTGAACGACTTTCCCAATCTTCTGAGTGGTTGCTTCGTTGGCCATTTTCCCTACCCTTCGGCCGCTGCGGCGCCCGAAACGATTTCAATGATTTCCTTGGTGATGGCTGCCTGACGGATGCGGTTGTACGTCAGCGTCAGGTGACTGATCATGTCCGACGCGTTCTTGGTCGCCGCTTCCATGGCAGTCATGCGCGCTCCTTGCTCGGCGGCGGCCGACTCGAGGAGCGTGCGATAGAGCTGCGATTCGATGTGCTTCGGCAGGAGCTCGGAGAGAATCTCCGCCGGGCCCGGCTCGTAAAGGTAATCGACCTCGTTGGCCTGCTCGTCCCACGCCCGCTCGATCGGCAGCAGCTTCTCGACGCGAACGATCTGAGCGATGATCGATTTGTATTCGTTGTAGACGACGTAGACCGCATCCGCCTTCTCGGTCGTGAAGTCCTCGACCAGCTTCTGCGCGATGGCGTGCGCTTCCTGATGCGAGAGCGCTTGCATGAGTTGCGTTGAATGCCGGACCGGGAACGGCCGGCGCTTGAAGAAGTCCATCGCCTTGCGGCCGATCGCCACGACGCTGATCGATTCCCACCCGCGATCGCGGATGGCGTTCATCGCCGCGCGAATGACGTTGCTGTTGAACGCGCCGCAGAGGCCGCGGTCGGCGGTGATGATGACGAGCAGTACGTTGCGCTCGTTCTCGTGCGCCTGCAGGAGCGGATGGGTGACGTCCTCGACGCGCGTCGCGACCGAGGAGAGCACCTGGCGCAGCGCCGCCGCGTAAGGCCGCGCCGCGAAGATGCGGTCCTGCGCGCGGCGCAGTTTCGCGGCGGAGACCATCTTCATGGCCTTCGTCAACTGCTGCATGTTCTTGGTGCTGCGTATCCGTCGCCGGATGTCGATCGTGCTGGCCATCGATTTATGGGTTACGAGACGACTACGTTCGGATTGTCTTTGACGTAGTTCTTCTTGAAGTCGCTGATCGCGCTGCGGAGATCGCCTTCGAGCTTTTCGTCGAACTTCGGCGCCTTCTCGAGACGGTCGAGCAGCTCGAGGTGCTCGTCATTGAGGTACTGGTGCATCGCCGCTTCGAACGGACGCACCGAAGCGACTTCCAGGTTGTCGAGGAGGCCCTTCGTGCCGGCGTAAACGGACGCGGTCTGGAGGCCGACGCGCATCGGCTGATACTGCCCCTGTTTGAGGATCTCGACGAGGCGCTTGCCGCGGTTGAGCTGCGACTGCGTCACCTTGTCGAGGTCGGAGCCGAACTGCGCGAACGCCGCGAGCTCGCGGTACTGCGCGAGGTCGAGACGGAGCGTTCCGGAGACGGTACGCATCGAGCGCACCTGTGCCGCACCGCCGACGCGCGAGACCGAGATGCCGACGTTGATCGCCGGACGAACGCCGGAGTGGAAGAGGTCCGTCTCGAGGAAGATCTGGCCGTCAGTGATCGAGATGACGTTCGTCGGGATGTAGGCCGAGACATCGCCCGCTTGCGTTTCGATGACCGGCAGCGCCGTCAGCGACCCGGCGCCCTTCGCGTCGCTCAGTTTCGAGGCGCGCTCCAGAAGGCGAGAGTGGAGATAGAAGACGTCGCCGGGATACGCCTCGCGGCCGGGCGGGCGGCGGAGCAGCAGCGAGATCTCGCGGTACGCCGCGGCGTGCTTCGAGAGATCGTCGTAGATGCAGAGGGCGTGTTGCTTGTTGTACATGAAGTACTCGCCCATCGCGCAGCCGGCGTAGGGAGCGAGGTACTGCAGCGGCGCCGCTTCCGACGCGGAGGCATTGACGATGATGGTGTAGTCCATCGCGCCGTACTCTTCGAGCGTGCGGACCACCTGCGCCACGGTCGACTTTTTCTGACCGATCGCGACGTAGATGCAGATGACGTCTTTCCCCTTCTGATTGATGATCGTGTCGACCGCGACCGCGGTCTTGCCGGTCTGGCGGTCGCCGATGATCAGCTCGCGCTGGCCGCGTCCGATGGGGACCATCGCGTCGATCGCCTTGAGGCCGGTCTGGAGCGGCTCCTTGACCGGCTTGCGGTCGACGACGCCGGGCGCCAGGCGCTCGATCGGGTAAAACTCCGTCGTGTTGATCGGGCCCTTGCCGTCGATCGGCAAACCGAGCGAGTTGACGACGCGGCCGACCATCGCCTGTCCCACCGGGACGGACATGATCTTTCCGGTGCGCTTGCACTCGTCGCCCTCGGCGACCGTCTGCGCCTCGCCGAGGAGCACGACGCCGACCGAGTCTTGCTCGAGGTTGAGCGCCAGGCCGGCGACGTGGTGGCCGAACTCGACCAGCTCGCCGGCCATGACGCGCTCCAGTCCATAGACGCGCGCGATGCCGTCGCCGACCGAGGTCACGGTGCCGACTTCCGAAACGTCGACGCCGCGGCCGATGCCGCTCAGTTGTTGGCGGATGATCTCTGTAATTTCTTCTGCTCGTAAATCGACGGCCATTATGGTCTCCGATAAATCTCTAAGCTAACGATTCACGAAAACGATCGATCTTGCGAAGGACCGAGGCGTCGTAAATCTCGCTGCCAATCTTTGCGACGAATCCGGCGAGGAGTGAGGGGTCGGTACGAACGTCGAGCTCGACGCGTTTCCCGACCTTCTTCCCGAGCACGTTCGCGAGCTGGTCCATCTCGTCCGGAGTGAGCGGCTTCGCGCTTCGCACTTCCGCGACCGCGACGCCGAGCATCTCGTTCGTGTACGCGGCGAGCGTGGCGAGGATGGAGTCGATGTCGTTGATCCGCTGGTTGCGCACCAGCACTTCCAGCACCTTCTCGCCCGGCTCCGAGACCTTGAGCTTCCGCGCGACCGTCTTCGTGATGGCGAGCTTCGCGTCGACGTCGATGCCCGGGTTCGCGTAGACCTCGTGCAACTCGACCGAGTTGCGTAGCGTTGCCGCGAACGGCAACAGCTCGCCGCGGATGGCACTCGCCTTCTGCGCGGAGCCGGCGACTTCGATGATGGCCTTCGCGTACGGCCGCGCGAACCGCCGGATGATCACGACTTCACCTCTTCCAAGAGCCTGTCCTGAGCGAAGCGAAGGACCTCCGGTGCATCCACGCGAATCGCATTTCCGCACGTTACGCGCGGGAGCACCGGAGACGCTTCGCTTCGCTTAGCGTAGACTTTGAGGGCAATCACGACTTCACCTCTTCGACTTCGCGAAGCGACTCGCGGAAGATGCGGGCGCGGTCTTCGTCGGTCATCCGCTCGCGCATGATCTGTTCGGCGCGTTCGCTGGAGAGCTGGCCGGCGTACTCGGTGAGCTCGCGGCGGGCGTTCTTCAGCCGGTTGTCGACTTCGGTGCGCGCGGAGGCGAGGATCTTCGCGGCTTCGGTCTCGGCAGCGGCGATGAGGTCGCGCTTCTGGCGCTCCCCTTCCTGCACGGCGCGTTCGGCGATCGATTTCACTTCCTCTTCGAGCTGCGCGAGCCGCGCCTGGATGTCGCTCGCGACCTGGTCGGACTTCGCGCGGCGATCGCGCGCGTCGGCGGCCGCCTTCTTGATGCCGGCGCCGCGATCGGCGAGCGCCTTCTTGATCGGTCCTCCGATCAGCCAGCCGAGGACGCCGATGAAGAGGAGCATGTTGATCAGTTTGAAAATCCACGCCGGGAGGCCGAGGAACTTCGGCTCCGTCTCGGCATTTCCGTGTTCCGCGTTCGGATGCGCCGCCTCGTGCGAGACCTTTTCCGATCCGTGCGCGACGTCGTCTGCACCGGTGGCCGCCTGATGCGCCTGCGCGTGCAGAATCGCCGGCACGGCGAGCAACAGGAGGAGCAGGAGAAGCTTCCGCATCACACCGCTCTCCCGAGGATCCGCTCGGCGGCGACTCGCGCGAGCGCTTCCGACTCAGTCACGATTCGCTCTCGCGCCGTCGTGACGTCATCCTTCAACTTCGCATCCGCCTCGGAGAGGAACTTGTCCGCCTCGCCGCGAGTCTTCTCGACGACCGAGGCGCGGTGCGCGCTCGCATCGTCGCGGAACTTCTCGCGCACGTTCGCCGCGTCGCGCTTGGCGACATGAAGTCTCTCCTCGACGTTCGCCGTCGCCTCGTTGAAGCGCGCCATCGCCTGTTCGTACAGCTCGTCCGCACTCTTCGTCTCGTGCTCCCGTTCTTCCATCACGCGATTGATCGGCTGAAGAAAGAACTTCCGGACCACGAGGTAGTTGAGGATGAAGATCGCCATGACGGCGAACAGACTGCGATCGGGAAACAGATTGATTTGCATATGTTCAGGGGAACCGACGCCCAGGGGAAAGGCGCCCAGAGCCGGGTGTTTTTACCACAGGGAAAGAACGTTGTCATCTCCGCCGTTGTGACCGTCCGACCGGTGGGAAATCAGCCATACAGAAAGACCCTGGAGCGTGCCGACACCTTCTTCGCCGAGGTGGCCGCGGAACAGCCGCAGCACCTCCAGTGCGGGCGTGGATGCTCGTTCTGTTGTTACGGCCTCTTCGAGATCGGGTCGGGCGACGTGGCGGTGATCGCGGAGGGGTTGGAGCAGCTCCATCCGATGCGCCGAAAGCGGATCATCCGCCGCGCCCAGGAGATCCTCGACGCGGCCGGCCCGCGCGACGATCGCGAGGCGTTCTTCGACCGGACCGACGACGTCCCCTGCCCCAACCTCGACGAGAAAGGCCTCTGCATGATGTATGAGCACCGGCCGATGGTCTGCCGCACCTTCGGCCTTCCGATACGCGACGGTTCGCAGTACATCGGCGACATCTGCGAGCTCAACTTCACCGAGGCGTCGCAGGCCGAGAAAGAACGCGCCGCCTGGGACCTGCAGGGGGAAGACGTCTACGGCGACAACGAGCTCACCGTCCCCGAGGCGATCGTCATCGCCGCGCGGATGCGGGGGTGGTAGCGTCGCCTCAGCCGAGCTTCATTCTGATGTTCCTTTATTGCTCAGCAACTCCCCTCCGCCTTCGAGGCAGCGAACGAAGATGGTTCCCGCGCTACGCCTTTGCGGCGATATTCGTGACGTTCGCCGACTTGCGGTCGCCCATGACGCAATTGCCCTGGAAGATGGCGCCTTCTTCGATGATGAGGGCGGGGGTGTCTACGTCGCTGTAGACCTTGCCGTTGCGATGGATTTCGACGCGCTGGTCGGCTTTGATCTTGCCGACGACGGTGCCGCTGATGGCGATGCGGCCGACGTGGATGTCGCCGTCGATGTGCGCCGACTCGCCGACGATCAGCTCATTCTTCGAGGTGATCGTGCCGTTGAACTTTCCGTCGATCCGCATCGTGTCCTCGAAGTCGAGCTCTCCTTTGAAAGATGAGCCGCGGTCGAGGAATCCATTGAGCTCTCCGCTGCGATTCGATTTTCCGTTCATCGTCGTCTCCCCGTGATGTCGTCGTAAATGCGGATCAGATCATCTTCGCTGGCGAAGCGGATGCGAATGACCCCGCCGCGGCGCTTCCGATCGATCTCGACTTTCGTTCGTAAAGTTCTCTGAAGTTTCTCTTCCGCGTCGCGCGTGAAGACGTCCTTCTCTTTCTCTTTCTTCTCCGCCGGCTTCCCGCCGGTGCTCGCCGCGAGCATCTCGGTCTGCCGGACGCTCAGGTTCCGCTTCACCACGCGGTCGGCGAGCTGCTCCTGCTTCTTGGGCGACTCGACTGCAAGGAGCGCACGTGCGTGGCCCATCGAGAGTTGTCCCGAGGCCAACAGCTTCTTCACCGGCTCCGGCAGCTTCATGAGCCGGAGGAAGTTCGCGACCGTCGAGCGCTCCTTGCCGACGCGCTTGGAGATCTCCTCCTGCGTCAGACCGAACTCCTCGTGGAGTTGGTGGTACGCCATCGCCTCTTCGATCGGGTTCAGGTCCTCGCGCTGGATGTTCTCGATGAGCGCGATCTGCAGCGCGTCGCCTTCCTTGAGGTCATCTTTGATGACGACCGGGACGCTCGTGAGGCCCGCCTTCTGCGCGGCGCGGAAGCGGCGCTCGCCGGCGATCAGCCGGTAGCGGTCGTTGAAACGTGACACGACCAGCGGCTGCACGATGCCGTGCTCGCGGACGCTGCGCGCGAGCTCGTCGATCGATCCTTCGTTGAAGGTCTTGCGCGGCTGGTAGGGATTCGGCGCGATCTGGTCGAGCGCCAGGTGCATGAGGCCGGGCGTCGGCGGCGGCGTTTCCTTCGCCGGAATGAGCGCGCCGAGGCCGCGGCCGAGGACTTTTTTCTGCTGCGCCATCAGAGTACGGTCTCCGCGCGGCGGATGAACTCCTTCGCGAGGCTGATGTACGCCTCGCTGCCGCGCGATCGAATGTCGTAGAGGATAATCGGTTTCCCGAAGGAGGGTGCCTCGCCGAGCCGGACGTTCCGCGGGATCACGCTCTCGTACACCTTCTCCGCAAAATGCGTCCTCACCTCCTCGGCCACCTGGCGCGAGAGGTTCATCCGCTCGTCGAACATGGTGAGGACGATCCCCTCGATCTCCAGCGCCGGGTTGACCGCATCGCGGACGCGGTCGACGGTCGTCATCAGTTGCGAGATGCCCTCGAGCGCGAAGTACTCGCACTGCATCGGAACGACGACCGAGTCGGCCGCCGTGAGTCCGTTGATGGTGAGGAGTCCGAGCGACGGTGGTGAGTCGATCAGGATGTAGTCGTATTCGCCGTTCAGCGGCTCGAGCGCCTTGCGCAGGTAGTGCTCGCGGCCGATGGCGTCGCGCAGCTCGACCTCGGCGCCCACGAGATCTACGGACGACGGCGCCAGGAAGAGGGTCGGGAGCTCGGTCGCAACGATGATGTCGTGGATCGGCATATCGTCGACGAGCACGGGATACATCGACTTCTCTTCGTTCTTGGAGCGGCCGACGCCGGACGTCGCATTCGCCTGCGGGTCGAGGTCGACGAGGAGCACTTTCCGTTCGCAGGCCGCCAGCGAGGCGCCGAGATTGATGGCCGTCGTCGTCTTTCCGACGCCGCCTTTCTGGTTTGCGAGCGAAACGATTTTCGTCATTGTTCCACGTGGAACGTCAGCGTCACGACGTAATTACTAGCCCCGCGCGGCAGCTTATGTGCTCCCGAATCGTCGAAACCGTCGATCCGCGGAGCCGTCGGAGTCGACTGGAACAACGCCACCCGCCCGCCCGCCTGGAGATGCTCCCGAAGCGACGGTACCCACTCCTCCGGTGATCCGACGGCGCGTGATGTGACGAGGGAAAAGCGAAGGTCGGCGGGCAGGCGCTTCAGAGCGGCGCGCAATCTATCACCGTAAATCACCGCGTTCAATCCGCACTCGCGCACCACGTGCTTGAGAAACGCCCACTTTTTCTGGTCCGCCTCGACGAGATGGAACCGAGCGTGCGGCGAGACGATCGCCATCGGAATCGCCGGCAATCCCCCGCCACTGCCGAAGTCGAGCACCTCGCCCTCCGGCTTCAGAAGCTCCGCCGCAGCGAGCGCTTCATTAATGTGGTCGTCGAGATGGTCTCGCGCCTCGGGCCCGATGAGGTTGATGCGCTCGTTCCACTTCAGGAGCTCACGCTTGTAGACGTCCACCGCGGCGAACATGGATCCGAAGGATAGCAATCGCCGCCGGGGTCACGCCGGGGATTCGGCTCGCCTGCCCCAGCGAGACCGGACGGACGAAGTTCAGCTTCTCGACCATCTCGCGCGACAGCCCGGGGAACTGCTCGTACGCGAGCGCGTCGGGGATCTTCACATCCTCGTCGAGTGCCGCCTTCTCCGCCTCGCGCTTCTGGCGGTCGATGTAGCCGGAGTAGCGCAACTCGTTCACGACGCCGTCGATCTCTTCGCCATTCATCCCTGCGAATGCCTCAGCATTGCCATCCACGAAGTCATCGAGCGAGAACTCTTGATGCTGCGTGACCTTCGCCTGCTTCTGGAGCATGGCCTTCGCGCGCGACATTCGGGCGAGACGAGCATCGATCCGCCGCCTTCGCTCGTCATCGAGGATGCCGAGGCGTGCTGCGATCGGGGAGAGCCGCTCGTAGACCGAGTCGCACCCGAGAAGGAGCCGATGCTCCGCTCGCGAGGTGAACATGCGATACGGCTCCTCGGTACCGAGGGTGACGAGGTCATCGATCATCACGCCCGTGTACGCAGCGTCGCGGCGAAGAATCACCGGCTCGCCCCCGCGGATCTGCTGGAGGGCGTTGATCCCCGCGAGCAATCCCTGCGCGGCCGCCTCTTCGTAGCCCGACGTCCCGTTGATCTGGCCGGCAAGGAAGAGGCCGTCGACTCCGCGGACTTGCAGCGTCGGTTCGAGTTGCTCCGGGTTCGCGAAGTCGTACTCGACGGCGTAGCCGTAGCGGGCGATCTTCGCGTGCTCGAATCCGGGGAGCGAGCGGACGACCGCGTCCTGGATGTCGGCCGGCAACGAGGTCGAAACGCCGTTGAGGTAGAGCCACGGATGGCTCAGCCCCTCGGGTTCGACGAAGACATGATGCCGCTCCTTCTCGGCGAAACGGACGACCTTGTCTTCTATGGATGGGCAGTAACGCGGGCCGGTCGCCTTGATCTGGCCGGAGTACATCGGTGCGCGGTGAAGGTTCGCGCGAATCAGCTCGTGAGCAATTTCGCTCGTATAGGTGAGGTGACAGATCACCTGCGGAAGAGGGAGAGCGTCCGTGAGAATCGAAAATGGCCGCGGCGTGTCATCGCCGGGCGCCTTCTCCATCTTCGTGTAGTCGACGGTGGTTTTGTCGACACGTGGCGGCGTACCGGTCTTGAGGCGGCCGAGCTCGAGACCGAGCGCGCGGAGGGAATTCGAGAGCGTTTCGGCCGAAGCCTCACCGAACCGGCCCCCGGCGGTCTTCTGTTCACCGGAGTGCATGAGAGCCCGGAGGAAAGTGCCGGTGGTGACGATGACCGCCCGTGCGCCGATCTCCGTGCCGTCATTCAGCACGACTCCTCGGACGGCGTTGCCCTCGATCATGAGCCCGGAAACCGAGCCCTCGACGATCGCAAGGTTCGGCTCGCTGTCGAGGATCTCCAGAACGGCGCTTGCGTAGACGTCGCGATCACACTGGGCGCGTGGTCCCTGCACGGCGGGGCCTTTGGAACGATTGAGGACCTTGAACTGAATACCGGCGCGGTCGGTCGCCTCACCCATGAGACCGCCGAGCGCGTCAATCTCCTTGACGAGGTTGCCCTTCGCGAGTCCACCGATGGCGGGGTTGCATGACATACGACCAATCGCCTCGCGCATCATGGTGATCATGGCGACGCGGACCCCGCCGCGAGCGCAAACGCGCGCTGCCTCGGCGCCGGCGTGACCGCCGCCGATGACGATGACGTCGAACATGTACGACATGGTTCCACGTGGAACAGTGCGGAGACCCCGAGGCATTCTTTGGGACTGCACACAGCACGGAAGAAGAGGAAAGCGCCGCTGAATACGGCGCTCGGCTCTTGTTGCCAAATCGATGGCTTCCCGCGGAAAGTGAAGGAAATCTAGCGGAATCGGCACTCCGCGCGTGCAGCGCAAACGGGACGACACTCCACTCCACCGTAACACGCATGTTTGATAACGATGCGTGTGTGCCATGGTCGGCGGCGCGAGGGAACCGTGACGTCGCCGTAAGAACGGCGTCAATTCCGGTGGCATGCTTGTGCACAGCCGCGCTCACTGAGGCAACCGGAGGCACTAGGTCTGCGGCGTAGCTCACTAGGTCTGCGGGCTAGCTCACTAGGTCTCCGGGCTAGCTCACTAGGTCTCCGGGCTAGCTCACTAGGTCTGCGGCCTAGCTCACTAGGTCTGCGGGCTAGCTCACTAGGTCTCCGGGCTAGCTCACTAGGTCTCCGGGCTAGCTCACTAGGTCTGCGGCCTAGCTCCCTAGGTCTCCGGGCTAGCTCACTAGGTCTCCGGGCTAGCTCACTAGGTCTCCGGCCTAGCTCACTAGGTCTCCGGCCTAGCTCACTAGGTCTCCGGGCTAGTTAACTTCAAGAACGTTTCACTTCCCGATACAGAACGACGAGAAGATTTTTGCGAAGACGTCTTCTCGCGTGATGGCTCCGGTCAGCGCGGCGAGGGCGGTGGAGGCGGCGTAAAGGTCAACGAGGATCATCTGCTCGTCCATGGCTGCTTCGAGTGATGCGACCGCGATGCGGAGCGAGGCCTCGCATGCGTTGATCGCCGCGCGCTGGCGTTCGTTGACGACGGTTGGCGAGTTCTCGGGAGCGGCGAAGCGATCGCGCACGAGGGCGTCCAGTTTCGCCAGGAGATCGGGGATGCCTTCGCCTGTTAACGCGCTGATCGAGAGGGGATCCTCTTCATCCGGCGCCTCGCGCCGCGTTCTCCCGGAGGAGGAAGGGATGTCCAAATCGCGTTTCGTGTAAACCGGCAACGCGTTGAAGCGAGCAATCTCGGCGTCATCGCGGATGTCGTCGATTAAATACAACACGATGTCGGCTTCTTCGGCGGCGCGGCGGGCGCGTTCGATGCCGATCCCTTCCACGACGCCGGCATCTTCGCGGAGGCCGGCGGTGTCGGCGATGGTGACCGGAAGGCCGCCGATCTCGATGGTCTCGCGGACGATGTCGCGCGTGGTGCCCGGGATCGGGGTCACGATGGCGCGCTCGCTACCGACGAGGCGATTGAGGAGCGTCGACTTGCCGGCATTCGGGGCGCCGAGGATCACGAGCGAGAGGCCGCGGGTCGTGGCGCGGCCGCGGCGGTAGGTTTCGGCGAGCGACGCGCAGGCGGCGATCGCTTCGTTCAGCCGTGAGCGGGCTTCGTCGCGCGAGATGAATTCGTAGCCTTCATCGGAAAAGTCGAGTGCGGCCTCCAGGCGTGAGATCACGTTCAAGAGTGACTCGCGAATCGTCGACGCCGTCCGGCTCAGCGAACCGTCCAGGTTCGATAACGACAGCTTTGCTTGGAGTGCCGTACGCGCGTTGATCAGCTCCGCGACCGACTCGGCCTGCACCAAATCGAGCTTGCCGTTGAGCACCGCACGCTCGGTGAACTCGCCCGGCTCCGCGTTGCGCGCGCCGAGCTCCCGTGCGGCTTCGAGGACGCGCCCGACGAGCAGTGGATTGCCGTGCAGCGTGAGCTCGACGAGATCGTTGCCGGTGAATGAGTGCGGAGCGGCGTAGCGGATGGCGATGCACTCGTCGATTGCTTCGTCCGTCGCTTCGTTGCCCGCGTACAGGCGGGTGAATGTCGCGACGCGCGGCTCGGGGACATCGCCACGCGACAGCGACGCCAGGATCGCAGCGCTCTCCGGCCCGTCGATGCGAACGATGGCGAGCGCGCTGCGGCCGACCGGCGTCGCCGGAGCGACGATCGTGTCGAGCGCCGCGCCGCCGCTCACGATTCGCTGCTGGTTGCGTCGGGCGGAACTTCCGCGGCCTGCGACCGCAGAATGACGGCGACGCGTTTGTGGAATCCCTCGCCGCGCGACTCGGTCGTGACCTCGCTGTCGTCCTGCAGCGCGAGATGCACGATCCTGCGCTCGATCGGCGTCATCGACGGGAGGAGTTGCTCGCGACCGTCGCGGCGAACGCGGTCCGCCATCTCACGCGCCTGTTCGCTGAGCTCCGTCACCCGGCGCTGTTTGAACTCCTCGCAATCGAGCTCGATGTCTTTGTCGACTTTGCGGCCGGTGAGCGCCTTGTTCGCGAGGACCTGCATCGCGTCGAGCAGCTCGCCGCCCTTGTCGGTGAAGCGCAGGGCGTCGGGGCCGTAGAGCCGCACGTGGATGCGCTCTTCGTCTTCCGTGGTGCGGACGGCAACGCTTAGCTTTGCAAGAGAAAGAACCTGCTCGCACCAGGCGTGGACCATCGAGGCGCCCTGCGACTCCTCTTCCTGTTCCGGAATCTCACCGGCGAAGCGCGAGAAGTCCCCCGGTTGAACGTCGGATTCATGACGCTCGCGCCGGCCGCGGCCACCGCGTCCGCCTCGTCCACGCGATTCACGTCCGCGCGATTCGTTACGCGGTGGTGGAGCAGGCGAAACAGGCGCCGGCGCAGGAACAGCCGCAGCAACAGGCTCCTCCGCCGGCGCGGCGTTCTCGTTCACTTCGGCGTCGATCACGACGCGTTTGACCCCGCCGAGGAAGCCGCGCTTCTCGGCGACGACATGATGCGTGATCTTTTCTTGCTCCACGCCGAACGCCTCGGCGGCGGCAGCGAGTGCTTCTTCGAGACTATGTCCTTCGAACTGCTGGGTCATGGACGCTCCGGTCACGCAGTTTTTAGCTGGGCGGGATGGTCTTTCCAGTACTTATTCATGATCATTTGCTGCACGATCGTCAAGATATTCTGCACGAACCAGTACAGCACGAGCCCGCTCGGGAACTCCTTGAAGATCCATCCGAAGACGAGCGGCATGATGAGGAACATCCGGCGCTGCGCGGGATCGCCGGTGGTCGGCGTCATCTGCTGCTGCACGAACATGGTGATCGTCATCAGGATCGGCGTGATGTAGTACGGGTCTTTCGCCGAGAGGTCGTGGATCCATCCGATGAACGGCGCGCCGCGCAGCTCGATGGCCCGCCCTAGCAGGCCGTAGAAGCCCCAGAGGATCGGAAGCTGCAGGACCATCGGAAGGCACCCACCCATCGGGTTGATCCCCTCCTGCTGGTACAGCTTCATCATCTCCATGTTCATCTTCTGCCGCTGCTCGGAGTCGGTGCGCGACTTCTTGTAGCGGTTCTTGATCGCCTCGACTTTCGGCTGCGCCTTCTGCATCTTCTTCATCGAGACGATGGATTTGTGCTGCAGCGGGTAGAGGACGATCTTGATGATGATCGTGAGGACGATGATCGCGAAGCCGTAGTTACGCGTCGTCTTGTTGATCCAGATGAGGACGTCGAGAAGGATGCGGGCAATGAAGCCGAAAAAGCCGAACTGCAAGGTCGAGTCGAGGCCGTACCCCTCGAGGATCTTGGTCTGCTTCGGCCCGAAGTACGCCTGGCCGGAGACGGTGCCGTCGGCCGCGGCGTTCACGCCGGCGTAGAGCTCCTTGCGGATCTCCTTGCCGATCTTGAAATCGGCGCGGTGAATGACCGCCGCGCCACCCTTGGCCGGTTTGATGACGGTGAGGAAATAGTTGTCCTCGATGCCGACAAACTGGACGTCGTCGTAGACGTTGACGCGGTCGCCCTTCTCGCGGCGGAGGACCACGAGCTTGCCGTTGGTTTGCTCGACGCCATTGCCGGTGATGATGAACTGGCTGTCGCGCTCGTCAGGGGCGAGGGTACGGATGCCGGGGCCGATCGCGATCCGGTACGCGGTCGGCGGCGTGACGTTGACCGAGAAGTCGAACTGGTACTCGGTGCCGAGGCGGAAAGTCTTCGTGACGACTGTGTGGCCGTCGCTGTAGCGATAGTCGATGACCCGGACGCCCCTTTCGTCGCGTTCGGAGACGGCAAAAAGCGCGCTGTTCACCTCCTGCGTGAGCTGCGGGTCTTTCGCTTCGATGGAGAACGGGAAGTCGGTGCGATTCGGGTCGCGCGCCTTCACGAGCTCGACCGGCTGCTTGTCGGACGTCTGGTAGTGCTTCAGCTTGAACGAGACCAGCTCGGCGCCGCGGTTCGAGAAGACGGCGGTGAACTCGGGCATATCGACGACCGACTGCTGGAGCGTCGTTCCGGCAACCGGCTCAGCGTGCGTGATGACGGGCGTTGCCGGGACAGGCGTCGCAGCGCTCTTCTGCGCGGCGACAGCTGGCTTCGGCGTTACCGCTTTGGTAACGGGCGCCGGCTTCTTGAGCAGCTCGGGAAAGAGCTTCGGGATCACGGCGCTCCAGAGCGCGAGGAACGCGATCGAGATCACTACCGCGATGAAAATGCGTTTTTCCATTTCAGGGGACCGGGTCCCAACCTCCAGGATTCAGCGGATGGCAGTGCGAGAGCCGCTTGATGCCGAGCCACCCTCCGCGCGCGACGCCGTACTTTTCGATCGCCTGCATCATGTAGACGGAACAGGTCGGCTCGAAACGGCACATCGGCGGCAGGAGCGGTGAGAGAAATCGCTTGTAAAAGCGGAGCAGAAATAGGGTGACGGTACGCACGGCGTGCTCAGCGCGCACCCGCCGTGGCGACGCGCTCCAGCGCGCGCTGTAGGTCGTCGCGAAACTCAGCGAAAGAGGCGGCGGCGGCGTTTGGCTTGACGTTCACCACGATGTCGAAACGCCGGTCATCGAGACCGAGCGGCCCGCGCCGGCGACGGTAGATCTCCCTCGTCCAGCGTTTGAGGCGATTGCGAACATTCGCTTTCCCGAGCTTCTTCGTGGCGGTGATGCCGACGCGCGAGATTGCCGAGTCATTCGAGGCGTAGAAGACGACCGCGTATCGGGAAAAGAACTTCTGGCCCGTTTCGTACACTCGAAGAAAATCGCGACGTTTCGCGATTCGCTTTTCCTTCGGCAGCCCTTCCGGACGGGCCGTTCCGTCTGCCGGGCTGTCCACTGTCTATTGCTGCTTGCCCCTAGACGGAGAGGCGCTTGCGTCCCTTGCGGCGGCGGCGGGAAAGAACCGCCTGGCCGTCCTTCGTGCGCATCCGGACGAGGAAGCCGTGAGTGCGCTTCCGGCGGCGGTTGTTCGGCTGGAATGTTCGCTTCATGTTTAACCCTCTGAAAAGAAAGCGGTGAGTATAGTGACCGCTCCCGAAGCCGGTCAAACCTGAGCTGGAGTGGGGGAATTCCAGGCTCTTCGGTCACTCCAAATAGAGCGGAGAATCCGATTGCAAATCGGATCGGGTTGAAGCTATGCTGCTCGACCCGATCCGACAGCCAGAATTTCCACAGGTGTGGAAAAGCTGTGGATTCTCAACGACATACGACGCAGTCCCCCCATGAATGTCTGGCCCCCATGAACGTCTGGAAGCAAGTTCTCTCCCGCGTCGAGCAAGTCGTTGATCGGACGGACTATGACGCTTGGTTCGCCTCGACGCGTTTCGTTGCCCAGAAAGGCGACACGCTGGATGTCGCGGTTCCGTCCCAGCGGCACATCGACGAGATCCGGGAGCGGTATGGCCGCCAGATCCGCGGCGCCCTGAACGAGATATCGCCTGAGGGGCTCCAGATTCACTTCATCATCGACGGCGGATACGGCGGAGATGACTTCGTCACACCCGGCGCCCCGCCCCGCGAAGAGGTTCCGGCCGCCGTCTTCAATCCGCGCTACCGCTTCACCACGTTCGTCATGGGAAAATCGAACGAGCTTGCCTGCGCCGCGGCAAGGTCGATCGGCGAGAACCCCTCCGGCTCGTTCAACCCCCTCTTCATCTACGGAGGTGCCGGCCTCGGCAAGACGCACCTGATCCAGGCGATCGGCCATCAGATCTGCGAGTCGTTTCCGAAGATGAAGGTTGCGTACACGTCGGCCGACTCGCTCGTCACCGAGATCATCACCAGCATCCGCTACGACCGGATGGCGCAGTTCCGCGAAAAATACCGCTTTGTCGATGCGCTTCTGATCGACGACATCCAGTTCCTTGCAGGCAAGGAGCGAACGCAGGAAGAGTTCTTCCACACGTTCAACGCGCTCTACGAAGCGCAGAAGCAGATCGTCTTCACCTCGGACGCACCGCCAAAGGAGATCCCAACTCTCGAGGAGCGGCTCCGTTCGCGATTCGAGTGGGGCCTGATCGCCGACATCCAGCCGCCCGATCTCGAGACCAAGGTTGCGATCGTCGAAAAGAAGGCGGATGAGAAGCACATCAAGCTGCCGACCGACGTCGCCCGCTTCATCGCGGAGCGCGTGCGGTCGAACATCCGCGAGCTCGAAGGACTCCTCAACCGGGTCTCGGCGTACGCGTCGCTCGCCGGCGTCCTGATCACGGTCGACGTCGCACGCGAGGCGCTCAAAGACCTTCTCACGAAGGACGACAAGCCGATCACGCCGCAGGAGATCCTCCGCGTGGTCGCGACGCACTACGGCCAGACGGTGACGAATCTGAAGTCGAAGTCGAACGCGCAGACCGTGGCGTTCCCGCGCCAGGTCGCGATGTACATGTGCAAGGAGCTGACGGATCTGTCGTATCCGGAGATCGGCCGCGTCTTCAACAACAAGCATCACTCGACGGTGATGTACTCGGTGCAGAAGATCGACGACAAGCGGCAGAACGACCAGCAGTTCTCGCGCGTCGTCGAGAACCTTCTGAAGCAGTTCCGATGAAATCCACAGGCGTTGCGGAAAGGTGCGACCAAAAACTGTGGAGAATCGGCGCTCCGAACTTCCGATACGATCCGACTGCGGAAAACGGCCGTGAAATCAGTCGTTTTTCCTCAGCGAAACCCGCAGGTTGACTCGCCCTGAACTGCTATAATTTTGAGAAGTTTGCCTCGCCTGCGCGAAACGTCCTCGCTCTCTACTACTACCACTACTAAAAAGAAATACTCTGGTTCCGAGGAAGAAGACACATGGAGCTGACTGTCGCAAAAGCGGATCTTCAGAAAGAACTCCAGCTTTGCCAGGGAGTCGTCGAGAAGCGATCGACGATACCGATCCTCTCGAACGTGCTGCTCAAAGCGGCCGACGGAAAGCTCTCCATCGCGGCAACCGATCTCGATGTGACGGTCCTCAGCTCGTGCGCTGCGCGCGTCACGACGCCGGGCGGCGTGACGATCGAAGCGAAGCGGCTCTTCGACATCGTTCGCTCGCTGCCGGATGACGAAGTGCACATCACGATGCAGGAGAACAACTCGCTGCTCGTCGAATCGGGCACGGCGAAGTTCCGGCTCCTCGGCCTTCCCGCCGAGGATTACCCGACGCTGCCGGCCGTCGACATGAGCGACGCGTACACCATCGCGCTCGAAGAACTGAAGACGATGGTCGGGAAGGTGCGCTTCGCGATCACGCACGAAGAGACGCGCTTCCAGCTCAACGGCGCGCTGCTGAAGATTCAGCCGACCAAGATGGAGATGGTCGCCACCGACGGCCATCGAATGGCTCTGATCAATTTCCCGAAGGGCGGGAACGGCAAGACGAAAAAGGGCTCCGACTTCACGGTACTGGTTCCGCGCAAGGCGCTCGAAGAGATTTTGCGGCTGGAAGGCGAAGAGGATGGGACGGTCCGTTTCGGCGTCAGCGACAACCAGCTCTTCTTCGAGGCGGGGGAGCGCCGGCTGATGGCGCGGATGATCGACGTGAACTTTCCGAACTACATGGAAGTGATCTCTCGCGACAACGATCGCCGCGTGATGGTCGATCGCGAGCGGCTGCTGTCGACGATCCGCCGCATCTCGCTCGTCGCCAACGAGCGGACGCGCGCCGTGCGCTTCGACTTCGCGCCCGGGAAGCTGACGGTGTCGTCGACGAATCCGGAGCTCGGCGATGCGCGCGAGACGGTTCCTATCGACTACGCCGGCAACCCGTTCTTCGTCGGCCTCAACGCCGCGTACGTCACCGACTTTCTCGCCGCCGTCGACACGCCGCAAGTGTCGCTGGAGCTCAAGGACGAGAACAGCCAGTGCATCGGCCGGCCCGCCACGAACACGGAAGACCTCGCGTACGACTACCTCTACGTCGTGATGCCGATGCGGCTCGCGTGATTCAGTTGCCGGTGGCCAGTGGCCGGTTGCCGGATCGTGATGCGTCGTACTCCCCGCTGAAAAACATCCAGCCACCGGCCACTGGCCACCGGCAACTCATCCGGATGCGCGGATGATTCTCCGTTCACTCACCACCGAGAACTTCCGCAACCTCGCAGCGGGCGAGACTCCGTTTCATCCCGCTGCGAACATCGTTGTCGGCCGCAACGGGCAGGGAAAGACGAACCTGCTGGAGGCGATCTACTTCCTGGCGACGACGAAGTCGTTTCGGACGAACCGGATCGCGAGTGTGTTCCGGTTCGAGTCGCCGAGCGTCTATGCCGCGGGGGCGCTGGAACGGGATGGCGTCGTGCGCACGCTTTCGGTCGGCCTGGAGCAGGCGGAGAGCCGCCGGCGCGTGTTGATGATCAACGGCGAAAAGATCGCGTTGCCGGCGTATTTGAACGCGATGAGCGTCTTCGCCTACTCGCAGTCCCGGCTCGAGATCATCCGCGGTGCGCCAGAGGAGAAGCGGCGCTTTCTCGACCGCGGGATCGCCAGCATCAACGCGCAGTATCTCGACCTGCTATCGCGCTACATCCGCGTGTTGAAGCAGCGGAACGCGCTTCTCACTGAGGATCCGAGCGCCTCTTCCCTGGAAGCGTGGAACGACGAATTCGTTGCGGCAGCAGCGCCGATCCATCGTGCGCGCGCGGTGTATGCGCAGGAGATCGCCGCTGCGTTCACGCGCATCGCCGAAGAGCACCGGTATCACGTCCGCGACTTGGAGATCGTCTATCGCGGCTCGGGCGAAGAGGACGCGCTGCGCGAGACGCTGGCGCGCATCCGCCGCCACGAGCTCCGCGCGCGGATGACGCTCACCGGCCCGCAGCGCGACACGATCGATTTTCTGACGGGCGGACGCGATGCCGCCGAGGTGCTGTCGGGCGGCGAGTTGAAGATGATCGTGCTCTTCCTGAAGTTCGCGAAAGTGGAGCTTTTTCGCGCCCGCCACGACGAGCCGCCGCTCTTCCTTCTCGACGACATCGACGCCGAATTGGACCTCGAAGTCCTGCAGAAACTGCTGTCGGGTCTGCCGTCGAAAACGCAGGTTTTCGCCACCTCCGCGAAGGAGGCGTTTCTGCAAGCGTTGGAAGCCGGTCCACACCGCCGCTTAGTCATTGAAAATGGGCGAGTTACCGGCTTAACAGATTTCGCCTGACAAGGGCATTTTTCGCTACGATCAGGCGTTCTGAATCGCGACGTTTTACCCCGCCTGAATTCCTCGACAGAAAGCGATTCGATGACCGCAGAAAACTACACCGCAGAAGACATCAAAGTCCTCAAGGGCCTTGATGCCGTGCGCAAGCGCCCGGGCATGTACATCGGCGACACCGATGACTACACCGGTCTGCATCACATGGTCTACGAGGTCGTCGACAACGCGATCGACGAGGCGCTCGCGGGCTACGCCGACAAGGTCCAAGTCATCATCCACGGCGACAACTCGGTGAGCGTCGAAGACAATGGACGCGGAATCCCGGTCGACATCCATAAGGAAGAAGGACGCAGCGCGGCCGAAGTCATCATGACCGAGCTGCACGCCGGCGGTAAGTTCGACAACAACTCGTACAAGGTGTCCGGCGGCCTTCACGGCGTCGGCGTTTCGGTCGTCAATTTCCTCTCCGAATGGCTGGAGCTCGAGATTCATCGCGACGGCTTCGTGTGGCGTCAGCGATATGAGCGCGGCGTCCCGGTCGTGGCGATCGAAAAGGGCGAGAAGACGTCGCGACTCGGCACACGCGTGACGTTCAAGGCCGACTCGGAGATCTTCTCGGTTGCCGAGATGAACTTCGAGACGCTCTCGCAGCGGATGCGGGAGCTGGCGTTCCTCAACTCCGGCGTCAACATCTCGATCGCCGATGAGCGGACCGACAAGAAGCACGAGTTCTGCTACCAGGGCGGGATCGTCTCGTTCGTTCAGGACCTGAACAAGAACAAGACGCCGCTCCACGAGAAGCCGATCTTCATCCGCGACGAGAAGGACGGCGAAGGGGTCGAGATCGCGCTGCAGTGGAACGAGGGCTACAGCGAGAACATCTACTGCTTCACGAATACGATCAAGAACCTCGACGGCGGCACGCACATGGTCGGATTCAAGGGCGGCCTGACGCGCACCGTCAACAAGTACGTCGACGAAAGCGGCGTGCTGCAGAAGCTCAAGCTGACGCTGGAAGGCGACGACATCCGCGAGGGGCTGGCGGCCGTGATCTCGGTCAAGGTCCGCGACCCGAAGTTCTCGTCGCAGACGAAGGACAAACTGGTCTCGTCGCACGTGAAGACGTGGGTCGAGCAGGTGGTGAACGAGAAGCTCGCCGAGTTCTTCGAAGAGAACCCGCGCGAGGTCAAAAGGATCGTCGACAAGATCATCGAGGCGGCGCGCGCGCGTGAAGCGGCCCGCAAGGCCCGCGATCTGACACGCCGCAAAGGCGCGCTCGACTCGGCCTCGCTCCCCGGCAAGCTCGCCGACTGTTCCGAGCGCGACCCGAGCCTCTGCGAGATCTACTTCGTCGAGGGCGACTCGGCCGGCGGCTCCGCAAAGCAAGGCCGCGACCGGCGCTTCCAGGCGATCCTGCCGCTCAAAGGCAAGATCCTGAACGTCGAGAAGGCGCGTCTCGACAAGATGCTCTCCTCCGAAGAGATCCGCCTGATGATCACGGCGCTCGGTACCGGTATCGGCGTCGACGACTTCGACGTCGCGAAGCTCCGCTACCACAAGATCATCATCATGACGGACGCCGACGTCGACGGATCGCACATCCGCACGCTGATCCTGACGTTCTTCTTCCGGCACATGCAGGAAGTGATCAAGCGCGGCCATCTCTTCATCGCACAGCCGCCGCTCTACAAGATCACGCAGGCAAAGAGAGACACGTATCTGAAGGACGACGGCGAGAAGTCGCGCTTCCTTCTGAACCGCATCGCCGAGTCGGTGAGCATCACGCCCGCTGGCGGGTTTCCAATTGCCGGCGAAAAGCTGATCAACATGATCCAGCGGATGGAGGAGTACGCCGGATTCGCCCGCAAGGTGCAGGCGCGCGGCGTCCCTCGCGAGGCGCTCGACGTCGTGTTCGCACAGCGCTTCATCGACCGCGCATCGTTCGGCGATGGCGACAAGATGGCCGCGCTGGAGCACGCGCTGACGGCCGCGGGCTTCGAGCACGTGCAGCAGATGACCGACGAGGTCACCGAGACGCCGTACATCCGCTTCAACGTCGGCAGCAACGGCAGCGGGAAGCGCGCGGCGATCAACACCGAGCTCCTCTCGATGTACGAGTTCCGCCAGATGACGAAAGCGTACGAGCAGCTCTCCGCGTTCGGCCTGCCGCCGTACACGGTGAAGCACGGCGAGGAGACGATGCGCTTCACGCGCGTCGACGATCTCCTCGACTCGATTTTCAAGCTGGCTGAGAAAGGGCTCACGATCCAGCGCTACAAAGGCCTCGGCGAGATGAACCCCGAGCAGCTCTGGGACACGACGATGAATCCCGAGACGCGCCGCCTCTTGCAGGTGACGATCGAGGACGCCGTCGGCGCCGAGGAGCTGTTCACGATTCTCATGGGCGACCAGGTCGAGCCGCGACGCGTGTTCATTCAGGAAAACGCGCTCGACGTGAAGAACCTCGATATCTAAATGTCAGACGAAACACCGCTCCCTCCAAACACCGAGCAGCGTATCCCCGTCAACATCGAAGACGAGATGCGCAAGTCGTATCTCGACTATGCGATGTCGGTCATCATCGGCCGCGCGCTGCCCGACGTCCGCGACGGCCTCAAGCCGGTGCATCGCCGCATCCTCTACGGCATGTACGAGCAGGGGAACACGGCGGGGAAGGCGTACAAGAAATCAGCTCGCATCGTCGGCGACGTGATGGGCAAGTTCCATCCGCACGGCGACAGCGCGATCTACGACTCGGTCGTCCGCATGGCGCAGGAGTTCTCGATGCGCTATCGCCTCGTCGACGGCCAGGGGAACTTCGGCTCGCTCGACGGCGACAACCCCGCAGCGATGCGGTACACCGAGGTCCGGCTCACGCGCCTCGCCGAAGAGCTGATGCGCGACGACATCGACAAAGAGACGGTCGAATGGGTGCCGAACTACGACGGGTCGCTCAGCGAGCCGTCGGTGCTTCCGGCCAAGTTCCCGAACCTCCTCGTGAACGGCTCCTCGGGCATCGCGGTCGGCATGGCGACGAACATCCCGCCGCACAACCTCCGCGAGGTCATCGACGGTTGCCTGATGATGATCGACAACCCGCGCGTCACCTGGAAAGAGCTGATGGCAGTGATGCCGGGCCCCGACTTCCCGACCGCCGGCTTCATCCACGGGATAGACGGAATCCGGCAAGCGTACGAGACCGGTCGCGGAATCATTCAGCTCCGTGCCCGCGCCGCCATCGAGACGCAGAAGAAGGGCGATCGCCAGCAGATCGTCGTGACGGAGATTCCGTACATGACGAACAAGGCGCGCCTGCTCGAGAAGATCGCGGAGCTGGTCAAGGACAAGCGCATCGAGGGCATCAGCGATCTTCGCGACGAGTCCGATCGCGACGGCATACGCGTCGTCATCGAGCTGAAGCGCGGTGAGGTCCCGGAGGTCGTTCTCAACAATCTCTATCGCAATACGCAGATGCAGACGACGTTCGGGATCAACTTCCTGGCGATCGTCAACAACAAGCCGGAGGTGATGGACCTCGCCACGATGCTCCGGCACTTCATCGAGCATCGGAAAGAGATCGTCGTCCGCCGGACGCGGTTTGACCTGCGCAAGGCGGAAGAGCGCGCCCACATCCTCGAGGGGCTCGTCAAGGCGCTCGATCACCTCGACGAGATCATCACCCTCATTCGCCGCAGCCGCACGCCGGACGAAGCGCGCAATGACCTCATCGGCCGCTTCGAGTTCACCGACATCCAGGCGCGCGCGATCCTCGACATGCGCCTGCAGCGCCTCACGGGCCTGGAGCGCGAGAAGATCGTGCAGGAGTACAACGAGATCCTCCAGACGATCACCCGTCTCAAAGAGATCCTCGGCAGCGAGAGTCTCGTCCTCGGCATCATCAGCGATGAGCTCCGGGCCATCAAGGAGCAGTACGGCGACGACCGGCGGACGGAGATCATCCCGGAAGCGCACGAAATCTCGATCGAGGACATGATCGCCGACGAAGACATGGTCATCACCGTGTCGCGCGGCGGCTACATCAAGCGCTCGCCGCTCTCGCTCTATCGCTCGCAGCGCCGCGGCGGCAAGGGCCGCATCGGCATGCAGACGAAGGAAGAGGACATCGTCGAGCACCTCTTCGTGGCGTCGACGCATGCGTACGTCCTCGTCTTCACCGACCGCGGACGGATGTACTGGCTGAAGGTGCATCAGATCCCCGAGGTTGCGTCGAACGCCCGAGGGAAAGCGATCGTGAACCTGCTGACCGTCGAGCCGGGCGAGAACGTCCGTGCGCTGCTGACCACGCGCGACTTCACCGAGGGAAAGTACGTCGTGATGGCGACACGCGCCGGCAAGATCAAGAAGACCGAGCTGTCGGCCTTCTCCAACATCCGGACGAGCGGGATCATCGCGATCGACATCGGCGAAGGCGACGATCTGTACGCAGTCCGTCTCACCGACGGCAACTCCGACGTCTTCGTCGGCAAGGCCGGCGGACG
>DASXHZ010000061.1:0-82342 GCA_036488085.1 Thermoanaerobaculia bacterium
ATCCAGTCGATCATGTAGCCGCCGTACGAGGCGCCGGCGGCGCCGAGGCGCGATCCGTCGACGTACGGAAGCGCGGCGAGTGCATCGACGCCGTTCATGATGTCGGTGTACGCGCGGCCGCCCCAGTCGCCGGAGATCTCCTCGGTGAACTGCTGGCCGAAGCCGGTCGAGCCGCGCGGATTCGGCATCAGGATCACGTAGCCGCGCGCGGCGAAGATCTCCGGGTTCCACCGGTACGACCACGCGTCGCTCCACGCACCCTGCGGTCCGCCGTGGATGAGGACGAGCGCCGGGTACTTTTTGTTCGGATCGAAGTCGGGCGGCGTGACGACGTGCCCCTCGATCTTCGCGCCGTCGGCGCCGGTCCAGTACATGTCGTGCGTCATGCCAACCTTGAAACTGGTGAGCAGCGCGTCGTTCTCGTGGGTTAGCCGTTGTGACTTCCCGCTTCGCTTCTCGATGGCGAAGATCTCGGTCGGACCGGTGATGCTGGAGCGTGCCTCGTACAGCGTCTGATTGTTCTTCGCGACTTCGAAGTCGCCAACCGAGCCGAAGCCGGGGATGAGGTCGTTCTTGCCGTCGAGCGTGATCTCGAAGAGCTGGTCGGCGCCCTGGAACGGCGCGATGACGTAGAGCGACTTCGAGTCGGGCGCCCAGTGCGCGGCTTCGATCCAGTTCGGGAAATCGGCCGCGACGCGGGTCGACTGGCCGGTGCCGCGGTCGTAGAGCCACAGCTCGAACAGGTCGGACTCGTAGCCGGCGCGCGATTGGGAGCGATACGCGATGAACTTGCCGTCGGGCGAGTACTGCGGCGAGGTGTCGGCGCCGCGGCGCGTGGTGATGCGCTTCGCTTCTCCTCCGAGAATGGGCACGATGAAGATGTCGGAGTTCGTCGAGAGCTCCGGATGCTCGTCCGTGTTGCGCGCGAACGCGAGCTCCTTGCCGTCGGGCGAGACGTCGAACTCGTCGCCGCCGCCGAGCGAGAACGGCGGCGCGTCGAATGCGCCGGGCGTCAGGTCGACCGGTGCGGTCCCGTCGAGCGGGACGTAGAGGATGTGCGTGCGCGTCGGCGACTGCCACGCGGTCCAGTGCCGATACAACAGGCTCGTAATGATCCGCGCATGCGTCGGCTGCGCCGCCTCGGCGTTCGTCTTGTTCTTGATGCACGTCGGATCGACGCCGCAGTCGGGGTAGATGTCGCTCACGACGAGCAGCCCCTTGCCGTTCGGCATCCATTTCACGCTTCCGGCGCCTCCTTCGAGGTCCGTGATGCGTTTCTGCGTTCCGGCGGTGACGTCGTACAGCCACACCTGATGCGCGCCGGAGTCGCGATTCGAGACGTACGCGATCCACCGGCCGTCGGGCGACCACGCCGGCCCTTCGTCCTGCTTCGCGCCGTCGGTGATCGTGCGCGAGACGCCGCCGCTGGCCGGCAGAAGGTGAATGGCGCTGTGGCGCGCGTTCGTCTTCATGTCGATCGTGCTCTCGTCGAACGCGATCCACTGGCCGTCGGGCGAGAGCCGCGGCGAGCCGACCCGTTTGATGGCGAGCAGGTCGTCGACGTTGATCGGCCGCACGTCAGGCCGTACTTGGGCGAATGCCGATACCGCGATGAGGAGCGAGAGAAGTGCAAAGGCAGTTTTCTTCATCGGATGTACCCCAGTGATTTCAGATTTTCGTAGTACTCCTGGTCGACTTTCATCGACGAGGAGTCGGCGTGGCGTGTTCCGTATGTGGCGATGCGCGTCGCGTCGGTGGCGGCCGGCATCTCCGAGGAGGGGGGGAAGCCGAGGGCGTGGAGAAGCGAAGGTGCGACCCCATAGACCTGCGTTGTCGGGAATGCGGCCGTCGACGCGATGACCGCGTTTCCGTGCTGCCGATCGCCGGGGAGGCCGACGACCACCACCTCGTATCCCGCCTTTGCGAGTGCGGAGACGGTGGCCTCGATGCCGTCGAGCGCGCGGACCGAGGCGGCAAGGCGGGCGGAGGGATCGAGCGGAAGGCGGTTGAGCACCACGTCGAGCGCCGGGAGGTAGACGGTTGCGAAGCGCGGCGAGTCGCGGCGGATGCTCACAAGCAGCCGCCGTGAGGCCTCTTCGTCGACGCGTACGGCGTCGCCGTGGGCGGCAGCGAAGATCGACTCCTGGCCGATCGAGTCGAGCGCGCCGGCGCGGAGGCTTTCGGTGGTCCACCAGTTGACGGCAACCGAAGGCACGCCGCGCGCGGCGACGATCTCCCAGATGTAGTCGCGGCGGCGGACGGTCGGCGGCAGCGGCTCGCGTCGCCCGGCGTGAAGTGCGGGCGCGATCGTGTGCAGAACCACGTCGTCGCGTGAGAGCGACTGGATGACGTGCGGGCCGCCCGCGAAACGGAGTCCCTCGATCGCGCGGACGCCGTGGATCCGCGGCGGAACGCCGGTACCCGCCGATGCCCACCGTTCGGTGGCCGACTCCCCCGGCATCGGCTGCGCCGCGGTTACATGTGTGAATGTGTTCGCGAGCGCCGGACGCGATTCGAAGATGTCGTACGTGAGGCCGTCGACCGCAATCAGCGCGATCTTCCCTGTCGTCGGCGTCGTGACGACCTGCAGCGGCGCCACAGCCGCCCCCTTTTCCTGCGCCGCGTACGCGGGAATGAAGAGGAGCGCGATTAGCACCGCCGCGGCGATCGTCATCGGAAGCGTTCTCGGTTTCTGATGAATCGCGGGGACGCGTTGTAGTTCGTACACGGAGAACGACAGGAGCGCGGCGGAGATCACGATCGTGGAGATGACGAAGAAGATGACGGCGAGAGCGCCGCCGATGGCCAGCTCCGGCAGCGACGGAGGGGCGTCGAAGTGCGACCACCAGAGCGCGAGCGGCACGGCGAGGATCGCCGACGCGAGAAACGAGATCGCGAGCAGCGCCCGCGGCGTGTCGATCGCGAGTTCCGGCCGGAGTTTCATGATCAGCGCCACGACGACGATGAAGGCCAATCCAACGACGAATGCCGTAGCGCCGTAGAGGAGCGTCATCAGCAGTGTCTCGCCGGCCGTCAGCGGGTGGTTGCGCACCAGCATGATCGCGACCGGCGGGAGGGCCGCGAAGAGTGCGATGAGCGCGGCCGCCTTCGCCGCTACGATCGTCAGCTCGATCCAGAACGCCCGCGAGCTCCACGGGTCGAGCGCGAACCACCGCTCGATTCCATGCGTGAGGTAGCCGCGGTCGCGAAGCTGGGCGCGGAGTTGCTCCGTAGCTTCTACGGGCGCTTCTACAGGAGCTTCTGAAGCCACGGCCCGAAGTGTATCGTTTAGTCTCCGGTAACCAGTGGCCAGTAGCCAGAGGTTTTCTGGCCACCGGCCACTGGTCACCGGCCACTATCGAATGGAACCCCCATCACCGTCGCCAAAGCGCCACTGGCTGCCGCGCATCCTCTCCGGGACGGTGGTTGCCGCCGGCATCGCGCTTTTGAAACTGAAGGCGTTACTGCTCCTCTTCGCCGAGGGGGCGAGGTCGCTGTTCGTCAACCCGTTCGAAGGCTTCGGCGCGATGCAGTACGCGATCGCCGGCGGGTCGATGGCGATCACGATCGCGGCCTACGCCACGAAGTTTCCGATCGGACTGGTCGTCGGCTTCGTGCTGATCACGTTCATTCACGAGACCGGCCACGCGCTCATCATTCGCGCGAAAGGGCTGCGCGCCGGCTTCATGGTTTTCATCCCCTTCATCGGCGGCGCGGTGACGTTGAAAGACCAGCCGCGCTCCGCATATGACGACGCGCAGATCGGCCTCGCGGGACCGATTGCCGGCACCGCGGCGTCGCTCGTTTGCCTGCAGATCTTCAAGTCGTCCGGAAACGCGCTCTACCTGCTCATTGCGTCGGTCGGCTTCATCATCAATCTGATCAACCTGCTCCCCCTCGGACCGCTCGATGGCGGGCGCATCTCCGCGGCGGTCACGAAGTGGATGTGGGTCTTCGGCTTCGGCGCGGTGGTCTACAAGACGTTCAAGCAGCCGAACCCGCTGATGATCGTGGTGCTGGTCCTCGCCGCGTTCCAGGTGTACGCGGCGATCGTCCGCGAGAAAGACGATCAGAAGTTCTACGACGTGACCCTCACCCAACGCGCCGCGATCGCCACCGTCTACTTCGCCCTCGTCGTCTTCCTCGGCCACCAGACGTATCTGGCGTTGGATAGGCTCAGCGCGATGACGAAGCGGTGAGGGGCGTTACTCGTTACTCGTGATTCGTTACTCGGTCGTTATCCGTTATCAGCTCTTAGCCGACCCAGGGCCTGCTAAGAGCCGGCCCCACACCCCGAGCACCGAGAGGGCAGTACTCAGATCACGGATGACAGATGACGGATGACAGACGACGAGCCCTGAGTAACGAATAACGAGTAACGAGTAACGAAAAAAAACGCCCCGCGATCGCTGTGCGCGACCGCGGGGCGGGGACGTTTTTGGCGTACTTAGTGGTGGCTGTTGCTGTTCGATTCGGGCGAAACAGTGACCTGGACCGTGGAGGTCGTCGAGTTGCCGCTGAAGTCGGTCGCGGAGACTGTGATGGTGTACGTGCGGTCGGCGCCGCCGGTGCGTTCGGCGCGGAGCTGCAGCGTCATCGCGCCGGTGATCACGACGTCGGGCGACTGTTTCGGGTCGTTGTTCTGGACGATCGGCTGGTTCGAGGTTACCGACACGATGTGGAGCGTCGGGTTCGTGTCGACAAGATCCGTCGCGGTGCCGGTGAGCGTGACGTCGACCAGCTTGTGGTTGTCCGGCCAGATGTTCGACGGGCTCGCGGTGAGGCTCGTGATCGTCGGCGGCGTCGTGTCGACCACGGTGACGTGGAACGAGCCGGTGGTTGTCTGGTTCAGAACGTTCGTCGCGCTGCAGTTCACCGTCGTGGTGCCGAGGGCGAACGTCGAGCCGGAGGCGGGGTTGCAGACGACCGGCGCGTTTTCGTCGGCCGTGGCGGTGTAGGTGACCACCGCGCCGGCGGGGCTGGTCGCCTCGACCGTAAAGTCGGCGGGCAGCGTCAGCGTCGGCGGGCCGGTGACGACGGTAACGGTGAACGACGCGAAGCCGGTGTTTGCGAAGGCGTCGGTCGCCTCGCAGTTGACGGTGGTGACACCCGGAGCGAACGTCGAGCCCGAATGCGGCGCGCAGCTGATCGTCGGGCTCGGGTCGAGGTCGTCGACCGCCGTGACGTTGTAGGTCACGACCGGATTCGAGGTCGTGATGTCGGCCGGAACGGTGAGCACCGGCGGCGTGAGGTCGGAGACGAAGACCGAGAAGGTGCCGTTGGTCGTTCCGAAGCTGTTGGTCGCATGGCAATGCACATTCGTGTCGCCGAGCGGGAAGAGATCGCCGGAGTTGTGATCGCAGGTGACCGCGACCGGCGAGCCGTCATCGTTGATCGCCGAGACGAAGAACGAGACGTTGGCGCCCGACGTACTGGTCGCGGCGGCGGTGACGCCGTCCGGGATGTTCAGGATCGGCGGATCGGTCTGCGGACGCTCGACGACCGTGATCGTCCCGGGCCCGATGGGGCGCGGCGTGCCATCCGGCGCGTCGAACGCGTTCACGGTCAGGAACCACGTTCCTTCGGTGAACGTGACGAAGGAGGGAACGGACACGAAGTTGAGAGAGCTCGAGCTCGAGCCGTCGATCGTCTGCGTGAAGGTTCCTCCCGGTCCGCTGAACACGAGATCGTTGTGATCCGCGCCGAAAACTGAGTCGGTCGAGAGGTCCATCGACTCCTCGGATGAGAAGAGGAAGAACGTGTTGGGAGCGATGGTCAGAGACTGGGCAAAGGCACCTGTCGCGACCAAAAGGGTCGCAGACACGGCCAGTAACAAAAGGCGCGCGGAACGCATAGGTAACTCCTCCTCGTAGGTTCGGACCGTTGACGACTGGACGGCACTATGGGCGTTGGGAATGAATGATATCCCTTTAATGGCTTTTGGCGTCGCCGCGCCGTGAGCGGGATCACATTCCAGCTCGGCATTCTTCCGGGCTCGACGCGGTTTGATAGGCTTACGCGCCTCCGCCGAGAGGCCGAGATTTCGCTGAAACCCTATGTTTGCTGAAACTTATGATTGATAAAGTACTCACCGCCATTTTTGGCTCGAAGCACGAGCGGGACGTCAAGAAGATGCTCCCGACCGTCGCCCGCATCAACGCCCTCGAGCCCGAGATCAGCGCGCTGTCCGATGACGGGCTACGCGCCAAGACCGTCGAGTTCCGGCAGCGCCTCCGCCCGCAGATCGAGGCGATCGAAGCAGCCAAGAGGGAAGTTCCTCGCGACGAGAACAACATCAAAGCGACGCGGGAAGACCTCCAGTTTGCGCTCGACGACATCCTCCCCGAGGCCTTCGCCGTCTGCCGCGAGGCGGGCAAGCGCGTCCTCAACATGCGGCATTTCGACGTCCAGTTGATGGGCGGCATGGTGCTCCACAGCGGGAAGATCGCCGAGATGAGGACGGGCGAAGGAAAGACGCTCGTGGCAACGCTCGCCGTCTACCTGAATGCCCTGACCGGCCGCGGCGTCCACGTCGTCACGGTCAACGACTACCTCGCCCGCCGCGACTCCGAGTGGATGGGACGCATCTACAAGTTCCTCGGTCTCACGGTCGGGGTCATCCAGAACCAGCACGGCGACCGCGAGCGGCAGGAAGCGTATCGCTGCGACGTCACCTATGGGACGAACAACGAGTTCGGCTTCGACTACCTCCGCGACAACATGAAGTTCGACCTCGAGGCGATGGTGCAGCGCGACCCCGTGTTCGCGGTCGTCGACGAGGTTGATTCGATCCTCATCGATGAGGCGCGTACGCCGCTCATCATCAGCGGTCCCTCGGAGGAGTCAGTCGACAAGTACTACATGGTCGACCGGATCATCCCGCGCTTCAACAAGGAAACAGACTTTCAGGTCGACGAGAAGCAGCACACGGCCGTTTTCACCGAGGAGGGCGTCGCGCACGCCGAGAAACTCCTCGGAGTCGAGAACCTCTACGACCCGGCCAACATGGACACGCTGCACTGCGCGCAGCAGGCGCTCCGCGCGCACACGCTCTACCGCCGCGACGTCGAGTACCTCGTCAAGGACGGTGAGGTCATCATCGTCGACGAGTTCACGGGACGCCTCATGCCGGGCCGCCGCTGGAGCGACGGGCTGCACCAGGCCGTCGAGGCAAAGGAGGGGGTCAAGATCGAGGCGGAGAACCAGACGCTTGCCACGATCACGTTCCAGAACCTCTTCCGGATGTACGAGAAGCTCGCCGGCATGACCGGTACGGCGGATACCGAGGCGGCGGAGTTCGAGAAGATCTACAGCCTCGACGTCGTCGTGATGCCGACGAACCGGCCGATGGTGCGCAAAGACATGGCGGACCTCGTCTTCCGCACGGAGCGCGAGAAGTTCGACGCCATCATCAAGGAGATCAAGGAGAAGAGTCAGGCCGGGCAGCCGTCGCTGGTCGGTACGATCTCGGTCGAAAAGTCGGAGCTCCTTTCCGCCCACCTGAAGCGTCAAGGCGTGCCACATGTCGTCCTCAACGCGAAGTACCACGAGCGCGAGGCGGAGATCGTCGCCCAGGCCGGCCACAAGGGCGCCGTAACGATCGCCACGAACATGGCCGGCCGCGGCACGGACATTCTCCTCGGCGGCAACCCGGAGTTCCTCGCCGCGCAGAAGACGCGCGAGATCGCCGATCCGGCCGAACGGAAACAGATCGAGGACCAGATCAACGCCCAGTGGCAGGCCGATCACGATGAGGTCGTCCGCCTCGGCGGTCTTCACATCGTCGGCACCGAGCGCCACGAGTCCCGCCGTATCGACAACCAGCTCCGCGGCCGTTCCGGACGCCAGGGCGATCCCGGCTCGTCGCGCTTCTATCTGTCGCTCGAAGACGATCTGATGCGCATCTTCGGCTCCGACCGCATCTCGGGCCTGATGCAGCGCCTCGGGATGGAAGAAGGCGTTCCGATCGAGCACGGCATGGTGAGCCGCGCCATCGCCCGCGCGCAGGAGCAGGTCGAAGGGCGCAACTTCGACGCCCGCAAGCATCTCCTCGAGTACGACGACGTGATGAACAAGCAGCGTGAGTCGATCTACACGCTGCGCCGTTCGATCCTCGACGAGCGCGAGGGGAAAGAGTACATCCTCAATGCCGCCGACGACATCGTCGAGTTCCTCATCGACACGCACTGGCCGGAAGACCAGCGCGAGCATCCGAACGAAAATGAGCTGAACGCGGAACTGTTCGACTACTTCGGCGTCGACCTGAAGACGTCCGGCGTCGACATGGAGTCGATGCGCCGCGACGAGGCGCGCGACAAGGTCACGGAGGCGGTCAATCACCGCTTCGACGAGAAGGAGAACGCCATCGGTGCCGACGCGATGCGTCTGCACGTGAAGTACCTCCTGCTGCAGGTCATCGATCAGCAGTGGAAGGATCACCTGCTCAACATCGACCACCTGAAGGAAGGCATCGGCCTCCGCGGCTACGGCCAGCGCGATCCGCTCATCGAGTACAAGAAGGAGTCGTTCGACCTCTTCCAGGAAATGATGGAGCGCATCCAGGACCGCGTCGTGAAGTACCTCTGGAAGATCGACGTCGTCGTGGAGCATGAAGGGGAGCGCCAGGAAGAAGTGCAGCGCGTCCAGCGCGCCCTGCCGCTGCCGCAGAAGCCGAGACAGCAGCCGATGACCTTCTCCGGCGGCGCCTCCTCCGCCCCCGCCCCCGCCAAACGCACCGAACCCAAGATCGGCCGCAACGACCCCTGCTGGTGCGGCTCAGGCAAGAAGTATAAGAAGTGCCACGGAGCGGCAGCGTAGAAGCGGAGCCAGATGTGAGACTTTGACGTCGTTGTCGAGCAGGATGAGGAGGGCTACTACGTCGCCTCGGTGCCTGTCCTTGGGAACAAGTAGGCAAAATTTGCTGATTTCAGCTAATTGCACCGCGGCGGGCGGCGGCGCGGTGCTGCATCCAGGTCATCAAGGCGTAGAGGGCGGCGACGACCAGGGCGAAGCCGATCAGCCACTCGGACTTGGAGGAGAGCACCTTCCGCAGGGCGTCGGGATCCTTCAGCAACGCGGGCTGGTCGCCGATGACGCGCATCCCGAACCAGGCGAGGGCACCGTTGAAAACGCCGGCGCCGGCGATGGTGGTGAGGGAGAAGACGCCGAAATTCATCCGGAAGAGGCCCGCGGGGATGGAAATCAGGTGGCGGATGCCGGGCAGCAGGCGCGCCACGAAGATGCCGCCGCCACCGTACTCCTCGAACCAGGCGTCGGCTTTCCGCAGCCGCTCAGGCGAGAGGTGGACGAACTTGCCATACCTCTCGATGATCGGACGCCCGAGCTTGACCGCGACCCAGTAGCTGATCGCCGAGCCGACCCACGATCCGGCGGTCGCGGAGAAGACCACGACCCAGATGTTCAGCTTTCCCTGCGCCGCCCAGAACGCCGCGGGCGGGATCACAACCTCGGCAGGCACCGGGAGCGCCGTGCTCTCCAGGATCATGAGCCCGAACACGCCGAGGTAGCCGTGGGCGAGGACGAACTGCATCCAGGAGGCGAACACGGAGTGGAACATGGGGCGCGGATACTACAACGCGGCCAGCGCCGCGCGCTTCACTTTCCCCCGCTCGTCAACCGGGATCGCGTCGATCAGTTTCACAATCCGCGGGACCTTGTGCGACGAGAGTCGGGAGCGGCAAAAATCGCGGATGGTCTCGCGCGTGACTGCGCCATCCGCGACGACCGCGGCTGCGACGACTTCGCCGCGCGATCCGGCGGGCTCGCCGTACACCTTTACCTCGCGAATGCCTCCGATCTGGAGGATCACCTGTTCGACCTCGCGCGGGTTGACCTTCTTGCCGGCGGTGTTGATCCACTCGCTGGCGCGGCCGGCGAGTACGATCTCGCCGTTTTCCCGCCGTTCGATGATGTCGTCGGGCGTGAACTTGCCGTCGAACGGCACGAACGTGTTTTCGTCGAGCAGATAGCCGAGGGTCACGTTGGCGCCGCGAATCGCTCCGTCGATCGTGACGCCGTTCATCGCTGAACCGATCGTCCCGCGCTCCACCGCGCCGCCAACCCGGTCGTACGCGATCCCGCCCACTTCGCTGCAGCCGTAGAACGAGTGGATGTCGATGCCGAAACGCTCCCGGAAGCGCTTCGACGTCGATGGGAGCAGCGGCGCGCCGGCGGAGATGAACGTGCGGACGCTCTCGAAGCGGCCGTCGTCGAGCGGCAGCGACGCGAGGTGTTCGAACACCATCGGGATCAGCGGAGCGATGCTGCAGCGATGGCGGTTCGCGAGGGCGATGAGTGAGAGCGGAAGGTACTCGTTGGAGACGACCACCGCGGTCCCCTGGATCAGCAGCGGCATCACGAGGTTCGAGAAGCCATACGAATGCGAGAACGGGATCGCGCCGAGGTTCCGGTCCGTGGGGAGTACGCTCATCGTCGAGCAGATGTTCTCGGCGTCGGCGACCAGGTTGTCGACGGAGCAGACGATCGCTTTCGGCATGCCGGTCGAGCCGGAGGTGAGCTTCAGGACACGCGCATCGGGCGGGAGCTTCGGCCGGCCGAAGTGACTCATGACCGCCGCGATCTCGCTCTGCGGCGCATCGCGATCGAAGAGGACGACGATCGCGCCGCGAGCGATCGCCGCGAGCAGCGTGGCGACGAAATCCGCGGAGTTCGGGAGCTGCAACGCGACCAGTTCCCCTGCACGGAAGCGCGGCGCGAGCTCACGCGCACGCGCCAGGAAGGCGGCGCGCGTGACGACGTGGTCGTGCTCGATGAGCGCAACCGCATCGGGAGCGCTGTCGACGAGGTCGACAAAGCGTGGCAGCATGCTTTCTGATTCTGTCATGCACGACGTGATCGTCATCGGCGGGGGGCCCGCCGGATCGACCGCCTCAACGCTCCTGACTCGCGAAGGCTTCCGTGTGGTGCTCTTCGAGCGCGACCGCTTTCCGCGTTTTCAGATCGGCGAGTCGATGCTCCCCTACAGCAACGACATCTTCCGCAGCCTCGGCGTGTACGAAAAGCTCGTCGACGCCGGCTTTTTTCCGAAGTACGGCGCCGGATTCGTGACCGCCGACGGCTCGGCCAGTACGGTGTTTCGCTTCCGCGAGACGCTCGAGCCGCCGTACCAGCGCTCGTTCCAGGTGGAGCGATCGCGGTTCGATCAGCTACTGCTAAATCATTCGCGCGAAAACGGCGTGGAGGTTCACGAAGAGACGGCGATCGCGCGCGTCGACCTGTCGGACAAGAACCGGCCAGCCGTCGAGACGACGAGCGGCGAGCGGCATGAAGCGCGTTTCGTCCTCGACTGCAGCGGCCACGGCGCGCTGCTGGCGCATGCCACGGGACGCCGCATCAACATCGAGTCGCTGAAGAAGACGGCGATTTTCTCGCACTTCAAAGGCGTCAGGCCGGAGGAGGGGCGCGACCGCTACAACATCATCGTAGTCGTCCTCCGCAACGGCTGGTTCTGGATGATTCCGCTGAGCGACGAGAAGACGAGCGTCGGTCTGGTGATGGACCGCGAGAGTGTGATCGCGTCCGGCCTCACGCCGGAGGAGCTGCTCGAACGGACGATCGCGATGACGCCCTTCGTCGCGGAGCGGCTGAAGAATGCCGAGCGGACGATGGAGGTGCGGCAGCGGAAGGACTTCTCGTACCGCGTCTCGACGCTGGTCGGCGAGAACTTCGCGGTCTCCGGCGACGCGGCAGGGTTTCTCGACCCGATCTTCTCGACCGGCGTCATGATCGCGATCACGTCATCCTCGCGGCTCGCCGACGCGATCGGGGAGAAGTTGCGGAGCGGCTCGATGCGCGGGCTGCTGCGCCACCAGCGGAAGACGCAGACGGCGATCGACCGCTATCTGCGCTTCATCGAGAACTTTTACCGCCGTCCGTTCGTCGAGATGCTGCTCCATCCCCATCCGCCGCACGCGATGTACATGGCGATCGTCCGGATGCTCGGCGGGAATGTTTTCTCCTCGCGATTTGATCGAATGATGCTGGCAATCTTCTTCTCGCTGGTGCGGCTGCAGGACCGATTCGGGTTCGCGCCGCGCATCGAGTGGAGCGCGCTGCCCGGCGCGGCCAAGGGGTAACAATGACAAACATGGATTTGCGGACGAAGCTCAAGGAGCTGCTCATCGAGCGCCTCAAGTTCGAGGACATGACGCCGGCCGACATCGCGGACGACGAACCGCTGTTTGCCGGCGGCCTGGGGCTCGACTCCATCGACGCCCTCGAGATCGTGGTGATGCTGGAGAGTGAGTTCGGCATCAAGGTGAAGAACGAGACGGCGGCGCGCGATCACTTCCGCTCCATCGCCTCGCTCGCCGGCTTCGTCGAGTCACGCCTTGCGCAGCAGCAGAATGCGTGAGCTCCCGCATCAAATCCCTTTTCGCGCCGCCTCGAAGCTGATCCGCCGCGACGCGGCGTCGATCGAAGGGGAGTTCCTCTGCACGGCGAACGACGCGATGCCGCTCGAGGTGATGCTCGTCGAGGCGATGGCGCAGTTCGGCGGCGCGCTGGTGTTCGAGGGGCAGGGGTACCTCAGTGCGATCGACGCTTGCGAAGTGCTGCGCGTTCCGGTCGCCGGCGACACGGTGCGGCTGGTCGTGACGCTCGACGCGTCGCTCGGCGTGTTGCACCGGTTCAGCGGCGTCGGACGCATCGACGGAGTAGAAGTCGCGCGCGCCCGGTTTTATCTCTCCGCAAATGCGGAAGCCTGATCCGTCCACACGCATCGCCGTCACCGGCGCCGGCATCATCTGCGCGATCGGCCGCGACAAAGGGGAAGTGTGGCAGTCGATCCGCGAGTCTCGCGATGGCATCCGCAAACTGACGCGGCTCGCGGGCGAGACCTTTCCGACGAACCTCGCTGCCGAGGTCGGCGACGAACTGCGAATCCCCCTCGGCAAGCGCGAGGCGAAACGCCTCTCGCGCACCGATCTCCTCGCGCTCGTCGCCGCGAACGAGGCGATCGAACAGGCGAGCGAGAACGCTCCTCTGCCGCGCGATCGTGCCATCGTCACGACCGGCACGTCGACCGGCGGCCTTCTCGAAGGGGAGGAGTATTACTTCGAGCGCCTCGTGCGCGGCCGCAGACGCGCGCATGCTTCGCGCGTTCTGCAGCAGCCGACGTCCGGCCCCTCCGACGCGGTCGCAAAGACGTTCTCCCTCGGCGGCGGCGCGATCTCGAACGCGACGGCGTGTGCGTCGGCAGGTGTCGCGATCGGTATGGCCGCCGACTATCTGCGGTCGCGTCACGCGGACGTCGCCATCGCGGGCGGCAGCGACGCGCTTTGCCGACTCACGTATAGCGGGTTCAGTGTGCTCCAGGCGGTCGATGAAGCGCCATGCACGCCGTTCGACGCGAACCGCAAAGGGATCACCCTCGGCGAGGGGGCCGCGTACCTCGTGCTCCAACGCTGGGACGATGCCATCGCCCGCGGCGCCACGATCCTCGCGGAGCTCTGCGGGTATGGCGCGTCGTGCGATGCGCATCATCCGACCGCGCCCGCCGAGGATGGGCGAGGCGCCGAAGCGGCGATGCGTGCGGCGATAGCCGAGGCGCGGGTGGACGGCGTCGACTACGTGAACGCGCACGGTACGGGGACGCTGCTGAACGACTCCGCCGAGTCGCGCGCCATCGTGGCCGCGATCGGCTCCAACACGCCTGTTTCGTCGTCGAAGTCGTATTTCGGACATACGCTCGGCGCTTCCGGCGCGCTCGAAGCGGTGATCAGTATCCTCGCGCTGCAGGAACAGCTCGCACCGCCGACGCTGCGCCTGCGCGACGCCGCGAACGACTGCACGCCGCTCGACTACATCCCGCATACACCGCGGCCGATGGCGATGGAACACGTGCTGTCGAACACCTTCGGTTTCGGCGGCTCGAACGTGTCGCTGGTTTTCCGGCGCTCGCATAATTCGACAACCGCTGGCGTGCTATAAAACCGGCACCTGATGAGTCGAGTGGCCGTGACGGGGATCGGCGTCGTTGCGCCTGGCGCGATCGGTGTCGAGGCGTTCCGTGAGCTGCTCGCGAGCGGCAGGAGCGCCATCGAGTTGGTGGATCGATTCGACGTCGAAGGACTGCGGGGAAGACACGCGGCGCTGGTCCGCGGTTTCAACCCGCGCGACTTCATCGCACCGATGAAGATGCGGCGGATGAATGCTCTGTCGCGCCTCGGCGTCGCCGCAGCGAAGCTGGCGTTCGACGACGCGCCGCCGGTCGACCCGGCGACGACCGGCGTCGCGATCGGAACGGCGTTCGGTCCGGTACAGACGTCGGTCGACTACATGCGCGAGTACGTCGAGAAGGGAGCATCGCTCGCGCCGCCGCAGCTCTTCGCGGAATCGGTGGCGAACGCGCCGGGAAGCCACATCGCGATCGAGTGGGGACTTCGCGGTTTCAACGTGACGGTGACGCAACGCGAATCGTCGGCGCTCGCCGCCGCGATGTACGGCGCGTCGCAGGTCGTGAAGGGGAGCGTGACGGCGGCCGTGACCGGCGGCGTCGAAGAGATCAACGAGATGATCTTCAGCGTTCTCGACCGCCTCGGCGCACTTGGGAACGAGTCGTGTCCGTTCGATCGCCGCCGCAACGGCCTCGTTCCGGGCGAGGGGAGCGCCGTGCTGGTGGCTCAGGGCGAGGCAAAAGAGGCGTACGGTTACCTGGCTGGCTTCGGCATCGCGCGCGACACGACGGCTACGATCTCGGATTGGGGGAGGGATCATCACGCCGTCGTGACGGCCATGCGCGCTGCGATTGACGACGCGGAGCTGACGATGCACGACATCGACGCCATTTACGCATCCGCCAACTCGACTCGGCGCGCCGATCGCGTGGAGTATCTCGCGATCGAGGAGCTGTTTGGCGACGCCGCGCCTCCGGTGGTCGCGACAAAGGGTTACTTCGGCGAATATGCCGCGAGTGGAGCGCTGCAACTCGTCGCCGCGCTCCTCGCGATCGACGAGCAGACGCTGCATGCGTCGTGCGGCTTCGAAGAGGGTGACGCGGAGATGCGGAACGACGTCGTTCGCGAGCGGCGGCCTGTCGCGTTGAGGAACGTGCTCGTGAACAGCATCTCGGCGGGAGGCGGAATCGTGTCGGCGGTGGTCTCGAGGGAGGCGGCGTGAAGCTGCTGGCCGTGATCCCGGCGCTGAACGCGGAGCGGACCATCGGGGACGTCGTGCACAAGACGCGCGAGCAGATCCGCGACGTCATCATCATCGACGACGGCTGTACCGATCGCACCGCGGACGTCGCGCGCGCCGAGGGGGCTTCCGTGCTGCGGCATGAGACGAACCGCGGCAAAGGGGCGTCGCTGAAGAGCGGCTTCGCCTACGCGCTGCAGCACGGTTACGACGCGGTGATCACGCTCGATGCGGACGGGCAACATCTCCCATCCGAGATTCCGAAGATCCTCGCGGCTTGGGAGGAGAGCGGTGCGGACCTCGTGATCGGCGGCCGTGCGCACCTCTTCGATCACATGCTGCCGCGGCGGCGGCTGGCGAATCGTTTTTCCTCTTGGGCGATCGCGAAAGGTTCCGGGACGGGCGTCACCGACTCGCAGAGCGGCTTCCGCCTCTACGCGGCGCGCCTGCTCCGCGAGATCCAACTGCGCACCGACGGCTTCGACATGGAGAGCGAAGTGATCATCCGCGCCGGCGTCCGGAAGATGCGCATCGTCGTGACGCCCGTCGACCTCGGATTCATCGACGGGCTCTCGACCAGCCACTACCGTCCATTAGGCGACACCCTTCGTATCGCCTGGACCGCGATTCGCGCGCGCTTCTTCTGGCGCTAGGGTTGTACGACCTCTTTCGGAAGCGGTTTGCGCGGGAACATCTCGGGACGGTTTGCGGCCTCCCACACGAACGTTGCGATCACGACGGCGGCTTGCATCAGGTCGTCCTTCTGGAGGCGCTCGTAGGTGTCGAAGTTGGTGTGATGGGTCCGCGTCTCGTACTCCACGTCGTCCTGGATGAACTGGAAGCCCGGGATTCCTACTTCATCGAATGAGAGGTGGTCGGTGCCGCCGGTATTGCGCATCGTGATCGCCGTCGCACCGAGGTCGTGGAGCGGTTTGAACCACTCCTCGAAGATGGGAACGGCCGCGGCGTTTTCCTGCGTGTAGATGCCGCGGACCTTGCCGGTGCCGTTGTCGAGGTTGAAGTAGGCCGAGACCTTCGCCTGCTCCGGCTTGAGCGTCAGTGGACCGCGCTTCTGCATCGACATCGGCATCGATGCCTCGTTCGGATCGAGCAGCGGCTTCGAGCCGAAATGCTGCGCAACGTAAGCGTGCGAACCGAGGAGTCCCTCTTCTTCGCCGGACCAGAGCGCGATGCGGATAGTCCGCTTCGGCGCGATGCCGATCGCTTTCAGAATGCGGACCGCTTCCATGACCGCGACCGTGCCGGCGCCGTTGTCGGTCGCGCCGGTGCCGCTGTGCCAGGAGTCGAGGTGCGCGCCGAGCATGACGATCTCGCCGTTCTTTGACGTGCCGGGGATCTCGGCGACCGTGTTGTACTGCTGCGGGTTGTCGTAATACGTCGCCTTCACGTCGAGCTCGAGCTCGGGGTCTTTCTTGTGTTCGGCGAGGCGGACGATGCGCGCGTACTGCTCGTCGGAAACAGTGACCGAGGCCACGGGGTACTGCTCGTTCGGGCGGTAACTGCCTGCGCTCTGCACGTGGATCGTGCCGAAGTCAGCCCCGCCGGGAACGATGACGCCGAGCGGTTTCTCGTCGGCGAAGAGCTTCACGGTGTCGAGGAAGAGCTGCCGGCGCTTGAGGGCTGCGTCGCGATTGCCGCGCGGCGCTCCGGGGATCTCGTAGTTGGAAAGCTCTTCGAGCGACTTTTCGTCATAGCGCTCGAACTGTGCCTTCTCGTGCGGCTTGAACTCGCGCGGGTCGCCGAGGAGGAGGAACTTGCCCGCGATCTTCCCTTTCAGCTTGTCGAGGTCCTCTTTCGTCTCGAGCTTCGCCTGGATCACTTTGCCGCGCACCGGGCCGTTCGTTCCCGGCGTCCATGCGCGAGGGATGGCGATGAGCTCCGCGATGTCGGGCGAGACCAGCCGGAGCGAGCACGAGTCGTACGACCATCCGCGCCCGAACGGTCCCCACTCCTCGATGTGCGCATTCGACAGCCCGAACTCGGCCAGCTTGTCGCGCGTCCACTCGTTCGCGCGTTTCATGTTCGGCGAGCCGGTGAGGCGCGGGCCGATGTCGTCGGTCAGCGTTTCCGCAATCTCCATCACCTTCGAGTTGCGGAAGCCCTCCTGCCGGATGCGCGTCTGCATCGTCAGGTCGGGTGTGTCGGCGGCGAAAAGCGAAAGAGGAAGGACGAAGAGAAGCGCTATCAGCTTTTTCATCGAGGCGCAGAGTTTAGTCGCTACTCCAGCTCGCTCCAATCGATTGTCGTAGGCAAGTTGGACTTTGCGAAAAGGTTCCCGAGCATTTCGGGGGGCGTGTAGATGCGCGTGTCGCCGAACTCGCTCGGACGGCGGTTCTTCATCGTGAACAGCGCGCGTTGCGAGGCGTAGTCGAAGTTCGCGTAGTAGTCGTCCTCTTTCTTCTGTTCGAACATCGTCTTGAGGACGCTGAGCTGGCGGGAAAGGGGGTCGGCGTCGAAGGCGTACTGCGGCTCGGTGACGGAGGCGGCCTGCTGCTTGCGCGGAGTGGCCGGTTC
Source organism: Thermoanaerobaculia bacterium (assembly GCA_036488085.1). Taxonomy (GTDB): domain Bacteria; phylum Acidobacteriota; class Thermoanaerobaculia; order Gp7-AA8; family Gp7-AA8; genus DASXHZ01. Next base: position 17,713 of record DASXHZ010000061.1, read on the forward strand.
GAGACCGATGGCGACGCGCAGCTCCTCGAGCTCTTGTTCGACCTTGCTCACCTTGCGCTTCTTCTCGATCGTTTTGAGCAGCAGCGCCGGGATCTTGTTGCAGTTCGCCTGATGGATCACGTCGCTGCGCGTGATCCAGCCGAGGTTCGTGACGCCGCAGCGCGACGAGACGTTGGCGGTGAGGTTCTCCAGGAACGGACGCACGGCGGTGTTGAACGAATCGTCGACGCCGTTGAAGAGGTTGAGGACGTAGTGAACGCGGAACTCGTCGATCGTCTGCTGCACGGTGCGCGTGATCGGGTGGTCGCCGAGGTTCTGCGCGAGGTCGTTCGAGAAGGCGTCGAGGTTCTGGACCGACGAGTCGTAGACGTCTTCCACGCGGTCGATCAGGTCGTTGATCAGCTTGAAGAAATCGAGTCCGCCGCGGCCGAGGGTGTCGAAGAAGGGCGACTCCCTGCTGAAGATCAGCCGCATCTTGCGGAAGAGGATCGCCTTGACGATGTCGGACGCGGCGAGCGTCGCGCTCGGAAGGTGCGGCGTGAAGATGAGGATCCCGGAGTTCGAGAACGGGAGGAAATCGATCACGTTGGCGTCGAGGCCGGCGCGCATGTCGAGGATGACGTGATCGGCTTCGAGCGAGTTGATGGCGGCGATCAGTTTCTGCTTGTGGGCGGCGCCGAAGTTGGTGATCTCATCAATCAGATGCAGCGGTCCGGCGATGAAGCCGAAGTTCTTGTATTCGCCCTTCGGGTCGAGCTTGGCGCTGAGGTGGGTGACGCAGTTTCCGAGCGGCTCGCCCTTCCGGAAAAAGTGGTAGAGGTCGCGCTCGATCGGCGTGTCGATGGCGTTTCGAATCGCCGAAGTCCCCGTGTCGAGGTCGACCAGGATGGTCGATTTTCCGTGGCGCGCGAGCGCCAGGGAGAAGTTGATGGCGAACGTCGTCTTGCCGACGCCGCCCTTCCCCGACGAGATCGGAATGATGCGTTTCATGGGCACGGGTACGCGATCGAGTCTAGCATCCGCTAGAATCGCGTCGAGTGCAGACGGCCCTCTTCCGGAAATTCGTGCTGTTCCAGGAGCTCGACGACCGCGAGCTGGCGTCGATCGCCGCAGTTGCGAAAACGCGGCGCTACGCCAAGGACGACGTGATCTTTCACGCCGACGAGAGCGGCGACGTCTTCTGTCTCATCCGCGAAGGACAGGTGAAGGTGACGATGATCTCGCCGGAAGGGAAAGAGATCATCCTCTCGATGCTCGGCCCGGACGACTTCTTCGGCGAGATGGCGCTGCTCGACGACGAGCCGCGATCGGCGACGGTCATCGCGACCGAGACGCTCGAGGTCGTGACGATCTGGCGGAGCGACTTCCTGCAGATCCTCAGCGAGAACTTCTCGATCACGAGGAAGGTCCTCGCCGAGCTGTCGCGCCGGCTCCGTCATGCCTCGAACCGGATCGAGTCGCTCGCCACGATGGACGTCTACGGCCGTCTCGCGCGCTTCTTTCTGGACCTCGCCGCGCGCAGCGGCAAGCCGCTCGACAACGGCTACGTCGCGGTGTCGCGGCCGACGCATCAGGCGATCGCGAACACGATCGGGACGTCGCGCGAGACGGTCTCGCGGCTCATCCACGACCTGATGCGGCAGAACCTGCTCTTGTCCGAGGGGAAGACGATCTATTTGAGGCAGACGGCGCTCGATCAGTTCAGGGCCGAGTTGTGATCACGGTCCCGAATGCACTGACGCTCTTCCGCCTCATCCTCGTTCCCTTCTTCCTGGTCGCGTCGATGCGGACGATGTGGACGCTGGCGCTGGCGTTGTTCGTGACGGCGGCGATCACCGACATCCTGGACGGCATGATCGCGCGGCGGTTCAACCAGCGCTCGCGGATCGGCGCGATCCTCGACCCGGCGGCCGACAAAACGATGATGGTGTGCGGCTACATCTTCTACACCTTCACCGACAAACTGCCGTTGGTCGCGCTGCCGGAGTGGCTGACGTTCGTCGTCTTCGTGCGCGATTTTCTGATCATCCTCTTCGCGTATCTGCTGTACACGCGCGTGAACGTGAAGCGGTTCCCGCCGTCGTGGGCGGGGAAGGCGTCGACGGTCCTTCAGGCCGGGACGCTGGCGACGTTGATCGCCGTGAATGCGTTCCTTCCGCGCCTTCTGCCGTTCGCCGAAATCCTGTTTCGGGTGGCGTTGCTGGTGACGCTGTACTCGTCGTGGGACTACATCCGGCGGGGCCGTCAGCTCCTCGAAGACGGCCTCTCGCGCGCTGCTTGACATGCCGCGTCGTGCGAAATACCGTGCGCGCTCGATTCGTTGCGCAAGGTTCTGCCTCCGTAGCTCAATTGGTAGAGCAGTGGACTCTTAATCCATTGGTTCCAGGTTCAAGTCCTGGCGGGGGCACCAATTCCTCGGCGCGAAAGTGGCGGAATTGGCAGACGCGCTGGACTTAGGATCCAGTGGCCCAAAGCCGTGCGGGTTCGAGTCCCGCCTTTCGCACCAAATCCCGCACCAGTCAGGAACGAGATGCTGCTGAATTTCACCGATCTTTCTCCCGTCAAGAAGTCCGTCGAAGTCGAGATCCCCGCCGAGCTCATCGCGCGCGAGTCGGAGCGCGTGACGAATGAGTTCGGACGCTCCGCGAAGATCCCCGGCTTTCGTCCCGGCAAGGTACCGGCGAGCGTGGTGCGGAATCGGTACGCCAAGGAGATCCAGGAAGAGGTGATGAGCCGCCTTCTCCCCTTGACGTTCCGCGATGCGATCGCGGAGCGCGGCGTCGAGCCGGTCGGCGATCCGCAGCTCGAGCACGTCGACGCCTTCATCGACGGGGCGCCGATCAAGTACAAGGCCGAATTCGAGGTCAAGCCGCAGATCGAGCTGCACGAGTATCGCGGCATCGAAGTCGACGATCCGAAGATCGAGGTCACCGAGACCGACGTCGAGGCGATGATCGAGCGGCTGCGCGACCAGGCGAGCGCCTATCGACCGGTGGAAGACCGCGGCCTCGAGGAAGGCGACATCGCCGTCATCGAGATCGCGTCGACGCCCGAGGGCGACGAGACCAAGACCGACACCGGTCACTTCAAGGTCGGCGAAGAGACGCCTCTGCCGGAGCTTCATGACGCCTTGCGCGGCAGGATGCCGGGCGATACGGCGTCGTTCGACAAGCCGTACGGCGAAGACGCCCAGCAGGAAGCGTGGCGCGGCAAGAACGTGCATCACGACGTCACGCTGAAAGAGATCCGCGTCCAGGAGAAGCCTGAGGTCAACGACGAGTTCGCGAAGGCGGTCGGCGAGTGGGAAAGTGTGGATGCGATGCGCGAGGCGATCCGCGCCGACATCCGCCGGCATCGCGAGCTCGAGGCGCTACGCCTCAAGCGGACGCAGGTCGGCGACGCGCTGCTGGGAGTCCACAGCTTCGACGTGCCGGAGACGCTGGTGGAGGAAGAGCTCGGACGCTCGATGAACAACTACGCGCGCTTTCTCGCGTCGCAGGGCGTCGACCTCCAGAAAGCGGAGCTCGACTGGCGCAAGCTCGGCGAGGACTTCCGTCCGGATGCCGTCAAGCGCGTCCAGCGCAGCCTGATCCTCGAGGAGATCGCGAAGAAAGAGAGCCTCGAGGTCGGCGACGTCGAGGTGGACGCCGAAATCCGCCGTGCCGCGAACGCGGCGGAGCGCGACTTCGCCGAGGTCAAGCACCGGATGAAGCACGACGGCGGATACGAGTCGCTGCGCGCCAGCCTGGCGCAGGAGAAGGCGCTCGATCTCGTCCTCCGAGAGTCGCGGGCCCGGTAGCGCGGGACTCTACTTTCGGGCAGCAGACGAGCGGGGTGCTCGCGTCATAGACTCCAGTCCAAGGAGAACGAAATGGTCCTCATCCCGATGGTGGTCGAGCAGACGTCGCGCGGCGAGCGCGCCTACGACATCTACTCCCGCCTTCTCAAAGACAACGTCATCTTTCTCGGCCAGGCGATCGACGACAACGTCGCGAACCTGGTGATCGCGCAGATGCTCTTCCTCGAGGCCGAGAACCCCGAGAAGGACATCTTCCTCTACATCAACTCCCCCGGCGGCTCCGTCAGCTCCGGCTTCGCTATATACGACACGATGCAGTACGTGAAGCCCGACGTGGCGACGATGTGCATCGGTCAGGCGGCGTCGTTCGCGGCCGTGTTGCTCGCGGGAGGGACGAAGGGGAAGCGCTACGCCCTTCCGAATTCGCGTGTTCTGCTCCACCAGCCCTGGCTCCAGGGCCTCGGCGGGCAGGCTTCGGACATCGACATTCACGCGAAGGACATCCTCCGTATGAAGCGGCGCATCAACGAGATACTCGCCGATCATACGGGACAGAGCATCGAGAAGATCGAGCGTGACACCGATCGCGACTACATACTCGCGGCTCCCGAGGCGAAAGAGTACGGGGTGGTCGACCAGGTGATCGCGAAGCGCGAGTGACGGCGCTCCGGCTGGAATGCGCCTTTCGCCCCGTCAGTTGACTTCACCGCGCCTCAGATCAACAATCTGAGCGACCTCACGAAAAAGGACCAACTCGGAAATGTCGAAGAAGGGGAACAGCGGCGACGTACTTCGTTGCAGCTTCTGCAATAAGTCGCAACGCGACGTGAAGAAGCTCATCGCCGGCCCGACGGTCTACATCTGCGATGAGTGCGTCGACATCTGCCTCGACATCATCGCGGAAGACCGCAAGGACGAGCCGGGGACGCTCGAGGGCGCGGGACATCTTCCGAAGCCGAAAGAGATCAAGGAATTCCTCGACCTCTACGTGATCGGGCAGGAGCGGGCGAAGAAGAAGCTCGCGGTCGCCGTCTACAACCACTACAAGCGGATCGACTACCACTCGCGCAACGCGCGGCAGGACGTCGAGCTGCAGAAGTCGAACATCCTCCTGATCGGCCCGACCGGCACCGGCAAGACGCTGCTCGCGCAGACGCTGGCCCGGATGCTGAGCGTGCCGTTCACGATCGTCGACGCCACGACGCTCACGGAAGCGGGCTACGTCGGCGAGGACGTCGAGAACATCATCCTCAAGCTCTACCAGGCCGCCGGGAACGACAAAGAGAAGACCCAGCGCGGCATCGTCTACATCGACGAGGTCGACAAGATCTGCCGCAAGGGCGATAACCCATCCATCACGCGCGACGTGAGCGGTGAAGGCGTCCAGCAGGCGCTCCTGAAGATTCTCGAGGGTACGGTCGCGAACGTTCCGCCGCAGGGCGGACGCAAGCATCCGCACCAGGAGTTCATCCAGTTCGACACCACGAACATCCTCTTCATCTGCGGCGGCGCGTTCGTCGGGCTCGACAACGTGATCGAGCGCCGGCTGTCGCAGACGTCGATGGGCTTCGGCGCGAAGATCGCCACGAAGAAAGACAAGAAGACCGGCGAGCTCCTCGCGCAGGTGCACCCCGAGGACCTCATCCGTTTCGGTCTCATCCCGGAGTTCGTCGGCCGTCTGCCGGTCGTCGCGACGCTGACCGAGCTCGACAAGGGCACGCTGATCGAGATCCTCCGCGAGCCGAAGAACTCGCTCGTGCGTCAGTACCAGACGATCATGGGCTTTGAGAACGTCGAGCTCCGTTTCACTGACGACGCGATCGAGGCGATCGCCGAGGAGGCGCTCAAGCGTAACGTCGGCGCCCGCGGACTCAAGATCATCATCGAAGAGCTGATGCTCGACATCATGTACACGATCCCGTCCCAGCACGAGATCAGCGAGTGCGTGATCACGCGCGAAGTGGTCGACAACCGGAGCCAGCCGATTACGCTCTACAAGAAGGCAGGGTAGAGAGGCGTTTCCTCTCGCTGTTCGATTAGGGCCGCTTGCAAGCGGCCCTAAACTTATGGGGGATTCAACGGGCGGTCCGGCGCGTTACAACAGAAAACCAATATGGCGAACGAACCAAAAGTAATGCAGCTTCCCCTCGTGCCGTTGCGCGACATGGTGGTCTTTCCGTCCATGATGGCGCCGTTCGTCGTCGGACGACGGGCGTCGATCCTGGCGCTCGAGGCGACGCTGGCCACGAACGACAAGCGGATCTTCCTGGCCACCCAGAAGGACCCGAAGGTCGACGACCCGTCGATGGACGAGATCCATCCGATCGGCGTGATCGCGACCGTCGTGCAGAACCTCAAGCTCCCGAACCAGAACGTGAAAGTGATGGTCGAGGGGCTCGCGCGCGGCGAGATCGTCAGCTCCCAGGAGAGCGCCGGCTACGTCATCGTCGGCGTTCGCGAGCTCGACGCCAAGTACCCGACGACGCCCGAGGTTTTGCAGTACATGCAGAAGCTGGTGGAGATCTTCGAGCAGTACGCGAAGATGTCGCACCACCTGGCGTTCGAAGGCGTCATGTCGACGCTGAAGATGGACGACCCCGACCGCTTCGCGGACGTTCTCGCGTCGCACCTCCTCATCACCACCGCCGAAAAGCAGCAGCTCCTGGAGACCGGCTCGCCGTACGAGCGTCTTCAGAAACTGCAGGACTTCCTCGAGATCGAGATCGAGAAGATCAACATCGACAAGCGCATCAACTCCAAGGTCAAGAAACAGATGGAGCGCGCCCAGAAGGAGTACTACCTCAACGAGAAGATCAAGGCGATCCACCACGAGCTGGGCCGCAAGGACGATCGCTCGGATGAGATCGAGGATCTTCGGCAGAAGATCGAAGACGCCGGCATGCCGAAGGAGACGAAGGAGAAGGCTCTCCAGGAGCTGAAGCGTCTCGAGGCGATGCCGGGCGTTTCGGCCGAGGCGACCGTCTCGCGCAACTACATCGAATGGCTCGTGGCCGTCCCCTGGAAGAAGGCTTCCAAGGAGATCAAGGACATCGATCTCGCGGAGCAGATCCTCAACGAGGACCACTACGGCCTCGAGAAGATCAAGGAGCGCATCCTCGAGTTCCTCGCGGTGCGCCAGCTCGTCAAGCAGCCGAAGGGAACGATCCTCTGCTTCGTGGGACCTCCGGGTGTCGGCAAGACGTCGCTCGCGAAGTCGATCGCCCGGGCCACGGGACGCAAGTTCGTGCGCCTCTCCCTCGGCGGCGTACGCGATGAGGCGGAGATCCGCGGCCACCGCCGGACGTACATCGGCGCGTTCCCCGGCCAGATCATCCAGCGCATGAAGAAGGCGGGCACCGTGAATCCGGTGTTCCTCCTCGACGAAGTGGACAAGATGTCGATGGACTTCCGCGGCGATCCGAGCGCGGCGCTCCTCGAGGTGCTCGACCCCGAGCAGAACAACTCGTTCACCGATCACTACCTCGACGTCGAGTACGACCTCTCGAAGGTGATGTTCATCGCGACGGCGAACGTGGTCCACACGATCCCGGCGCCGCTGCGTGACCGCATGGAGATCATTCACCTCTCCGGCTACACGCATCTGGAGAAGCTCGCGATCGGCCGGCAGTTCCTCGTTCCGAAGCAGAAGCAGGAGCAGGGGCTCGACGACGCGAAGATCGTTTTCGAAGACAACGCGGTCGAGGAACTAATCGACGCCTATACGCGCGAGTCGGGCGTCCGTAGTCTCGAACGCGAGGTCGGTTCGGTGCTGCGCAAGGTGGCGCGGCAGGTCCTGACCAACGGTCCCGACTACACACTCTCCATCGACCGCCTCAAAGTCCGCGAGCTCCTCGGCAAGGCGAAGTTCCGCTCCCAGCAGATCCACGACAAAGCGGAGATCGGCCTCGCGACCGGCCTGGCGTGGACTGAAGTCGGCGGCGAGATCCTCTCGACCGAAGTGGCGCTCTCGCGCGGCAAGGGCAATCTCACGCTGACCGGCAAGCTCGGCGACGTGATGCAGGAGTCGGCGCGCGCGGCGCTCAGCTACGTCCGCTCACGCGCGGAACTCTTCGGCCTCGACCCCGACTTCCACGCGAACCTCGACATTCACATCCACGTGCCGGAAGGAGCGATCCCGAAAGACGGTCCCTCCGCCGGCATCACGATGGCGACGGCGCTTCTCTCCGCTGTCACGAAGCTTCCGGTGCACCGCGACATCGCGATGACGGGTGAGATCACGCTCCGCGGCAAGGTGCTCCCGGTCGGCGGTGTCAAAGACAAAATCCTGGCAGCTGTCCGCGCCGGCATCACGCGCATCATCCTTCCGGCCGACAATGAGCGCGATCTCGAAGAGATCCCGGCCGACGTACGCGAGAAAATGGACTTCCACCTCGTCGAGTCCATGGACGACGTGATCCCTGTCGCGCTCGATGGCACGATCGTTCCATTGACTGCGAAGAACAAGCTCGCCGAGTCAGGCGACACCGAACTCGCTCATTGATCCGAAGTGATTTGACCGTGGGGCGGGCTGAGGCCCGCCCTACGGTTTGACACGTCGCCAGAATTTCCCCAGAATCTTCATCGTTCATCACGACAACCTCGAGTAGTACCTCCAGCTTCGCCTCATCGCGACAGCGAAACCCTTGGACATCAAAACAGTCGAATTTGCACGGGCGGCGTATCAGCCCGGCGATTTTCCGCGAGACCAGCGCCCGCAATTCGCATTTGCCGGCCGCTCGAACGTCGGCAAATCGTCACTGATCAACGCTGTCTTGAAACGAAAAGCAATTGCCCGCGTGAGTCAGACGCCCGGGAAGACTCAAGCGGTCCAGTTCTATCTCGTCAACGATCGTTTTTATCTCGTAGACCTTCCGGGTTACGGATACGCAAAAGTTCCACAGAGCGTGAAGCGTACGTGGGGCGCACTCGTTCATGGCTACGTCGAATCGAGTGACGCGCTCCGTTTGATCTTTCTATTGCTGGACGTGCGGCGGATACCGAGTGACGAGGACCTGCAGATGCATGAGTGGTCGCAGGGCGCGGGTATCGACGAACGGCTCCTGCTCACCAAGAGCGACAAGTTGTCCAACGCCGGCATCGTCAAACAGAAACAGGCGATCGCCGCCGCTCTCGAAGTCGATCAGGAGTTCCTGATCGCGACGTCGGCGGAAACGAAACGAGGCATCGAAGAGGCGCGGCGCGAGATCGCAACGCGCTTGTTGTAACGAGGACCATACAAATGGCACAGCACGAGACCGATAACGAGAGCAGCACCGCCGTCGCGGAACCCGAGGTTCTGGCCGCGGAAAAGCCGGAGAAGCCGAAGCGCGCGCCCCGCAAGAAAGCGGAGCCGAAGGTCGAGGCAGCTCCCGCTGCCGAACCCGGGGCGGAAGTGGCCGCGGAAGCAGCCGAGGCGACTGCCACTGAGCCGGTTTCTGCGGAGCCCCTGGTCGTCAATGGAAATGTCGGCGGCAACGCCAGCGGCAACGTCGGTGGCAACGGAAACGGCAACGCGAACGGCCGCTACAAACAGCAGGTCGCGTCCTCGCCGTCGTCTCTCACGACTTCGGCGGCTGAAACGGTCGACATCCGCGTGCTGAAGGAGATGAAGCTTCCCGACCTCACGAAGATGGCGAAAGAGCACGGGATCGAGAACGCGACGGGCATGCGCAAGCAGGACCTGATCTTCTCGATCCTGCAGGCGCAGACCGAGAAGTCGGGCCTGATCTTCTCCGAGGGCGTCCTCGAGTGCCTGCCGGACGGCTTCGGATTCCTGCGTGCCCCCGAGTACAACTACCTGCCGGGTCCCGACGACATCTACGTCTCGCCGTCACAGATCCGGCGCTTCGACCTCCACACCGGCGACACGGTCTCCGGCCAGGTGCGTCCTCCGAAAGAGGGCGAGCGGTACTTCGCGCTCATCAAAGTCGAAGCTGTCAACTTCGAGCATCCCGACGTCGCGCGCGAGAAGGTCCTCTTCGACAACCTGACGCCGCTTTATCCCGAGAATCGCATCAAGCTCGAGACCCCGGCGAACATGTCGTCGCGCGTTCTCGATCTCATTTCGCCGGTCGGCAAGGGCCAGCGCGGCCTCATCGTCGCGCCGCCGCGTACTGGCAAGACGATGATCCTGCAGGCGATCGCGAACTCGATCACGTCGAACCATCCGGAGGTCACGCTCATCGTCCTCCTCATCGACGAGCGGCCGGAAGAAGTCACCGACATGCAGCGCAGCGTGAAGGGCGAGGTCATCTCGTCGACGTTCGACGAGCCGGCGTCGCGCCACGTGCAGGTCGCCGAGATGGTCATCGAGAAGGCGAAGCGCCTCGTCGAGCACAAGCGCGACGTCGTGATCCTGCTCGACTCGATCACGCGCCTCGCCCGCGCCTACAACACCGTTGTTCCGCCGTCGGGCAAGGTGCTCTCGGGCGGCGTCGACTCCAACGCGCTGCAGCGGCCGAAGCGCTTCTTCGGCTCGGCGCGTAACGTCGAGGAGGGCGGCTCGCTCACGATCATCGCAACGGCGCTGATCGACACCGGCTCGCGCATGGACGACGTCATCTTCGAGGAGTTCAAAGGTACTGGTAACCTCGAGGTGCACCTCGACCGCAAGCTCTCCGACAAACGCGTCTTCCCGGCCATCGACATCAACAAGTCAGGCACGCGCAAAGAGGAGCTGCTCCTCGAGCGCAACGAGCTCAATCGCATCTGGGTTCTCCGCAAAGTCTTCTCGCCGCTGTCGACCGTCGAGTCGATGGAGCTCCTCATCGAGAAGCTCGACAAGACCCGCACGAACGCGGAGTTCCTCAACGCCATGTCGAGTATGTGACGCGGCGAGCTCCAAGCTCCAAGCTCTAAGCAGTGAGGGGGCGGGCTGCGAGCTTACAGCTGCGAGCTTAGAGCTGATGTGCGGCATCAACCTCATTTATGCGTTTCGTGAGTCGGCTCCTTCCGTCGATCGGGAGGAGCTGCGGCGCACGCGCGATGCGATGCGTTTTCGCGGTCCGGACGACTGCGGCGAGTGGCATTCGCCTGACGGCCGCCTCTCCCTCGGCCACCGCCGCCTCTCCATCATCGACGTCTCCGAGCACGGCCACCAGCCGATGCTCAGCGCCGACGGTCGTTACGCGATCGTCTTCAATGGCGAGATCTACAACTACAAAGAGCTGCGCGCGGACCTCGAACGCGCCGGGCTGACGTTCCATACGCATTCCGACACCGAGGTCCTTCTCGCGATGTTTGCACGCGAGCGCGAGGCGATGCTGATGAAGCTTCGCGGCATGTTCGCATTGGCGATTTGGGACTCGCGCGAGCGTTCGTTGTTTCTCGCGCGCGACCCGTACGGAATCAAGCCGCTGTACTACGCGATCGAGAACGGCGTCCTCCGCGTTGCCTCGCAGGTGAAAGCGCTGCTCGCGGGCGGCGGCGTCTCGCGCGAAGTCGATCCGGCCGGCATCGTCGGGTTCCTCGTCCGCGGCACCGTTCCGCAGCCGTTCACGACGCACACGGCAATCCGCGCGCTGCAGCCGGGACATCACGCCACGATCACTTCGGCCGGCGACATGACGATTCATCGCTACTTCTCGCTGGCCGAGGTTTACAAGAGCGGCGTCGAGCGCGCGCACGAGGTGCCGCATACCGAGTGGCATGACCTCGTCACGGCGGCGATCCAGGACTCGGTCCGCCACCACCTCGTCGCTGACGTTCCCCTCGGCGCGTTTCTATCGGCGGGCAAGGACTCAACCACAGTTGTCGCACTAGCGTGCGAAGCTGGATACCACGAGTTGACCGGCGTCACGATCCGAACGCAGGAATTCGCCGGCAGCGAACAGGACGAAGCGCCGCTCGCGACGGTGCTCGCGCGCCACTACGGCTTCAATCACATCATCCGCACCGTCACGCGCGAGGAGTTTCACGCCGACTTACCGCGCATCCTCGCCGCGATGGATCAGCCGACCATCGACGGCTGGAACTCGTACTACGTTTCGAAGGCGGCCGGCGAGCTCGGGATGAAGGTGATGCTCAGCGGTACGGGCGGCGATGAACTGTTCGGCGGCTACACGACGTTCCGCAAAATCCCGCGCTTCGTGAAGACGCTCCGGGGCGCGGCGCGGGTCCCCGGCCTGGCGCGCGGGTTCCGGCACTTGTACAACACCGTTCGGCCGCGCAAGTCGAGCCCCAAGTCGGGGTCGTCGCTGATCTATGCAGGCGACTATGGAGGCGCGTATCTGCTCAAGCGCGGCCTGTTCATGCCGGAGGAGCTGCCCGGAGTTCTGCCGCGCGAGCTCGTGCAAGAGGGGTTGAAGCGCCTCGAGCTCCGCGAGCGAATGGCCGCCGCGATCACGCCCGATCCCGGCAATCCGTTCGCGCGCGTGGCCGCTCTGGAGTCGACGTACTTCCTCGGCGACCAGCTCCTGCGCGACATCGACTGGACCAGCATGTCGCACTCGGTCGAGGTCCGCGTACCTCTCGTCGACGCGCACCTCCTGATGAAGATCGCCCCGGTGATCGTCGCCGCCCACGACTACGAGAAGAAGCTTCTCACCGCTTCGCCGGCCGCACCGCTGCCGCGCGAGATCCTTCACCGGCCGAAAACCGGCTTTCTGCTCCCGATTCGCGAGTGGATCCGCCCCGAGGCGGGGTCGCCGCACACGTTCGGCATGCGGTCGCTCGCGTTGATGCTCACGGAATCGCTTTTGGCAACCTGACCGTTAGAAAGACCGTTATCCGTTATCCGTTATCCGTCATGACGTACTCTGGTCGGATAACGGATAACGAATAACGGATCACCAATGGCTAAGCGATCCCGCTTCAAAGACTTCCTCTGGCGCCACTCGGCAGGCCTCGCGGTGCTCGTGATGGTCGTGTTCGTGGCGTTCATCGGCTACGTCGGATGGGCGTACGTCGTGATCACGAAGAAATTCGACTCGGCGCGGCGGTTCGACCTCCCGAGCCGCGTCTACTCCGACGCCACGCCGATCATCCCCGGCATGTCGCTGCCGCGCACGCTCCTGGAGCCGAAGCTGAACCACGTCGGCTATCACGAGGTGAAGACGCGCGTCGCGAACCCGAGCGAGTACCGCTACGTCGACGGCAACCTCGAGCTATACCTCCAGAACTTCGACTATCCCGACATGGAGTTCCGCGCGTTGCCGGTCGTGATCGAGTTCGAAGGAAACGTCGTCCACGCCGTCAGGCGGCTCGACGACAACGTGCCGTTGCGCGGCGTCCGTATCGAGCCGGAGCTGATCACGTCCATCTACAACGACGAGATGGAGGATCGCCTGCCGGTGTCGCTGACGGCGGCGCCGAAGGTCGTGACCAACGCGATCATCTCGACCGAGGACAAGAACTTCTACCACCACGAAGGGATCTCCATCCGCGGCACCTTGGCCGCCGCGATCACGGACCTCCGGAACAAGAACCTGACGCACGGCGGCTCGACGCTCACGCAGCAACTCGTCAAGAACCTTCTCAAGGATCCCGAACGGACGTGGCGCCGCAAGATCACCGAGGCGCTCATGGCGATCCTTCTCGAGGCGCGCTATTCGAAGAACGAGATCCTGGAGGCCTATCTCAACGAGATTTACCTCGGGCAGAACGGCTCCGTACAGATCCTCGGCGTCGAGCAGGCTTCGCAGATCTACTTCGGGAAGCACGTCACGTATCTGACGTTGCCGGAAGCGGCCACGCTCGCCGGCATCATCCGCTCGCCGAACGTGCTCTCGCCGCTGAAGTACCCGGAGCGCGCGAAGCCGCGGCGCGACACGGTACTGATGCTGATGCGCGACCAGGGCATGATCACGCCCGAGGAGTACGCGAGCGCGGTCGCGTTACCGCTCTCCGTCGCGCGCTTCCCGAAGACCTCGCGCAGCGCGCCGTTCTTCGTCGATTTGGTGATGAAGCAGCTCCGTGAGACGTATCCGGAGACGCAGCTCAAGACCGAAGGCCTCCGCATCTTCACGACGCTCGACATGATCATGCAGCGCTCGGCCGAGGCGGCGCTCGACGACGGCATCGCGAACCTCAACAAGAAGTACTCGTACCTGCGGAAGTCGCAGACGCCGCTCGAAGGCGTCATGCTGACGATCCAGCCGGGCACCGGCTACGTGAAGGCGCTCGTCGGCGGGCGCAACTACTCGAAGACACAGTTCAACCGTGCGATCCAGGCGAAGCGGCAGCCGGGATCGCTCTTCAAGCCGTTCGTCTATGCGACGGCGATGGACCCGGCGCGCGGCCAGCAGGCATTCACGCCGGCGACGGTGCTGGACGACTCGCCGATCAGTATCCGCACCGGCAACAACGTCTGGCAGCCGCAGAACTACGACCTCCGGTTTCACGGCCGCGTCACGGTGCGGGCGGCGCTCGCGTACTCGTACAACATCCCCGCGGTGCGCGCGGCGATCGACGTCGGCGTGCCGAACGTGATCAAGACAGCGTCGACGATCGGTATCGAGTCGCGCCTCGAGCCCTACCCCTCCATGGCCCTCGGTGCTTTCGAGGTGACGCCGCTGGAGATCGCGTACGCCTACTCCGCGTTCGCGAATCTTGGCGTGAAAGCGGAGCCGATCTCGATCCTTGCCGTGGCGACGCGCGACGGCAAACTCCTCGAGTCGCGCGAAGTGAAGATGAAGCGAGTCGCCCCCGCGAGCGTGTCGTACGTGATGAACGACATTCTGAAAGACGATTTCATATACGGCACCGCCGCGAAGGCGCGCACCCTCGGGTTCAAGCGCGCGTTTGCCGGCAAGACCGGCACAACCAGCAACTATCACGACGCTTGGTTCATCGGCTACTCGCCGCGAATCCTGTCGCTCGTGTGGGTCGGCTTCGATGACAACCACAGCGTCCGGCTGGCGGGAGGCGAGGCGTGCGTCCCGATCTGGACGGCGCACATGAACCGCATCGTTGGTCTCGTACCCGACGTCGACTGGAAGCGCCCTGAAGACGTCGTCGATCGCGAGATCGATCCCGAGAGCGGCATGCTCGCCACGCCGTACTGCCCCCAGACGCGAAGCGAGATCTTCGTCGCGGGGACCGAGCCGGCGTCCGTCTGTCCACTGCACGCCGGCAGCGGAGAATCGATTCCGTTCTTTCGCGAAGACCCGATGCAGCAGATGAATACGGAGCGCGCCGAGGGGCAGATGCCATCGGATGAGGTAGCGCAGCCGCGAGGACCCCAGCCGCAACAGCGGCCGACGGATCAGCGGCGTCCTCAGCGCGGAATCCGCGGCCTCCTGCGCCGGATTTTTGGCGGAGGACAGTAGCTTGACCGAACGGACCGTCCGCTTCGGCGAGTTCCAGCTCGACAAACACACGCTCGAGTTGTCGCAGTCGGGCGCACCGGTCAAGTTGCAGCAGCAGCCCGCGCGCGTGCTCGCCATTCTCGTCGATCACGCCGGCGACCTCGTCACGCGCGAAGAGCTGCGCAAGCAGATCTGGAGCGACGACACGTTCGTCGACTTCGATCGCGGTCTCAATTACTGCGTCAGCCAGATTCGCACCGCGCTCGGCGACACGGCCGAGTCGCCGCGTTACCTCGAGACGCTGCGCGGACGCGGCTATCGGTTCGTCGGAGCGATTGCGCAGCCTGCGCAGCGTGGGCCGCAGCGCAGGTGGCTCCTGTTCGGTGCGATCGCGCTGCTGATCCTCGGTACCGCCGCGGTCGAACGCTTTGCGAACGCGCACGCCGCGGCGAAAGCGCAACCCGGAGCGATCGGCGTCGCGCCTCTGGTCGCGACGCCGGGCGACCAGCAATGGGCGGCGGCAATGCACACGCAAATCGTCAGTCATCTCTCGATGGCGGCTCGCGTTCCGGTCGTCGACGTGGCGCGCAATCCGCGCTGGCGCGTGGAAGGGCGTGTCGATCACAGCGCGCAGGAGATTCGCCTGACGATGCTCTTGCGCGATACGAGCAAAGGATCGGTCGTCTGGTCAGACGTCTTCGCCGGCTCGTCCACCGACTGGGTCGACGCGCAAAGCGAGATGGCGGAGCGGATGACCGAGATCATCCGCTACCGCGTCGAAGGACCGGCGGCGGTGTTGCCGATGAAGCGGAGCAAGTTGCCGTCTCGCGTGCGTTAGGGATTTTTCTTCCGGAGCTCGAAGTGAATCGTCGGAGGCATGCGGCCGTCGGGCGAATTGAACCGGATCCCGCCGAATCGCTCCGTGCCCGCGAGCGTGTCCCCCTTTCGCACCCCTTCATGGAGGATCACGCCGCGAGGGCGCATGCCGTTCATGTCGCCGAACACGAGACCGTTCGGCGTCACCTTCAAATACTGCATCGGACGTTTCATTTCGACGTCCGGCTCCGGCCAGTTGATCACGGTCGCCACGACTTTCCCATTCTCTTCCGCGATGCGCAGCAGCATGCGCGACTTCACGTCGGGATTCATCCACTCCTCCCCTTCCCAATCGCCGAGGTACTCGTTGGCCTCCGCGGGTGAAGGGAAAGGCGTCGCCAGAAGTGATTCGACCGTTTCGGCGGGCGGCGGCTGACGCTCGACGGCGGCGATCCGCTCGCGTGTCTTCGCGGCGTTCGACGGCTCGCCGTACGACGACGCCAGCGTGTCGAACGCCTCGTGAGCCTGCGCGCCGCGTCCCTCCATCAGCAGGTCGTCGATCACCTCACGAAGCAGCGGCGCGGGAGGAATCACGGTCGCGCCGTACGAAGGTGCGAGCTTTTCGTACGCGGGGAGAATGCTCGTCGTCGGCGCGTTCTGCGTCGCGATCATCGAGTAGTCGCGAAAGACCTCCCGCAGTCCGATGTACGCCCCGGCGAACTGCATCGAGGTGTGCGACTCATGCGGGAGATGCTCGCGATAGAGGAGCCAGTTTGGCGGAGCGGCGGCGGTGAGTTGCCTCCACGCCTCGTCGGTCCAGCCGAAGCGCACTTCCAGCGACGCGTAGTGCATCGGCGACGTGCTCGATCGTGCACGCTCGATCACTTTCTTGATCAGCCAGTTGTCGTCGAGATGCGTCGGTGTATCGAGTGCGACCGCGAAACGGAACGTGCTCCGCGTCGCCGCCGCATAGGTCACGAGAATCCCGCCGCTGGACGTCCCGACGAGCGTGCGCGGCTTCCCGGCCTTGAATTGCGCGTCGAGCGCCGGAAGAAGCTCTTTTTCGATGAAGTCGAGGAAGCGATCGCCTCCTTCGTTCCGGCTGCTGCCGCTGACGGAGAGGCCGGGAGGTGTGAGGTCATGCACCCGGCCTTCATCGTCGTCCGTGTTCTCGATCGCCACGATCACCGACTCCGGGACCTGTCCGTGCGATGTCAGCTCCTCGGCGGTCGGCACGACGGAGTCGAGCAGCCACTGGCCGTCCAGGACGACCATGGTCGGATACCGGTGTGATGGCGCACTTTTCGCGAACGACGGCGGCACGTGAATCTGGACCGTGCGAGTCTGTTTGAGGATGTCCGAATGAATTGTGAACGTGTGATCGCTGCCGGGCTGGCGGACGAGCGCGATGAGGAGAAGGAGTGTCGTCATGCGGCGAACGATGCGTCAACGGCCCCTGCAATTCGATGCAGGCCGCATCAGTTTCGTCTTAGTTGTCGGTGAGTTAGCCTTAGGATCAAAATAGTGACCTCAGCAGTAGATTTCGCGCCTTCGACCAGCCCGCGGCTCTTCCCGCGGGCGCGGGCGAAGTTCACCGGCACGATGCTCTACGTCGGCGAGCTCGCGGAGCTCGGCTGGACCGTGCTGCAGATGATGTTCCGCGGTCCGTACGAGAAGGACCTCATCATCGTCCAGTTCGAGTCGATCGGCGTTCGGTCCCTCTCCATCGTCGCGATCACCTCGCTGTTCATCGGGATGGTGCTCGCGCTGCAGACGGCGTACTCCCTCGCGGAGTTCGGCGGGAAGCTCTTCATCGGCAAGGTCGTCTCGCTCTCGCTCGTCCGCGAGCTGGCGCCGGTACTGATGTCGCTTATGGTCGGCGGCCGCGTCGGCGCCGGCATAGCCGCCGAGATCGGGACGATGAAGGTCACCGAGCAGATCGACGCGCTGCGCGCGCTCGCCACGAACCCAATCCGCAAGCTCGTCCTTCCGCGCGTCTTCTCGACCACCATCATGTTCCCTCTCTTGACCGTGATCTCGTGCTTCGTCGGGATCATGGGCGGCCTCCTGATCGCTACCGGCAACCTCCATCTCGACGCCAGCTTCTACCTCCGCAGCGTGATCGAGACGGTCGGGTTCAACGACCTCGCGTCGGGCGTGATGAAGACGTTCTTCTTCGGCTTCGCGATCGGTCTGATCGCCTGTTTCAACGGCCTCCGGACCAGCGGCGGGGCGGATGGCGTGGGTCGTGCCACGACCATGACGGTCGTCACCGGCGCCATCACCGTTTTGATCATGGATTTCTTTCTCACTAAGCTGTTCCTCCTCATCGGATAACAATACGGATGACGAGCACACTCACACCCGACCGCCGGGCCGAAGAGCGCACGACCCCCGAGAGGCGGCGGCAGGGGCGCGACGTCTTCGTCGAGTTCATTGACGTACACAAGGCGTACGGCCAGAAGCAGGTCCTCCGCGGCGCGAACCTCAAGGTCTATCGCGGCGAGGTGCTCGTGATCCTCGGCGGCTCCGGAACCGGAAAGTCGGTCACGCTCCGCCACATGCTCGGTCTCGAAGCGCCGGACGAAGGGCGGGTGCTGGTCGAGGATGAAGACATTACCGACCTGCCGGAAGAGGAGCTGTACCGCGTCCGCATGAAGTTCGGGATGCTCTTCCAGAGCGGAGCGCTCTTCGACTCGATGACCGTCTTCGAGAACGTGGCGTTTCCGCTCCGCGAGCACACCGAGATGTCGGAGGACGAGATCGAGCGCGCCGTCCGCGAGCGCCTCGAGCTCGTGAGCCTCCCGAACACCGAGCAGCTCATGCCGGTCGACCTCTCCGGCGGTATGCGCAAGCGCGTCGGCCTGGCGCGGTCGATCGTGCTCGACCCGAAGATGATCCTGTACGACGAGCCGACCACCGGCCTCGACCCGATCACGGCTCAGAAGATCAATGAAATGATCATCGAACTGCAGTCGAAACTGAACGTCACCTCCGTCGTGGTCACCCACGACATCCAGTCGGCCTTTTCGGTCGGCGACCGCATCGCATTCCTCAACCGGGGCGTCTTCGAATGGGTCGGGTCGATGGAGGAGGCGCGCAACTCGGACCACCCGGTATTACGCGATTTCCTGCGGTCGAGTATGGTTAGTGCAGCGCAGCCCGGATAGATAGAAAAACTATGGCAGCTACCCCCAAAGACAAAACGATCCGCGTCGGTGTCCTGATCACCGTCGCGCTAGCCGTCCTGATGGTCTTCCTCTTCTTCATCGGAAGCGAGTCGAAGATCTGGGCGCGCAAGAACGAGTACGAAGTCCGTTTCGAGAGCGTGGCGGGGCTCGCCGAAGGCAACCCGGTGAAGATCTCCGGCGTCACGGTCGGCGTCGTACGCGACATCCGCCTCCCCCGCGATCCGAAGAAGCGTGCGGTCGAGATCTCGCTGATGGTCGACCGCAAGTATGCCGAGCGCATTCGCGGCGACTCGCGGGCACGCCTCAAGAAGCTCGGCCTCCTCGCAGGCGACAGCTACATCGACATCACGCCGGGCGATCCCCGTTTTCCGACGGTCGACCCGGGCTCGGTCATCCCGGCGCAACGCGAGACGAATGTCGATCAGCTCATCTCGTCTGGCGAGGATCTGGTCGACAACTTCGTCCAGATCTCGTACTCGCTCAAGAACATCCTCGGGCGCGTCGATCGCGGCGAAGGCCTCATCGGCGAGCTCACCACGTCCCCCGAGACGAAGCAGCGCCTCACCGACACGTTCCTGCTTACCCTGAACAAGACCAACGCCGCGCTGGCGCACATGGAGAGCGGCCGTGGCGTCGCCGGGAAGCTGATCTACGACGACAAGTTCGCCGAACAGCTCACGACCTCGCTCCTCGCCAGCGCGCAGTCGCTGCAGGCGGTCGCGTCCAACGTCCAGAAAGGCTTCGAGAGCGGTACCGGAGTTCTCCCGGCGCTGATGCACGACCCCGAGGCAAAGAAGCGCGTTTACGATCTGGTCGACAACCTCCGCACCACGTCCGCGAATCTCGCGACGTTCTCGACCAGCCTCCAGACCGGGCAGGGCCTTGTGCCGCGCCTGATCAACGACAAGGCGTACGGTGACCAGGCGCTGAACGAGTTCACGGGACTCGTCCACCAGCTCAACGAGACTGTCTCGAAGCTGAACAGTGGGCAGGGAACTGCCGGCAAGCTGATTACCGACCCCTCGGTGTACGAGTCGATCAACGACATCCTGATCGGCATCAACGAGTCGAAGCTCCTCCGCTGGCTCATTCGCAACCGGCAGCAGAGCGGCATCCAGCAGCGGTACAACGAGCAGCAGAAGACCGCGCCGGCGAATGCGCCGCCCGCTCCCGCTCCCCCTCCCGCTTCCGACGTCCCGCCGCCGCCCGCTGCAACGCCGCCCGTGACGACGACCACTACGACCACCACCACGACAGCCGTTCCGCCACCGTACTAGACAAGAACAACGAGGAGTCTTCTTTGGATATCGCCGTCATAGGCACGGGCTACGTCGGTCTCGTCACCGGCGCCGGTCTTGCCGACTTTGGCAATGACGTCGTCTGCGTCGACATCGACGAACGCAAGATCGCGGCGCTGCGCGAGGGCACCATCCCCATCTACGAGCCGGGTCTCGACACGCTCGTGACCAAGAACGTCGGCGAAGCACGGCTGCGCTTCACGACCAACCTCGCCGAGGCAATCAAGGCCGCGCGCGCCATCTTCATCGCCGTCGGAACCCCGCCGAAGCCGGACGGCTCGGCCGACCTCCGCTACGTCGAGGACGTCGCGCGCACCATCGCGCAGCACATGAACGGGCCGAAGCTGATCATCACCAAGTCGACCGTGCCGATCGGCACCGGCCGGATGATCGAGAAGATTGTCGAGGAGTCGGGAACGAAGCACCACGCCTCGGTGGTCTCGAATCCGGAGTTCCTCCGCGAGGGCTCGGCGATCGAAGACTTCATGAGACCCGATCGCGTCGTCATCGGCGCTTCCAACGACGAGTCGATCGCGCTGATGAAAGAGATCTACGCGCCGCTCCACTCGCTCGAGATCCCGTTCGTCGTGACCAACGTCGAGTCGTCGGAGCTGATCAAGTACGCCGCGAACGGTTTCCTCGCCACGAAGATCACGTTCATCAACGAGATCGCGCAGGTGTGCGAGCGGGTCGGCGCGAACGTCCACGACGTCGCGATCGGCATGGGCCTCGACTCCCGCATCGGCTCGAAGTTCCTGCAGGCAGGCCCCGGCTTCGGCGGCTCCTGCTTCCCGAAAGACACCTCGGCGATGGCGGACATCGCGCGCCGCTACGGCTACGAGTTCCAGATCATGGAGTCGGTGCTGCGCGTCAACGCCGACATCAAGCAGCGTATGGTCGCGAAGATCGAGCACGCCGTCGGCACCCTCAGTGGCAAGACCATCGCAATGCTTGGGCTGGCGTTCAAGCCCGAAACCGACGACATGCGCGACTCTCCGACGATCCCGATCATCAACGGCCTGCAAAACCACGGTGCGAAGGTGCGTGCCTACGACCCCCAGGCGATGGAGAACTGCAAGTCGATCTTCGTCGACGTCACGTACTGCGCGGATGCGTACGAGACGGCGGCTGGGGCGGACGCTCTCGTGATCGCGACGGAGTGGAACGAGTTCCGCGCCCTGAATCTCGACAAGATCAAGAAGGCGCTCAAGCAGCCGGTCGTCGTCGACCTGCGCAACGTCTACGACGCGAAGCGGATGCTCGCACAGGGCTTCGCGTACTACTCCGTCGGCCGTGCCGAGGACGTGCGCAAGTCGCTCGCGAAGGAGCACGCATAGTGGGTCGTGCAGTCATCACCGGCGGAGCGGGATTCGTCGGGTCGCATCTTTGCGACCTCTTCCTCGCGCGCGGCCACGAGGTGATCTGCATCGACAACTTCCTCACCGGCTCGCCGGAGAACGTCAAGCACCTCTTCGGACACGACGGCTTCTCGTTCATTAAACACGACGTCACGAACTACATCTACGTCGAGGGGCACGTCGACTACGTCCTGCATTTCGCGTCGCCCGCGAGCCCGATCGACTATCTCGAGAAGCCGATCCAGACGCTGAAAGTCGGCTCCCTCGGCACACACAAAACGCTCGGCCTCGCGAAAGACAAGAACGCCCGATATCTTCTCGCGTCGACGTCGGAGACCTATGGCGATCCGCTCGTGCATCCGCAGAAAGAGGACTACTGGGGCAACGTGAACCCGGTCGGTCCCCGCGGCGTCTACGACGAGGCGAAGCGCTTCGCCGAGGCGATGACCATGGCGTACCACCGCTTCCACGGCGTGCAGACGCGGATCGTCCGCATCTTCAACACCTACGGCGAGCGGATGCGGATCAACGATGGCCGCGTCGTCCCAGCGTTCATCTCGCAGTCGCTGAAAAACGAGCCGCTAACCGTCTTCGGCGACGGCTCGCAGACGCGCTCTTTCTGCTACGTCTCCGACCTGGTCGACGGCATCTACCGCCTCCTGATGTCGGAGGAAGTGAACCCAACGAACATCGGCAACCCGGCCGAGATGACGGTGCTGCAGTTTGCGGAGCGCATCAAAGCTCTCACCGGCACCAGCGCTCCGATCGAGTTCCGCCCCCTCCCGGTCGACGACCCGAAAGTGCGCCGCCCCGACATCACGAAAGCCCGCACCCTCCTCGGCTGGGAACCGCGCGTCCCGCTCGACGAAGGCCTCACGCGGACGATCGAATACTTCCGCACTGTCGTTGCGTAGCGGCCTCGATCGCGCCTGAGGCGTATCATCGCCATATGGCGTCAGCGAAAACGTGGGCGCGCGAGTGGCGCGTCTTTCTGGAGTTCGTCGCAGGTTTCTGCGGGACGATCTTCTTTCACCAGCCGGCGGTGTGGCTCCTCCACATCGCGGGCGTCACGCCGCGGACGCCGTACGTCATGACCCAGGTGCCTCCATTCGGCGTCCCGTCGGTCATCTCGCTGGCGTTCTGGGGCGGCGTATGGGGACTGATCCTCATCCCCGCAATCGCGAGGATCAAGAACGAGGGCGCGTACTTCCTCGCAGCCATCCTGTTCGGCGCGATCTTCCCGACCCTCGTCGCCGCCTACATCCTCGCGCCGATCAAGCACCAGCCGGTCCCGCACACGCCGTCGAACGTGATTCTCGGCCTCACGGTCAACGGCGCATGGGGCCTCGGCACCGCGCTCTTCTTCCGCTTCTTCGCGCGCTCGCGTTAGCTCCCCTCATTCTTCCCCCTCCTTGCCGAGGTGAAAGTCGCGAGTGCAGCGGAGGACGCCTTTGCCGCCAGGCGTGAGACGGCAGATCGCCTGCGGCTGTTTTGCGCGCTGTGCGGCGCTCAGCAGCGGGTCGTCGGCGAAATAGAGGATTGCGTATTCGTGCGGGCCGGTCGGCGGCCGCAGCTCGAAGTGGATGTGCGCAGGTTGCGAACGATTCGGATATGGAGCGGGCCGGATGGTCTCGATGTCGTAGGAGCCGTGGTCGTCGGTGCGGAGCGATCCGCGCAGCCGCGGCGGCGCCGTGTCGCTGTACATCGAACCGTCCGCGCGGTACAGGCCATGCGCGTCGGTGTGATACGCGACGATCGTGACGTGCGGAACGGGATGCCCGCTTGCGTCGAGGACGCGGCCGCTGACGACGATCCGCTGCCCCGGCTCGCTCAGCGGCGCGAGGAGGAGGTGGGACGGGGAGAAGAAGAGCGACATGAGAGCGAGGAGAATGACGTTGTTCATGCGCTCAAGACGCACTCTTGCCGCGGAGCGTTAACGTGTTAACACTCTCGCCGCGAGAACCGTCTTTCGATGGTGGAGAGTGCTGCGCCGACTGATGCCGCGCTGGTGCGCGCCGCGCAACGCGGTGACGTCCCGGCGTTCGAGTCGCTCTACACGCGCTATTCGCGCGTGGTCCACGGCATCGTCCTCGGGCGCATGGCCGCGAGCGACGTCGACGACGTCGTCCAGGACGTGTTCATCACCGCGTACCAGAAGCTGCAAATGCTTCGCGAGCCTGCGGCATTCGCCGGATGGATCGCGCGGATCGCGCGCAACCGCGCCGAGGATTCGAGGAGAGGGGCGCTGGAGCGGATGGAGCTCGATCGGAAGACCGCGGCGAGCGCGAACCAGGACGACGCGGTCGATGCGGCGCGTGCGCTCGCCGCGATCCGGGCACTGCCGATTGCCTATCGCGAGACGCTGATGTTCCGCCTCGTCGAGGGGATGTCGGCCGACGAGATCGCGCAGCGCACCGGTCTCACCTCGGGGTCGGTGCGCGTGAACCTCCATCGCGGCATGCGCCTCCTCCGCGAGGCGCTGGGAGTCACTGATGCCTGACGAAATGACTGACGAAGAACGCTTCGAAACACTGCTCGCGCGGTTCCGCGGTACGACGCCGATACCCGACTTCCGCGCCGTGCGGCAGGAAGCGCGCGCGCCACGCCGTTGGCTGTATGCCGTCGCCGCGGCGATCGTGATCGCGATCGGAATCGGCCTGCTCGTTCCGCGGCCGCGAACGTTGCGCGATGGAGAGATCATGCAAACGAACCGCTCGAGGGTTCGCGTCAACGTGCCGTCGATCGGCACGGTCGACGTCCTGCCGCACACGACCCTCCAGCTTGTCGAGAGTAGCCGCGATCACTATCTCCTCGATCTGCGGCAAGGCTCCATCCACGCCAAGACCACGGCGCCTCCCGGTGTCTTCGTGGTCAACACGCCGAAAGCCACCGCCACCGACCTCGGGTGCGAGTACACATTGACGGTCGGGCCGTCGGGTGTCGGCACACTTCACGTAACGGCGGGATGGGTGGGATTGCGATACGGCTTCACGCAGTCGCTGGTCCCTGCGAATGCACATGCTGAGATGGATGCTGACGGCAACCTCAGCGCACCGGTTTTCGACGACGCGCCGTTCAGAACAACCGATTCGCTCGACACGATCCTCCGCGAAGCGCGCAGAAAGGATGCCTTCACGCTCTTGAACCTCTTCCCGCGTGCGGCGAACGGCGACGCGCGCGCGCGCATCTATGATCGCCTGAACGCACTCGTGCCGGCGCCGCCGGGCATCACCCGCGAGACCGTGCGCGATCGTTGGACGACCGGCACGGTCGACCCGTGGTGGCCGCCCGTGCTGAAGGCGAGCGGCGTCACCGCGATCAAGAAGAATCGTGTGCGGGGCCGGCTCTCAGCCGGCCCGGGTCGGCTGAGAGCCGGCCCCACACACAATGCTGACGAAGCCTACGCGCCGCTGTCGTCCGCGGACGGTCCGTAGATCGACGGTACCTTGCCGCCCATCGGACGGATGTACGCCGCAAGCTGGCCGCGGTGATGGACCATGTCGAAAATGTAGCCCCAGAACATGTCTTCGACCGTCGTCTCCCACACCGTCTGGCCGCCCATGTTGAACTTCGCCGGGCCGCTCCACTTCGCCTCGTCGACGCTGCCGAGCTTCCCTTCTAGCGCCTTCGCGTTGCGCTCGAACGTCGATGCAATCTCTTCCGTCGACGCCGGGCACGCCGGCACGACGAACTCGATGGTGCCGTTGTCGAGGAGGTCCGAGAGGTTCCCGGCCTCGACCGCCAACTGCCATGCGAGCGCGCCGGCCGGCGTGCACTTGTCGTGCGGCTTGTAGCCGAGCTGCTCGCCCGGCAGTGCGCGGATCACCCTCAGAAATACCGGAACCTCGGGCGTCCAGCGCTGCGCCCAGAATTCAGGGGTCGATTTCGTGGCCATGTTGTCCTCCTCCTAACGAACGATCGTCTCTTCGCGGCGCGGCCCGGTCGAGATGATCGAGACCTTCGCGCCGCTCTCGTCTTCGATGAAGCGGACGTAGTCCTTCGCTTCCTGCGGCAGCTCGGCGTACGAAGTCACGCCCGCCGTCGAGCGGTTCCAGCCTTTGAACGTCCGGTACTCCGGCTTGTAGTCGTGATGTTCGACCGCGAATGCCGGGAACGTCTTCCACGGCGCACCGTGGACGTTGTACCCCGTGCAGACGCTGATCTCTTCGAACTGGTCGAGCACGTCGAGCTTTGTCAGCGCGATCTCGTCGATGCCGTTCAGCATCGCCGAGGTACGGAGCACCGCGAGGTCGAGCCAGCCGGTGCGGCGCGGGCGGCCGGTCACCGTGCCGAACTCGTTGCCGCGCGTGCGGAGATGCTCGCCATGCTCGTCCTCGAGCTCCGTCGGGAACGCCCCGCCGCCGACGCGCGTCGTATACGCCTTCACCACGCCGATGACCTTGTTGATGTGCTTTGGCGCGACGCCGAGGCCGGTGCAGATGCCGCCGACTACCGTGTTCGACGACGTGACGTACGGGTACGTGCCGTGGTCGATATCGAGCATCATCCCCTGCGCCCCCTCGAACATCACCGTCTTCTTCGCGCGGATCTGTTCGTTGATGAGCAGCGGTCCGTTCACGATGCGGGGCGAGAGGATCTCGCCGAAGAGGGCGTAGTCGTCGAAGAGTTTCTTCGGATCGAACGTCTCTTTGCCGTATACCGTCCAGAGCACCGGGTTCTTCTCGGCGCAGGCGAATTCGATCTTGGTGCGGAGCGTGTCCCTATCGCGAAGGTCGGCAACGCGGATGCCGTAGCGGCTGACCTTCGTCTCGTACGCCGGCCCGATGCCGCGGCCGGTCGTGCCGATCTTCGCTTCGCCCGCCGCCTCCTCCCGCGCCAGGTCGAGCGCGCGGTGGTAGGGGAGGATGACGTGCGCCGAGTCGGCGATCTTGAGGTTGCCGTCGATGACGACGCCGAGTTGCCGCAGGCCGTCGATCTCCTGCAGCAGCGCCTCCGGGTCGATCACCATCCCATTGCCGAGGAGGCAGAGCTTGTTCGGGTGGAGGATGCCGGAGGGGATGAGCCGTAGCGCGAAGTGCTGGTCGGCGAATTTGACCGTGTGGCCGGCGTTGTGGCCGCCCTGATAACGGGCCACGACGTCGAACTGCTCGCACAGCAGGTCGACGATTTTTCCCTTGCCCTCGTCACCCCACTGGGCGCCGATTACGGCCACGTTCGCCATTGCGGCGCGGAGGGTAGCACGACTGGGTTGCCGGGTAGGCAGGCGGGCGTTTTCGCGCCCGAAAATTGCTGGCGACCCTTCGACGTTCTACACTCCGTAACCAAGGAGCCCCGCCTGATGGATCTTCAGACCACCGTCCCCGCCGCGCCGCAGCCGATCTACTCCCCGACGCCGATTCCGGTCGAGCAATTCGTGGACGGCATCCGCGCGCTCTCGGAAGGACTCATCACGAAGCAGAAGATTTACGACTACCTCGTGACCTACGAGATCAAGCCGGAGGACCTGGAGCGGTACAAGCAGTGGCTCCCCGACCGCCACACGCGCAACAAGATCTTCCGCAACGACATGATCGAAGTCATGCTCATCTGCTGGCCGATCGGCGCCACCACGCCTCTCCACACGCACAACGGCCAACTCGGCTGGATGACGATGCTGGAAGGGAAGCTGGTCGTCGAGAACTACCACAAGCTCGCCTGCGACCGTCCGGAGAACCAGCAGGTCGTCGGCATGGACTGCCTCGCCGGCGCAACCCACATCGAGATGGAGCACGTCGGCACCGAGGTCGCGGTGCCGAGCGGGCCGCTGAACACGGTGGACAAGACGCAGACCATCCACAAGATCGTCAACCCGGCCGGCGAGCGCGCAGTGTCGATGCACGTCTACTCGCGCCCGATCGACTCCTGCGTCGTGTTCGACCTCGAGGGCCAGCGCTGTTATCGCCGCGACCTGAAGTACGACAACGAATGAAGTGCGCAGTGCGCAGTGCGCAGCGCGCAGGTCGTTCATTCACCTCTGCGCACCGCGCTCTGTCCGCTGCGCTCTGAAGGGAGCGCAACGCATTCATGTCTCTCCTCACCACCCTGGAAGCTGAGCTGGACCAAATGTCCAAGTCCGGCACGCTCAAACACGAGCTGCCGTTGAAATCGCCGCAAGGCCCGGTCGTCGAAGTCGAAGGAAAAGGCGAGGTCATCATGCTGACCTCGAACAACTACCTCGGGCTCGCCGACCACCCGGCCATCGTGGAAGCGGCGGAAAAAGCGGAGCGCGATTTCGGCTACGGCCTCGCGTCGGTCCGCTTCATCTGCGGTACCCAGACCATCCATCGCACGCTCGAAGAGCGGATCGCCCAGTTCTTCGGCACCGAGGACACCATCCTGTATGGCTCGTGCTGGAACGCGAATGAGGGACTCTTCCAGACCGTCGCGCTGGAGCAGGACGCCATCATCTCCGACGAGCTGAATCACGCCTCGATCATCGACGGCATCCGCCTCGCGAAGGCGCGCAAGGAGCGCTACAAGAACCGCGACATCGCCGACCTCCGCCGCGCCCTGGAGGCGACCAAGGACACCCGCAACAAGCTCGTCATGACCGACGGCGTCTTCTCGATGGAGGGCTCCCTCGCGCCGCTCGCGGAGATGGTCGACGTCGCGCACGAGTACGGCGCATTCCTGGTCGTCGACGACTCCCACGGCACCGGCGTCCTCGGCAAGACCGGCCGCGGCACGCACGAGGAGCTCGGCGTCTTCGGCAAGATCGACGCGCATACCTCGACCCTCGGGAAGGCGCTCGGCGGCTCGCACGGCGGCTTTACTACCGGCCCGAAGACACTCGTCGAGTACCTGCGCCAGAAGTCGCGCCCCTACCTCTTCTCGAACACGCTGCCGCCCGCCGTCGTGATGGGCTCCCTCGCCGCGCTCGACCTGCTCGAGAACGACGCGTCATTCGTCACGCGCCTGCGCGAGAACACGACGTACTTCCGCGATGAGCTCACCAAACGCGGCATCAAAGTCCGCGAAGGAATCCACCCCATCGTCCCGATCATGATCGGCGACACCGCGAAGGCGATCGCCATGTCGGCCGAGCTCCTCGACCGCGGCGTCTACGTCAGCGGCTTCGGCTTCCCCGTCGTCCCCCAAGGCGCCGCCCGCCTCCGCTGCCAGATCAGCGCCGCCCACACCCGCGAGCACCTCGACCGCGCGATCAATGCGATCGTCGAGGTAGCACAGAAGTTCGAAGTCGTGGCGTAGGCCTCGGTGGGGAGCGGACGGCCGTCCGCTCAGCGCGGCGCCAGCCGCGCAACCCGGGCGCTGCTCGCGAGGGTAGATCGTGCCCTTCGGAAGGGCCAAGCCGCATCATGTGTGCGAGCGGGCGCGCGCGACGCGCGCCCGGTCGTTCTCATGAGCCGAGCGGGTGGCGGCTGTATTCACCCTCCCAATGTGTCATTCATCCATAATGAAGCAATGCCTGTAGCGTGCTCCTCGCTCATTTACGTTCCGGTCGGACCGGCGACGCGTTTTGAATTCCTGCTCGACACCCTCCGCTCGATCGAGCGATTTGCCGATCCGCGGCACCGGCTCCTTCTCGTCGACGACTCCGCCGAGGGGCTCGGAGCACGGGCGAAAGAGGCGATGCCGGAGATCGACGTTCTCGTTCTCCGCGAGTCCGGCAGTGAGGCCGCGTACAACGTCGACGGCGGCCTTTTCGTGAAGGTGGCGCGGACGGTTCGATACGCGACGACGACCTACTCGTTTCAGGCGCTGATGCGCCTCGACACCGATGCCCTGATGTGCAATCCTGGAGCGGACACGAGGGCCATCGAGCTCCTGGGCTCCGATCCCCGATTGGGCATGGTCGGCAGCTTTCGCACCCGCTGCGACGGCCACAATCGCGCCGCCGACTTCCCAGGGATCGCAAAGCTCGTAAGGCGGAACGAGACCTCGCCCGACGAAGAACTGGCCAGCGTGATGCGATCTCTCTTGAGCGAGGCTTGCGCGAACGGCTATGAATACGGCGAGCACGTCCTCGGGCCGGGCTCGATCATGAGCCGTGCGGCCTGCGAAGCCTTGTCGGCGTATACGCCCTACGGGGACGAACGATTCAGCAAGGCCTCGCTCTCCGAGGACCACCTTCACTCGATTTTCATCCGCGCCGTCGGTCTCGAGTCCGGAGATTTCGCCTGCGACGACTTTCCCCTCGGTGTGTGGTCCGAGAACATCGAGTGGTCGCCCGAGGAGTTGGTACGGCGGGGAAAGTCGGTCGTGCACAGCGTGCGCGGCTACGGCGATTGGGACGAAGACGCCGTCCGCGCCGAATTCAGACGACTCGCGGCCGTCCCGCAGAGCTGAGCCAGAGCCTTCGCTTCTGAGCCGTACTCCACCAGTGACTGGAACTCAGATCCCGCCATGTGTGGAGAATCGGCATGGCCCCTCATTTGTTACGATCACCGCATGAACGCCTCCGTCGAGGAAGTCGAGAAGGATCCGCACGCGTATCTTCATCGTGTGCTGGAAGGTGAGACCGTCGTTCTGTTCGAAAAGGATCTAGCGGTAGCTGAGATTCGCCCTCTCGCCAAACGCGCGGGAAAGCGCCCCTTCGGTCTCGCAAAGGGCGATTTCGTCGTTCCTGACGATTTTGATGATCCGCTGCCCGAGGATGTTTTGCGATTGTTTGAAGGCGAATGAGGCTGCTGCTCGATACGCACGCATTCCTCTGGTACATCACTGAAGATCCGCGGCTTGCTACAAGTTCGGTCGAGGCCATTCAGGACGAAGCGAACGAAGTCTTCCTGAGTGTTGTATCCGTGTGGGAAGCGCTAGCAAAGCATCAACTCGGCAAGTTGCCGCTTCCCGCGCCGGCAGATGAGTATCTGAGGTCTCGACGAGACCAGCATGATATTGCCAGCCTGCCATTCGACGAGCCGTCCTTGTCACATCTTCTCCGTCTGCCGCTCCACCATCGCGATCCATTTGACCGGATGCTGATCTGTCAAGCATTGCAACACAACCTGCGGGTGCTGACGGCCGACGCATTGTTCGAAAAATATCCGATCAACGTATTCCGAACCGCATAACTTCGGCGCCGCGACATCCCGCGGTGTTCCACAGAAGCTCGCCGCCTGACGGACGCCTGGTCGCGCTGCGGGGGAAGGACGCTCCCGTTCGAGGTCCAAGAACTTGTCGATTACGTGCCGCGGTGCGCCGCTGGGATTGGCCGCTCTGTTCCGGCTCTCGATCAAAGAG
The DNA here is from genome assembly GCA_036488085.1 of Thermoanaerobaculia bacterium. GTDB lineage: Bacteria > Acidobacteriota > Thermoanaerobaculia > Gp7-AA8 > Gp7-AA8 > DASXHZ01. The sequence goes on from DASXHZ010000061.1 coordinate 48,622, forward strand.
GGCGCTGGCGGTGCCGCTGTTTGATGAACGTCTCGAAGCGCCGCGTGCCCCACGACTCGAGCAGCCCCGGCTCCTGGAAGTAGAACGCATCGAGCCGCGGAAGCCGGGCGAGGCGCGCGCGGGGATGGAGGAGGCGAAACTCCGTCGTGCAGGCGTAGCGGAACACGCGCTCGACGACCGCCGCGGCGTGCGCGTTGACGCGGCCGTATGGGTAGGCAAAGGTCTCCGGCCGAGCGCCGGTTTCGCGCTCGATGATCTCGACCGAGCCGCACACCTCCTCCTCGATTTGAGCGCGGCTTACCGTGTTCAGGTTCGCATGCGTCCGGCTGTGCGATCCGAGCGTGACGCCCTGTTCACGGAGTCGGGCGAGCGCCGGCCAATCAAGGAGCGGTTGCTGCGGAATGTGAGGCTCCCGGAGATCCCACGCGTTGGTCCGTCCTGCCATTTCCGACACCACGAACACGGTGCTGGCCAGTCCGTTGGCCAGGAGCCGCGGCGCGGCGAACTCCCCAAAATTCACGAACCCATCGTCGAACGTGATCGCCACGGCGTCCGTCGACTCGGGCAGCGCGAGCAGGCCCTCGACCGATGTCACCTTGACGCATCCCGAGCTGAGCCAGCGAACGTGCCGCTCGAAGGCTTCGGGATGACACGACACAGTCGAGCCCGAGGTGTCGATCGAGTGGTACATCAGGATCGCGCGCATGCAGAAAGAGTCAGTAGCCGTGCTGCGTCCGTTCCACGCCGATGTGAGTCACCCACGTCTCACCGTTGCCCATGAACGCGAAACGATGACCGCGACCAACGAGCTGTCTGCTGAATGCCGACTCCGAATGGGCGACGTCGGGCCACCGCGTGTTCAACAAGGTCCGCCGATAGAGGCACGGATTCGTGGTGAACGTCTTGCGGTGCTCCAACCAGGCGAGCTCGCCGGCGCGCCTGGCCGCGTAGGCATTCGGGTCTTCCTGCACGATCCCGCCCGCGTCGATCTCAGAGGAGAAAAACGGACCACGGAGCAGCGCGACCTGGGCCAGCATCGGATCCTGCTCCAGCACCGCGATCATCTCGAGCAGATCCACGCGCCGATCGAAGACGAAGTCCTCCTCGAGGTGGAAGATGTACGGCGCGCCGCCCCGCCGGCGTTCGTGCTCCCATGCCGCACGGACCGCCCGCGTGAAGCCGACGCGCCCCGGCGTCGTGATGATGTCCCAGCCCGGGCACCGCGCGCTCAGCCATCGCCCAAACCGCTCGTCGCCCGAGTCGTCGAAGACTGCCGCGTGCACGATGGGCCCGTGCACGTACTCGGCGAAACTCGCAAGCGTCCGATCCAGGTACGCGCGCCGCCCCGCCGTGAGGACGATGACGTCGACGGCCGGTGCATCCATGAAGAGCCATATTACCGCCCATGGTGCAGAATGCGCATCGCAGAGCGGGTAGGACGTGCAACGCAGCATCAACGGAATCGAGCGGGTGGCGGCGGTCCATCTCCGTGAGGGGATCGAATCCTTCCTGAGGTTCGCGAAGGGGCGTTTGTGGCGCGAGGCCTCGCAGCGCGAGCGGTTGTATTCGCTTTCGATTGCCGTGCGGCGCAGCGCGCTCGACGCGATGCGGGAGAGCGAGCGCCGCTACCGCGAGCAGGACTCCAAGCGCCTCTACTACCTCTCGATGGAGTTCCTCATGGGGCGCTCCCTCGGGAACACGCTGATGAACCTCGGCATCTACGACGAGGCGCGCAACGTCGTCGCGGAGCTCGGGGTCGACTTCGACGAGCTCCAGGCGCTCGAGCCCGATGCTGCCCTCGGCAACGGCGGTTTGGGGCGACTGGCGGCCTGCTTCCTCGACTCGCTCGCCACCCTCGACCTCCCCGGCTTCGGCTACGGCATCAACTACGAGTTCGGCCTCTTCAAACAGAGTTTCGTGAACGGCTTCCAGCACGAGCGGCCCGACCATTGGCTCGAAAGCGGGTCGCCGTGGCTCATCGAGCACAACGACGAGGCGGTGATCGTTCCGGTGTACGGGTCGATTGCGCATACGACCGAGCGCGGCGTCTACACGCCGAAGTGGGTCGATGCGAAAGTGATCATCGGCGTCCCGAACGACATGCCGATCGTTGGCTATAGCGGACGGACCGTGAATCGCCTGCGGCTCTTCACCGCGCGCTCGTCGGACGAATTCGACATCGGCATCTTCAATGCGGGCGACTACATCCGCGCGGTGCAGCACAAGATCTCGACCGAGGCGATCTCGAAGATTCTCTACCCCTCGGATCAGGTGCAGTCGGGGCGTGAGCTGCGGCTGCAGCAGGAGTACTTCCTCGTCGCCTGCGCGATCGCCGACATCGTGCGGTCGTACAAGAACACGCACGACTCGTTCGAGAACTTCGCGAGCAAAGTGGCCATCCAGATGAACGACACGCATCCGGCGCTCGCGGTCGCGGAGCTGATGCGCGTCTTCATCGACGGCGAACATCTGCCGTGGGAGCAGGCGTGGGCGACGACGGTCGAGACGCTCGGCTACACGAATCACACGCTGCTTCCGGAGGCGCTGGAGCGGTGGCCGATGGAGCTGATCGAGCGCGTGCTCCCGCGGCACCTGCAGATCATCCAGGAGATCAACCGGCGCCTCATCGCGGAGGTCGAACGGAGGTTCCCGGGCGACGCCGCGATGTCGCAGCGGGTCTCGATCTTCAGCGATCACGAGGTGCGGATGGCGAACCTCGCGATGACCGGGAGCCACTCGGTGAACGGCGTCGCGGAGCTGCACTCCGAGCTCGTGAAGACGACGCTGGCGCCCGATTTCAACAAGCTCTATCCGGAGCGCTTCAACAACAAGACGAACGGCGTGACGCCGCGGCGCTGGCTGCTGCACGCGAACCGGCCGCTCGCCTCGCTGATCTCGAATGCGATCGGCGACGCGTGGATCCGGAATCTCGACGAGCTGCGAAACCTCGAGCGCTTCGCCGCCGACTCCTCAATCATCGACAAGCTCGAAGGGGTCAAGCGGCGCAACAAGGCGGCACTCGCGCGGATCGCGAAGGAGCTCACCGGCATCCCGGTCGATCCGCTCACCATGTTCGACGTGCAGGTGAAGCGGTTCCACGAGTACAAACGCCAGCTCCTCAACGCGCTGCACATCGTGCATCGATACTGGGCGATCGTGGAGGACGGCATCACGCCTCTAGTGCCGCGCACGTTCATCTTCGCGGGGAAGTCGGCGCCCGGCTACTTCTCGGCGAAGCTGATCATCAAGTTCATCCACTCCATCGCGGAGGTGATCAACGCCGATCCGAAGACGCGCGAATGGCTGCGCGTCGTCTTCCTTCCCGACTACCGCGTCACGCTTGCTGAGGCGATCATGCCGGCGGCCGAGCTGAGCGAGCAGATCTCGACGGCGGGCAAAGAGGCGTCAGGCACCGGCAACATGAAGCTCGCGCTGAACGGCGCGCTCACGATCGGAACGCTCGACGGCGCGAACATCGAGATTCGCGACGAGGTGGGGGAGCAGAACATCTTCATCTTCGGCCTGCACGCCGACGAAGTCGCCGCTCTGGTCGCAGGCGGCTACCACCCGGAGACATACCTGCAATCGCACGAGATCCGGCGGGTCATCGACTCGATCTCCTCCGGCCATTTCTCCCGCGGCGACAAAGAGATCTTCCGCCCCATCGTCGCGAACATCACCAGCGCCCGCGACATCTACGTCCACCTCGCCGACCTGCAGTCGTACTGCGACGCCCAGAACGCCGTCGACGCCACCTACGTCGACCGCGCCGCCTGGAACCGCAAGTCGCTCCTGAACATCGCGAGAATGGGCAAGTTCTCCTCCGACCGCACCATCCGCGAATACGCCCGCGACATCTGGAAGATCAAACCCGCCGTCATCGGCAACTTCGCCAACGCCGCGTTGCTGGAGGACTAAGCCTCGTGGTTGGGGGGTGGCCTCAGTGGGGCACCGGCGGCCTCGCCGGTGCTCTTGTGCCCTTCGACCCACCACCTCCAAATCCACCGGTACTCATCGACACTGCTGACGAGCCCCGCTCGCATCGGATTCTGACAAACGTACTCGCACTTGTTGTATAGATCCTCGTCGGACCGAAGCGCGCGATCGAAGTATTCGCGCTGCCACACGACGCGGCCGATTTCGTGCGCGGAGACACTCTTGATGCGCTGCATCGCCTTTGGCAGCGTGGACGTTTCATACAACGTAAAGACGAGATGCACGTGGTCCGGCATGATGACGACGCAGTGCAGCCAGTACTGGAGTAGGTGGCCGAAGACCGTGGTGTTTAGCGCGATGGCTTTCTCGTCGTCCGCAAGCATCTGCCGATCGCGGGTGCAGAACGTGACGAAGTAGGTCTTGCCGCTCTTCTGCAGGTGAGGGAGGTCGCGTCGCCATGCGACGGTGTCGTCGAATATCGGCACATCAGCGATTGTCCCTCGGTTTGTCGCCGGCGAGGCCGCCGGCGCCCCACTGAGGCCCCCGCCCTACCCCGGGTGCGTTAGCCCTCGTCGTGGTTGGGTGGCGGTCTCAGTGGGGCACCGGCGGCCTCGCCGGTGCTCTTGTGCGCCAGGCCACCCACCATCGCGGCAAACACCTTCTGCACGCTGTCGTTGTCGAACGGTTTCGGCTTGTGGGTGCGCTCGGCGATGAGGGCGTCGCGGATCATGCCTTCGGCGCAGCCGAGGGTGGCGGAGCAGATGGCGGCGGGGTCGAGGTCCGTTCGGAAGGAGCCGTCTTTCTGGCCGCGCTTGATCAGCTGGTTCAGGAGCTCCGTGAAGCGGCGGAAGCCTTCGGAGAGGACCACGTCATTGCCGCGGACGCGACGTCCTTCGAACAGGAAGAGGAACGCCGCATCGTGGTCGCGTCCGAACGCGGAGACGAAGAGCGACAACAGCCGTAGGATCGCCTCGCGTCCATGCTCCGCCCCCCCGATCTGGCCCGCGATCGCCTCGGAAAAGCCCGACCACGTCTCGTTGAAGATCGCTTCGAGGAGCCCGCTCTTCCCACTGAAGTAGCGGACGAGCTGCGATTCTGAGGTCCCCGCTTCGCGCGCGATCGCGGCGGTCGACGTCTGCTCGTAGCCGTTCCGGCTGAAGAGCATCTTTCCGGCCGTCATCAGCCGGCCGCGCGACGTCTGTGTGTTGTCGAGATCCACGCCGGCAGCGTAGGTCGGGTGGTGCGCTACGTCAAGGTAGCGCTACCACCACCTGCCTACAGCTCCGGTGACCGCGTGTCGATCCGCGTCCGGATCAGCGCTGCAAATGCTTCGAAACTCAGGTCGTTCTCCTTCGTGCCGTCGCGTTTGCGGAGGGAGACCGTCTGGTTGGCGACCTCCCGGTCGCCGAGGACCAGCATGTAGGGGATCTTCTTGAGCTGGCCCTCGCGGACCTTCGCGTTCATTCGTTCGGCGCTGAAGTCGGCCTCACTGCGGATGCCCGTTGCCACGAGGCTGTCGCTCAGTTTGCGCGCGTACTCGTGGTGCGCGTCGGAGATCGGGATGATGAGCACCTGGCGCGGGGCGAGCCACACCGGGAAGTTGCCGGCGTAGTGCTCGATCAGGAAGCCGATCATCCGCTCGTGCGTGCTGAGGGGCGCGCGGTGGATGCAGAGCGGCGTCGCGTGTTTCCCTTCGGAATTCACGTAGGTGAGGTTGAAGCGTGCCGGCACCGCGAAGTCGACCTGGTTGGTCGCGAGCGTGAACTCTTTCCCGATCGCGCTCCACACCTGCACGTCGATCTTCGGACCGTAAAACGCCGCCTCATCCTTCTCCTCGACGAATGGCACCTCGCCGGCGCGCATGGCGCCGCGGACCATCTCTTCCGTCTCCAGCCAGAGGCGTTCGTTGTCGACGTACTTTTTGCCGAGGCCGCGCGCGTGGTGCGTCGAGAGCCGCATCACGTACTTCTCGATGCCGAAGAGGTTGAAGTAGTCCTGGTACATCCGGACGACCGCCAGGAACTCCGACTCGAACTGTTCCTCGGTGCAGTAGATGTGCGCGTCGTTCATCTCGAGCGAACGGACGCGCATCAGGCCGAAGAGGTCGCCGCTCCGCTCGTAGCGATAGCACGTGCCGTACTCGGCGAGCCGCATCGGCAGGTCGCGGTAGCTGCGCGGACGCGCCGCGAAGATCTTGTGATGGAACGGGCAGTTCATCGGCTTGACGTAGTACTTCACGCCTTCGAGCTCCATCGGCGGATACATGCTCTCCGCGTAGTACGGCAAATGGCCGCTGCGGATGAACAGGCTGTCCTTCGTCAGGTTCGGAGTGCGCACGCGCTGATATCCGGCGCCGAGCTCGCGCTCTTTCGCGAGACGCTCGATTTCCTCGATGAGAATCCCGCCGTTCGGGAGCCATAGCGGCAGGCCGGGGCCGATCTCCTCGTCGAACGCGTAGATGTCGAGCTCTTTCCCGAGCTTCCGGTGATCGCGCTTCTTCGCCTCTTCGAGACGGTGGATGTATTCGTCGAGCTCTTTCTTGCTCTTCCACACCGTCCCGTAGATGCGCTGCAGCATCGGGTTCTTTTCGTTCCCGCGCCAGTACGCACCGGAGACGTTGAGCAGCTTGATGGCTTCGGGGTTGATGAGTCCCGTGCGCTCGACGTGCGGCCCGCGGCAGAGGTCCTCGAAGTTGCCCTCGGTGAAGGTGCTGATGACCGGCTTGTCGTCGGACTCTTCGCCGTATTCGTTGACGCCGCCCTTCGCGATGCCCTCGATCAACTCGAGCTTGTACGGCTGGCCGCTGAAGAGCTGCTGCGCTTCTTCGAGCGACACCTCGCGGTACTGGAACGTGTTGTTCTCGCGGATGATCTCTCGCATCCGCCCTTCGAGCCGTTCGAGGTCCTCGGGCGTGAACGTCTTATTGCCGCCGTTCTCGTCCTTGCCGAGGTCGAAGTCGTAGTAGAAGCCGTCGGTGATCGGCGGACCGATCGCGACCTTCGCGTGCGGAAAGAGATCGATGACGGCGTTCGCGAGCACGTGGGCGGTGCTGTGTCGCAGCCGGTAAATCTGGTCGTCAGTTGATTGATGTTCGGTTGACATAAAAGTAACGGCGGATGATATCAACGCCGCCCTTCCTGGGGCGTACAACACAGCAGCCGATGCTCACGGATTCCCCCACGCTGCTTCCCCGCGTCGCGGACGAGCGGAAAGTGCGGTGGCTGCGATATGCGTTCGCGGCGTTCTGCGTCGGCGTCGCGCTGCTGGCGGACCTGGAGCTGATGCCGCTCGGTCATCGCTTCGCGCCCTTCATTTTCGCGGTGCTCGTGACGGCATTCTTCACGGGATTCGGCGCATCGCTCCTCGCGACGGTGCTCGCCGTGGTCGCCGCGAACTACTTCGACTACTTCGTCGACGGCCGGATCCGGCTCGACTCGGATGATCTGCTGCAGCTCGCGATCTTCCTGTCGATCGCGGTGAGCATCAGCTTCCTGAGCACGCGACGCCGGCGAGCGGAGCGCAATCTCGCGAATGCGAACGCGGAGCTCCGCGCGCTCGATCGCGCGAAGGACCAGTTCATCGCGATGCTTTCTCACGAGCTCCGCGCGCCGATGGCGGTGATCCTCGGGTGGGCCGGCGTGCTGCGGCGCGAAAACGATCCCGAGCTGACGGCGACGGCGGCCTCGGCGATCGAGTCGAGCGCCCGCGCACAGGCGCGGCTCATCGACGACCTCCTCGACATGTCGCGGCTGACGCTCGGGAAGATGCACCTGGAGATCGCGCCGGTGGACGTCGGCGCGGTTGCGTCGCAGGCGATCGAGACGGTTCGCCCCCTGGCGAAAGAGAGGAATGTCGAGCTGAAGCTGGCCATCCCCGCGGAACCGTGCTCTGTGTTCGGCGACCCGCTGCGCCTGAATCAGATCTGTTGGAACCTGCTGGCGAATGCCGTGAAGTTCACGCCGGTGGGCGGCCACGTCGAACTGAGTGTCTCGCGCGTTGCGAACAAGGCGCGATTGATCGTGAGCGACGACGGCGATGGAATCGCGAAGGACGTCCAGCCCTACGTCTTCGAGCCACTCCGCCAGGCCCGCCCGGCCGACAAAGGCGGCCTCGGGCTCGGCCTCGCGATCGTCAAGCAGCTCGTCGCCATGCACCGCGGCTCGGTCGCCGTGGAAAGCGACGGCGTCGGCAAGGGCTCGCGGTTTACGGTCGAATTGCCGGTCGCGTCCTAAGGGGAGCGGCGGACGCCCTCGTCCGCCAGCCGCGCGTTAGCGCGGCTATCGCCGCGCGGGCGGACGAGGGCATCCGCCCCTCCGAATCAGTGGTGGCCCTCTTCGCTCCCGACCATCCACGGCGTGCCGAAACGGTCGGTCAGCATGCCGAAGCCGGGCGACCAGAACGTCTTCGCGAACGGTAGTTCGACCGAGCCGCCGGCGGCGAGGGCGTCGAAGATCCGGCTCGCTTCGGCGACGGTTGAATACGACAGCGACACGCGGAAGCCGTGCATCGCGGGGTACGCACCAGGAGACATCCAGTCAGAGGCCATGAAGAATCCGCCGCCGTCGAGGTCGAGGCGGGCGTGCATGATCGCATCACCCATCTCGGGAGGTACCTTGGCCTCGGGCATCTCTTTCGCGGTCAGGAGACGCAGTTTTCCGCCGAGCGTTTTCTCGTAGAAGCGCATCGCCTCGGCGCAGTTGCGGTTGAAGAAGATGTACGCGTTCACTTCGATCATCGGAGCTCCTTTGCGACGTCCGCCGGTGAGCGGTGGTCGCGGTCTATCGATAGATTGAGACGGCGCATCGTGGCAACGTCGAGCGTATTGCGCAGCGATTCGAGCGCGGCCGGCGCGGCGGAACATTTCTTCCCGATGTCGCTCCGCTGCACGATCACGGTGTCGTACGGCGGGAAGAAGTGCCGGTCGTCTTCGAGCTGCAGCAGGTTGAGCGCGTCGATCAGGCCGTCGGTGGAGTTGCCGGCGATCAGGTCGATAGCACCCGAGGCGAGCGCGCGATACGTGAGGCCGAGGTCCATCGTGCGCGGCGGCTGCGCGAAGCGGAGGCCGTACTTGGACTGCAAGCCGGTCCAGCCGTCGGGGCGCTCGACGAATTCGTATCCGAAGCCGGGACGGAACGTGCCCTCGACCGTGTGCAGGTCCGAGATGCGGCGGAGGCCGAACTTCTGCGCGTCTGAGCGTCGGACGATCATCGCGAAGGTGTTCTCGAAGCCGAGGGGCGGCGACCATTTCAGGCCTCTTCTTACGTATTCGTCGCCCACGGTCTTCATGACCGCCGCGCGATCGCCGCTAGCCGCTTTATGCAGGATCGCCGTGAGTGCGGTGCCGGAGTACTCGGGATAAACGTCGATCGATCCGCCCGTGATGGCGCGGTCGCACACCAGCGTCCCGCCGAGATTGAGCTTGCGGTCGACCGTGCAGCCGGCTTTCTCGAGCTTCTGTGCGATGACCTCGCCGAGGAGGACTGATTCCGTGAAGTTCTTGGAGCCGACCACGATCGGGTCGTGACCGCGTTTGCAGGCGGCGAGGAGGAGCAGGGTTAGCGCGAGAATCACGCCCCTCATCCGGCGCTTCGCGCCACCTTCTCCCGCCGGGAGAAGGAGATGTTGGGGCATGGCGGCCGAAGGCCGGGTGAGGGGCGTGGCGCTCACGCAGAGGCTCCAAATCGCCGCGCCGTCATCCGTTCCAACGCTCCAAAGAACAGGTCCGCGATGAGCGCGAGCGCAGCGGCGGGGAGCGCGCCGGCGAGGATGAGCGTGGTGTCGACCATGGCGACGCCGCGGAAGATGAGGGTGCCGAGGCCGCCGCCGCCGACGGCGGCGCCGATCGTGGCGACGCCGATCGCGATCACGGCGGCGATTCGTAGGCCGCCGAAGATCGACGGCAGCGCGAGCGGGAGCTCGACGCGCATGAGTCGCTGACCATCCGTCATCCCGACGACGATCGCGGCATCGCGAATGAGAGGATCGATTCCGTTGAGCCCTGTCACGGTATTCCGCACGATCGGCAGGAGAGAGTAAAGGATCAGCGCCACGATTGCGGTTCGGATTCCGATCCCGCCGATGAACGGCACCGGAATCAGGAAGCCGAAGAGCGCGAGCGACGGGATGGTCTGGATGATGTCGACGATGCGTAGCATCACCTTGCCGAGACGCGCGCGCCGGACGCAGAGGATCCCGAGGGGGATGCCGGCGATCGTCGCGACGATCATCGCCGCCGCGACGATGACGACGTGTTCCCCGGTTGCGCGAGCGACGTCTTGCAGCATCACACCTCCGGCAGCCGCGACGCCTCGATGAACTGGCGGACGAGCGGCAGCGTCGATCGGACGAATTCTTCGAGGGTCGTGTCGCAGACGATCGCGCCGCCCTCGATCAACACGATCCTAGCGGCGACCCTGAGCGCCTCGGCCAAATCGTGCGTCACGAACAGCATGGTGACGTCGGTCCGCAATCCGATGAACTCTTCCTGCAGGTCGTGGCGTACTAGCGGATCGAGCGCACTGAACGGCTCGTCGCAGAGAAGCAGCGCCGGATGCGCGATCATCGCGCGCGCGATCGCCGCGCGTTGCTGCTCGCCGCCCGACAGCGAGCGCGGGAAGCGCGGCCCGAAACGGTCGAGAGGGATGCCGAGGCGGTCGAGCATCGAGCGCGCCGTCTCGCGCGTCCGCTCCTCTTGCCAGCCGAGGAGGCGGGGGACGGTGGCGACGTTGTCGTAGACCGTGCGGTGCGGAAAGAGCGCCGGCGCCTGCAGGATCGTCCCGATGTTGCGGCGGCGGCGCGGCAGGTCGTCGCCGCGCAACTCCGTGTCGTCGATGAGCACCCGTCCCGATGATGGTGCCGCGAGTCCGTTGAGCAGCCGCAGGATCGTCGTCTTGCCCGCGCCGCTGCGCCCGATCAGCGCCACCGACTCACCGGCATCGATGCGGAGGTCGAGCCCCCGCACGATCGCCTCGCCTCGCGGCGTCGTGACCGTGACATTTTCGATGCGGACCGATGAAGCCACGCCGCGAGTTTAAACGGCTTGTCATCCCGAGCCGGCGAAGCCTCGAAGAGGCGAAGCGCGGTCGAGGGATCCGGTGCTGGAACGGCTAGCGCCTGAAGCATCGGATCCCTCGACCGTCCTCCGTCGCTCAGCGACTTCGGCAGCTCGGGATGACAGGCGGCTCGCGAAGGGAACCGCGGCACCTCGGCGTCGTTACCGACGTCTGGCTTTGCGATATTGCCGGACGTGCCAGATAGCGAGCTGCGCTGCTCCGATGACGTAGGCGATAAAAACGAGATACGCGCCGCTCGGGATCTGTAGCGGCTGCGCGCTTCCGCGAAACCGCGGAAAGTATGACGCATACAGCTCACCGACGCCCTGGTGTGTCGTGGCCGCGAATACGACGAACGAAATCGCGGCCACGCCCGTCGCCATGACGATTCCACGTAGGGAGGCACCGACCACGAGTAACGGCAAGCGCCGCCCGGACAGTCTAATTGGTGTCATCAGTATTCTCTTGGCGTTTCTGAGGAGGCCGCTGTTCGAAGAGCCATCTTAGAGGTTGAAACAGCAGCCCCATTGCGAGGCCGATAGCTCCTCCCGTGGCGGCACCTCCGGCGATCGAGGCGTCGGCAACGATCAGCGCTCCAAACGCGCCTGCTCCAATTCCTGCGAGTGTTCCGGCTGCGACCTCTGAGATCCAACCCCTTTGATCGAAGTCCATCGTTTGCGACTCGATCACTAGAGACACGGTCTACGGCAGAGTGTGGGGCACGCGAGTTGAAGAGCGGCCTGGAAGGTGGATCGCATCGTAATCGATGACATTTCAGTTGCCGCCTATCGCATCCCGACCGCCACGCCGGAATCGGACGGGACGTTCGAGTGGGATGCGACGACGCTCGTCACGGTGCATGCGACCGGGGGCGGGAAGCGTGGCTTCGGCTACACGTACGCGGATCCAGCTACGGCGAAGCTCATCGAGACGCTCGCGGGAAAGGTCAAAGGCAAGAACGCGCTCGACATCGACCGCGTCTGGGGTGATCTCATATACGCCGTCCGCAACCTCGGGCGGCGCGGAATTGCGGCGATGGCGATCTCGGCGATCGACTCCGCGCTTTGGGACCTGAAGGCGAAGCTGTTCGGTGTCGCGCTGATCGATCTCCTCGGCAGCGTGCGCGAGGCGGCGCCGGTCTACGGCAGCGGTGGGTTCACCTCGTACTCAATCGCGGAGTTGCAGGAGCAGCTTGGCGGGTGGGCGGCGGCGGGGATTCCGCGCGTGAAGATGAAGATCGGGCGCGATGCGAGCGCCGATCGGGAGCGGGTGCGGAAGGCGCGGGAGGCGATCGGTGAGAAATGCGAGCTATTCGTCGATGCGAACGGTGCGTACAACATGAAGCAGGCCATCAGTCAGGCGGAAGACTTCGCGAAGTCGGGCGTGGCGTGGTTCGAGGAGCCGGTGTCGTCGGACAACCTCGCCGGCCTCCGTTTCATCCGCGAGCGCGTGCCGATGGACGTCGCCGCCGGCGAGTATGGCTACGAGTTGCAGTACTTCGACGAAATGATCGCGGCAGGCGCGGTCGACGTCCTCCAGGCCGACGCGACGCGATGCTGCGGTATCACGGGCTTCATCAAGACGTCGGCGATCTGCGAGGCGCGTTCGATTCCGCTCTCCGCTCACTGTGCGCCGTCGCTGCACGCACACCTCGGATGCGCGCTGCTGCCGCTGCGGCACCTCGAGTATTTCTTCGATCACGCGCGCATCGAGTCGATGCTCTTCGACGGGGCGCTCACGCCGCGCGACGGCGCACTGCATCCCGACCGCTCCCGGCCGGGGATTGGGGTCGAGCTGAAGGAACGGGATGCCGAGCGATTCGCGATCTGACGGCTACGTGCCGATCCGCGACTACGCGATCATCGGCGACACGCGCTCCGCGGCGCTGATCTCCCGCCACGGCTCGATCGATTGGCTCTGCTGGCCGCGCTTCGACAGCCGGTCGGTCTTTGCGCGCATTCTCGATACGAATCGCGGCGGCTACTTCTCGATCCAGCCTTCGGTTCCGTTCGAGACGGAGCGGTGCTACGTCGACGGCACGAATGTCCTCGAGACGACGTTCATCACGGATGCCGGCCGCGCGCGCGTGCTCGACCTCATGCCGGCGCTCACCGAAGAGAAGAAAGCGAACGTCCTGTTACCGTTTCGCGAGCTGTTGCGGCGCATCGAGTGCGTCGAGGGCGAAGTGCCGATGGTCGTCACATACTCGCCGCGGCCGGACTACGGGCGTGACGTCTCGCACCTCGAGCCGCGGAACGGCGACACGATCGCGTGCGTGAACGGTCCGGAGGTGTGGTGCCTGCGGTCGGACGTGCCGATGGAAGTCGTCGATCGCGGGGTCGCGCGCGCCGAGGTGACGGTGAAGAAGGGGGAGCAGCACGACTTTGCGCTGTCGTATGAGACGCATGCGCCGGCGGTGTACGCGCGTATCAACGGCGACGGCCAAATCGTCATCGACGAGACGCTGGCGTTCTGGCGCAACTGGTCGGCGCAGCTCCAGTACGACGGGCCGTATCGCGAGCAGGTGATGCGCAGCGCGTTGACGCTCAAGCTGCTGGCGTACGCGCCGTCGGGCGGCATCGTGGCCGCGCCGACCACGTCGCTGCCGGAGCTGATCGGCGGCATCCGGAACTGGGACTACCGCTACTGCTGGCTGCGCGACGCGTCGTTCACCGTCGCGGCGCTGTACGACTGCGGCTTCGAGACTGAAGGGAGCGCGTTCGTCGACTGGCTGCTCTACGCGACGCGCCTCACCCAACCCAGCCTGCAGATCCTCTACGACGTCTTCGGCGAGTCGCGGTTGCCGGAAGCGCAGCTCGACCATCTCGACGGCTACCGCGGGTCGCGCCCGGTGCGCATCGGCAACGCGGCGCACGACCAGTTCCAGCTCGACGTCTATGGCGAGGTGCTCGGTGCGATCGAGGAGTACACGGAGCGCGGCGCGGAGCTGAATCACGATGAGAAGCGCCTCGCCCGCAGTCTCGCGAAAGTCGTGATGAAACGCTGGCGCGAGCCCGACAGCGGAATCTGGGAGAAGCGCGGCGACCGCAAGGACCACGTGCACGCGAAGATCATGTGTTGGGCGGCCCTCGACTCCGCGCAACGCCTCGCGGAGAAGGGGAAGCTCGACGGCCCGGTCGATCAGTGGCGCGCGACGAAGGACGAGATCAAGCGCGTCGTGCTGGAGCGCGGCTTCAATCGCAAGCTGAACGCGTTCGTCGCCGAATTCGACGGCGAGGAGCTCGATGCTAGCCTCCTCTACGTCTCGCGCGTCGGCTTCCTCGACGGCGACGATCCCCGCATCCTCGGCACGATCGACGCGATCCGCGAGAAGCTCGGCTACGGCGACCTCATTCTCCGCTACCGCAGCGAGAAGACCGACGACGGCCTCCCGCCCGGCGAAGGCGCATTCCTCCCGTGCAGCTTCTGGCTCGTCGAGGGGCTCGCGATCGCGAAGCGGATGGACGAGGCAGTGGAGCTCTTCGAGAAACTCCTCGGCCGCGCCAACGACCTCGGGCTCATGTCGGAGGAAGCGAGCCTTCCCGACGGCGATCTGGTCGGCAACTTCCCGCAGGCGCTCACGCACATCGGGCTCCTGAATGCCGCACTGCGCCTCGAGCGCCCGGTCGCGCGCCGCGGCAAGGCAAGCGACGTATCCTCATGAGATGCACCTTCTGCTGGCCCTGACACTCGTCATCGTCCCGAATACGAATGATGGCCGTTGGACGGCGATCTATCGTTTCGACAAACCGGCCGAGCGGCTCGACTTCGCGCGCAGCGGCCCGTACGCGCGGCTGCCGAAGTGGCGTGTCGAGACGAAGGGTTACTCGCTCATCCACGACGACGAGGGCGACGCGATCGTCAAGTCGCCCGGGGCGAAGGCGCAGAAGTCGATCGCGGTGTCGTTTCCCGTCGACACGGTCGTTCCCGTCAAGGACTACCAGCTCTTCGACGCATTCAGCGACGGCGGCCTCGCGCTCTACACAGGGCATTTCAACCTGAAGGGATCCAAGAGCACGACCTTCGAGCTGGCGCCGCGACGCAATGAGCACCTGCTCGTGGGCGGGAAGCTCTTCGCTCGCCGCACGAGGTGGGTCGACGACGGAGCCGGCGAAGGGACTTTCGTCTACTACGGCAAAGTGAAGCCGGTCGAGACGCCTTACATGATCGGCATCCTCGACCCCGGCGCGCCCAAGTGGCTCGATCAGAAACTCGACTCCGCGCTGCCGCAGCTCTTCGCCGATTACGCGCGGCTCACCGGCGTAGCGCTCGAGCGGCGGCCGACGGTCCTCTTTTCATTCGAGGCGGCGCGCGACCGCAACTCGACGACCTGGAAGGGGGGAACGCTCAACGGCCTCATTCAGCTGCACGTCGAGGCGGCGGCCGATGGCGCCGAGGATCGGGATGTGCTCGAGCGATTCATCAAGTTCATCGCGCACGAGTCGGCGCATCTCTGGAACGGGCAGATGTTCGAGAACCGCGAAGCGAATCAGTCATGGATTCACGAGGGAGGGGCGGACGCGTTTGCGTGGCGAGCCGTGCGCCGCGCGGGGATCATCGACGATGCCGCTCTCGACTCTCGCCTGACCTCCGACCTCAACGACTGCGTCACCGCCGCCGGCTCGCGCGCGCTCGACGACGTCGAGAAGCAGGGCGACTTCAGGCCGGTCTATTCGTGCGGTGCAACACTGGCGTGGCTCACCGAGGCCGCGACCGGCGACCTGCATGCGTTCTGGAAGTCACTCTTCAGCGCGGCGGGCGAGCACGGACGTCACTATGACGAAGCGCTGTACCTCTCGCTGCTGAAGCAACGGGAGCGCGTGCCGGGAACGGCCGCATTCGTCGACGATTTCGTCCATCGCGACATGCCGGATCGCGCGGAGAAGCTCGCCGCTGCGTTCCGTGCCGCCGGCGTTCCGATACGCCCGATGCCGGACGCCATCTCGCCGCAGCAGCGCCGCGCTTGGGGCGAAGCGGCGTTGCTCGACTTGATGCGCCAGGACTGCCACAGCACGAGCTTCGATCGCGCCTCGGGGCGCTATCACCTGCACGGCAAAGAGACATGCGCCACGCTGAAGTCGGAGCTGGTCGTCGATCGGATCGACGGAAAGAGCATCGCGCGCGCCGGCGACGTGGCCTACGACGCTGCCGCGGCCCACTGCGCGGCTCATGAGCCAGTGACGCTCGAAGGACCCGATGAGGTCAAGGTGTCGGTCCCCTGCGCCAAGCCGCTCGATGCGCGCACGCCGTGGCTCGGCATCGATCGCCCCTGATCCCGTTCGCTGCACCGGCGGCTCATTTGACTGCGCCGCGAGCGGTGACGCATGCGAAATGGCTATCCTTCCAAAGATGAATCTCCGCCGCGCCGCCTGGGTGGCCGCCGCGATCTTCTGGACGCTGTTCGGCCTCGTGACCGGCGTGCAGTTGTGGCTGAGCATGATCACGCACGGACATTCGGTGCCGCGGCTGCTCGCGTACAACATGCTCGTGTGGGACGGGTGGCTCGCGATCACCGCGGTGGTGGTCATGCTCGTGCGCCGCTACCCGGCGGTCACCGGACGCAACCTGCTCATCCATGTGTTGGCGGCATTCGTCGCCGCCGTCGCGCACATCTGCTACTGGGTGGGGCTCATCCTCGTGATGCATCCCTTCGATCCGATGCCGTTTGGCTGGACGGAGATCTCGTTCTCAGGCTCGCTCTTCGGCAGGCTGCCGCTGGAGCTGGTCCTCTACGGCGTCGTCGCCGCGAGCGCGCACGCGATGGAGTACGCCATCCGCGCGCGCGACCTCGAGCTGTCGCTCGCGAAATCGCGGCTGCACGCGCTGGAACTGCAGATCCAACCGCACTTTCTCTTCAACACGCTCAACGCCATCAGCACGCTGGTACGGGCGGAGCGAAACCGCGAAGCGGTCACGATGATCGCGGGCCTCAGCGAGATGTTCCGCTACATGCTCGACCGTTCGGAGCAGCAACTGGTGGCACTCGAGGAAGAGAGCGCGATGGTGAGCCGCTACTTCGAGATCCAGCGGATGCGGTTTCCCGATCGCTTCACGTTCGACATCGACGTCGCCGCGGACGTCCGCCGCGCCGCGGTTCCGACGTTCATCCTGCAGCCGCTGGCGGAAAATGCGATCCGTCACGGCATCGCGCAGAGCTCCGGCCCCGGAACCGTCACCGTTCGCGCATTCCGAGACAAGAACGACCTCCGGATCGAGATGTTCAACAGCGGTCGTCTCACGGATGCCTTCGGCAGCGGCGTCGGCCTCCGCAACACGCGCGAGAGGCTACGGCAGTTGTTCGGCGACGCGCAGCAGTTCAGCCTTACGAGCGCGGCAGGTGGCGTGCTGGCGGCGATGACGATTCCGTGGGAGGAAGCGCTTGCGCGCGGTAATCGTTGACGACGAGCCGCTCGCACGCGAGTCGATCCGGCGCCTGTTAGAGGAGGACGGCGAAGTAACGGTGGCAGGCGAGTGCACCGGCGTGGACGCGCAGGCACTCGTCATTCGGACCACGCCCGACATCCTCTTCCTCGACGTGCAGATGCCGGACGTCGACGGTTTCGAGGTGCTCGACCGCGTCGGTGCCGGCAGCGTTCCGGTCGTCATCTTCGTTACTGCCTACGACCGGTACGCCGTGCGCGCTTTCGAAGTGCACGCCATCGATTACCTCCTCAAGCCATTCGATGACGCTCGCTTCTTTCGCTCGCTGGCGCGGGCGAAGGACCTCGTGCGAGCGCGCAAGCGCGGCGGCGGCGATGACCGCGCTTCGGAACGGCTGGCCGACTTCCTCAG
Organism: Thermoanaerobaculia bacterium; assembly: GCA_036488085.1. Taxonomy (GTDB): domain Bacteria; phylum Acidobacteriota; class Thermoanaerobaculia; order Gp7-AA8; family Gp7-AA8; genus DASXHZ01. Next base: position 66,402 of record DASXHZ010000061.1, read on the forward strand.
GACTCGATCGACCCGCGCCCAGCGATTCCTGGTTCGCGTTCGGGACCGATCCGTCGTGGTGAGCGCCGCCGACATCGACTGGATCGAGGCGACCGACTACTACGTGACGCTGCATGTCGGCGGCAAGTCGTACCTGCATCGCGAGCCGATTGCGACGCTCGCCGAGCGCCTCGATCCCGACCGCTTCGTCCGCGTTCATCGCTCCGCCATCGTCAACATCGACCGGGTGCGGGAGGTCCACCAGCTTTTTCGCGGCGACCGGTCGCTCGTACTCGCGGACGGGACGCAGGTGAAACTGAGCCGCAGCCGCCGCGAAGAGTTCGAGCGCCTCTTCGCCGTGTCGGGCTCGCAGCAGGAGTGAACCCTGTTTACTGCTTGAGGAGATAGCGGTCGGCGTAGCTCTTCATCGACAGCCCCGACACCCAGTCGCTCAGGACGATCGGGATCTGGCGCGGCGTCGCGTGCGCGAGCGACCGCATGAAATGCCACCACCGCCTCACTCCGCCGGGCGCGATGCCGCGTAGCATCAGGCGAGCCGCCATCTTCAACTGCGTACGCAGGCTGTATCCGACGTTCGCGCCGGATGGAACGAGGTGCCGTATCTTCGCGCGAATGCGGTCGGCGACGCCGCGGTCGCTCAGCAGGCGTCCGTACAACTCCTGGTAGCCGCTGCGCATCGACTCCATCGTCATCTTCTTCGGGACGACGTTCGTCCATAGCCGCGTGTTGTCGGTCGCCTCCCCCTCGAGCAGCCGCCCCTCCGCCTGCAGACGCGCGTAGAGCGGCGTTCGCGGGAGCGCGGTGAGCAGGCCGACCATCGCGACCTGGATGCCGGAGTGGATGATGAAGTCATGCTGCAGCTCGAACGTCTTCACCGTGTCGTGGTCGAAGCCGATGATGAATCCGGCAAAGACGTCGACGCCGTGGCGGTAGATTTTCTGCAGCGACGTCTGCATGTCCTCGCGCGTGTTCTGCAGCTTCAGCGTCTCGCGCAGGCTCTCTTCGTCCGGCGACTCGATACCGATGAACACCCACTGGAAATTCGCCTGATGCAGGAGCGTCATCAGCTCCTCGTCCTGCGCCAGATTCAGCGACGCCTCGGTTCCGAAGCGGAACTTGTAGTCGTGCTCCCGCTGGTACTCCTGGATGGCGCGGAGGAGCTCGCGCGCCTGCGGCTTGTTGCCGATGAAGTTGTCGTCGACGAAGAAGACGTTGCGGACGCCGCGCTCGCGCAGGATGTCGAGCTCGCGGCAGACCTGCTCCGGCGACTTTGTCCGCGGCTTCCGGCCGAACATGACGATGATGTCGCAGAACTCACATCGGAAAGGACAGCCGCGCGAGAACTGCAGGCTGACCATCGCGTAGCGATCGATCTTCAACAGGTCGTAGCGCGGAGCGGGGGAGTCGTGCAGCGAGACCTCGCCGCATTCGCGGTATAGCGGCTTTGCGTCGCCCGCTTCGTAGTCGCGGCAGAACTGCGGCCAGATGTACTCCGCCTCGCCGGCAATGACCGCATCCGCGATTTCCTCATACACCTCGGGGCAGAGCGAGGCGTAGCTGCCGCCGGCCACGACGAAGTAGCCGCGCGCGCGAAATTGCGTCAACAGCTCGCGCTGACGGGGGAACTGCACGCCCATGCCGCAGATGCCGATGATGTCGGCGACCGGCGCCGCCGGAACCGGCTCGACGTTCTCGTCGACGATCTCGACGTCCCACGATTCGGGAGTGAGCGCCGCGAGCGTCGCGAGTCCGAGGGGCGGGTTGATCGCCCGTTTGTTCGGAAGGACCCGATCGACCGCCCACCGAAAACTCCAGAAGCTCTCCGGAGCCCGAGGATTGATCAGGAGCAGTCGCATGGCGTCCTCCTCAATAGGCTTTCGCGAACACCGCCGTCTCGGCCTTCGGCCGCCCGCAAACGATGCAACTAGTGAACCCGCCATCCTCAACGGGAACGAGGGGGATCACGCGGATCGTCACCTTCAGCTCGTCTTTCGCCCACGCCTCACATTCCGGCGAGCCACACCATGGAGAGACGGCGAAGCCGCCGTGGATCTCCGGCTTCCGCGCCTTCTTCGGCGTGAAGAAGGCGATGAAGTCGTCCTTCGAGCCGATCGCGCGCGTGTTTTCCTTGCGGTACGCCAGGGCGCGGTCGTAGCAGCCTTGCTGGATCTCTCCGAGCGTGGCGACGACTAGCGCGCCGAGCTCGGCGCGGCTGACGGTCTGCTTCTCCGAGGTGTCGCGGTCGCGGCGATTCAGCGTAACGGCGTCGTTGTCGGCGTCGCGCGGTCCGATCTCGAGGCGGATGGGGACGCCCTTCTTCACCCACTCCCACTGCTTTTCACCGCCGCGGATGTCGCGCAGGTCGACTTCCACGACGACGTCGCGCCCTTCGTACTTTTGCGCGCGCAGCTCGCCGGCGACGGCGTTCACGTAATCGACCACGCGCTGGCGCGTGTCGTCTCCGCGGAAGATCGGGAGGATCACCACGTGCGCCGGCGCGATGCGCGGCGGCAGGACGAGACCGTTGTCGTCGGAGTGCGTCATCACGAGGCCGCCGATGAGTCGCGTCGACATCCCCCACGACGTGGTCCATGCGAACTCGCGGACGCCTTCGCGCCCGAGGAATCCGATGTCGCTCGCTTTCGCGAAGTTCTGTCCGAGGAAGTGCGACGTGCCCGACTGCAACGCCTTGCGATCGCCCATCATCGCCTCGATGGCGTACGTGTCGACCGCACCGGGGAAGCGCTCGCTGTCGCTCTTCCGGCCTTTGAGCACCGGCATTGCCAGGAACTGCTCGACGAACCGCGCGTAGACGCCCAGCATCTGCTCCGTCTTCTCGCGCGCCTCGGCCTCCGTCTCATGCGCCGTGTGTCCCTCCTGCCAGAGGAACTCGGTGGTCCGGAGGAAGAGCCGCGTCCGCATTTCCCAGCGAACGATGTTGCACCACTGATTGATGAGCAGCGGCAGGTCGCGATAGCTCTGGACCCACTTCGAGAACGTCGCGCCGATGATCGTCTCCGACGTCGGGCGAACGATCAGCGGCTCCTCGAGCTGCGCCGTCGGATCGGGGATCAGCGTGCCGTCGGGCGCGTGCACCAGCCGGTGATGCGTGACGACCGCGCACTCTTTCGCGAAGCCTTCGACGTGCTCTGCCTCTTTTTCGAGGAACGATTTCGGGATGAAGAGCGGGAAGTACGCATTGCGGACCCCCGTCGCCTTGAACATCACGTCGAGCTCGCGCTGGATGTTCTCCCACAGCGCATAGCCCCACGGCTTGATCACCATGCAGCCGCGCACCGGCGAGTTCTCCGCGAGCTCGGCGGCGCGGACGACTTGCTGGTACCACTCGGCGTAGTCCTCGGTGCGAGTCGGCTGGATGGCGGTTTTCTTCGCTTGGTTACTCAAGGGGGGCATTGTATTGCCGTCATGCGCGACGCGTGACTCGTTATTCGTTACTCGTTACTCGGGTAACGGATAACGGGTAACGGGTAACGGGTAAAGGATGCCGTCGAATAACGAATAACGAATAACGAGTAACGCCTCACAACAGCAGCATCCCCGCAACCGCGCCGAACATCAGCAGCGTCGTGAGCGCGACCGTCATGCGGCCGAGCGGAGAGCTCGGCTGGCCGTTCATGATCCGTCTGTCGCTTGCGACCAGCAGGATTCCGATCATGAGGAACGGCGCGAGCGTGCCGTTGATGACGGCGCTCCAATAGAGCGCCTGCACCGGATTCGTGTCGGCGAAGTCGAGCGCGATTCCGACCGCGCCCGAGAGGAGCACGACGGCGTAGAACGCGCGTGCCTTGTCGATCCTCTCGTCGAGACCCTGCCGCCAGCCGAACGTTTCCGCGAGCGCGTACGCGGCCGATCCCGACAGCGTCGGAATCGCGAGCAAGCCCACGCCGATCAATCCGCCGGTGTACAGGAGAAAGCACCAGTTCCCGGCGAGCGGCCGCAGCGCCTCGGCTGCCTGCCGCGACGTCTCGATGTGCGTGATCCCGTGGCTGTGGAGCGTGAACGCCGTCGTCACGATGATGAAGAACATGACGATGTTCGAGAAGAACGTGCCGACGCCGACGTCGATCTTGCGGTCGACGATCTCGCGACGCGTGGCGCCCCGCCGCTCGATCGTCAGCTTCCGGCCGATGCGCTTTTCCTCCTCCACCTCCTGCGACGCCTGCCAGAAGAAGAGATACGGGCTGATGGTGGTGCCGAGGATTGCGACGAGCGTCGACCACGCCGTGCGGCCGTGAAACATCGCCGGACGAAACGTGTCGTCGAGGACGGCGAGCCAGTTCGGCCGCAGGATGAACGCCGTGATCACATACGCGAAGAGGAAGAGGGCGAGCCACTTCAGCGTGCGCGCAAGGTCGGCGTAGCGCATCCAGACCGTCGCCGCGCTGATTCCGACGCCGAAGACGATCACCCACAAGTGCGAGTTGACGTGCGTCAGCATCTCGGCCGCATCCGCCATCCCCGCGAGGTCCGCGCCGATGTTGAACGTGTTCGCGACGAGCAACGCTATCCCGGCGATCACTACGACCCAGCGCGGAAACTTCCGGCGCAGCGCACGCGCGAGACCGGCGCCCGACACCATTCCGATGCGCGCGCACATCATCTGCACGGACGCCATCAGCGGCCATGTCACGATCGCGCACCACAGCATCGTCGTCCCGAGTTGCGCACCGGCGATCGAGTACGTCGCGATGCCCGACGGATCGTCGTCAGCCGCGCCGGTGATCAGGCCGGGGCCGAGAATCGACAAGAAACTGATAGCCTTTTCGCGTTTTTCCTGCAACGAGCCGAAGGGTACACGGTCCCGTAACCTCGCGGCCGGATTCCTGCATCGATAATTCGGCGCGATGCGTACACGCCGTCTTCTCTTCTCCGCCCTCTTCCTTTTCTTTGTCGCCGCGGCGCCCGCGGATACGAGCGTCAAGCCGGGTGACGATTTCTTTCGCTATGCGAACGGGAAGTGGCTCGACGAGACGACGATCCCGGCCGACCGTTCGAACGTCGGCGTCTTCTCGATGCTCGCGGAGAACGCGGACAAGCGGACGGCCGATCTCATTCGCGAGACCCCGGCAGGGAAGATCGCCGACTACTACGCGGCGTATATGGATGAGAAGACGATCGAGGCGAAGGGACTGCATCCGCTCGACGCTCAGCTCGCGTCGATTCGTGCGATTCACGACAAGGCGTCGCTGGCGCGCGTGATCGGAAGTCAGCTTCGCGCCGACGTCGATCCGCTCAACAACGCCGTCCTTCACACCGATCGTCTATTCGGCCTCTGGGTGTCACCTGATTTCGCCGCGCCCGAGGTCAATGCCGGCTATCTCCTCCAGGGCGGTCTCGGCATGCCGGACCGCGACTACTACCTCGGCAGCGACGAGCACGCGAAGGCGACGCAGGCGAAGTACCGGGAACACATCGAGGCGGTGTTGAAGCTCGCCGGAATCGATGGTGCCGCCGCACGCTCCGGACGCATCTACGATCTCGAACGTCGCATCGCCGAGGCGCACGCGACCGTCACCGACTCGGAAGACGTGCACAAGGCGGACAACCGCTGGATGCGCGCCGACTTTTCGGAGCACGCGCCGGGACTCGACTGGCCCGCGTTCTTCGAGGCCGCGGGGTTGAGCGGCCGGCGCAGTCTCTTCGCGTGGCAGCCGCATGCGATTGCCGGTATCTCGGCGCTCACTGCAAGTCAGCCGCTCGATGTGTGGAAGGACTATCTCGTCTTTCGTGCCATCGACCGTGCGGCCTCGCTGCTCCCGAAGGCGTTCGCCGACGAGAACTTCCGCTTCTACGGGACTGCGCTCAGCGGCGCGACTGCGCAACGCCCTCGCTGGAAGCGCGCGGTCGGCGCGACGAACGCGGCGCTTGGCGACGCCGTCGGGAAGCTGTATGTGAAACGCTACTTCCCGCCGTCCGCGAAAGTGGCGGCGCAGAAGATGGTGAAGAACATCGTGACCGCATTCGGAAAGCGGATCGACCGGCTCGACTGGATGAAGCCGGAGACGCGCGCGAAGGCGAAGGCGAAGCTCGGGACGCTGTATGTCGGCGTCGGATATCCCGACACGTGGCGCGACTATTCGGGCTTGCGCGTCAGCCGCTCCGAGGCGCTCGCGAATGCGGAGCGCGCGTCGCTGTTCGACTATCGCCACGCCGTCGCGCAACTCGGCAGGCGCGGCGACAAACACGAGTGGTGGATGACGCCGCAAACGGTGAACGCGCTGAACATCCCGCTGCAGAACGCGCTCAACTTTCCTGCCGCGATCCTCAACCCGCCGTTCTTCGACGCCAAAGCCGATCCTGTGGCGAACTACGGCGGCATCGGCACGGTGATCGGCCACGAGATCAGCCACAGCTTCGACGACCAGGGGAGCCAGTTCGACGCGCAGGGCCGTCTCGCGAACTGGTGGACGCCCGCCGACTTCGCGCATTTCAAAGAGGCAGCCGATCGCCTTGTCGCACAGTTCAACAAGTACGAGCCGCTTCCCGGCCTTCACCTGAACGGCGCGCAGACGCTGAGCGAGAACATCGCCGACGTCGCCGGCCTCTCCGCCGCCTACGACGGCTACCGTGCGAGCGAGGGCGGCAGCAAGCAGAAGGATCAGACCTTCTTCCTCTCATTCGCGCACTTATGGCGGAGCAAGCAGCGCCCCGAAGCCCTCCGGCGCTCCGTCCTCACCGACGGCCACTCTCCCGCCGAATTTCGCGTCGACACCGTCCGCAACATCGACGCCTGGTACCCCGCCTTCGACGTCAAGCCCGGCGAGAAGCTCTACCTCGCCCCAGCCGAGCGGGTGCGGGTTTGGTGAGCAGCTGCTCCCACGTCACTCACGAGCCAATTCGGCGCGGAGGATTGGCAGAATCGCTGGAAGCTCCTCGCTGACGGTGGTCCAATCGAGCTGAGTTCGATCGCGTCCGGCGGCGAAACGAATCGCCGCTTCGGCAGCTTCAAGCATGTGTACGAGGCGGATCCGATCTTCACCCACCATATTGAACCTCTGCTGTTCGCGTAACTTCATCGCGGAAGTAGCGGCTCAAGTCTGCGGCGGTACGGAGATCTACTTTGCGGCCACCAAGTAGTTCAGAGAGCTCCAATTCGATCTCGGCGATACCGAGGAGTCCCGGCGTTTTTCCCGTCTGAAACTCGACTAACAAATCGACATCGCTATCCGGTCGGTCGGTGCCACGCAGAACCGAGCCGAACACGGACAACCGGCGGATGCCATACCGTTCACAAAGGCCGGCGAGTTTCTCGCGGGGGAAATTGACGCTGGTCATCGCACCGCTAGATTACGCGAGATTGATCCCGAGTCGTGGCCCCGGCTATCGGTCGCGGCTTGTGCTGGGCCCCAGCCTAGCGAGCAAGCTTCGACGCTGTCAGCGCCGGTTAGCGGCTGGCCGCCATCCGGCAACTGGCCACCGGCAACTCGTCTCCCTCAACTGGCCACCGGCAACTCGTCTCCCTTGACACCCCCATCCCGCGCCATCCACCATACGCTCCCGGTCCGTGATCAATGCTTTGCGTAGAGTGGCGCTCGGCCTCGCCGTGGTGTGTGCGGCGTCGGCTACGCTTCTCCTCTCCGATTTGCAGCACCGGCAGGGAAGGGTGGTGCAGAGTGTGGCGAAGCGGAAGTGGAAAGTCTTCTTCGTCCAGTTCAATGACGTGATCGACGTCGAAGAAGCGGCGGCCGGGGTGATGAGCGGCTTCCGTGAGTCGGGACTCCGCGAAGGGACCGACTTCGAGGTCAAGACGCTCAACGCGCAGGGCGACATGGCGACGGTCTCGGCGCTCATCGACGCGGCGATCACCGAAGGTGCCGACATGCTCGTCACCTTCTCGACTCCGACCCTCCAGGCGGCACTCCGCCGTGCGCGCACCATCCCGGTCGTCTACAACTATGTCGCGTCGGGACTGAAGGCGGGGGCCGGGAAGAGCAACAGCGATCACGCGGCGAACGTCACGGGCGTGAGCTTGCTGCCGGCGAACGACGAAGCGCTGAAGATCCTGAAGACGTACTTTCCGTCGATCCACCGCATCGGCACGCTCTACTGTCCAGCCGAGACGAACATGGTCTTCGCGAAAGCGGCACTCGACGCGAGTGCCCAGAAGCTCGGCTACGACATCGTCTACGTGGCGGCCGACACCGCGACCGACGTCCCCGACGCGGCCGCCGCTCTCATGTCGCGCGACATCGACGCCGTCCTCCAGATCCCCGGCAACCTCACCGCCTCGGCGTTTGGCAGCATCGCGGACGCGGGACGGAAGGCTCGCATTCCGATCTTCGCGTTCCAGAAGTCGCAGGCGGTGGGCGGAGCGGTGGTCGTCGTGGCGCGCGACTACAGGGACAGCGGTCGCCACGCGGCGCATCTGGCCGCGCGGATCATGCGCGGCGAGAGCCCGGCGAAGATCCCGCTCGAAGACTTCGCGAAAGCGAACCTCATTGTGAATCTGAACGCGGCGCGCGACCTCAGCCTAACCGTACCGCCGGCGCTGGTCGACTCGGCAAAGGAAGTCATCGGTGGAAATCGTTAAACAGCGCTCCGGCGACTATCTCGAGGTCCGCGTGTCGGGCCGGCTCGACAACCACTGGTCCACGCCGTTCGACGAAGCGGTCGAGGAGATGATCCGCGAGGGAACGCACCACCTCCGCGTCGACCTCACCGACGTCACTTATCTCAGTTCCGCCGGCATCGGCGCGCTGATGAAGGCGTACCGCGACACGACGAATCTTCAGGGATCGTTCGTGATCTCAGCGGCATCCGACCGCGTCCGCACGGTTCTGAAGATGGTGGCGCTTGAAGGGCTGCTGTTCGGCGAGGAGGCTGAGCCTACTTTCGCGAAAGCGCCGGATGCGCCGAAGCAGCTCCACTCGGATAGCGCGGTCTTCGAAGTGTACGCACTCCCCGGAGGCCGGTGCGAGTGGGAGCTTGTCGGCGAGCCGGCGAAGCTGCAGAGCGGATTCAGCGCGTCGGCGCGCATCGAGGCGGATCCCGCTCTCTACGCGCTCGGCGTCGGCGCGCTCGGGCACAGCTTCGACGAATGCCGCGGCCTCTTCGGCGAGTTCCTCGCAGCCGCCGGCACCGCCGCCTACATGCCCACCGACGGCACCTCGACCCCCGACTACACGACACGATCGGGCGATCTGGTCGCGGAGATCCAGGCACTCTACGCGATCGTCTTCCGCGGCGCGCCGTCGCATCTGCTGCGCTTCGAGGCGGCGACGCCCGGCGGCTCCGTTGCACTCAGCGACGTCGTGAGCGTCTGCGGGGAGCTCGCCGGAACGGCGGCCTTTGGCGTCGTCATGGCCGCCGAGGTGCTGGGCCTGATTTGTACGCTTTTGAGGAGATCGCCGGAGGAGCCGGCGCGGCTCGACTTCCCCGCCGTACGGGAGTGGTTGTCGTATCTGCCTGAGCATGAACACAGCCGGAGCTCGAGCATCGTCGTCGGCGTGGCGTCGGCGAATGCTTCGGCATTCCTTCGCCGTGTGAACGAGAGGTTGAACGGCCACTTCCATGCCGCGGTCACGGCGTTTCGCTCCTTGCCGCGCGGCCGAGTCGAGATCGCAGACGTCCTCGCGCAGGCATTCCAGCCGCGTAGCGTCGTCTCGGTCGTGCACCTCCTGCGCGACGAGCGGCCGATCGAAGGCGGCGGCGAGAGCGAGTTCCTCCGAGGAGCCTGCTGGGTGTTCCCGATCGGAGAGCCGGCATGACCCTTCTTCTTTCGGCCTGGACGATCGGATTGATCCTGTCGCTGCTGGCCCTCGGCGTTTACATCAGCTATCGCGTCTTCGCCTTTCCCGACATCACGGCCGACGGCTCCATCACCTTCGGCGCCGCCGTCGCCGCGTCGATGATTACGCACGGCGCGCATCCCATCGCTGCAAGCGGACTCGCGTTTCTCGCCGGCTGCGCGGCCGGCGTCTGCACCGGCGTGCTGCACACGCGCTTCAAGATCAACCAGCTCCTCTCCGGCATCCTCGTGATGACGGCGCTCTACTCCGTCAACCTGCATGTGATGGGACAGAGCAACCTGCCCCTGCTGAATACGGTGAATGCGAGGACCCTCACGACCTACGCCGAGGCGCTCGGCCGGAGGATCGGCGGTGGCGATACGGCGAGCCTGATTGGGTGGACGGTCAGCGCGCGCGATCTCGGCTCGCTCATCCTCGCCGCCGCGATCGTGTTCCTCGTCGCTCTCGTCGCATTCGTCTTCTTCCGCACGCACCTCGGCAGCGCGATGCGCGCCTCCGGGGACAACGCGCAGATGATCCGTGCGATGGGGGTGAGCGTGGAGAACATGATCATCCTCGGCCTGGCGATCTCGAACGGCCTCATCGCGTTCTCCGGAGCGCTTCTCGCGCAGTACCAGGGCTTTGCCGACGTACAGATGGGCATCGGCATGGTGGTGTGGGGACTCGCCAGCGTGATCATCGGCCGTGCGCTCGTCGGCTCCGACAGCCTCGGCAACGCACTCACCGGCACGATCATGGGGTCGGTCCTCTTCCGGCTCATCATCGCCCTGGCGCTTCGCTGGGGCCTCAACCCGAACGATCTGAAGCTGGTGACGGCGGTCTTCGTCTTCGCCGCGCTCGTCCTGCCGCAACTGCTGCCGCGCCTCCGTGTAGCGCGTGCGCTACACCGGAAAGCAGATGTGAGGAAACATGCTGCGGCTGCGTGACGTCGAGAAGACCTTCTTCGCCGGCACACCCAATGAGGTGCGTGCGCTGAAAGGCGTATCGCTCGAAATCGAGGAAGGCTCGTTCGTCACTGTGATCGGTACAAACGGCTCGGGGAAATCGACGCTGCTGAATGCCGTCGCCGGCGCCTTTCCGCTCGACAATGGTGCGGTCTCACTCGGCGGCCACGACATCACGCGCTGGACGGAGCACCGCCGCGCGAAGCTGATCGGCCGTGTCTTCCAGAATCCGTTCAGCGGCACGGCACCGAACATGACGGTCGCCGAGAACCTGGCGCTCGCCGCCCGGCGTGGTCTCGGCCGCGGCCTCGGGCCGCTCCTGCCGTCGCGCATGCTCAAAGAGCTGCGCGATCGCGTCGCCACCCTCAACATGCAGCTCGAGACGCGGATGAACAACCCGATCGGCACGCTCTCCGGCGGCCAGCGCCAGGCGCTGACGCTCCTGATGGCGACATGGCTGCGGCCCGAGCTACTGCTCCTCGACGAGCACACCGCCGCGCTCGACCCGAAAAGTGCGGATCAGATCGTCCGTCTCACCGATCGGATCGTCTCGCAGCATCGCCTCACCACCCTCATGGTCACGCACTCGATGCAGCAGGCCGCGACCCTCGGCGACCGCATCGTGATGATGAACCAGGGACGCGTCCTCGCCGACTTCAGCGGCGCGCAACGGCGCCGCGTCCGCGCTGAGGACCTCGTCAGACGATTCGAGGAGATCCGCCGCGACGAGCGCCTCGACATTTCGGCCGCCGAGATGCTGAGAGCCGTTTACGTGTAGGCGCTCTCAGCCTCTGGAGTCGTTATCGCGTTACCCGTTACCCGTTACCCGTTATCGGCGCTCGTTACCCGTTACCCGTTACTCGTTACTCGTTACTCGTTACTCGTTACTCGTGATAACGGATAACGGATAACGGATAACGCCAGATGACGCATGACGCCATCACGCATCACGATAACGCACTAATATTGCCCCAACCAACGGAGGAACCACATGGCCCTGAGGCGCGTCCGTACAGCCCTGCTCATCTCTCTTCTCGTCGCCGCTCTTCCTCTCGCCGCACAGAAGCGGCGGTCGGTAGTTCCTGCGGCGGACGACATCACGATCCTGCAGACGACCGACATTCACGATCACGCGAACGGCTCCGGCCACGTCGGCCTGGACGTCGATCCCACGAACGCGATGAGCACGTTCGGTGCGTATGCGCGCATCGCGGCCTACGTCAGCGCCGTTCGCAACCAGTCGGCGAATCATCCCGTCATCCTGGTCGACTCGGGCGACTGGACGATGGGAACGTTGTACGACCTGACGCTCGGCAGCAAACCGCTGGCGCTCTACTTCATTACGGCGATGCACTACGACGCGGTGACGTTCGGCAACCACGAGTGGGACTACACGCCGCGCGGCCTCGCCGGCATGCTCGCCGCCGCCCAGACGAATTTCGGGTTCCAGACGCCGATCGTCGCGTCCAACATGAACCTGAACGGCAACACCGACCTCGCGCCGTTCTTCGGCCCCGGGAAGTTGATCCAGTCGACGTACGTCAAGACGTATTCGAACGGCCTCAAAGTCGGCTTCCTCGGGCTGATGGGTGAGGATGCGGCGGTCGACGCTCCCGCTTCGGCGCCGGTGACTTTCACACCGCTGTCGCTGCACTACGACGCGATCCAGGCAGTGGTCGACAACCTGCGCAACGTGCAGGGAGCGCAGATCGTCATCGCGCTTTCGCATTCCGGCACCGACTCGACCGGTACGTCGGGCGAGGACGTCTCGCTCGCGCAGCACGTGCACGGCATCAACGTCATCGCATCGGGACACACCCACACGCCGCTCGACGCTGCCCATGCCGTCAAGGACGGCACGTGGACGACGCAGATCATCGATGCCGGCTCCTACGGCACGAACGTGGCGCGCCTCGATCTCAGGGTGAATCGCGCGACAGGGACGGTGACGCCGATTCTCTTCAACAACGCCCCCATGGCGAATGCGACGCTCGCGTCAGTACAGACCGGCCTGCGCTACGACGTCCCGACGGAGGCTCTCGTGAACGGGACCGATCAGCAGTTGAACGCGAGTCTCGGTCCGATCCTCTCGCAGTTCTTCCCCGACTACAGCGCATCGGACCTCGGCAAGGGCATCTACCACCCGGTCGCGGTGGCGGCTCATGACCTGGTGCCGAACGATCGCGATCCCGTCCTCGCACCGAACGGGATCGGCAACCTCGCGGCGGATGCGGTCCGGGGCGTTCCGAACACGATCATCGGACAGACGCTGACGGGCGTCGGAGGGAATCCGGCGAATCTGCCGGGATACGACTTCACGCCGGTGCAGTTGGGTGTGGTCGGGACGGGCGTCATCCGCGCCGCGCTGCCTGCCGGCGTTCCGCTGACGTTCGCCGACATCTACGACACACTGCCGCTCGGCATCTCGCCCGACTCCTCGCAGGCGCTTCCAGTCGGTTATCCGCTGATCTCCGCGTACCTCGACGTCAATGACGTGAAGAAGGTCGCGGCGCTGCAACTCGTGGCACAGGCGAACCTCGTCGGGTCGTCTTTCTACCTGAACATGTCGGGCATCCGCTACACGTTGTCCGACGCCGGGTCGTACGACTTCTTCAAATATGCGACGGCTGCCGCGGCGCTCTCGATCACGAGCACGAAAGTCTCGGCGGGCTCGCAGCCGGCGCTGCAGGCGCTCTTCGCCGCCTTCACGATGGACAGCGACGGCGGCGCGGCCATGCTCGCCGCCGCCAACGCCGGCAACCCATACGCAACCGCGATCGTGACGCTCAACGACACGAACCCGACTGCCGCGCAGAAAACCGCGAACATGACGGTGTTCGGAAAGGTCGCCGCCGCGGCGGTCGTCGGGACGCAGCAGGTCAGCGCCCTGGTCGTGTCGAAGGCGGTCACCGCGGTCGACAAGATCTCCGGCTTCGCGCCCGCGGACGCGGAGAACACGGGCGCCACCACGGACATCACGACCGGTCGCATGCGCGTGGTCGCCGACCTCTACGCGATGTTGCTCCTCGGCGCCGTCCAGGCGCAGTACGGGATCCTGATCACGCCATTCCAGACGGCCACCGGCACGACCGTGCTCTCCGACATTCCGACGCTCATGGCCAACCGCATCGACGCCGCCCCGGCGACACCGGGCGTTCAGGAACTGAAGGAGTGGATGGCGCTCCTCTCGTACGTCGGCACGGGCCTGCACGGCACGATCGGTCCCGAGTACGCGTCGACCACTTTCTTCACCGACTTCCCGACGTTCGGGGCCGCGGTGACGACGCGCAACTCGACGTACCCGCTCCCCGCGATCGGCCAGCTGCTCGCGACCGAAGCCGCGCTGTCGAACGGACCGTAGAAGTTTGCGATAAAGCGACGCCTGCCGTCGTCACGAGGTCTACACGCGCGTCGTGCAGGCGGTCACGGCTGTCGACTACGAATCGCTAGTCTGGATCCAGGCCCCCGCCGGTGGTGACGCGGCCCCCGCCGGTGGCGACGGGGCTCCCGCGCATGGCGATCCGGCCCCCGCGAGGCGAACGCTTCGAGCTGCCCATCGTCTCCACCAGCAACGTCTTCACATCAGTCGTTTGCGCGTTACGATTCTTCGGGACCATCGAGTTCTCTCCTGTTCGTTCTGTTTAGCGACTTGAACTTTACAGAAGACTCCTTGGCCCTTTCCTTTTGCAGAACTTTCCGGACACTACCCGCTTAGACCGAGGAGTAGGAAGAGGACAGCCACATCCGAGCCTCGGACTGGCCGTCCGCGTCGCTGTCGCGCTGTCGGCGCCCGCGACGCGTCGTCCGCGCCTCTGCCGCGCCTGTCAGAGCCTCCGCCGCCCTCGTCAGGGCCTCGGATTCGCGATCCGCGCCTCGGAAAAGCAAATCCGTGCATCGGACAAGGAAATCCGCGCCTCCGCCACGCGATCCGCGCGTCCGCCACGCGATCCGCGCGTCGGACACGCCGTCCGCGCCTCGGATGCCAGTGACCAGATGTCGACCGCCGCGGCGCGTCTTCGGGCTTCCGACGGGCGGGTATAGTCGCCCTGTGGCGTACGAGTGGCAGCCCCAGAAAGACGATGTCAATCAAAGAGCGTCGCCAGTATGAGCAAGAAACCTAACGAACCCGAAGAGTTGGAGATCCCCGAAACTGACCTGTCCGATGCAGTACGGGGCAACTACTACGAGGGCGCGATGGCGGGAAGCAACGTCGTCCTGCTTGAACCGGATGTGGCGCAGATGCTCCGCGATTCTGCCGTCGTGAGTCAGGCACTTCGCGAGCACCTCAAAGAGCACCGTACCCCGCAGGGATCACCGGCGAAGAAAGCGGGCTAGCACGTGGCGAATACCTCGGACGAAGCAGCGGCGCTGTTCTTTGGATTGACGGCTGGTTATCTCACGGCGGAAGACGTGGTGGGTTGGGCTGATCAGATCATTCTTAGCAGTCGGGTCGTTCCCGATGAAGTTACGAAGATCTCGCTTTCCGGCGGGCGAGCATTTGAGATGGAAGCGGCCTTGAGAGCTCTCGCGGGCAGTTTTCGGCCGAAGCCGCAGGTCGCTCACGTTCTTTGCAGTATGAAGGAGATTCTTGCTGTTCGGCCCGAGCGCGCGCAGCGGATTGCTTCAGGACTTGTTCAC
Source organism: Thermoanaerobaculia bacterium (assembly GCA_036488085.1). Lineage (GTDB taxonomy): Bacteria > Acidobacteriota > Thermoanaerobaculia > Gp7-AA8 > Gp7-AA8 > DASXHZ01. The sequence continues at coordinate 81,754 of DASXHZ010000061.1, forward strand.
CTCTTCGCCGGTGAGAAAGAGCTGCCGCAGCAACTCGTCGCTGAGGCGCTGCACATCGACTATTCATTCGAGTTGGCCGAAGATGGAATCCAAGGAACTATCGAGACCGCACGTGCAGAACTCGCCGAATACTTGAGACACTGGAGCGCCATCCTCACCAACGCCGCTAGCAGCTGAGCGAGAGAATATGGAACACATGTGAAATACCTGGACGGTCAAGAAGTCCGGTTATGGGATCGAGTCGAGTGGTCGGGTAGTCCCGGTCTCATCGTGTTGTCAGTCGACGCCGATGAATACAGCCCTAGATATCCGAAGGAAAGTTGGGCATCCCTCGGATCCGGCGTAATGATCGACACGCAAGCCGCTGGACTCGTCCACACGTCAGATCCAGACGAAGATCTTCGTCTCCTTCGGCGTGGGGGCGAGCCAAGCGCAGCTGAAATTGCTTCGCTTCGGAACTCCGCCGACGCGCCGTGAACAGTCAACCGTTGGACTACGGAACAGCTTCGCCGCGATGGGTATTTGCGCCCACGTCATCCGATCTCTACGGACGGAGCATGTTTACGAAGTGCCGCCCCGTACGGGGCGG
>DASXHZ010000065.1:0-201164 GCA_036488085.1 Thermoanaerobaculia bacterium
CCTATTCGGCTACGTCGCGGGCCTCGACGGCCTGCGGAAGCTGCTGCGGCCGGGCGGCACGCTCTACCTTTCCCTTCCCATCGGCCGTGAACGGGTGGAGTTCAACGGCCACCGCGTCTTCTCGATCGGCTCGATGCTGAAACTCTTCGAAGGGAAGTTCGAGCTCGGCGACTTTTCGTATGTCGATGACGAAGGGGCGCTCCACGAGAGCGTTCCCTTGACGGCCGAAGCGTTGGAAGGCTCATTCGGCCTGGAGTACGGCTGCGGCATTTTTGAGCTCCGAAAGCTGTCCTGACCCCTCACATGAATTCGTTCCGATTGCCGGCGTGGTTCCGGATCACGCGCACGGGCCGCGCCATCAGCGGCCTGTTCGTCGACTATCTGGGTTCGACGACGAATGCGGCGCTGTCGTTCTTCATCACGCCGGTTCTCGTCGCCATCCTCGGCGGGCCGATGTACGGCTTCTGGATCACGGCATCGCAGATTCTGGTGTGGCTGAGCCTCCTCGACGGCGGAATCGGCGCGAACCTCATCAAGATCATCGGCGCGCACAAGGACTCCGATCCGGACCGCGTCGGGCGCGCCATCGCCAGCACGTTCTGGTGCTACGCCACGCTCGGCGGCGTCACGCTGCTGGCCGGCGGTGCCATGGCCCCGTTCGTCGCCGGCTGGACGCACCTCGGCGGCGCCGCCGCCCGCGAAGGAACGATCACGTTCGTGATCGGCATCGTCACGAGCGCGCTCGCGCTCGTCGCGGTGCCGACGTTCTACGTGATCTTGCAGGGTTACCAGAAGCTGGCGCTCGTGAACACGCTCGTCAACGGCGTCAACATCGCGGGCGCCCTGGCGGGACTCATCCTGGTGTGGATGCACTTCGGAATCGTCGGCCTGGCAGTCGGCCAGTTGGGCGGCACGGTCGTCGGTGCGGCGCTCGCGTGGATATTTGCGCGGCGCTTCTGCGTGTTCAGTCTCCTGCCGCGTTTCGTGAACCGCGCCGAGCTCCTCGAGATGGGCCGCTTCGCGGCGTACTTCACGATGTCGAAGCTGGCGTTTCTCGGCTCGAAGTACAGCGACACCATTCTCATCGCGCTGTTCTATGGAACGGCGCCGGTCGCGGTCTTTTCACTGACCCAGAAGCTCGCATCGATCGCGTTCATGTTCGGAGGCAAAGTCGGGCCGGTGGTCGTCCCGGGACTCGCCGAGATCATGGGCGGGAAGGACCACGACACTCTGAGTTCGGTGATGCTGCGGATGATCTCGATGTTGACGCGCCTCGCTCTGCTCGCGGCGACCATGATCGTGGCGCTCAATCATCGTTTCGTTTCCTTGTGGGTCGGGCAAGCGATGTTCGGCGGGGCGATGCTCACGGTCCTCTTTGCGTGGGGTGTCTTCCGCGACATCCTCATCCGCAACGTATCGTCCCTGCTGTTTGCCTCGGGCGACCTCGAGGGATGGGGCATCCTGTCGCTCGTGGAAGCGGGGGCGAAGATCGGGCTGAGCATCGCGCTGCTGCCGTCGCTCGGGATCATCGCCCCGATCCTCGGGACGGCGATCGCCGAGTTGATCACCGGCATCTACATTCCGGTGAAGCTTCGCCAGATGCTCGGTCTCCAGATCCGGACGATGATGGCGCACGCCGCGGCGCCCGCTTTTCTCCGCTCGTTGCCGACGATCGCGGTCGCGGCCGTTCTCGCTTGGCTCGTACCGATGGAGTGGCGTTGGTTTGGGATCGCGTTGATCGGCATCTCGGGCGTAGCGGCAAACGTGATCGTCTTCGACGCCGGCAGAATCGGCGGATTTCTACAGAGTGCATTGCATCCAGCGATTTCGTCCAGGGAGGGTCTGTGACTCTCGATAAACAGGCGCCGGTCTATGTGGCCGGTCATCGTGGCCTCGTCGGTTCCGCGCTGACCGCGAAGCTGCAAGACGAGGGACATGAGTGGATCGTCACCCGCCCGCGGGCCGAGCTCGATCTGCTCGATCAATCTGCGGTCGACCGGTTCTTCCGATCGCATCAGATTCGCTATGCGTTCATCGCCGCGGCACGGGTGGGCGGCATTCACGCCAACTCGACGCGCCAGGCCGACTTTCTCTACGAGAACCTGATGATCGCGGCCAACGTCATTCACGCCGCCCACGAGAACGGCGTCGAGAAGTTGATGTTTCTCGGCAGCTCGTGCATCTATCCGCGCCTCGCGTCGCAGCCGATTCCCGAGAGTGCGTTATTGAGCGGACCGCTCGAAGATACGAACCAGGGATACGCGCTCGCGAAGATCGCCGGCCTCAAGCTGTGCGAAATGTACCGCCGCCAGTACGGCCGCCAATACATCTCCGCGATGCCGACGAACTTGTATGGACCGCACGACAACTTCCATCCCACCGATTCTCACGTCATCCCCGGAATGATGCGTCGGATGCACGAGGCGAAGCAGGAGGGCCTGCCGGCGGTGACGATCTGGGGGACCGGTGCGCCGCGCCGTGAGTTTCTTCACGTCACCGATCTTGCCGATGCCCTCTACCTCCTGATGGAGGTTTACGAGGACGAGCAGACGATCAATGTCGGCAGCGGTATGGAGTACACGATCAGCGAGCTGGCGACGACGATGAAGAAGGTCGTCGGCTACGCGGGCGAGATCGTTTTCGACACGTCGAAGCCCGACGGGACGCCGCGGAAGCTGCTCGACAGCTCCCGGCTCGCGGCCCTCGGCTGGAAGGCGCGGATCTCCCTCGAGGAGGGATTGGCGTCCACCTACGCGTCGGCGCTGGAACGAGGCATCTTCACTACCGATACGGTGACGGCATGATTGCGGACTGGCGCGACAAGCGCGTTTTAGTGACGGGCGGGGCGGGGTTCATCGGATCGTATCTCGTCGAGCAGCTCGTCGAGCGCGGCGCCCGCGTTCGGGTGATCGACAACTTCGAGCGCGGCCGGCTGGACAACCTCGACGCCGTACGCGACGACGTCGAGGTCATCGACGGCGATCTGCGCGAGCTCGCGACGGCCGAGGCGAGTTGCCGCGGCATGGACGTCGTGCTGCACCTGGCGTCGAAGGCCTACGGCCTCGTCTACAGCGGCAAACATCATGGCGAGATGCTCTCCGACAATCTCATGCTGAACACGAACGTCCTCGAAGCGTCTCGCCGCGCCGGCGTGGGGCGCGTGCTCGCCACGAGCTCCTCCTGCGTTTATCCCGACGACGCGGTGGTGCCGACTCCGGAGACGGCCGAGTCGGTGCTCGCGGAGCCCGAGCGAGTCAACGCCGGCTACGGGTGGGCGAAACGGATGCTCGAGCTCCAGGCGCGTTATTACCACCAGGAATATGGAATGGACATCGCGATCGCACGCCCGTTCAATGCCTACGGCCCGCGCGATCACTATGTCGAGGGATATGCGCACGTGTTGCCTTCGCTGGTCATGCGCGTGCTGCGCGGCGAGAACCCGATCGTGGTGTGGGGAAGCGGCAACCAGACGCGCAGTTTCGTGCACGCGAAGGACTTCGCCACGGGGCTCCGCCTGGTCGCCGAAAAAGCGGCAGCGGCCGATCCGATCAACGTCGGCCACGACTCCGAAACGACCATTCGCCAATTGATCATGACCATCCTCGATCTCACCGGCGAGAGCCGCGAGGTGGTGTTCGACACTTCCAAACCCGAGGGGGCGACGCGAAAGAGCTGCGATCCGGCGAAGCTGCGCGCCGTCACCGGCTTCGTCCCGAAGATCACGCTCGAAAAAGGCCTCGCGGAAACGATCGATTTCTATCGCACCACCGCAGCCGAGGTGGTCGCGCGGTGACGATTGTCCGCGGCGTGAAAAGCCGCCTGAGGCGGTGGACCAATCGACGGCCGAACATTACGCGTCCTTCCGGCAGCCTGCCGGTTGGAGCGGGGGCGCACACCTTCGTGCTCATTTGCGGTGCGCTGTTCGATCAGGACGTGCCGAACGCCACGACGACGTACCGCATGGGACTCTGCCGCGGTTTCGAGCAGCTCGGGATCCCGTATCGCCTCGTCAGCGTCTTCGACCTGGAGCGCGAGCTCGCCGAGATCCCGAATCCGATCTGCTTCATCTCCGGGACGGACTATCAATACCTCTCGAATTCGGATCTTGCCGCGCTCGCGAAGCAGCGGCACTTCGTCTGGATCGGGCCGTGGTTTCAAGGCGACCGCAGGTTTTACGAGGATCACGCGCTCGAGAACCTCACCGATCCGAACTGGCTGCGCCGCCGGATTCTCTCCAGCTCGCCGGACTTCGTCTTTACACCGGTCACGGAATCGGGGCATCGCTATTACGCGGAGTGGACGAGGAACGGCGCGACGCTCATCAGCCTGCCGCTCGCGTGCGACACCACGAAATATCGCGTCGACACGAATGCGCCCTCGGAGTTCCGCAACGTCGACGTCGCGTTCGTCGGCGGCTACTGGCCTTACAAGGCGATTCAATTCGATCGTTACCTGAAACCGTATGAGAAACGGCTGACTGTCTTTGGCTACAGCCGCTGGCCGTACGCAGGCTTCGGCGGCCAGATCTCCGAAGAAAAAGAGCCCTTACTTCTCAATCAGGCGAGGCTGTGTCCTGCCATCAACGAGCCGCACGCCGAGGTGATCGGCGGCGACATCTGCGAGCGCGTCTACAAGGTCCTCGGGTCCGGCGGCATGTGCGTCACCGATGCGACCGCGGCGCACCGCGACATCTTCGCGGCCGACGAGCTCCTCGTGCCGCGCGACCTCGATCACTATCACCAGCTCGTCAAAGAGGTCCTGAACGACGACGACCTTTGCGCCGAATATCGGGCCCGGGGTCATCAGGCGGTCATGTCGCGCCATACCTACGTGCACCGCGCGCAGCGCATTCTGGAGGAGCTCGGGTAACGCGCGAGCTGACCCGGGACCATGCGCATCTTCCAAGTTCTCGAGGGGACCTCGAACGCCGCCGTGAGCGGCAGCAATACATGGATTCGCAACCTCTACGAGCCGCTCATCGACCTCGGCCACGACGTCTTCCTCTTCTCGCTCACCGACGGCCGGGTTGCGATGCACCGCGGCGACGCACGTGCGCGCGGGGTGTTCAGTCAGCGCTTGGTCGACACCTTCCGCCGCGAACACGAGCGGCAGCCGTTCGATCTCTTCTTTTCGTACTTCATGGACGGCATGGTCGACCCCGAAGCGATCGACCTCATTCGCAGAAGCGGAGTGCCGATGTGCAACTTCTCCTGCAACAACGCCCACCAGTTCGACCTCGTCGACGACCTCTCGCCGCATTTCGACTACAACCTTCACTCGGAGAAAGACGCGGGCGAAAAGTTTCGCGCGATCGGCGCGACCCCGCTCTGGTGGCCGATGGCGTCGAACCCGAAGTATTGGAAGCCGCAGGACGTGAAGCCGAGCGTGCCGGTGTCGTTCGTCGGCGCGAACTTCGCGCTGCGCGCGCGCTACTGCGGCTACCTTCTGGAGAACGGCGTCGACGTCCACGCCTACGGTCCGGGATGGCAGTGGGGAACGACGAGCCGCTGGCGCGGCCTCGCCAAGCGCGGCAAGCTCCTGACTCTCGCGATGGCCGCCCCTTCGTCGCAGCGGCGTCGGCGCGCCACGGGGGATCTCGCGGATCACGACTATCGTCGCGGATTGGCCTCTAATTTCCCGCAGAACGTTCATCCGGCGGTGTCGGATGACGAGCTGATCGCGTTGTATAGCCGCAGCGAGATCTCGCTCGGCTTCCTGGAGGTGTACGACGCCAACGATCCGACGCGCGTGCCGGTACGCCACCTTCATTTGCGCGAGTTCGAGGCTCCCATGAGCGGTGCCCTGTACTGCACCGGTTACATGGACGAGTTGGCCGAGATGTTCGAGCCAGACAAGGAAGTCGTCGTTTACAGGAACCAATACGAGCTGCTCGACAAGGTGCGCTTTTTTCTGCGGCATCCGGGCGAAGGCGCTGCGATCCGCGCGGCGGGCCGGCGTCGCGCGCTGCAAGACCACACATATCACCGGCGCTATCAACAGCTCTTCGCGGAGCTCGCGAATTGATCAAGAAGCTCGTCAAGAGCACCCTGGCGGTAGCTACGGCGAACCGCGGCGCGCAGCGGCTGCTCGAACGCTTCGTCGTCGCGGCGCAATGGCTCATGGGCATCGGCTCGGGAGCGGTCGCGGAGGAGAGCGGCGAAGAGGTCGTCGTACGGCTGTTGCGAAAGAAACAGACGGCGGGACATACGTTGTCGATCTTTGACGTCGGCGCGAATCGCGGCCAATTCCTGACGATGCTGCTGGGCGGTCTCGACGGCCTGCCCGTCACGGTCCATGCCTTCGAGCCGAGCGCGGTGACCTTCGCGCTGCTAAAAGAAGGACACGGCTCCGATTCGCGCCTACACCTCAACAACCTCGCCCTCGGGCGCGCGCCGGGCGAGATGACGCTCTACTCGAACGAGGACGCGTCGGGCATCGCGTCTCTCTACAAACGTCGGCTGGACCACTTCGAGCTCGCGATGACGCAGTCGGAGAGCGTGCGCGTCGAAACACTGGATGCGTACTGTGCGACGCACGCCATCGAGCACATCGACCTGCTGAAGATCGACGTCGAAGGAAATGAGCTCGACGTCCTCACGGGGGCGCGCGAGCTCCTGCGAAAGGGCGCCATCGATCTGATCACGTTCGAATTCGGCGGCTGCAACATCGACGCGCGCAATTTCCTCCAGGACTTCTTCTACTTCTTCAGCGAGCTCGGATCGTTTCAGCTCTACCGCATCACGCCGGCGGGATATCTCTCGAAAGTGGAGCGCTACCGCGAGGTGGACGAGCAGTTTCGGACGACGAATTTTCTCGTTCGCCGAGAGGCGGCAACGACTAAGACTGAGGAGTTGCATTGATGGCCGATGGCGGCACACACACGAACGCTCTTGAATACGTCCGCGTCTACTCGGGCGATCATCCCCACATTCCGTTGGGACGGCGGATCAAGGTGCGGCTGCACCGGATCCGGCGGCTGTTCGGAGGTGAGGCCGACGATTTCAATTGGGCGGTGTACCCGCTTCACTATCGCGCCGAGCATGCCTTCAACCGACGCTACTTCACGGACGACCTGAGGGAGGTGGAGTTCACCTTTCGCGACGGCAAGCTGTACTTGTTGTCGGACTGCAAGCCGCTCAGTCCTCCGCACAGATGCCTCATGGAGGCGATTTGCAATCTCCGCGGAGTCAAGACGATCGCGGAAATCGGCGTCGGCGGCGGGCGCTATCTAGCCAGCCTGCAGGCGATTCTTGGCGAGGGGGTGGAGCTGTCGGGCTACGATCTCTCTCCCGGCCAGCTCGCATTTTTCCGCGACCTGTTTCCGGACGTGTTTTCCCGCGTGCATACCGGCATTCTCGACGTCACGAGCTCGGCGATTCCCGCCGGCGTGCGCCCGGATGTCGTCTATGCCAGTACCGTCTTGATGCACATTCAACGCGAGGACGCGTACCAGCGAGCGCTCGGCAACTTCCTCGCCAGCGCCGGTTCATTTGCGGTGCTGATGGATGACTGGCAATCACACTCTTATTACCGCGACCTGACCGATTTCGTCTCTCGCGATTCGCCACGGAGGTTGTATGTGTACGACTCGGGCGCCAGCGTCGCGGCCGTCGTCAGCCTGAATGGCGCCGAATTGCCTGCTCCGTATATGCCGCTGACGAGTCCGAGCATGCTCGACCGGTATCGCAACGTCGCGTGACAGCCAGAGGCACGATGTTCTCCGTCGTCATCCCGACGTTCAATCGCGGCGCGAAGATTGGGCATGCGATCGACAGCGTGCTCGAACAGACGTTGCAGAAGTTCGAGATCATCGTCGTGGACGACGGGTCGGACGGTACGGAGCAATTGCTGCGCGACAAATATGGCGATCGTGTGCGCTACTTCCGCGGCACCGGAAAGGGTGTGGCGGCAGCGCGCAACCTTGCGATCGGCCATGCGACCGGCGAGTGGGTCGCGTTTCTCGACTCGGACGACTGGTGGTATCCCACCAAGCTGGAAAAAGTAGCAGCAGCCGCGAAAGCGCACCCGGAGATCGGACTCTTTTATTCGAAGATGGACCTCGTCGATGAAGTGGGCCGGTACATCCGGACGCCGCCGATCCGCACGCGGCGAGACGTCTATCCGGCCGTCGCCGAGGGGAATTTCATCTTCAATTCGACCGCCGTCATCAGGAAGGAGTGCCTCGACGTCGCCGGGGCATTCGATACGAGAGTTTCCGGCTGCGAAGACTGGGAGCTGATGATCCGCATTACGCGGAGCTTTCCGGCGCTCTTGATCGACGAGTCGCTCGTGGCTTACGAGCTTCTTTCGACCGGCAGTCTCACCCGTCATCACGAAAAGTGGGTCGCTGCGCAGGACGAAGTGGCTGCTAAGGCGATTGCCGACGATCCGACCCTTTCGGCCGACTGGATCAGGCGGATTCGGGCCGGCGCCGCTTATGCGGACGGTCTGGTGTACCTCGGCGCCGGCCAAGAGCGGCACGCCCTCGACGCGTTCAAGACCGCATGGCGCTTGAACCGGCGCCGGTGGCGCGCCGCGGTGTACGTCGTCCTTCTATCGTGGAAGCCGTGGCGGCTCCTACTGCCGCGCCGCGCAAAGGTATTGCTCCGCCTTTCCTAGACATCATTGAATTCAAGAACGAGGAATGCCCTCTTGGTCGTCGCCGCAGTGGGCGTGGCCGCGTTCGCGCCCATCGCCTCGCGCCGCTTTGCCCTCAACCGTGCGCTCATTCGTTGTCTGAAGGAAACGCACGCGGCGGCGGTGCCATGCTCGGTGTCATTTCCAACCGATGATCCGCGCGGTCAATATCAGAATGGACTCAATGCGTTCCGTTCGGGCAACGCTCCCAAAGCGATCGACGCGTTTCGTGCGTCTCTTGCGAAAGCTCCAGACGACGACGTCACCGGCTATTACCTCGGTCTCGCGTACCGCCAAAGCGGCCGCGAAGACGAGGCGGCGCGAGTCTGGAGGTCGACCGGCGCTTCCCGCGCCTTCATCGCCCTCGGGCGGGGCAACGGCAGCATCGTCGAGTTGCAGACCGCCATTGAAGCGGGCGACGACGATCCGCAAACGTTCTACGAGCTCGGCGACCTCCTATGGACGAATGGACGTCCACAAGAGGCGAGAGGTGTCTACCTCGCCGGAATCGCGCACGACGCGCATCCGGGCGTCGACGCGATACTCGCACATGCCCGCGTCGCGGAACCGGCAGAAGCGATCGCGCTGGATGCGAAGGCAGTGAGCCTCGCGCCCAACGATCCGCGCGGGTACGTGCAGGCAGGTGAGATCGAACACTTTCAGCTCAAACGGGACAGTGACGCGCTGACGTGGTTCTCCCGGTGCGTCGCTCGAACGGGCGCTCCCGACTGCTATGTCGCCGCCGGCGAGACCAGTCTCGCTCTCGGCGACTTCGCGTCGGCATCTCGCTTCGCCACCGAAGCGAGGAAGCGCGCTCCTCGGAGTTCGGCACCCCTCACTCTCCTCGGCCACATCGACCGCGCCCGCGGACGTCCGGATGAGGCGATGGCGTCATACGCCGAGGCCGCGCATCTCGACCCGAAGAACTTCTGGATTCCGATCTTTCGCGCCGACCTCGAGCTGTCGGAAGGGCGGCCCAATGATGCGCGCCCGTTTCTGGATGAGGCGCTCCGCAGCAACCCGCGGTCCCAGGCGGTCCACATAGCCTTCGGAAACTACTACCGCCAACTCGGCCAAACGCAGGCAGCCGTCGCCGCGTATGAGCGGGCGCTGCAGATCGCGCCGGGGACCCCGGAAGCGGTCCAGCCCCTTTCCGAGCTTCGCTCGCAGACCAAATGAACATCGCGAAAGCGCTCGAATTCGGCGGCTGGCCCGGCCTGATCCTCTTGCTGGCTGGCAACGCGCTTGGAGTCGGTGCGTGGGGGACGTGTCTGGTGCTTCGCCGCTATCGAGCGGCGCTTTACGCGATGATCATGGCGTTCCCGTTCACGTTCTACGCTGGACGGGCAGCCGGGATCCGCGCGTTCGACATCGAGGACTTCGACCAGCGTGTCGGTCCGACGACCTTCATGATGATCGCGCTATTCGCCGTGATGTATCTCCGCGGCCGCATCCGGAGGCCGCCCAAAGGTATCTCGCGATGGGTGGAGCGCTTTCTATGGCTCTATGCGATCTCATTGACGATCGGCCAGTTCGTGACGCACGACGCGTGGGACGCCTTCTTTCTTTCGATGGGCGCGGCGTGGCAGTTCGTCTGCCTCTTCTACATCCTGATATCGCTGATCGATCGCGACCGGCACCTGTTTGCGCTCCTCAATTCCGTCTTCGTCTTTTCGATCTTGAACATCCTCGTCCGCGTCGTCGCGAAAGGAGAGAGCCTGATCGTCTCCCTTTCGTCTCAGACAGCCGGCAATGCCACGGCATTCGGGGCCGACGCGGGCCGCGTCGGGTCCGGCGCGTTGGGGCCGGGCGTCTCTTACGCAGGATATCTTGCGATCTTCATCACGCTGGGCCTGGCGATGTACTACGTCTCCCGTCATTCGATCTATCTCGCATATACGGGCCTGATGTTTCTCGAGCTGCTGAATACGTTCACGCGCGGAGGCGTCTACGTCCTCGGATTCCTCGTGATTCTGCTGTCGTTCAGACGTACGAGAGCGATCGTGCTGAAGATCGGGCTGGCAGCGGGCGTGGCGGGCCTATTCGCGTGGCCATGGGTTTACCGCTACATCACCTTCCGAGGGTTTTCGTTCAACGTGATGCACGTGAACACCTTTTCGCTGCGGGTTCTCCTCACGCAGCTCTATTTCCGCGACTACTATCACTTCACATGGTGGGGGAACGGCATCCTTCGGGAAACCATGGTCGAGCTGCAGCCGTGGCTGATCGTGCCCGTGCATAATGCGTATCTGGACATCCTCGATACGTGCGGCGTCATCCCTTGTGCGGCATTTGCGATCTTTTCGATTCTCGCCGTGGGCGCTTCCGTCAAAGCCGCTCGAATCCGCCGCAGGTCCCGTATGCCGGCCTCGTTTCGGATGACGCCTTTCGTCGTCGTTTGTCTGTTGCAATGGATCATTTTCGCGAATACCACCGCGACGTCCGTGCTCGGCTATTATCCTTATGAGGGGACCGCGGTTTTCTTCCTCGTCGCGACGCTGCCGCTGATCTTCATTCGCATCGCGCATCGCAGGGTGGTTGTGCGGCGTTCGCCCGCAGCGATGCAGTTGGCGAGGCCGCACCCCGTTCCTCCTGGCGTACCGTCTCCCGCTTAGCAACATGTCCGATCGAACGCCTGTCCGGGTCCTTCATCTGGTGCCGCGATTCCGGCCGGGCGGCGTGGCCCGCGTGATTACGGCGCTCGTCGGCGGAGACGACGAGCGTTTCCAATCGGCGGTCGCATTCGGTGCGAACGACTGGCCCGCACCGCTCAATGCTATCGGGGCGGCCTCATACACCGTTCCGCTGTTTCCATCGACGCCTCTGACGTTCCTCCGCGCCCTCCGCGTCCTTCGAAAGATCGTTCGCGAAAAGCGATTCGACGTGATTCACAGCCACCATCGTTTTTCGTCGCTGGTAGGGCGCGCTGCTGCCGCGCTCTCCGGCGCGAGATTCGTCTGCTCAGTGCACGATTTCGCGGGCGGAAATCGCTTTCTGACTCGGATGGCGCTCGGCCGCGAGATCATGGTGTACGGCCAGGGCGTGGCGCGGTATCTACGCGACTACTTCGGCCTTCGCGACGCGCGCATCACGAAGATCACCATGGGCGTTCCTCCGCCCGAGCCCGTTCCTTCGAGCGCCGGTGACGAATTCCGGAGCGCACAACGGATCGCTGCGCATGCTCCGATCATCCTTTTCGCCGGCCGTCTGGAGGACGAAAAGGCGCCGGACGTACTGATCGAGGCCGTTCCGCGCGTTGTTCTCTCCGTACCGGACGCGGTCGTCTGCATCGCGGGCGACGGGCCGATGAAACCGGAACTCGAGCGCGCCGTGAATGAGGGCGGCCTCACGGCTTCGGTCCGTTTTCTCGGCTGGCGTGACGACGCCGATCGGCTCATGGCGGCCGCCGACGTGGTCATTCTCCTGCGCCGCGGCCACGAGCCGTTCGGACTCACCGTCGTCGAAGCGATGCTCCGAGGCAAACCGGTCGTCGCCTCGGACGCCGGCTCGCTGCGAGACCTCGTGACCGATCGCTATACCGGCATCTTCGTGGAGGGCCTCACCTCTGATGCAATCGCGGAGGCGGTCATCACGCTACTGACCGACCGCGAGCTGGCGAAGCGCCTCGGCGCCGCGGCGCGCGAACACGCCGCGGCGACATGGACCGTCTGGAGAATGATCGACGAGACGCGCCGCGTCTACCTCGAGGCGCTGAACGCCGCATGATTCAGTCCTTCGACTACCTCGGAGTTCGCGTTGAGAAAATGACGGCGGATGATTGGGTGGCCGCCGTCCGCGCTGCCGTCGCGAAACCGCTGCCTACCACCGCGTCCTACCTGCACTTCCATAGCGTCAATGTCATCCAATCCGATCCCGAAGCCGCGAAGGCGTTCGGGGATCTCGACCTCCTCACGCCGGACGGAATCGCGGTGCTCGCCACGTCGCGCGTTTCCGGTGTGAAAGTGACGCGCGAAAACATCTTCTCCCCGGAGTACGCGGTGCCGCTCATTGCGCCGGTTGCGGCGAGAAGTGGCTGGAGTTTTTTTCTCATGGGGGGAGAGCCGGGTGTGACTGAGCGTGCGGCGAAAAACCTGCAGGCGCGCTTCCCCGGTGTCTCGATCGCGGGGACCCACCACGGCCTCATCACGACCCAGGAAGACTCCGAAGAGGTGATTGCGAAGATCGCGGCAGCGCGCCCCACGATTCTTCTCGTCGGCATGGGACAGCCGAAGCAGGAGAAATGGATCGCGCGGTATCGGTCGCGCCTGGCCGCGAACTTCATCGTTGGCGTCGGCGGTTTCTTCGACAAACTCAGCACCGCCCAGACGTTTTACCCGCCGTTGATCGACCGCCTGCATCTTTATTGGTTTCACCGCCTCTTCACCGAACCGCGGCGGATGTGGAAGCGGTATACGTTCGGCGCATTGCGTTTCGGTACGCTCGTCGCTCGGGAGTGGTTGGGGCGCAGCCGGCCGGTCCTATCGAAGACCGCGGGTCCTCGCCGTCTCAGCATTCTTTTCCTCAACCACAACGTCGTCCGGGTCGGCGGAACCTTCTTTCGCGCATTCGATGCGGCGCGGTATCTCACGCGGCGCGGGCACTCGGTGACGCTCCTCTCGATCTCACCTCACTCCCGATGGCGGCAGGAGACGGAAGTCGTCGACGGCGTCGAGATCATTCATACGCCCGACCTCTTCTGGGGGATCGGACGGTCGGGATGGGATCCGTGGGACGTTCTTTCGCGGATTCGCTTCGTCGCGGGACGCAAATGGGACCTGATCCAGGCATGGGACACGCGGCCGGTGGTGATCCTACCCGCCCTGGCGGCGCGCTACTTCTCGCGAAAACGAAACGCCAAACTGATCATCGACTGGTCCGACTGGTGGGGCCGCGGCGGTACGCAGATGGAGCGCGGCGGCGGTTGGACACGCTACTTCTACAACGCCATCGAGACCTTCTTTGAAGAGCGCTTCCGCCGTTTCGCCGACGGGACGACCGTGATCTCCAGTTCCCTTCGCGACCGTGCCGTCAGCCTCGGCGTTCGGCGCGAGGAGATCCTTCTTCTTCCGCAAGGGTGCGAGCCGCCGCAGGACGCCGGGCCGCGCGAACTGGCCAGAACGGATCTCGGAATCGGTCACGACGAGAAGCTCTTCATCACGGTTGGTGTGCTCAACGTCAGCGATGCGAAGCTCCTGTTCGACGTCATTCGCCGCGTTCTCCGCGAGATGCCCGATGCGAGGTTCGCGCTGATCGGGCGTACGAGACTGAAACTTCCCTCCGACCTGGACGGGCCGCGCGTCACCGAGACGGGATTCGTTTCGACGAGCGTTCTCGCGAACTACCTAGCGGCGGCCGACGCCTTCGTCGTTCCGCTGAGCAAGAATCTCTCGAGCCGCGCGCGGTGGCCGTCGCGAGTGAACATGGCGTTGTCGCGCGGCGTGCCGGTGGTCGTCAGCCGTGTTGGCGATCTGCCGCGATTCCTCGAGCATGAAAACGCGGCGTTCGTCGCCGATCCGACCGCCGACGACCTTGCGCGGAAGATCACGGACGTCGTCCGCGACCCGGCCGCCGCGGAGCTCGTTCGAGCGGCGGCGATGCGAGTCGCGACGCTGCAGCTCTCGTGGCAGGGAGTGATCGACCAGCTCGAGGACTTCTATGACGACGTCTTGTCCCACGGCCGATCTTCCGTTGCGGTCGCCCCCGTGGCGCGCGAAGCTTCCGTGCTCGAAAACCGATGATCCCTCGCCGATTCTTCTGGATGCTCGACTTCGCGGTGATTGCGGTCGCCTTTTGCCTGTCGTACGCGATCTGGCCGGCGCTGCACGATCTCTTCCTTCGGGTCCGCGTCCAGTCGCTTCCACCCGTCCTGCACCCCGAGCCGGCCACCGGCGTGCTCCCGCCGTTCCTCAGGATCGCGCCGATGCTCGTCGTCGGCGGCGCGGCGGCACTCCTGGTCCTCGAATTTCTCGAAGCCTACCGTCCGCTCCTGCAGCAGACCCGCGCCCGCGTGGTCGTCTACTCCATCGCCGCGCCGCTCGGCGCTGCGGGGGTCATCACGCTGCTCTTGTTTTTCGACAAGCAGATCGGCTGGAGTCGTTTGTTCATCCTCTCCTTCATCGCACTTGCGGCCGTGTTGCTCTGTAGCTTCCGCATGTCGCTCCGGCACTACTTCGTGCGCCGGAGAGATGCCGGCTTCTATACGAAGAAAGTCCTTCTCGTCGGACCGCGCGAAGGGGCTCGCTGGCTGGTGAAGTATTTCGCCGACAACATCGCGAAGACGGAGTACACGGTCAACGCCTTCCTCGGCATCCCGGACGATGCCGATCAGGGAGAGGCCGGCATCCCGTCGATCGGGAACGCGTCCGACCTCGCATCGACCCTCATCACGCATCCGGTCGACGAGGTGATCGCCGTCCAGTCGTACGGCAGCACCGACTGGCTGGCCTCGGTCATCGAGACGTGCGACGAGCTTGGGATCCTCCTCCGCATCGTTCCGCAGGCGCTGCTCTTTGGGAGAGTCCGCAAGCTGCAGATGCTGTATCCGTATCAGATCCTCCACCTGCCGGCGGTCGTCCTGACGCCGCCGCACTTCGACTCCGACTCGCTCTTCTTCAAGAGAGCGTTCGACATCGTCGTCTCCGCCGCCTTGCTGACGCTGCTGTCGCCGCTGTTTCTCGTCATCGCGATCCTGATCAAACTGACCGACCGCAAGGTCCCGGTGTTCTACCGATGGAACGTCGTCGGCCGGAACGGCATGCGCTTCACCGGGTACAAGTTCACCACGATGTACAGCGACGCCGACGACCGCCGGAGCGAGCTGCTCGCGAAGAACGAGATGACCGGTCCCGTCTTCAAGATTCGCGACGACCCGCGCGTGACGCCGCTCGGCCGCTTTCTGCGCAAGTTCAGTCTCAACGAGCTGCCGCAGCTTTGGAGCGTGCTGAAAGGAGACATGTCGCTCGTCGGACCGCGTCCCGCATTTCCCCACGAGCTCGACGCCTACGGTTTCTGGCACAAGCGGAAGCTGAGCATCCGTCCCGGCATCACGTGCTTGTGGCAGGTCCGCGGGCGCAATAAGATCTCGAACTTCGACGACTGGGTGAAGATGGACCTCGAGTACATCGACAACTGGTCGTTGTGGCTCGATCTCAAGATCCTGGTGCGTACCGCCTGGACGGTCCTTGCCGGCACCGGGTCATAGGCCCCATTAGACACATGAAAGCACTCGTCACCGGCGCGGCCGGTTTCATCGGAAGTAACCTCGTCGATCGCCTCCTCCGCGACGGCCACGACGTCGTCGGTTTCGATAACTTCTCGACCGGACAGGAGCCGTTTCTCGATTCGGCACGCTCCTCGTCCGCGTTCCGCCTCGTCCGCGGCGACACGCTCGACCTCGCGGCGCTCACCGAAGCCGCCGCCGCTTGCGACGCGGTCTTCCATCTCGCCGCGAATGCCGACGTTCGCTTCGGCCTCGAGCATCCGAAGAAAGACGTCGAGCAGAACACGCTCGCGACGTTCAACGTCCTCGAGGCGATGCGCGCGAACGGAGTGAGGCGGATCGCCTTCTCGTCCACTGGATCGGTCTACGGCGAGGCGGAGGTCATCCCGACGCCGGAGAATGCGCCGTTTCCGATCCAGACGTCGCTCTACGGCGCCTCGAAACTGGCAGGGGAGTCGCTGATTCAGGCCTACTGCGAAGGCTACGGATTCGAGGGCTACATCTTCCGCTTCGTCTCGATCCTCGGCGAGCGTTACTCGCACGGTCACGTGTTCGACTTTTACAAGAGCCTCCGCGCCAATGCCAGCGAGCTGCGCGTTCTCGGCAACGGAAAGCAGCGGAAGTCGTACCTCCACATCGACGACTGCATAGACGCGATCTTTCTCGCGATGTCGCGTCCGACCGGCAAGGTCCATATCTACAACCTCGGCACCGACGAGTACTGCCAGGTGAACGACTCGATCGGCTGGATCTGCGAAACGCTGGGCGTCTCGCCGCACCTGAACTACACCGGCGGCGATCGCGGATGGGTTGGCGACAACCCGTTCATCTTCCTCAACTGCTCGCGCATCCGCTCCCTCGGATGGAAGCCGAAGCTGTCGATTCGCGAAGGCATCGTCCGGACGCTCGCATACCTCCGCGCCAATCCGTGGCTCCTCGAGGCGCGCCCATGAAGGTCTCCGTCGCCGGCCTCTGGCACCTCGGCACCGTGACCGCGGCGTGTCTCGCAGCGGGTGGTCACGACGTCACGGGACTCGATTCCGATCCCGGGACGATCACGAACCTTTCATCGGCGCGTGCGCCGCTCTTCGAGCCTGGACTCGACGACCTACTCAACGCGGGCATCACGGCCGGTCGTCTTCGTTTTACGACCGATCCGGCCGAGGGGTTGCGCGATGCGGACGTCGTGTGGGTGACGTTCGATACGCCGGTTGATGCCGACGATCACGCCGACGTCGCCTTCGTTGGCCAGTCGGTGGAGGCGCTGTTCCCGAACATCAAAGAAGGGGCGCTCGTGCTGATCTCGTCGCAGGTGCCGGTCGGTACGACACGGCGACTGGAGCAGGCGGCGGAGGGACGCGGCATCACGTTCGCGTACTCGCCGGAGAACCTACGCCTCGGGAAAGCGATCGAGGTCTTTACGCATCCCGATCGCGTTATCGCCGGCGTGCGATCTGAGGCGGACCGCGAGCGCGTCGCGCGCCTTCTCGCGCCGTTCACCGATCGCATCGAGGCGATGTCGGTCGAGTCGGCGGAAATGACGAAGCACGCGCTCAATGCCTTCCTGGCGCTCTCGGTCACGTTCATCAATGAGATCGCCGCGATTTGCGAGCGCGTCGGCGCTGACGCGAAGGAAGTGGAGCGCGGTCTGAAGACGGAAAAGCGGATCGGCCCTGGCGCATACCTCGGCCCCGGCGGCGCTTTCGCTGGAGGGACGCTCGCGCGCGACATCATGTTCCTCTCCGAGCTCGGAACGAAGCTCGACCTCCCGACCCACGTCATTGCTGCTGTGAAGGCGAGCAATGACGCGCACCGTTCGTGGGCGAAACGCCGGCTCCGTGATCTCCTCGGCGATCTCCGCGGCCGTCAGATCGCGGTGTGGGGGCTGACGTACAAGCCGGGAACTGACACCTTGCGGCGCTCCTCAGCCATCGAACTGGTCGAGTCGCTCGCGGAAGAGGGCGCCGTCGTCAATGCGCATGATCCGTCGGTGCGGTCGCTTCCCGAACCGCTCGCCGGCCGGGTGCGGCTGCACGCCGATGCACGCGACGCTGCGAAGGACGCAGACGCGCTCGTAGTGATGACGGAATGGCCGCAGTTCAGAGACATCGATGGCACCACGGTCGCGCAAGACCTCCGCGGGAAGCTCGTCCTCGACGCGAATCGCTTTCTCGCGCAGCAGTTCTCCCGCGTGCGTGATCTGACGTACGTCACCGTCGGAAAGGCGGTGTGATGCCGTACGACCTCACAGGACGCAACGCGATCGTCACCGGAGCAAGCCAAGGCCTCGGCCTCGCGATCGCTCGCGCGTACGTGGCCGCGGGAGCATCCGTCATGATCTGCGGACGCGACGCCAAGACGCTGAAAGTCGCAGAGGACGCGCTCGTGGCGGCGGGCGGCGATCGGAAGCGGGTCGTCGCGGAGACCGCCGACGTCTCGAAGCGCGAGGACGTCGAACGCGTCGTGCAGCGAACGCTCGACGCATTCGGCCGGATCGACATCCTCGTCAACAACGCCGGGGTCTACGGCCCGCTCGGGCCGATCGAAGAGGTCGACTGGGAAGCTTGGGCCGCTGCGATCAGCATCAACCTCCTCGGCTCCGTCCTCTTCTGCCGCGCCGTCGTCCCTCACTTCAAGCAGAACCGGCGCGGAAAGATCGTCCAGCTCTCCGGCGGCGGCGCCACAAACCCGTTGCCGCGCATCACCGCATACGCATCGTCGAAGGCGGCGATCGTCCGCTTCGCCGAATCGCTCGCGGAGGAGCTGCGCGAGTGGAACGTCGACGTGAACAGCATCGCGCCCGGCGCGCTCAACACGCGTCTCCTCGACGAGATCCTCGCGGCAGGTCCCGGAAAGGTCGGCCCGAACTTCTTCGACCGTTCCGTGAAGCAGAAGGAGAGCGGCGGCGCCGGTCTCGAACGCGGCGCTGAGCTCGCCGTCTTCCTCGGCTCCGACGCGAGCGATGGCATTACCGGAAAGCTGATCAGCGCCGTATGGGATCCGTTCGGCGAGTTCCCCGAGCGAATCGACGACCTGAAACGCAGCGACATCTACACGCTCCGCCGCATCACTCCGAAAGACCGCGGCATGACGTGGGGCGGCGATTGAACGTTGTAATCGTAGGCTGTGGCCTCATCGGACAGAAGCGCGCCCGCTCGCTCGCTGGCGCGCGTCTCATCGCGTGCGCCGATCTCGCCGCGGCTCGCGCCCAGCAACTCGCGTCGAGCTACGACGCGGTCGCCTGCGACTGGAAAGACGCCGTCGGCCGCGATGACATCCAGATCGTCGTCGTCGCGACGACGAACGACGCGCTCGCCACAGTCGCCCTCGAAGCAATCGAAGCCGGTAAGCACGTCCTCATCGAGAAACCTGCGGCCCGCTCCGTCGCCGAGATCGATCCGCTCATCGAAGCCGCGGACCGCAAGGGCGTACAGGTCCGCGTCGGTTTCAACCATCGCTACCATCCGGCGCTTCAGAAGGCGCGCGAGATCATCGATTCCGGCGCCGCCGGCGACCTGATGTTCGTCCGCGGCCGCTACGGACACGGCGGACGCGTCGGATACGACAAAGAATGGCGCGCCAATCCGGAGCTGTCGGGTGGGGGCGAGCTGATCGACCAAGGCGTGCACCTCATCGACCTCTCCCGCTGGTTTCTCGGCGACTTCCCGACCATCGACGGCCACGCGGCGACGTACTTTTGGGACATGCCGGTCGACGACAACGCGTTCCTCCTTCTCCGCAACGCCGACGACCGGGCCGCGTTCCTCCACGTCAGTTGCACGGAGTGGAAGAACCTCTTCTCCCTCGAGATCTACGGCCGCACCGGCAAGCTCCAGATAGACGGCCTCGGCGGCAGCTACGGCGTGGAGCGCCTGACGTTCCATCGCATGCTTCCCGAGATGGGACCGCCCGAGACCACCGCGTGGGAGTACCCGCGCGGCGATCAGTCGTGGGAGCTCGAGTTCCGCGAGTTCCTCGCCGACATCGCGCAATCGAGAACGCCGAACCCCGGACTCCGCGACGCGCGCGCGGCGCTCGAAGTCGTGCGCCGCATTTACGAGGCCTCTGGCTATGATCATCGCTCGTAGTCCGCTGCGTATCACCCTCGGCGGCGGCGGCACCGACCTGCCGTCCTACTACCGCGAGCACACCGGCTTCCTCATCGCCGCCGCGATCGACAAGTACGTCTACGTCACGGCGATGCGGCCGTTCGTGCCGGGCATCTTCCTCAAATACTCGCAGCTCGAACACGTCGAGGCGGCGCAGGACATCCAGCATCCGATCATTCGCGAAGCGATCCGGATGCTCGACTTCCGCACGCCGCAGATCGAGATCACCACGCTGGCCGACATCCCATCCGGCACCGGCCTCGGCTCCTCAGGCAGCTTCACGACGGCACTGATCAAAGCGCTGTACGCGCATCGCCGCCGCGCCATCCTGCCGTCCGACCTCGCGCGTCTCGCTTGCGAAGTCGAGATCGATCGCCTCGGCGAGCCGGTCGGCAAACAAGACCAGTACATCGCCGCGTACGGCGGCATCACCTGTTTCCGCTTCAATCCGGACGAGTCCGTCGTCGCTGAGCCGCTCGCCATCAGCTTCGACACCATGGCCGACCTCGAGGACAACCTCCTTCTCTTTTTCACCGGCTTCTCACGCAGCGCCGGCAGCATCCTCAAAGACCAGAAAGTGCGGAGCCAGCACGGCGATGACGAGATGATCCGCAACCTTGACTACGTGAAAGAGCTCGCAGCGCGCAGCCAGGAGGCACTCGTCGGCGGCCGCGTCGCCGAGTTCGGCGCGTTGCTCCACGAACACTGGGAGCACAAGAAGCGCCGCTCGGGCGGGATGTCGAACCGGCAGATCGACGCGTGGTACGACCTCGGAATGCAGAACGGCGCCGTCGGCGGCAAACTCGTCGGTGCCGGGGGCGGCGGATTCCTCATGTT
The DNA here is from genome assembly GCA_036488085.1 of Thermoanaerobaculia bacterium. Taxonomy (GTDB): domain Bacteria; phylum Acidobacteriota; class Thermoanaerobaculia; order Gp7-AA8; family Gp7-AA8; genus DASXHZ01. The sequence continues at coordinate 20,803 of DASXHZ010000065.1, forward strand.
CTACGCCGCGGATCGCAATCGCCTGCGCCACGCCATGAGCCGGGCCGGACTGGAAGAAGTCCGCTTCCGTTTCGATTTCGAGGGAACGAAAATCCTCCTCTCCTGAGTTATTCTGGAGCAACCAAAACATGAGCTACGCACGCCAACACCTCGCCGAGGCGGCGGAAGTGATCGCCCGGATCGATGTCGATGCGATTGAACGAGTTGCGGACCTTCTCGCCGACCTTCGCGAACGCCAGGGACGCCTCTTTTTCCTTGGCGTCGGCGGGAGTGCCGGCAATTGCTCGCACGCCGTGAACGACTTCCGCAAGATCGTCGGCATCGAGTCATACGCGCCGACCGACAACGTCTCTGAGCTCACCGCGCGGACCAACGACGAAGGGTGGGAGACCGTGTTCGTCGAGTGGCTGAAGACGAGCCGGCTCACTAAGAACGACATGCTCTTCATCTTCTCCGTCGGCGGCGGCAACCTCGACAAGAACATCAGCCCGAACCTCGTTCGCGCGCTGCAGTACGCGAAGACCGTCGGCTCGCAAGTCGTCGGTGTCGTCGGCCGCGACGGCGGCTACACGGCCAAGGTCGCCGATGCATGCGTCGTCGTTCCGACCGTGAACCCAGAGACCGTCACGCCGCACTCGGAGGCGTTCCAGGCGGTCGTCTGGCATCTTCTGGTGTCGCATCCGGTTCTGAAGCAGAAGCAAACCAAATGGGAGTCCGCATCGCTTGAAGCGAGCCGTATTTCTTGACCGTGACGGCGTGATCAATCGCGCCGTGGTCCGTGACGGGAAACCGTTTCCGCCGCAGTCGGTGACGGAGGTCGAGGTGTTGCCGGACGCGCGCGATGCACTGCTGCGGCTGCGCCATGCCGGCTACGTCCTCATCGTCGTCACGAATCAGCCGGATGTTGCGCGCGGAACGCAGGAGCGCGCGGCGGTCGAGCAGATCAACCAGCGACTCGCGAACGAACTGGCGATCGACGACTTCTTCGTCTGCTATCACGACGACGCCGAGGCGTGCGCGTGCCGGAAGCCAGAACCGGGAGGGATCGTCGAGGCGGCTCAGCGGCATCAGGTCGATCTGGCGAGCTCGTACATGGTCGGAGACCGCTGGCGCGACGTCGAAGCAGGCCAACGCGCCGGCTGCACGCCGTTCTTCATCGACTACGGTTACGCCGAGCGCCAGCCGGCCCCTCCGTTCGAGCGCGTCGGCTCCCTCGCGGAGGCGGCCGAACGAATCATGACCTTGAATTCCGAGATGACTTCAATCGGGGAGGCTCGATGACTGCGGTCAATGACCTGAACGTGAAACTGTTCGCGGACGGCGCCGACAAAGCCGGCATGCTCGAGATGTATCGCAAGCCGTTCGTGAAAGGGTTCACCACGAACCCCACCCTGATGCGCAAGGCGGGCGTGAGCGATTACCGCGCGTTCGCGCGCGAGATCCTCGATGCCATCCCCGACCGTCCGATCTCGTTCGAGGTCTTCTCCGACGAGTTCGACGAGATGGAGCGGCAGGCGCGCGAGATCGCGACCTGGGGCGAGAATGTCTACGTCAAGATTCCGATCACCAACACCCGCCGCGAGCCTGCCTACGACCTCGTCCGGTCGCTCGCGCATGACGGCGTGAAGGTCAACGTCACCGCGATGATGACCCTCGAGCAGGTGCACGCCGTCGCCGACGCCGTGCGCGGCGGAGCGCCGAGCTGCGTCTCCGTATTCGCGGGACGCATCGCCGACACCGGGCGCGACCCGATGCCGATCATGGCCGAATCTGTTCGCGTCCTCGCCGGCGTTCCGGGCGCGGAGCTGATCTGGGCGAGCCCGCGCGAGCTGCTCAACGTCTTCCAGGCGGAGGAGGTCGGCTGCCACATCATCACGGCGACCAACGACATCCTCAAGAAGCTCGATCTGATCGGGAAGGACCTGGCCGACTACTCGCTCGACACCGTGAAGATGTTTTTCAACGATGCCCGGCAGGCCGGCTTCGCGCTCGACCTTCCTGTCACCGCCAACTCTTGAATCGTTTTACAGCACGGGTAGAGATCGCGACGCTGGTCCTGCTGTCGCCGCTCTTCCTCTTTCCTCCCACGGGGGGCGTGCTCCTCACGCTGATCGTCCTCCTTCCGCTCCCCTGGCTCGTCTCACTGGTAAAGACGGGTGAGCCGTTCCCGCGCACGGCGCTCAACGGATCGCTCCTGCTGCTCCTCGTCATGGTCGCGGTGAGCCTCTACGCGACGTTCGACATCCTCTTCAGCGCTTCCAAGGTCCTCGGCGTCGTCTTCGGCATCGCTCTCTTCTTCGCAATCGTTCGCAGTGCGCGCCTCGCCATTGCGATCGACGTGTTCGTCCTCGCCGGAACCGCGCTCGCCGCGCTCGGCGTCCTCGGGACGAACTGGATGACGAAGATGCCGGCGCTCGCATCGATCACGTCGCACCTCCCGGCTGTCATTCGCGGCGTTCCGGGACAGTCGGAAGGCTTCCAGCCAAACGCCATCGCTGGCGCGCTCGTCATGTTCGTGCCGCTGCAGCTCGCGCTGGCGGTCACCTCGGCCGGCGGACGCCGCATCGCGTACGCGGCGATGTTTCTCTTCACCGCGGCGACGCTGCTTCTGACACAGTCGCGCGGCGGTTTGCTCAGCATCGCCGTCGCGCTTGCCGCCTGGGCGATCTGGAGCGGCCGCAGGTCACGGATCGTCGCGATCGTTTTGATTGTCATCGCGATCGCGGCGGCGATTCCGCTGCGGCAACGACTGACGCATTCCGTCGGCAACGGCGTCGGTTCCGATTTCGAGGGCCGCACGGAGCTCTGGTCGCGCGCTATCACCATGATCGGCGACTTCCCGTTCACCGGCGCCGGCATGAACACCTTTCGCAAGATCATGCCGGTGATGTATCCGGCGTTCCTGACGCCCGCCGATTTCGACATCGCGCACGCACACAACCACCTCCTCCAAGCCGCCCTCGACCTCGGCATTCCCGGTCTGATCGCATACCTGGCGATCTGGTTCGGCGCCGCGGCGTTGCTGTTCCAGGCGTATCGCATGAGCACATCGAACCGCCTCGCCGTCGGAGGGATAGCCGCCGGCATGCTGGCCTACTTCCTCTTTGGCACCGTCGACGCCATCGCCCTCGGCGCGAAGGTCGGAATCTTCTTCTGGGTCGCCCTCGGCCTCATCGTCCTCATGCATCGTGAAGTGGAGCAAACAGCGTGATCCACTGGTGGGCTCTGCTCGGCCACGCCGTCTGGATCACCGCTGCCGCGATCGCGGTCGCAGCCTGGAGTTTCCGCCGTGTCCGCTGACGTCATCGACTGGCGCGAGCGCGTCAAACGCTCCACGCCGCAGATCATCGCCGGCGCGGTCATCGGCATCGCCGCGCTGGTCCTCGCGTTCCGCCGCGTCGAGTGGAGTGCCGTGACGACGGCGCTACGCGCGACGCGTCCGGAGATCGTCGGCGCCGCGCTGCTCCTCGTCGTCGTGACGCTGATCGTCAACACGACGCGCTGGTGGCTCCTCTTCGCGCCGGAGCACCGCGACCGCAACTGGTTCGTCCTCGCGGCCGCGATCCTCATCGGCCAAACCGTCAACGTAGCGATCCCGGCCCGCCTCGGCGAGCTGGCGCGCATGTACCTCGTCGGGACGCGCGAGCGCGTGAGCAAGACGCGCGTCGGAGCGACGATCGTGGTCGAAAAAGTCACCGACCTCGCCGTCTTCGCCGTCTGCGTCGGGTTTCTCCTGATCGAGATGACGCTGCCGAAGTGGATGACGCGATCGGGGACCGCGCTCGCGATTACCGCGGCGGCTCTCCTCGCCGCCATCCTGGTGCTGACGTTCTGGAGCGGATCGCTGCTCCGTGTCGTCGAGCTGATCGCGCGCCGCTTTCCCGATCGCTGGTCGGCGCGCCTGATCGAGTTCAGCGAGGCGGCGCTTTCCGGTTTACGTTCACTGCGCGACTGGAAAGCGGGTCTCGCGATCTGGTTCCTGGCGGTCGCCGTCCTCTTCTTCTCGATCTCGGTGAACTACATCCTCTTCCTTGCGGTCGGTCTTCCGCTCTCGCCGGTCGCCGCCGTCTTCCTGACCGCCGTGTTGCGCGTCGGCGAGGCGCCGCCGTCGCTGCCGGGGAAAGTCGGCCTCTTCCAGTACCTCGTGATCATCGCGCTCGCGGCGTTCGGCGTCGACCGCACAGCCGCGCTGACCTACTCGCTCGTCCTCTACGCCGTCGCCGTCATCCCGGTGCTGCTCGCCGGGGTCGCATGCATGTTCGCGTTCCGCTGGTCCGTCGCGAAGACCAGTGAGGCATCATGACGCCGTGCACGTCTGGCTGATCAACCCCTACGGCCCGATTCCGGGCGAGGGTTGGCGCGATTACCGGTTCACCTACCAGGCGCGAGCCTTGGCCGCGCGCGGGCACGTCGTGACTTGGTGGACCGCCGGCTTCAATCACCACAACAAACGCCATCGCGCGCGCGGATGGGAAGAGCGCGACGGCGGCGGTTACACGATCCGGCTCGTGCCTACGCCGTCGTATCGCCGCAACATCAGCGTTCACCGCCTCTGGTTCGAGCGGACGTTCGCTCGACGCGTGCTCGATCGCGGTCGCCGCCTCCCTCGGCCTAATGTCATCCTCGCCGCCGACCCGCCGCAGTTCTGCGGTGCCGCCGGACGGAAGCTCGCCGCATTCCATAGAGCGCCGCTCGTCCTCGACTGCTTTGACCTCTGGCCGGAGCTCTTCGTGAACGCCGCGCCACGCGCGCTCCGGTCGCTCATCAGCATCGCCGTGAACCCGCTCCGCGCGATGCGCCGCCGCAATGTCGAAGCGGCGTCGCTCGTCATCGCCGTTGCCGACGCGTACCGCGACGTCATGCTACGCGAAGGGGCACGGAACGCGATCACGATTCCGATCGGCGTCGATCCGACCGCGTTGCGTGCTTCGCGCGAGCCGCACTCACGCCTCACGCTCGTCTACGCCGGCTCGCTCGGCGAGCACTACGACCTCGCGACGCTCCTCGAGGCGATGCGCGGCATCGACGCCGATCTCGTCATTGCAGGGCAAGGGCCGGCCGGCGAGCGGCTGCGCCGGATCGCTCCCGCGAACGTGCGCTTCGTCGGCGTTCTCGGGCCCGACGATCTGAAACACCTTTACGCCTCGGCCGACATCGGTCTCGCGCCTTATGTCGCCGCGTCGATCGTGGCGCTCCCGACGAAGCTCTTCGACTACCTTGCCGCCGGGCTGCCGGTGATCACGTCGCTCGACATCGATCTCTTCGGTGCAGGTACGCGCTACGCGTCCGGCAATGTCGCGTCGCTCCAGGACGCCATCGCGCGCGTGGCGGCGAATCGCGATGCGATGTCGCATGCGGCGAACAAAGCGTCCGAACAATTCGACGCTCGCGTTCTCTACGAGCGCTTCGCCGACGCCATCGAGGCGGTGGCCCGATGAACGTCCGCACGATGCATCCCACCGACCTCGACGCCGTCGTCGCAATCCACCTCGCCGCCTTTCCAAACTTCTTCCTCACATTTCTCGGGCCGCGCTTTCTTCGTGTCTTCTACGGCGCGGTGCTACGAGACGGTATTGCGCTCGTCGCGACCGCCGAGGAGCGCGTCGGCGGCTTCGTCGTCGGCATGCTCGAGTCGCGGTCGTTTTACCGACGGCTTTTACTGAAGCGGTCCGCGCAAGTTGCGTTCGCGATCCTCCCGGCGGTCATTCGGCGCCCGTCGACCCTCGTTCGTGTCATGCGTCGCGCGAAGTCCCGCCTCATGGAGGGCGTCCGCCCTCCCCATGAAAAGCCCGATCAAGGCGCCGAGCTCATGTCGCTCGCCGTCCATCCGCGCGAGCAGCATCGCGGCCTCGGGCGCGCCCTCGTCGAGGCATTCATCGCGCGCGTGCACGAGGCAGGTGCGGGGAGCTTGTGGCTGATCACCGACGCCGCAGACAATGAGGGCGTGAAGATGTTCTATGAGACGCTCGGGTTCACCGTGCGCCGTTCGTTCACCAATGCCGAGGGGCGTAAGCTCGTGGAGTACGCACGATGATTCCGTTCGCGCGGCCCGACATCGGGCGGGAAGAGATCGAGAGTGTGCGGGCCGTTCTCGAGTCGGGATGGCTCACGACAGGGGAGCAGGTCCACCGCCTCGAACGCGAGATCGCGGACTACGTCGGCGCGAAACACGCGGTCGCCCTCAACTCCGGCACCGCCGCGCTCCACCTCGCGCTCGAAGCGATCGGCCTGAAGGCCGGCGACGAGGTGATCGTCCCCGACTACACATTCACGGCGACGGCGGAGGTCGTCCTCTACTTCGGCGCGAAACCGGTGATCGTCGACGTCGACGCGCGCACGTTCAACATCGACCCCGATTGCGTCGCAGCAGCCGTGACCGAGCGGACGAAGGCGATCATTCCCGTCCACTTCGGCGGCCTCGCCGCCGACCTCGACGCGTTGCGCGCCATCGCCAAACCGCACCGCATCGCGATCATTGAAGACGCCGCGCACGCGCTCCCCAGCCGTTATCGCGGCCGTGTCGTCGGTGCGATCAGCGACATCACCTGCTTCAGTTTCTACGCGACCAAGACGGTGACCACGGGGGAGGGCGGCATGCTCTGCACCGACAACGACGAGTGGGCGGCTCGCTGCCGCGTCCTCGCGCTGCACGGCATCAGCCACGACGCGTGGAACCGCTACCGGGCCGAAGGCTCCTGGTACTACGAGGTCGTCGCCCCCGGCTACAAATACAACATGACCGACATTGCGGGCGCGCTCGGTATCGCGCAGCTCGCGAAGATCGACCGGATGCGCGACCGCCGCCAGGAGATCGCCATGCGCTACAACGAGGCGTTCGGCTCGGACACGGCGTTCGAGATTCCGCCGTTCGAAGCGCCCGAGGATCACTCGTGGCACCTCTACGCACTCCGGCTGAATGGGATCGTCCGGACGAAGTTCATCGAGCATCTGCGGGGGCGCGAGATCGGGACGAGTGTGCACTTCATCCCGCTCCACCTCCATCCGCTCTACCGCGACCGGTTCGGCTACACGTCCGACTCCTTCCCGGTGGCGATGCAGCAATACGAGCGCGAGGTCTCGCTACCGATCTACTCGGTGATGTCGGACGACGAGGTCGACATCGTCATTCGCGCCGTGCGCGACGCGCGATGAAACGGCTCTTTGACGTCGTAGCGTCCCTTGCCGCGCTCATCGTCCTGTCGCCATTCATTTCTGTCATCGCCGCGCTGATACGGCTCACCTCCGCGGGAAGAGTGTTCTACCGCGGGGAGCGCGTTGGACGCGGTGGCGTGCCGTTCCACATCCTGAAGTTTCGGACGATGCGCACGAGCGCAGGCGGCCCCGCAATCACGCGCGGCGGCGATGATCGCGTGACGCCGCTCGGCCGGGTCCTGCGCCGGTTCAAAGTCGATGAGCTGCCGCAATTCGTCAACGTGCTGCGCGGTGAAATGAGCATCGTCGGCCCGCGCCCTGAGGCGCCGGAGTACGTCGCGTTGTACACGGAAGAAGAGCGTCGCGTGCTCACCGTGCGACCTGGCGTCACCAGCCCGGCGTCGCTGCGCTACCACAACGAGGAATCGCTCCTCGCCGGTGACGACTGGCACGAGCGATACGTGAGTGAGATCATGCACGACAAGCTGCGCGACGATCTCACCTACATCGACACGCGAACGTTCCTGGGCGATCTCCGGCTGATCGCGCGCACGTTCGCCGCACTCTTCCGGCCGTGACGCTTCCGATCGCCATACTCGCGGGCGGCCTTGCGACGCGCATGCGTCCGCTCACCGAGCGCGTGCCGAAGGTGCTGCTCGACGTCGCCGGCCGGCCGTTTGCCGAACACCAGCTCCGCCTCCTCCGCGACAGCGGGATCACCGACGTCGTCTTCTGCGTCGGCTTCCTCGGCGAGATGGTCGAGCAGACGCTCGGAGACGGCTCGCGGTACGGCGTATCCATCAAGTACAGCTACGACGGTGACACGCTCTGCGGCACCGGCGGCGCGCTCATCCGCGCCCTCCCGCTCCTCGGCGACGCCTTCCTGATCATGTACGGCGACTCCTACCTCGACTGCGACTACGCCGCCGTCGCGCGCACCTTCGTCGCGAGCCGCAAGCTCGGACTGATGGCCGTGATCCGCAACGAAGGACGTTGGGACAAGAGCAACGTCCTCTTCGACAACGGAAACATCGTCCGCTACGACAAGAAGAACCGCACCCCCGACATGCTCTACATCGACTACGGCCTCGGCGCCCTCCGCCGGGACGCATTGGATCCCTGGTGTGGCGCGGCCTCTGGAGGGGCGGACGACCCCGTCCGCGCGCGCGGCGGGCAGGACGAGGGCATCCGCCCCTCCGAGGCCGTCCTCGACCTCGCCGACGTCTACCACGACCTGTCGCTGCGCAACGAGCTCGCCGGCTTCGAGATGCACGACCGTTTCTACGAGATCGGCTCGCCGGAGGGACTACGCGAAACCGACGAATACATCAGTGGCCGACCAGATGCGGCGCCTCGCGGCGAAGACGGGCGTTGAGCGCGGCGACGACGTCGGGCGAGAGCGAGTCGAGGTAGATGCGGCTGAAGAGGACCGCCTGGAACAGCGCGTCGAGCGCTTCGTCGCGGCGGCCGAGCTGCAGATCGGTGCATCCAAGCTCGTAGTACAGCTCCGGACGGCGGTCGTAGCTGAGGGCCTCCTGGTACGCCGCGCGCGCGTCGTCGTAGTTCCCGAGAACGCGGTCGTTCGCGCCGCGCATCATCAGGTAGTCGACGTCGCCGGGGCGCTTCGGCAGGAACTGGCTGATGGTCACGAGATCGTCGCGCGCCATCGGCGCGCTGCGGGACGAGTCGCCGGAGTTCATCGCCTGTTCCGTGCGGCTCTTCAACGCCAGCTTCTTCGTCTCTGCCACGAATGGGTCATAGGCGAAATGTCTGGCGATCCACGCCGCGCCTGCAATCGCGATGATCGCCGCGACGACCGCAAGAGCGCGCGGAATCCGTGATTCCTCGACTCGAGGAGCGTCATCTGACCAGCCGTACACCAGCGATCCGAAGTAGACGAACATCAGCGCCGGCGCTGTCAGATGCAGCGGGAAGTGGGCGAGGCACAGCACTCCCATCGCAACCGCCAGCGGCAGCGCCGCCGTTCGCGCGAAGGCGCTGCGCTCGTCATCGCCCGTCGTCCGTTGTGCACGCGTCACGACGCCGATGATCGCGAGCAGGAGCAAGACGTACGCGACGATGCCGCACTCCGCGATCAGCTCCAGGTGATCGTTGTGCACGTTCGCGAAATTGAACATGTGGGCATACACCCGGGCGAGCTGCGGGTACTTCCGCTCCACGTCGATCTTGTACGGGAAGTACTCCCAGCCGAAGCCCGCAGGCCCGACACCGAACAGCGGATGCGCCTTTGCCATCTCCGCCGCCGCGAGGAACGGCGTCACGCGTCCTGACGTCGCCTCCGCGTAGTTTCCGGCGCGGAATTCGCCGGCGATCACGCGCAGACGCGAGCGCAACGGTGCGTACGCGAGCCCGGCGATGACGACCGCCACGATGACGGCCGCGATCACCGGCAGGGCGCGTTTGTGCTCCCGCACGATCGCCAGCGTGCAGAGGCCCGCGCCGACGGCGATGATCGAAGTCAGACGTCCCGTGATCAGCGCCGCCGCGAGCAAGGCGAAGGCAGCTGCGGCGGCGCCACGCCGCCACCCGCGCGCCACGAGGACCACGGCGAGCGCTGCGATCAGCGGCGCCACGAAAAAGCTCGATGCGTCGTCGGGATTCCCGATGAGCGCCGTGTAGCGGAAGTGCTGCGGTACATCGGCGGGGAACTGAATCGGATTCCAGACGTGGAATCGCTGCAGCAGGAAAACGACCGCGTTGATCAGAGGAGCCGCGAGCGCCCAGAGGATCGTCCCAACGCCTTCGCGCGATGCGAGCAGCGTTGCCGCCACCGCGAACACGGCCAGCGCGCAGACCCACACGAGCGGTCCGACCGCGTCATGACGGTTGGTCGCGAACGCCGCGGATAGGAACGTCCACGCCAGCGCCGCCAGGAACAGGAGCGGCGGACGCCCTCGTCCGCCTCTGAGGGAGATCTTTACCGGCCGCACCGCGTAGCGGATCGCGCCGACCACGACCAGAAGCGCCGCCGCCGCGATCAACAGCGAGTCTTTCGGCTCGCGGAAATTGTCGATCCCGCCGCTGGTGGTGACGAGCGGCAGAAGAACGATCGTCGCGGCGACCAGGATCTCGGCGATCTGCGACAACACTCCCGGCATCAGCTCGGCATCGCGACCGACGCGATCCCGCGCACCGCGAACGTCTCACTCTCCGTGTGAATCTCGCGCGTCGCGGCCGGCGGCTGGAACTCGGGGATCAGCTCCTGCAGCACCTCGACGATCGCCGGTGAATGCGTGATCGCCGCATGTTCCAGGCGCCGGTACCACCCATCGACTTCGGCCGCCATCGGCAACGGCGACTGCACGCCGACGATGCGCGGGTGCTCCGTCGGGACATGCTTCTCCATCGTTGACCGGATGCTCTCTGTCAGCTTCTCGCCGGGCCGGAGACCGGTGTACGTGATCGCGATGTCCTCCGGCGAGTGGTTCGACAACATGATCAGGTCGCGCGCGAGATCGGCGATCCGGATCGGCTCACCCATGTCGAGCATGTTGATCCCTTCGCCGATCGACGCCGCCTGCAGGATGAGTGAGATCGCCTCCGAGGTCCGGAGGAAGTAGCGCGTGGCGTCGGGGTGTGTGACCGTGACCGGGCCGCCCGCCGCGATCTGCTCCACGAACAGCGGCACGACGCTTCCCGACGATCCGATGATGTTGCCGAAGCGGACGATCGAGATGTGCATCTTCGTCCGCCGCGCCAGGTCCAGCAGCGCGATCTCCGCGGCCCGTTTGCTCGCCCCCATCACGCTCGACGGCTCGATCGCCTTGTCGGTCGAGATGAAGACGAACCGTTCCACTCCCGCCGCCTCGCATGCCTCGGCGAACGCGCGCGCGGCGACGCAGTTGTTGCGGACGTACTCGCCGCCATTCTGCTCGCCGAGCGGGACATGCTTGTGTGCGGCGGCGTGGACGACGACGTGCGGCCGGACGGCGGAGACGACCGAGGCGGCTGAGGCGAAGTCGGAGAGGTGGAAGCGCACGGCGTCCGCCTTCCACTTGCGTTCCTGCTGGATGCGGCGCCCGAGCTCGTAGAGCGCCAGCTCCGAGCGCTCGATCGCGTGCAACTGCTCCGGCTCCATCGACAGGATCTGCAGCGCCAGCTCCGAGCCGATGCTGCCGCCGGCGCCGGTGACGATGATTCGTTTGTTGCGGAAGAGGTGTCCCACGGGATCGCCGGGGAGGACGATCTCCTTGCGGCGCACGAGGTCGTCCGCGTTCACGGGACGGAGCTGCGTCGCGCGGACGCGGCCCGTCACGAGCTGGTCGAGTCCCGGGACCGTGCGGAAGCGGATCTTCGCGTCCGCGAGGGCGCGAATGATGTCGCGCATGCGACGGCCCGACGCCGTCGGGATCGCGATGAGCGCCTCGGTGGCGTTCTTCGCGTCGGCGATCTGCGCGATGTTCGCGATCGGGCCCGACACCGGGATCCCGCGGATGTGCGAGCGCCACTTCGCGCGCTGGTCGTCGACGAACGCCGCGACGTGCAGGCCGAGCTGCGGACGGTGCTGAATCTCGCGCGCCAGCGCCTCTCCGGCATCGCCCGCGCCGATGATCAGCACGTTCGCGACCTCGCCCGCGGCCTCGACACGGAAGATGTCCTTCATCAGCCGGACGAGGACGCGCGTGCCGAAGATCGCGAGCAGCGAGAACGCGTAGTTGATGAACAGGACGGCGCGCGACACGCCGGTGAGTCCGGGGAAGTGCGTCCACGGCGCCGTGTACCAGACCGCCAGCAGCGCGCCGAGCATCGCCGTGCAGCCGGCGGCCAGGCGGAGGACGTCGTGGATGCCGACGTACCGCCACCATCCGCGATAGAAACCGAACAGCGCCCCGACCGCCAGCTCGATCCCGACCACCCAGAGGAGGCTGCCGGTGACGACCTTCAGGTACGAGGCGGGGATGTCGAACTCGAAGCGGACAAGCCACGCCAGCGGATAGCAGAAACTGAAAATGAGGGCGTGAAGGATTGCGAGCAGCGCAACCCGCGCTCCGGCCAGTCGAACGATGAAGCTGTTCAGAATGCCGCGCGCGTCGGTCGTGTTGATAGACGCAACCTCTTGTTCGTCAGTCACTTTGTCCTACGGGCCCGCAAAGATGGTGATGCGCAATAATACATGGACTCGGGGCCTCGCGGCCGCAAAAACGACCAGAGAAGAGCTTGCCGCGATGCTCGACCGCGGCGTCGCCGCGCTCACCGAAGACGACGCCCTGTCAATCCTTGACCATCCCTTCGTCACCTCCGCGATCATCCAGAAGATCGCGCAGGACCCACGGCTCTCATCGTTTTATTCAGTGCGTCTGAAGCTCGTCGCGCACCGGAAGACGCCGCAGATGTACGCCGCGAAGCTGGTCCATTACCTCCACTGGCCCGATCTGGTGCGCCTGTCGGTCGAAGTCATGGTTCCCGCACCGGTCCGCCGCGCCATCGACACCCAACTCCTCGCCCGCACCACGGAGCTCACGCTCGGCCAGCGCATTACCTCCGCGCGCCGCTGCAGCGCGGCGCTGATCAAGCACTTCCTCTACGACCCCGACCCGAAAGTCTTCATCGCATTGCTGGTCAACCAACGCCTCCGCGAAGACGACCTCCTCGCCCTCATCGCCTCCGGCCGCGCCAGCCGCGACCAGCTCTCGCTGCTCGCGGGCGACATCAAGTGGTCCTTCCGCTACGCCCTCCGCCGAGCCCTCGTCCTCAACCCCACCACCCCCCGCTCCGTAGCCGCCGCCCAACTCCGCCACCTCACCGTGCCCGACCTCCGCAACATCTACCACCGCGCCGAAACGAGCGTGTACTTGCGGAGGTGTATCGAGCGGCTGAGGGCGGAGACGGTGGGAAAGCGCAGCCGCGTGTAGGGGCCGGCTCTCAGCCGGCCACCCTTACAAGCCAATCACGCCCGCGGCGGAATCGCGCGACCGTACTGCGACAGGTGCGCCGTTTCCATCTCGCGCATATGTTCGATGTACGTTTCGTTCGATGGATCCTTCGCCGCCAGATCCTCGAGGGCGTAGTAGACGGCGAGGCAGTCGCCGTAGAGCTTCTGCATCCGCGCGCCGATGACGCGGTCGATCTCGTCGGCCATCGACGCCAGCGCCTCCATCGCGGTGAGAGCGGCGAAATCCTCGTACGCGTCTTCACGCTGCTCGGTCGAATAGACCAGCGGCGACGATGCGTCGGATGGACGGATCGCCGATTTGGCGGCGAGCTCGCCCTCCGTCATCGTCGCCTCGAAGGCGGTGGAGATCTTGCCGACCAGCTCGATCACCGCCTCGGCATCTTCTGTTTTCATGTCCTTCTCCGGTGAAAAGTGGCTCCCGGACGTGCCGCGGCACGTCCGGGAGACCGTTTACTGCACTACTGATGTGCCGGCGATGGTGCTGCCGGGGCCTGGGGAACCGGCGACGGCGACGGGGCCGGCGACGGCGTCTGCGGCGACGTCTGCTGCTGCGAGCGCGGCTTGCGGCGGCTGCGGCGGAAGACGTTGAGTTGCTTCATCCGCGCGATGTGCGGTGCGAGCGCATCGCGATTCCGTCCGTCGCGCGCCATCTGCACGCAGATCTTCTGGATCTGCAGGGCAGCGAGGCCGATGCGCTGGCGGCGGATCGTGTCGGCGTGCGTCGCCGTCACGAGCAGTGCGCGCAGCTCATCCGTGAACTGCGTCCAGCGCGTGCCGGCGTCCATCTCGTCGCGCAGCTGCGCGTCGGTATAACCGACCGCCGTCTGCACCGGCTCGACGACCCCCGCAGCGGTGACCGCAGCCGCGGCGAACGCAGGATCGACCTGCGCCGCGCGCCGGCTTCCCGAGACCTTGGTGTCCGTCGGATCGGGGATCGGCAGACGATCGCGAATCTCGCGAACCATCGCTACCGCCTCGTCCGCCGTCAGCTTCGGCTTCAGGACCGGAGGATCTGTGGTTTCCAGGGTGACCGTTTTGTTGATGTCCATAAAAGCTCCTTCTCTCTCCAAATTTGAGGATATCGCTGGGGCGACCACGATGTCAGGGCGCTAGCAACCCGGGCATCGCCGGTCCCGAGGAGGAGGAGGCGGAATCGAGCGGATCCGGACACGACGACGCCTTCGCACTCCGAGGGACCATTTGGAGGAGCACTGCTCAACTCCCAATCACCGGCGGCGTCACAGCGCAAACGATCTTACCGGTAACTGAAGAGTATACAACAGACAGGTCTACCCGTCAATTCCTCGGCCCTATTTTTTCTACGATGCGCTTAACTCCCTCTCTCTACTGAAGATGCTAGCCTCCAGACGGATCGCGGGCTGGCTTTCGCTCGATCGAGTTGACGTGTCACATCCTTGGACGAGCATGTCACTTCGATGGATGTGACATGCACTTCGTTCGAACAGCATGTGCCTTCGATCGAACAGCACGTTCCTTCGATCGAACGGCATGCGCCTTCGATCGAAGAGCACGTCGCTTCGATCGAACGCCATGTGTCTTCGATCGAAGAGCACGTCCCTTCGTGCGAAGAGCGTGCGCCTTCGATCGAAGAGCGCGTTGCTTCGTTCGAACACGATGTCGCTTCGATCGAACGGGACTGCCATTCCGGTCCCGGGCTTGCCGGACGCGTCACTCCGTATTCATTTGGAGGTAGGGATTCAGACGCTAGCGTCACTCCTTACCAGTGACGGTCGGAAACTCACCGCAAGATTGGTAAGCGCGAGTCCATGAGCGGCTCGTTGATCTGAAACAGAGCGGCGCTGCCGCGCATGAGAGTCGTGTGCCGAAGGAGGCCATTCATGGGATCTGTAGTCCGAAAAATCGCGGTCGCGATCATTGTGGTGCTGATGGCAATTCCGCTGTTGGCACAAGAAGAGGGTATTGGCATCAATCGTAGGTCTTCGATCATCCCGGACTCCGAAAGGCGCTTGTTTTTCACCGCGAAGACGTCGCGTGCCATCGGACACTCCACGTTTGCCGTCACGGCCGTCGGATCCTCGACCTCTTACGCTGACTTCGAGGCTTTGGCCGATCAGCAGGCCTTCTCGCTCAGGGCTTACGGATCAGCCTTCAATACCTTCATGCACGCGGGACTCGATCTCCACGACATGGCCGAGTTCTGGTCGGACCAACTCGTGTCCGGTACGAACCGCGGCCTCCTGATCGGCACCGGATTCGGCGTCACGGGCGGCCCGCCGGTCATCTTCGCGACGAGCAATACCGTTCGCATGCGCCTGACCGGCGACGGAAGAGTGTCCATCGGCGAGCCGGCGGACAACACTGCGTACATGCTGAACGTGAACGGAGCGATCAATGCTTCCGGCGCGATCACCGGTGCCACGGTAATCAATGCGACCTTCCAGGACGTTGCCGAGTGGGTACCCGCTTCGCCTGACGCCTTGGAGCCGGGAACGGTCGTCGTCCTCAACCCGGAGAACGGAAGCCGCGTCATACCTTCAGCCGAAGCGTATGACACGACGGTTGCGGGTGTCGTCTCCGCTCATCCCGGAATCGTCCTCGGCAAGCCGGGCGATGGAAAAGCTCAAGTCGCGACCACGGGACGCGTGAAGGTCAAGGTGGACGCGAACAAATGCGCCATCCGCGTCGGCGATCTCCTGGTCACGAGCGACGTCGCCGGAACCGCGATGAGATCGGAACCGATGCTCGTCAATGGGCGCCGCTTCCATCAGCCGGGGACGATCATCGGAAAGGCGCTCGAGCCGCTCGCATCGGGAACGGGTGAGGTTCTCGTTCTCCTCTCGCTCCAGTAGGAGGTCCCGATGACGCCCAGAAAGGCCCTCGCCCGAGCCCCCTCGCGCCAGGAACCGGCGAGATCCTCGTTCTTCTTCCGCTGCAATAACGACGATTTTGCCTGGACAGGAGCGCATATGCGTCGTTTTCTGATGTTTCTCACTTGCTTTCCCTGCAATAGATCGACAGGAGGACCTGTGCCCAATGCCTTCAGCCTAGTGGCTCTCCTGCTGACGATTTCTCTCGCGTCCATCGCTCATGGCGATCCGACGGTGACTTTCGCCCCGACTTCTTTCGCCGTGTCAAATGTCAGTCCCGGCGGCAAGATCATGGTCTGTGGCGTCGGAGACTCACGCGTTGACGGCTCGGAGCTCATCAGCAAACAGAGTGCGGTGATCGTTGCGGATGCCAACGGGCACCTCGACGTCAAGATCGATCACCCAGCGTTCCGGTCGATCTGGCTGATCGTCGACCTCAAGGCTGACACCTATTTGGTCGCGACGCCGCCAGGGTACCGAGCGGTAACGATGCACGTCGCGCCGTCAATCACATCGAATCTGGACGTGCTGAACACTTTCCGGCCGCTGTCGTTCATCTTTGTCGCCCACGCGCCCCTTGGCGCATGGGAAACGTTCGCCGGAGACGGCAGCGCCTCAGATGACGACAAGCGCGCCGACGGCAAAGTGACGGCTGCGCTCCACCGGTTTACGCCGATCGGAGACAGCCCGCCGTCGCCGGCCCATCTCACGCCAGGGGATATCGTGCTGACCGTCGATCCGTCCTCGATGACTTACGCGGCGTTCCGCGTGCCGAAGGGAGGATCCGGTGCGCCGTAAAACGTTTGCCGCGCTGCTCCCGCTTCTCCTTTCTGCCGCTGCAGTCTTGGCGGACGACCCGATGAACAACACCCGTGGCTTCTCAGCCGCGGGAGCCTTTGCCGCCGGCGATGGCGACGTGATCAACATCTTCAACGGCAACCTGACCATTCCGATAGCGACACAGTCGTATCCGCTGAACGCCGGCATGTCGTTCTCCGTGCACGTGGTGTATACGGGGATCCCGTGGGACTTCCCCACGGTCACCGACGGTTTTCTCGGTGTCAGGCGACTGCCAATTCCCAATCGCCGCTCCAATGCCGGTTTGGGCTGGCGGGTGAGTATAGGGCGGATGATTTCACCGAACGACGGCTCCAATCCGAGCTGTCCCGGAATGTGCACCGGCGGTGGCTCGACTCTTCCTTCTACCTGGACATACGAATCGCCTGACGGCGGGGATCACATCTTCTATTCGACGCTGCACCCGAACGAAACCGCCGATCCCAATGGCAAGGTGTTCTTCACCCGCGACGACACATATTTGCGCTTGACGCTCGATTCCACGGCCGGAACCGAGCGCATCGACTTTCCGGATGGGAGCTCGCAACTCTTCGACGATGCGGGCCGCCTTAAACAGTTGCAAACGCCTTTCGACAGCAGTTCCTCGCCGAGCATCACGGTCGAGTATATGTCCGGGTATCACGCGAGCAATGTCAGCCCGTGTCCCGACCTAGACGCCGACCTCTGCTGGAAGATCAACGACTTCACCGGCGATGGATCGACGCCGACGCGGACGCATTGGGTGACGTTCATCGACGACTCTTACAGCGAGCCAACCGGCTACACCGGTACAGCCTATCGCGCGAACAAGATCATCCTCGCAGGCGTCGCCTCGGGCGACTCCTCCTGCTCGTCGAGGCCGAGCTCACTCACGTATCAATTTCAATATGCCAACGCCGGAGGAAGCGCTGATCAGGCCTTGGCGACAGATTCAGTCGCATGCTACGAGCGCGCGTCGACGACGCCGGCCTCATACACGGTGCCGCTGTTGCAGCGTATCGTCATGCCCGATGCGTCCGCCGGAAGCAGCGCGCCGAACTATTCGTTCAGCTACTATCAGAACGACTACCAGCAGACGACGCCGCAGTGCAGTCAAGGTTCTCTGCAGCAGTTGACGCTCCCGACACTTGGCGCGATCTCCTATACATATCAAAACTACTTCGACTCGATGGTCGAGGGAGGAATGGAAGGAAGTGGTAAGCCATTTACACCCGGCGTCAAGACTCGAGTTCGCAATGGTGCAACTTGGACATACGTGCCATTGGCGACGCCAAGCGAGTTCTATCTGGAGCCTAATTGCGAAAGCCCTTGCGATGAGCTGCCGCGCGAATTCGTTGTGACGGTTTCGAAGCCGGAAAGCGCGCCACAGAAAGGCGACAACATGACTGAGAAGTACTATTTCTCAGTCGCGAAGAAATGGGCGGCCGCTGATGGTTACATTTCGGAAGAGTACGGTCTACCAATCACGCACCGTGCGGGAACGTCGTTCGCTCCTGATACCTCGTTGACGTACTATCTCTCTTCGGAGATCTACTCCGCGGCCGGCAACCTGCTTAGAACCAACTACGCCGTGTACGAACGCGACGCCGATGGTCCCCAGAGCCACAGTTCCAATGACAACGATCCGCGTGTCTTCGCCTCGGCGGTCGTCTTCAACGACGACGACCCTTGCGGAACTGCCGCGCCATGTCCAAAGTACATCACCACGTGGCATCCGAGTACGAACGCGTCGGAGGGCTTCGATGGGCTGGGCCACTATCGAACGACGACGACCGGTGACTTCGGCTTCACGTCGTCGACGACGTACCAGCCAAGTGTGCGGTCATCGTTCACCGATTTCAATGCGGGTAGTGGGAAATACGTTTTGAACAACACGACGCCGGTGACGATCCCCAGCACATGGATCCTCGGCACTTTCTCCCATCACGATGCTACCGAGGGGGGCGTGACGATCCGTGGCGACACCTGTTTTAATTCGAAGGGCAAGCCGACGCGCACCCGTCTGCGACGTAAGGCGACCGAGACCAGCGTTAACGACCTCGTCACCGACCTGACGTACAGCACGGACGCCGCATCGCTGGGCGACGTGGGATCGGAGAAAACGTATGGCGGCGACTCCCCTGGGATGACGACCGACCCCGGGGCGTCGCTGTGCACTGCCAACTCGATTTCCGGGACTCCATACGCCGTCGGCTACCTCTACCAATACGGTGTCCGCGCGACGGCGCAGTATTACGACGGGATCACCGCGCTGAGCGGTACGAAGTTTCTGGATTTGACGGTCGACGCCAGCGGCCAAGTCTCGAGCTCCTCAGACTCGGCGGGAGTGTCGACCGGCTACTGCTACGATCCCCTCTTCAGGGTCACGAAAGTGACGCATCCCTCGACCGCCGATGTGACCTACACATACACCGCGGCGTCGGCGAGTGTTTCCCCGTCGGTCACGGAGGAGCAGAAGAACGGCGGTACGACCTTCCTGTCCCGAACGTACACGTACGATCCCTATGGGCGGCTCACGAAGGAGTCGCATGCTATGCCGAGTGCTCAAACAGCGACACGAACGACAACGTACGACGTCTTCGACCGCAAACTACTGGTCGCCGAGTGGGATTACTCCGCATCGCCCACTCATAAGACGGAGTTTGGGTACGACCCGTTCGGGCGTGTGAAGTCTGCAGCGCTTGCCGACGGCAGTGTGATCGGAAGCACGTGGACCGGCGTTTCGACGTTGACGAAGAGCTCCAGTGTTGCAACCGGTTCCGCGCCGGCATTCACCACCGCGACGACGACGGAAACGTACGATTCGGCAGGTCGGCTGGTGTCGGTGACGGAACCGAATCAGACTCTGACCACCTACGGTTACGATGTGGCCGGACATCTCGTCCAGGTGTGTATGAACTCGACCTCGAGCGGGTGCGGCCAGACCAGGGCGTTCAATTACTCGTACAGCTCGACGACCGACGGCCGCGGCTTCCTTCACAGCGAGACGCATCCGGAGAACGGAACGGTCTCGTATACCTATGATCAGAAGGGTCACGTCCTATCCAAGTCTTTTCCGTCGAGCGCGCCGCAGGACCTGACTTTTTCCTACGACAAGGCCGAACGGCTGATGACGGTCAACGGCAGATCGGGAACCGGCTCGACCTACCGGATGATGAAGAGTTTCACCTACGGCGGGGCCAGCGGCACATCCCTCGGGCGGCTCCTAACGGCAACGCGCGAGAACTACGGTGTCGGTGACGCCGGCGCGCAAATCGAGGTTCAGGAAGCCTACGGGTATGACACGGCGGGGCGACAGAACGCGAAGACCACCGTGATCAGGAACGTGACGACGAGCACGATTCTCAAGACGCTATCTCAGGGCGAGTCGTTCGATCTCGCCGGCGAGTCGACCACCATCAATTATCCGGCATGCGACTCCGGTTGCGGTGCTCCCACTTTTACGAGCGTCGCGCCGACGTTCACCAGCGGCTTCCTGACCGGAGTGACAGGGTATGCGACCTTCGGTTATGCGGCGAGTGGCATGACGACCGGCGTGCAACATCTTCACAGCGATGGGTCGAACGGGATACTGGACAGCTACACGCCGGACTCGAACGGCATGCCGCGCCCGTCGTCCATCTCCTTCGGTTCGTGGTCGCCCTGTACGGGTGCGGCCATCTCGACGGATGTCGGCGATAAGACCGTCAACGGTGGAGCGACAGCGTCGCTCTCCGTGAGTGCGACTGGATCGTCACCAGTGACGTATCAGTGGTATGACGCCGGGACGACCGCGCCCGATCCGTCCAACCCGACGGGTGCCGCCATCGGCGGTCAGACGGCGACGACGTATACGACGCCTGCTTTGACGGCCGATCACTACTACTACGTCGTGGTGTCGAACGCATGCAAGCGTCTGATCAGTCACGTCGCTCACATCACGGTCAATACGTGTAACGCACCGGCCATCTCTTCGCAGGCATCGGATTCACCAGTGCCGTACCAGGGGGTTGCGCATCTTTCGGTAGTCGCTACCGGCTCGGCGACGCTGCACTACCAGTGGTATCGCCTCACCGGCGGGACTTCGACGGCGGTTGGCACAGACAGTAGCGCGTTTTCGAGCCCATCCCTGACGGCGACTGCTCGCTATTGGGTTCGCGTGTCGAACACGTGCGGTTCGGCGACCGCCGATAGCCCCGTCTTTGTGGTGGCCGTGGTACTCCCAACGCCTGTCACGCCCGCTGCCGCAGCGAGCGACGGGACGCACATATCAATCACGTGGCCGGCGTCATCGGGCGCTGTACAGTACGTTCTTCAGCGCCGGGAGTCGGCCGCCGGATACCACAACGTGGCCGGGGATCCACTCTCCACGACGTCCTACGTCGACACCGTGAGTGCCGGGAATTCCGTTTACGTATATCGCGTCGAGGCCACCGATGGCGACGCGAGCGCGTCGGCGTTCAGTGGACCGGACGCTGCAACGACATTTTCGTTCAGTGCGATCACCGCGGGACAGACGAAGATTGCGTACACCAACTTCGACGAAGTTCGAACGGCGATCAATCTCCTGCGGACGGTCGCGGGCTCCGCTTCGGTTGCTTGGACGGACATCCTTCCGGCCGGTACGACCCCGCCGGCGGTCGGCGGGCGAATACTGGCGCAGTATCTCATCTCTCTCCGCAGCTCTATGGATGCTGCTCGCTCTTCCCTCCTGCTGCCCGCGCTGTCATATGCCGATCAGCCAGTGAGTGCGGGGACGACGATCTTGAAAGCTCACATGACGCGGCTGCAGTCGGGGGTGCAATGATGCGATCGGTCAGTCGCCTGGTTTCGGTTCTTCTGTTTGCCGTCTGCACAGTGACTCTGTCGGCGAAGCCGTACATCGTGGTATTGAGCGGAAAGTCGCCGGTCACCCCGGCTACCATGAGCGCAACTGGCGGGTCAGTGATCGAACGGTTCGCCGACCACCTGATCGTGGATCTGCCTCCGGACGGCGTGGAGTTGCTGTGCCACGATCCGGGCGTGAAGTACCTGGAGTTGATTGGGGAGGCGGAGCCGCGCTCATCTGAGCCGCTGGCGAGCAATCCTTCGAGGGCGCGTATCGAAGCGTGGACGCCCCCCGCGTGGTCTTCGGGCGCGTACAACTACGACGGCACGGGCAACATCTACGCGATCGGGACGGCCAGCAGCCCGGCGAGCGATGGGACGAGGAACACGTACACTTACGACTTGAATTCGCGGCTGGCGACGTGGACGGGGCCCGGCTCCTGGTCGGAGAGTTACACGTACGACGAGTACGGGAACATGACCGCGAAGACGATGGGCGCGTCGACCATGAACATGCCGGTCACGACGGCCACGAATCACCTGACCGCGGAAAGCTACGATACGGCCGGTAATCGGACATCGTCATCAACCTCCCCGTCGCACGCGTACGCATACGACTCGGTGAACATGATCGTGAAGGATCAGGAGGGGGCTTCCGCTGCGAACTGGTACGTCTACACGGCTGACGACGAGCGGATTGGGGTGCTCAGCGGCGACAACTGGACCTGGAGCCTGCGCGGGTCTGACCACGAGGTTCTGCGCCAGTTCAAGAGCGTGAACAGCGCGCCGTCGAGCGCCTGGACCTGGGTCGAGGACTACGTCTACCGCGGAAGTCAGCTGCTGGCATCCGAGCGTGTCCCGGAAGAGGGCGGCCGCCGCCAGTTCCACCTCGACCACCTCGGCACCCCACGCATGATCACGAGCCCGAGCGGCGTCCTGATCGCGCTGCACGACCTGACCCCCTTCGGGAGCGACATGTCGCAGTGTAACCAGGAGACGGGCGTCGGGTTCGATCGCGAAGAGCCGCGCCGGTTCACAGGGCATGAGCGGGACTTCGCGGCCGATGGCTGCGACCTGACCGCGCTTGATTACATCCATGCGCGGCAGTACAACGGAGTGACAGCAAGATTTCTCTCTGTAGATCGTCTCGACGGTGCGGCAGGCGCACCACAAACGTGGAACCGTTACGCATACGCTCTAAACTCGCCAATTCGTAAACTCGACGTGGACGGTCGTGACGCTGCCGACGGACTGACGCTTATGCGAATCGCGCTCATCGGATACCTACTGAAGCCGTATTTCGATCCGAAGGTACAGGTCGGCATCGGTAGCGCGAAACTTGCGGCAAAACTTCTGAGTCCGAAGATCGGGATAAAGGGCGCCAATTATGTTGGCGTGAACCTAACGAATACTCTAACTCGGGGGAACAGCGCCAACACCCTAGATATCACGGTTCAGGCCGGAGGCCTTGGAGGTGAGGCGGTCATCACCTTTCACGGGGCAGTGCCAGTCTTTGGAGGCCCGCTCACCGTCGATGAGTTATATGCGATGGCGGGCCCTTTTGAGAAAAGTATCTTTCACGACGTTTCAGACAAATTCTCGACTGGCATTGGAATCGGTGGCAGTGTAACGGTCGACCAAAAATTGGATCAACTGCTTCCTGCGCTTTTTGAAGCGATGGCATCTTCAACTCCGGAGTTGGTGATACAGGTCGAGCAAGAGCTCGAGAGCCAAGGCTACCAAATCATTGATGGGCAATTAGTACTCGTCATGTCTAAAGCGAAGACGCAATAGGGTGGGGCCATGCTGAAAACTAACGTCAGGCGCTCCGCGATTGCGCTCTGGACCGGTGGGTTGCTTCTCGCGGCGTGGTTAAATGGCGGCGGCATAGTAACGTCGCAGAAGGCCCTAGTTGTCGTCGCGATCCTATTGGGTGCCTTATCGATAGGTGCTATCCTGACGGTGGCAAGCCGCTGGTTCAGAATGCTAGTCATCTTATCTGACGTTCAGTTCCAACAGAGGCGTGGCTTTGTTGTAGCCGTAGCGTTCACGAGTATGCTGATGAGTGCGATATGCCTTTACAAGGCGTGGTCTTAATACGCCAAGGCGAGCGCAGTCCTGGCAGGTCTGATCATAGAGCGATTGGAACTGCTTAGGGATAGCGCGCTCTTTTTCAAGACAACTGTAGCATTGAACAAGAACGATTATTTTCGTGTAGGATGGTCCTGGCGAGGCACGCGGGTCGCCGCTGAGCCGATATATAGAGCCGTGATTGGTGGGCGTAACTTCCTGACCGCCGTCCCAGTGTATCTGCGCCATATAGACTTTTGGTAGTTGGCAATGACTGACTCGAGAGCAGCAGATCTCGCTAGTATTCACGCAGGGCGCGTGAGATGGTTGACCTCATCCTGCGATTCGTCGATGATCCCGTGGCAGGGAGGAGGTAATCATGAAGGTAATCAGCGCGTTACTGTTGCTGGCCTGTGGCTGCAGTTCCAGCGTTCCAGTTTCCACGCGCGCAACGATTCCTGTTGGTATCTGCGAAGCTCGACCCGATGAAATATGCGTCAAGGTTGTCTCGCCTGGCATGATTGATGTCCCAGTACCGGATGTACGCGTGTTCTTATTGACCGATACAGGTCAAGAGATAGGTGTTACAACGACAGATTCGGAGGGATCGCGAGACTCAAAATTGTGGAGGGGACAATTGGAAAATGGATCATGGCCTCGCGTGCGAACACCGTCAGCGGAATTCCGTGGTACCCAACAAACCGGCAGTACTTCGTCGTCTTGTGCGGTAGCACCATTCCATAGTCTCTGATTTTCTGGAATCGCTTCGTGCGACCGGTATTCCGCGACCTTTCATGCGCGCTGATCGTCGAGCCTTGCCTCCTCCTCCGAGTCAAGAAATCGTCCACGGTCATATGGTCGATCGCCGCACGCCGGACGGAGGGGATATCAGATCAGTCAGCGCAAGCGAAAGCGTCGGCCTGTGGAGGAGATCTTCGGCTGGGCCAAGACGGTCGGAGGGATTCCCAAGACTCGATTCCGGGAAGCAGCGCGAGTGGCAGCGCAACCGGTCATGACGATGAGTGCCTACAACTTGGTTCGAATGGCGAGGTTGGAACTTGTACCAACGTGAACCGACCACGCCCGAGGTGTCTATTTCACTCCGTCCTAAGCCAATCCGCGGTAAACGCGAGGTTCAAAGGGCCGACTCAAGCGCCTCATAAACGCACCGACTCGACACAACACCTCCGGAGTGATTGATCCGAATGGCGTTCGGTGTCGAGACTGCCATTCTTCAGCAGCCTGCTAGGGACACTTCGCTCGGGGGTCGGATATGACACTCGCTACCCATCGGCTTCAACCAGTTGCACGCTAAAATGCCCCCGATGGTGCCGGACCAGGAACCGCAGACGCACTCCGAACTTGCCTCCTTCGGCGATGAGCTGCGCCGGGAGCGGGAGATTCGTGCGATCTCGTTGAAGGAGATCGCGGATGCGACGAAGATCAGCAAGCGGTTCCTCGACGCGATCGAGAGGAACGATCACAAGACCTTGCCGGCTCCCGTCTTCACTCGCGGGTTCGTTCGGGAGTACGCGCGGTACCTCGGGCTGAATGCCGAGGAGATGGTCAACCGGTACAACTACGCGGCGGCAGGGGATGACCGGATCGAGAAGAGCGCGCACCTCGAGCGGCTCACGCCGAAGCCGTCCGACGCGCCGGTCGCGCCGCCGAAGCGGGGGATTCCGTCGCCGCTCGCGCGGGTCGACCGCAACATCTATGTGTTCATCCTCGTCACCGTCGCGCTCGCGGCCGTGATCTGGTGGGCGGTGGCGCGGAAGCGCGAGGCGCGGAGCGACGAGACGCGTCCGGTCGCGGTGCCCGCGGCGACCTCCAAACCAAGGCATGCGCCTCGTGCGCTGGCCACGCCGGCCGAGAATGCGGCGGCCACCGCGCAGGACGCGGTGCTCCACCTCACGGTCGACATGAACGGCAACTCCTGGATCCAGCTCGAGGCCGACGGCGCCAGTGTGTTCAACGACGAGATGCGACGCGGCGAGCACCGAGTGTTCGACGCGAAGAACGAGTTCCGCTTCAAGACGATCGGCAATGCGGCCGGTCCGCGGCTCACGCTGAACGGCGTCGAGATTCCGCCCCTCGGGCGTGAGGGGAAGGTATTGCACGACCGCGTCTTCAACCGAAAGACGCTCACCGAGGTTCCGGCCGACAGCAACCGGAGCGAGCCGTGACGATTGCGGACAGTACCGACAGCGCGGCGCCGGCCGAGCTGAGCGCCGCGGCGGTCATCCAGCAGATCGAGTCGGGTGCGGTCCCGCGCGAGGCGCTGGCGACGTTCGCCCGCGGTTTCCTCCCGCTCGAGCAGGAAGACGTGATTGCGGTGCTCGCCTACCTCGCGATCGCGGACGACGGTGAGATCGCCGTCCTCGCCGGGACGACGCTCGCCGAGATGCCTTCGCGCACGATCGTCGCGGTCGCATCGAACGAGAACGCGGCGCCGGAGCAGCTCGTGCGGCTCGCGCGCGTCTCCCACGACAACGCCGTGCTCGGGGCGCTGATCCGGAATCGGGCGCTCGACGACGTGACGGTCGAGCAACTCGCGGCTCGCGCCGATCCGCAACTGCAGGAAGTGATCGTCATCAATCAGTCGCGCATCCTACGCGCGCCACAGATCCTCGAGGCGCTGCTCCAGAACCCGAACCTCTCGGGCGATGTCCGCCGCCGCGCCATCGAGACGCGCGAAGAGTTCTTCGAGAAGAAGGCGCGCCTCGCGGAGCTCGGAGTCGAGGAGGACCTCGCCGACGCGCCGGTCGAGCCGATCGCCGATCTGCTCGAAGCGGCGCAGGCGGAAGACGCCAGTCCGGAGGCGAAGAAGAAGACGCCGCCGCTGGTCCTCAGCGAGGCGGAGCTGACCGATCCTCACAAGGAGGCGCTCTTCGCCCGCATCATCAAGATGTCAGTCGCGGAGAAGGTCCTCCTCGGCTTTCGCGGCGATCGCTCGGCCCGGATGATCCTGGTACGCGAGCGCAACCGGCTGGTCTCCTCGGCGGCCATCCGCAACCCCCGGATGACCGACACGGAAGCCGAGAGCATCGCCGGGATGCGCAACGTCGAAGAGGAGGTCCTGCGCCTCATTTCGCTCCGGCGCGACTGGATGTCGAAATACCCCATCGTCATGGCGCTGGCGCGCAATCCGAAGACTCCGGTGGGGGTTGTCCTGCCGTTGATCAATCGATTAACCTTGCGTGATTTGAAAGGTTTGAAAGACGACAGGGGCGTCAGCGACGTCGTCCGTTCGATGGCGCGTAGGATGTTCCAGGCCAAGTCCAAGTCCTGATCCCGAATGAAGGTCAACTACTACGAGGTCCTCGGCGTCGACCGCTCGGCCACCGAGCTGCAGATCCGCGACCGCTTCCGAAAGCTCGCCCGCGAGAACCATCCGGACCGCTACAAGGGGACGGACAAGGCGGATGCCGAGCGCCGCTTTCAGACTCTGACCGAGGCCGTCAACGTGCTCACGAATCCGTCGCGGCGCAAGCAGCACGACGTCGAGATGTCGAGCGCGTCGAAGGGCGGCGTGGTCGACTTCGCGCAGATCGCGAAGGCGTACATGGCGAAGGGCGTCAAAGCCTACAAAGAGAATGACTTCCGCGGCGCGTACGAGAACTTCGACATGGCCGCGAAGCACAACGAGAAAGACGCGAAGGCGTGGTACCACGTGGCCCTCGCGGCGGCGCGCATACCGTCGATGACGCGGCAGGCGGTGCACGCCATCGAGACGGCCGTCCAGCTCGAGCCGGTCAACGCCGTCTACCTCCGCGACGCCGGAAAGCTCGCGAAGATGGCGGGACTTTCGGCCAAAGCGGAGCGATATTTCGAGCAAGCGCTCCAGTGGGACCCGCAGAATGTAGAGATCCAGAGTGCATTGTCCGAGCTTCGAGCAGGTAAGGGCGAGGCGGGAAAGGGGTTCACCCTCTTCAAGAAAGGGTGAATGATGAACGTGAAGGCTTTCGGTCTGACGCACGTCGGGCGCCAGCGGCAGCATAACGAGGATTCCTTTCTCGTCGAGAACGACGCACGCCTGTTCCTCGTCGCGGACGGCATGGGCGGCCACGCCGCGGGTGAGATCGCGTCGAAGATCGCGGTCGAGGCAATCAACGAGTTCATCGTCCACACGAAGGAAGACGACGGCACCTGGCCGCACGCCTACGATGAGCAGTACAAGCGGAGCACGAACCGGCTGATGGCCGCGGTGCGCCTCGCGAACACGCGGGTGCTCGAGGCGATGCGGAAGGATGCGCGGCTGCGCGGCATGGGAACGACGGTGGTGGCTTGCCTCGCGGACGACAACAACACGGTGTCGGTGGCGCACGTCGGCGACTCGCGCGCGTATCTGATCCGCGACAACCATCTCTCGCGCATCACGAACGATCACTCGTGGGTCTTCGAACAGGTGCAGGCAGGGATGCTCACCGAGGCGGAAGCGGAGAAGCATCCGCTCCGCAACGTGATCACACGCGCTCTCGGCGGCGCGCTGCAGGTGAGTCCCGACGCGAACGAGATCGAGGCGAAGACGGGCGACGTTTACCTGCTCTGTTCGGACGGGCTCACTGGCATGGTTCCCGAAGACGAGATCCTGCGCCTCGTCACTACGCACGATGGCGATCTCGAAGGGGCCGCGCAGGCGCTCATCGACACGGCGAATGAGCGCGGCGGTCTCGATAACATCACGGCGATCCTGGTCAGAACTGAATAAGCGATGAACATCCGAATCGACTACTGCGGCGTTTGAAACTATCTCCCTCGAGCCTCCAGTCTGGCGGCTGAAATCAAGAAAGAGCTCGGCGTCGACAGTCAGGTCGTGCGCGGGAGCGGCGGGATCTTCAAGGTCACCGCTAACGATCAGCTCCTGTTCGATAAGCACTCCGCGGGACGCTTCCCCTCGGAGAAGGAGATCCTCGACAAGCTGCGTGCAATGGCGTGACGCGGGTACACTCCGCGCGTGCATCCCGACGTCGAGGAGATTCGGCCGAAACTGAAGGAAATCCTCTACGACTGCGCGGTCGAGATCCGCGCGACGAAGGCGGCGCTCTATCTGTACGAAGGGTCGACGAATCGCTTCGAGCTCGTCACTGAGTACGGCTTCAAGGTCCCGATCCGCCAGAGTGCGGACGTGAAGGATCCGATCGTCGACCGCTGCGGACGCGGGCGGACGCCGTTCTTCGTCAACGGGCTCACCGTCGAGCCGCGGTTCTCCGAGATCATGTACGAGGCGCAGACGGAGCGGCTGCTCGTCGCACCGGTCTACATGCGCGGCTCGCTGGTCGGCATCGTCGACATGCGCGACAAGGCGGGGAAGCAGCCGTTCGAGCAGACCGATACGCAGAAG
Organism: Thermoanaerobaculia bacterium; assembly: GCA_036488085.1. GTDB lineage: Bacteria > Acidobacteriota > Thermoanaerobaculia > Gp7-AA8 > Gp7-AA8 > DASXHZ01. Next base: position 49,775 of record DASXHZ010000065.1, read on the forward strand.
GCGCAGAAGATCGCCGACCGCATCGCGGAGATGTTCGCGAACAAGAACGTCTTCGGGCTTCGCTTCATCACGCTCTCGGAGGCTGAGGGCGGCACTGAGATCACGACGTCGCTCGCCGACGGCACGGCGGCGCAGCAGTCGCGCGCCGTCATCGGCAACATGAAGAACCTCCCGCAGGTGATGCCGCGCGCGAATACGGCGGCGCCCTCCACGAAACCTGCAGCTCCCGCACCGCAGCCGGCGAAGGCTCCGGAGCCGCCGCCGAAGCCGCGTGCGAACGTCGGCCATCTCGCGAGCCTAATCCTCGAAGCGCGCAATGCCTCGACGCGCATCATCGTTCCGACGCCGCCCGAGACGCTGAGGGAGAACGAGCTGGCGGCGGTCCGCGAGCTGCTCAAGTCGACGCTGCTGATCCCCGGCGCGGTGGCGGCAATGTTCTCCGCGTTCGGACAGGCCGGCGGGGTGCAGGAGGTCGCCGCGCGCGGACAGCTCGCGGACGAAGGCTTCCATTTCCTGCAGTCGAAGCTGAACGTATGGCTGACGAAGCGCGGCGAGTCGGCAGGCCACGTCCGAACGAGCATGCAAGCGCCGGTAGCCGGGGCGTCGCCGATCACGGTCGCGCAGTTGCAGAAGGTTTTCACGGCGCCGGTGAACGTGCCATCGATGCGCGGGCTCTACGTCACGGTTGCGTTCGAAGGAAATCCTGATCGGACGGCGCACGAGATGCTCGCCGCGAACCTGAGCCAGATCCAGCTCGCGATCGAGCACGCGCTGGAGCACGGCGTGATCTCGACATTGCGGACGCGCGTCGCCGAGAAGCTCCTCGAGCCGGACTTCACGCGGTATCCGGAGCTCCGCCGTCACACCGACTCGGTCGTCGTGCGCGTCGAGCAGTTCCTTCGCTATCTAGCGCTGCCTGCGAACGATGTGGAGAACGCGCGCGTCCTCGCGATCGTGCACGATGTCGGGATGCGGCTGCTCGACTATCCGCGCATGTACCGGAAGGCGAACATTCAGGCGGAGGAGATCAGTCTGCTCCGCGAGCACGTCTTCACCGGTGCCGCCCTTGTCGAATCGCTCCTCGGCAATGAGATCGCCCGCGCGGTGCTCTGTCATCACGAGCGCGTCGACGGCCGCGGCTATCCGAATGAGCTGCACGGCGACGAGATCCCGCTCATCGCCCGGATCATTCAGGTGTGCGACGCGTGGGCCGCCATGACCGATCCCGACACCTACCAGCCGGTCGAGTCACCCGAGAACGCGATGGCGATCATCACGCGCGGCGCCGGCACGCAGTTCGACGCCGAGCTCGCAACACGCTTCGTCGCCATGATGCGCGGCGCCCCGGCCCTTGCGGCCAGATGATTGCTTTGTGTGTGGGGCCGACTCTCAGCCGGCCCTGGTGCGGCTAAGAGCCGCACCCTACACGAACCATGGGCAGGGTAAGAGCCTGCCCCACACACTCACAGTTCGCGTTTCAACCGGGAGGCGAACCAATCCCACGCGGCGTGCTTCCAGCTTCGCGATTTCCACCGCTCCATCGTCCACTCTTCGCAGTACTGCGCGTCGTCTTCGAACGTTGCGCGTAGCTCCTCGGCGACGTCGTGGTCGCACATCGCGACGCTGATCTCGTCGTTGATCCGGAAACTGCGCGGATCGAAGTTAGTCGAGCCGAGGGAGACCCAGACGCCGTCGACGACGAGGACCTTCTGGTGCATCCCGCGCGTGTACTCCATGACCTCCACTCCCATCCGGAGCAGCGGCCCGTAGTGGTAGTGCGACGCGTGCTGCACGATCGAGAAGTCGCTCTCGCTCGCCGTCGGCAGCATCACGCGAATCGTAACGCCGCGCTTCCGTGCCTGCGCGAACAGCCAGAGCGCATGCGAGTCGGGGAGAAAGTAAGGGTTCTGGAGCAGGATCTCGCGCTGCGCCGCCGCGATCGCGAAGTAGTAGAGCCGCTGCACGGCGCTGGTCGTCTCGCGCTGCGAGATGTAGGCGACGTGCATCGGGATTGCTCCGGCGCGGTCCAGCATCGGGAAGTAGCGTTCGCCGGCGGGGATCGTTCCGGCGCTGCGGCCCCAGTTGTCGAAGAACGCGGTCTGGAACTCGCGTACCGCGGGGCCGGTGACGCGCACCGCGGTGTCGCGCCAGCCGCGCGGGTGCTGCGGCGTACCGCACCACATATCGGCGATGCCGTGTCCGAACGTGTAGGCGACCTGGCCGTCGATGACGACGATTTTGCGATGATCGCGGTGGTTGTACATCGCGAACTCGCGGAAGCGCATGCGATGGAAGACGTGAAAATCGCAGCCCGCGCGCCGCAGCTCCGCCCAGACCGCGGGGTCGGTTTGCTTCGCCCCACGCTGGTCGACAAGCAGGCGCACCTCGATGCCCTCGCGCGCACGCCGCTGGAGCGCTTCCGACACGCGGTCACTGACGTTTCCGTCGCGCCAGAGGAAGGTCTCGATGTGGATATGGTGGTTCGCCCGTTCGATGTCGCCGATCAATTCGTCGAAGAACACGCTGTTCTGGATGAGCAGCGCATGATTCCCGGGCACCACGTGACCCCACGTGAGCGCGGCGAACGAGTCCATGAGGCTGCCGATTTCGGCGTTGGGCGGAATGACGAGGTCGACATGACGCCGGCGTGATTTTCCCCAGACGACGTAGGCGAGCAGAGCGGCAGTGATGGCGAGAACAACTATGATCCAAAGACCCAAACGAGCTTTTCCATTGCAAAAGCGCTGCACTGCTAAGATCGCGGCCGATGAAGATCACGCGCGACGAAGCCCGCCGGATCGCCGCTCTTGCGCGGATCGAAATGGATGAGCCGGCGCTCGACCGGATGGCGGCCGAGATGACGACCATCCTGACGTACATCGACCAGTTGTCGGAGGTCGACGTCGAGGGCTTCGCGGAGCGCGCCGCCGGGGAGGCGACGCCGATGCGCGACGACACGCCGCATGCGCCTCTCGATCGCGATCTGGTCGAGCGCAACGCGCCGGCGTGGCAGGACGGGTTCTTCGTCGTGCCGAAGGTGATCGGCGGTGAGTGACGTTCTCGATCTTCCTTTCACCGACGCGCGCGAGCAGGTCTCCGATTACGTCGATGCGTCCCTGCGCGCGATCGAGCAGCTCAACCCGAGCCTGAACGCCTTTCTGCACGTGTCTGACGGCGCCAGTCTTGCCGGCGTTCCGGTCGCGATCAAGGACAACATCACTACGACGGACATGCCGACGACGTGCGGGTCGCGAATCCTGAAAGGCTTCCGTTCTCCCTACGATGCAACCGCGGTCGAGCGTCTTCGGTCGTGGGGCGCGAGCATCGTGGGGAAAACGAACCTCGATGAGTTCGCGATGGGGTCGTCCACCGAGCACTCGGCGTTCGGCGCTGCGAAAAACCCGTGGGACGTGAAGCGCGTTCCGGGTGGCTCGTCAGGCGGCTCGGCCGCCGCCGTCGCCGCCCGCATGGTGCCGGTAGCGCTTGGGTCGGAAACGGGCGGCTCCGTACGCCAGCCTGCAGCGCTCTGCGGCGTCGTCGGCATGAAGCCGACGTACGGCCGCGTCTCGCGATGGGGCCTCGTCGCGTTTGCGTCGAGCCTCGACCAGATCGGTATCGTCACAAAGACGGTCCGTGAAGCCGCCGAAGTCCTTGGCGTGATCGCGGGCCACGATCCGCACGACTCGACGTCGAGCACGCATCGCGTCGACGACTACATGCGGAACCTCGAAGGGGGCGTCAGAGGGATGCGCTTCGGAGTGGTCATCGAGGGGGTCGAGAAGCTCGAGGGGGAAGTGCGCGCGAACTTCGATCACGCGCTCGCCGTCCTCCGCGACCTCGGCGCGTCGATCGAGGACGTCAGCATTCCGACGCTTCCCTACGCGATCGCCGTCTACTACATCGTCGCCAATGCCGAGGCGAGCGCGAACCTGTCGCGGTTCGACGGCGTTCGGTACGGCGTGCGTAGTGAGCGTGCGAAGACACTCGAAGACGTTTACGTCGACTCGCGCGGCGAAGGGTTCGGCGATGAAGTGAAACGCCGGATCATGCTCGGCACGTTCGCCCTGTCCTCGGGCTACTACGACGCCTACTACGCGCGGGCGCAGCGGGTGCGCGCGAAGATGCGCCACGACTTCTCGCAGGCGTTCGCAAAGTTCGACTTCCTGGTGACGCCGACGACGCCCGAGAGCGCGTTCGAGATCGGCGCGAAGACGAACGATCCTCTCTCGATGTACCTCAACGACATCTTCACCGCGCCGGCGAACCTGGTCGGCTGCCCCGCGATCGCGGTGCCGAGCGGCTTCGACGCGGCCGGGTTGCCGCTGTCGCTGCAGATCATGGCGGCGGATTTCGCCGAGGGGCCGATGCTGCGCGCCGCGTTCGCGTTCGAGCGCGAGACCAACTACTGGAGGCGGCGGCCGCCGCTATGAAAACGAAACTGCACGTCGGATCGGGACCCGTTCTCCTCGAAGGGTGGATCAACGTCGACAACCAGCCGTATCGCGGGATCGACCAGGTGCTCGACATCCGCGAAGGCATCCCGTACCGCGACCTCGAGTTCATCTTCGCCGAGCATTTCATCGAGCATCTCGCGTACGACGACGCGATGAAGTTCCTCCGCGACTGCCGCGCCGCGCTCGTCGATGACGGCGTCCTCCGCCTCACGACGCCGAATCTCGACTGGGTCTGGATGACGCAGTATCACCTCGGCCAGTGGACGAACGGGAGCGAGGCGGTCCGCGACTGTTTCTGGATGAACAAGGCGTTCCGCGGATGGGGACATCAGTTCCTCTACAACGCCCAGACGCTGACCGAGTGCCTCCACGATGCCGGCTTCGCGAGCATCGAGCGGTGCGCGTACGGCGAGAGCCGCCATGAAGCGCTCCGCGGGGTGGAGCATCACGAGAAGTACCTGGATTCGCCGGAGTTACCGCATCTGATCGTCGTCGAGGCGACTGGCCGCCGAAAGGCGAAGTCGGAGATTTTGGAAGCCCCGCGCGAGGAGTTTCGGGCCGCGATTTCCGTCGTCTGATTGTTCTCACTTCGAAGTTCGAAGTTCGAAGTTCGAAGTTCGAAGTTCGAGGTTCGAGGTAAGAGGAAAGAAGGAAGACGGAACAGGGAAGAGGGGAACAGGTGCGGGGGAACAGTTTTCCCGCTACAATTGCATCGTGCGTAAGTGGTGGGTGGGCCTGGTAGCACTCCTCTACGCGGCCCCTGTCGCGATTTACGGTTCCGCCGCCACCCCTAAAGAAACGCCGATCGTCACCGCTCGTGTCACGTCCGAGCTGCGCGCGTCGCTCACGCACGACTACGTCATTGACGTCGTCGTGAAGCCGCATGAAGGCGATGCGTGGACGCGTCTCGCGAAGCGCGTCACCGGCGATGCCGAACGGTGGCACGACATCGCCGCCTTCAACCAGGCCGGCGACAACCTCACGTCCGAGCAGCTCGTCCGCGTTCCGTTCGCGATGCTCCGTCCGGAGCTGCAGCGGCAGATCGTGACGACGCTCTTCTCATCTGATACCTCCAACGCGGCCGGCTGGAAGCACGTCGTCGTCGGCAGCGAGATCGAAGGCGAGTCGCTTTGGCGCCTCGCCGAGTGGTTCACCGGCGACGGCGCGAACTACGCCGCCATCCGCAAAGCAAATCCGAATCAGGGACTCTCGACCCGTAAGGGTGACGTCATCGTCATTCCCAATGAACTGCTCACCGCGGCCTTCAGGAAGGCGCACGGTGGGGTGGAGGAAGAGAATGCACCGTCGGCGGCTTCGGAGATTCGGCAACCATCGCACGATTCGTCTCAGCGTCAACCAGCGCATGAAGATGTTGAGACGGCGACCGTGGTGGAGGCCGCAGGACCACCGTCGCTGACGTACGAGCGCTCCGCCGGCGTTCCGTATGCCGTGTACCGGCTGCAGAAAGGCGAGGCGCTCTACTCCTCCGTTGCGATCCGTTTCACCGGCCGCGTCTACTCGAAAGACGTCGGGGACGTACTCGATCGCATCGTGAAATTCAACGGCATCGACGACGTCGCGAGGATGCGCGTCGGCTACGCCGTCCGCATTCCGATGGATCTCCTCCTGCCGGAGTACCTGCCGGCCGATGATCCGACGCGAATCGCGGCGGAGCGGTCGAAGGAGGCGAGCGCGAAGCTCGCGAAGCGCGCCCGCGCCCGGAACCTCGACGGCGTCACTGTGATTCTCGACGCCGGCCACGGTGGACGCGACGTCGGCGCGGCGCTCGAGGACGTCTACGAGGCGACATACGTATACGACGTCATGTGCCGTCTCAAGCGCGTGCTCGAGAAACGCAGCGGTGCGACGGTGCGCGTGACGACGAAGTCGAAGGCCCACGCGTTCGAGATCGCCGAGGACGATGCGCTCGATGCCCATCACGACGAGGTCGTCCTCACGACGCCGCGCTACGAACTCGGCGACTCGGTCGTCGGCGTGAATCTGCGTTGGTACCTCGCGAACGCGATCTTCGCTCGCGCGATGAAGAGCGGCATGGCGAAAGAGCGGGTCGTTTTTCTCTCGATCCACGCCGACTCGTTGCACCCCTCGATCCGCGGCGCGATGGCCTACATCCCCGGCGCGCAGTACGTCACCGGTTCGTACGAGAAGCGGCAGGACGTGTACCTCGCGCGCGCCGAGGTCCGGGAGCATCCGCTCGTGAAGCACTCGGAAGAGGAGTCGCTCGAAGCCGAAGGTCTCTCTCGCGACCTCGCGCAGTCGATCATCGATTCGTTCGACGAGCGGGGGCTCAAGGTGCATCCGTTCAACCCCGTGCGCGACAACGTCGTCCGCGACGACCGCGAGTGGGTCCCTGCCGTCATCCGCTACAACCTCATCCCGACCCGCGCCCTGATCGAGATCTGCAACCTCGGCAACAAACACGACCGCGCCCTCCTCAAGACCCAGAAGTGGCGCGAAGACACCGCGCAAGCGATCTACCGCGGCATCGTCAGTTTTTACACCGACCAGGCGCAGGAGACTGCGCCCCCCGTCGTCGCGTCGCGCGCCGGACGGTGAGCTAGCGCTCCTCTCGCCGCAGGTGTAGCATTCAATATTGCAGTTAGTATTGACAGCAGGGGGAACGCTCTGATGCGAAAGAGACTCTGGTTCGTTTTGTTACTGCTCCTGATCCCGGCGGTGAACTCGTACAGCATCAACAAATACATTACCGACTCCTACTACTCCGATGCGACGTTCACCACCGAAGTCGCGTACTACGAACACGACTGCGATGGAACCGTGTACTCGGACGGCACATTCACGAATTACCGGTATCACTACGAGCAGGTCTGCGAGCTTCAGGGACACTCCGAGGGCTGCCAGGAGTGGGACTCCGGTCAGGGGCGGTGGGTCTGGGTCACCTGTCCGTTCTAGATCGCATAGATCGCGTCACGGCATCGGGCAAGTCGGCGTGATCGTGAGGGTGACCGGCGGTGCGGGTACGCTCCCCATCGTCGGTCCCGCACCCTGGCAGACGGCAACACCGGTCTGGCCGGGAACGGTGATGGTGTAGCTGCCGGCGGCTGGGGTGCCGGGAGGGATCGCGAAGATTGGTCCGCCGCCGGCGCCGAGGGCGATGTCGTTGCCGGCGTGCTGGACGTGAACGGGGAAGTCGGCGTTGCTGGTGAGGTTCACGAGCGCGCCGGGAGCGACGGCGAGGCTTACGGTCTTGACCTCATATTGCGGTCCGCTCTGCGCGTTGAAGCAGGTGCCGTTGAGAGTGATCTGGGTCGGAACGCAGGTGCCCGGTCCAGGGCCGCCGCAGTTGTTGTGCGTAACGGTGACGGTCTTCTCGCGATGACCCGCGCCGGGGTAATAGAGAGTGAACTCGGTTGTCTGCGACACCGTCTCGATCTTCGATCCGACTTTCGGAAGGCCGCTGAGCCCTCCGTCAGGATTGCAGGGGAGACCGGCTGATCGGCATTCAGGTGCACGTCGTTCCCCTGACCTTCCCATGTGATCGTGACCGGAGCGGAGCAGTTCACCTGCTGCGGGACGACGTCGAACTTCTTGATGAGCGGATCGCAACCCGTCGCCGCGATCAGCGCGAGGATCACCAGTACACATCTACGCATGTACCGATGGTACATCGCTCGAACGCACACGGTACAATCCGCGCCCGCGATGCCGCGCTCTTTTGAAGGTGATTTGAATGCGACCGGTTTGCGCTTCGGCGTGATCGCGAGCCGCTTCAACGACGAGATCGTGTCGGGGCTGCTCGACGGCGCTCTCGAATGCCTGCTGCGGCACGGAGCGCGCGATGAAGACGTCGAGCTCTTTCGAGTCCCGGGCGCCTTCGAGATCCCGGCACTGGCGCGGAAGCTCGTCGGGCGCTACGACGCGATCGTCGCGCTCGGATGTCTGCTCCGCGGCGACACTCCGCACTTCGACTTCATCTCCGCGCAGGTTACGAACGAGTTATCGCGCGTCGCGGTCGATACTCAGTCGCCGATCGCGTACGGAGTGATCACCTGCAACACCTTCGAACAGGCGGCCGAACGATCCGCCAAAGGGAGCGGCAACAAAGGGTGGGAAGCGGCGCTTGCGGCCATCGAGATGGCGAATCTGTGGCGCGCGCTTCGCAGCGGAGAATCATGATGGGTGCCCGGCGCAAAGCGCGCGAGCTCGCGCTGCAAATGCTCTTTCAACACGACATGGCGGGGAACGAGCCCGACATGATCATCACGACCTTCGAGGACCTGCAGAAGTCGAAGTCGAACACCCGCGAGTTCGCGGTGAAGATCTTCCGCGGCACGGTCGATCACCTCGCCGAGCTCGACGACATGATCCAGGCGCAGGCGGAGAACTGGCGCCTCTCGCGCATGGCCGTGGTCGACCGCAACATCATCCGGATGTCGGTCTACGAGTTCCTCCACGAGACCGACACGCCGAAGCTGGTGATCATCGACGAGGCAATCGAGATCGCCAAGAAGTTCGGGACGCAGAAGTCGTCCCAGTTCATCAACGGGATCTTGGACGGCATTCTCAAGCGATACAATCTCGCCTCGTGAGTCTGCTTGGCCGGCTCGAAGATTTATCCCTCACCGACATCGTCCAGATCGTTTTCTTGAGCCGGCGCACGGGCGTCCTCGAAATCGTCGACGATCGCGGGCGGCATACCGTGCTCTTTCGCGGCGGTCTCATCGTCAACGCCTCATCGCCCGATCATCCCGATCTCCTGAAGTACCTCGTCGAAAAAGGGATCCTCAACGCCGATAACGTCAAGACGCTGAGGCAGATGGAAGAGGGGGGGATTCCGTACGGCACCGCCGCCCTCGAGTTGAACCTAGTCAAACAGGAGAACCTCGGGGAAGCGATTCGCGCCCGTATCGTCGACGTCGTCACGCCGCTGATGAACAGCCGCGAGGGGGAGTTCAACTTCATCCTGAGCGACTCGATGACGCCGATCGACATCGAGTACGAGCCCGATACGGTCTTCAAGGAAGGCGGCATCTCACCGCAGAAGGTTCTCGGTACCGGCGACGGGGAGAAGATCAAACCCCTCCGCGGCCTCGAAGAGTCGCTCAAGGCAGGGAAGGCGCTGTTGCGCGGCACCGCGCCCGCCGAAACGACACCCGCAACGCTGAACCTCGGGTTCGGCCAGCCGCTCGATACGGCACCCACGCCGCCGACACCGATGCCGGTGCCTGCTCCAGTTCCCGCGCCCAGCGACGCCGACAACGTTCTGCCATTTCCGTCGCCCGAGAAAACATTCGAGCCGATTCCGGCGGACGAAGAGTCGCTCGCGGAGCCGCTCCTGCCACAGCCGCCGGCCCAGCGCCCGGCGAGCAGCGGGCAGTTCAAGGTTGCCGGCGGCCTGTTCGAGATCGAGACACCCGAGGCGCAGTACCGGAACGTCGTGCTGTACGAGCGCAACCCGCTCGTCCGCGTTGCGGCGAAACGGGCGTTCACGAAGAAGAACGTGAAGACGTTCCAGTACGGATCGCTCGAAGACGTGCGCAACGCGATGAGCGATCTGTTCCGCTCGAACAGCTTCTTCGTCTCGTTTCTGGAGCTGACCGGCGACGACTCATCGCAGAAGCTGATGCAGCAGATCAAGCGGAAGAACCGGCGGCTTCCGGTGGTGCTCGTCGACAACGAGGCCGACCTCCGCCGCCGCCACGATCTCCTTCGTGCCGGCGCCGATCTCTATCTCACGAAGCCGAGCGCCGCGCGATTGCAGCCGGGGCTTGCGGAAGAGGAGTTGTCGCTGTTCGCCGACGAGCTGGTGTTGTTCAGCGAGCGCGCCTTCGAACAGTGGGAGCAGATGGCCGGAGGCTACGGCGCCGAGGCGGGAAAGAAGTTTTACGAGCAGGCGTCGAAAGACTCGCTCGATCGAAGCTTCACCGTCCTGAAGCAGCTCATCAATGAACTATCTAATCCGAACGACATCTCGCAGGTCTCGGCGACGATCCTTCGCCTTTCGGCCGAGTACCTCGACCGCGGCGCGCTCTTCATGGCAAGCGACAACGAGTTCGTCGGCCTCGGCGGATTCGGGATCACCGGAGGCGGTGGCGACGACATGGACGCACGCGTGAAGCGCGTCCGCGTGCAGCGCGAAGCTCCTTCGATCCTCGGTGACGTTGCGGCGAACGGCGAGGCGCACCGCGGAAAGATGAAGAAGACGGCGGCGAACGTGGAGCTGATCGACGGTCTCGGCGGCGTACTGCCGACCGAAATCGTCGCGCTGCCGATCATCCACTCCGGCCGCGCCATTGGTATTCTGTACGGCGACAACGCGGAGCATCGCGCGCCGATCGACAGCGTCACCGGTCTCGAGATTTTTCTCTCACAGGCCGGCTACGCGTTCGGCAATGCGGTGTTCGCATCGGAGCGGGCCGGGCGTCCATGAAAATCCTCGTAGTCGAAGACTCCTCCTCGATGCGGGCGTACCTCGCCACGATCATCGAGGGAGGCACCGAGAGCTACGACCTCGAAATCGTCGAGGCCGCCAGCGGTTTCGAAGCGCTCAAGACGCTGCCGCACCACAAGTTCGACGCGATCCTCACCGACATCAACATGCCGGACATCAACGGCCTGGAGCTCGTGAGCTTCCTCAAGAACCATCCCGTCTACCGCTCGATCCCGATCATGGTGATCTCGACGGAATCGAGCGATGAGGACCGCCGCCGTGCCGCCGCCCTCGGCGCCGAGGAGTATCTGGTCAAGCCGTTCCAGACGGGCGATCTGATCGAGAAGCTGCGGAGACTCCTGAAGGTCGCATGACGCGAGAGGACGACCGCGCCCGCGAGGAGTTCACCAGCGAAGCCGAGGAGCTCCTCGACACCCTTTCGCGCGATCTGGTCGATTTCGAGGCGCAGGGGAAAGACGTCCGGCCCGAGATCGTCAACAAGATCTTTCGCGAGATTCACTCGCTCAAAGGGCTCGCGGGGATGCTCGGATTCGTCGATATCTCCGAGCTGGCGCACAACCTCGAGGACATGCTCGACCGGTTGCGCATGGGGAAGATCGAGATCACGAAGGATCTGGCGGATCTTCTGTACGACTCGGTGGACTCGCTGAACCGCCTAGTCATCGCGATCAATGATCCTTCGCTCGGCGCGCTCGTCGACGTCACCGGGCTGACGCGGCGCATCCATCACGTCGTCAGCGCGCAGCCGCAGCAGAAGTCGGGCGACCCGTTCTCCGAGCTGACGATCGACGATCAGACCAAGAAGTCGCTCACCGAATACGAAGAGCACCGGCTCGTCGAGAACGTGCGGGCCGGGAAGTACATCCTCTCGGTCGAGCAGACGTTCGACTTCGCTGACTTCGACGAAAAGTTGCGCGTGCTGACGACGAACCTGAGCGAAGCGGGTGAAGTCATCTCGACGTTGCCGGCCATCGACACGAGCGGCGGGAACGGCATCGCATTCCGGCTGCTGTACGGCTCGATGCTGAACGAGGCGGCGGTGGCAGCGATTGCGCCGGATGCGCGCGTCGTATCGCTCAGAAAGACGACGTCGCCGGTAACCACGATCGCGGAAGGCGGCCGTGCGCTCCCCGAGGGGCCGGTCGACGACGACCTGTCGCTGCGATCGCTGTCGCAAACCGTTCGGGTCGACATCGCGAAGCTGAACCACGTCATGAACATCGTCGGCGAGTTGATCATCGAACGGACGCAGCTCGACGCGCTGACGCGGTCGCCTGAGGTGCAGCAGGTGCGGATGCTGTCGCACGAGCTGACGAAGATCGCGCGCAATCTCGACCGGAAGCTCAACGAGCTGCAGAAGTCGGTCATCGAGACGCGCATGGTGCCGGTGGGGCAGATCTACTCGAAGCTTTCGCGCACTGTTCGGAAGGTCGCGCGCGAGCTGACGAAAGAGATCGACCTGGTGCTTCGCGGCGAGGATACGGAGCTCGACAAGATGATGATCGAGGAGCTGACCGATCCTCTGATGCACATCATCCGCAACGCGCTCGATCATGGCATCGAGCCGTCGGACGAGCGGCGTGCGGCGGGAAAGTCGGACCGCGGCCACATCACGCTCAATGCGTATCAGCAGGGGAACTCGGTCGTTCTGGACGTGATCGACGACGGGCGCGGCATCGATCCGGAGAAGGTTCGCGCCGTCGCCGTGAAGCGGGGCCTCATCGGCGAGAAAGACACAATCGACGAGAAGCGCGCGTACGAGCTGATCTTCACGCCGGGCTTCTCGACCGCGTCCCAGGTGAGTGAGATTTCCGGCCGCGGCGTCGGCCTCGACGTCGTGAAGAAGAACATCCAGGAGCTGAAAGGGACGATCGACGTCACCTCGGCGCCGGGCGCCGGGACGACGTTCCGCATCATGCTGCCGATCACGCTCGCGATCATCCAGGCGCTGATCGTTCGCGCGGGAGGCGAAGAGTTCGCGATTCCGCTGACGTCGGTGGAAGAGTCGCTGCGCATCTACTCGCGCGACATCCGCACCGTCGAGCGGCGCGAAGTCTTCACCCTCCGCGACTTCACGCTCCCGCTCCTGCGCCTGGCGGACGGGTTCGGGCTTTCCGATGACCACGAGCACGGCCCGGACACGAAGTGGTTCGTCGTCGTCACGAGAGCGGGGGACAAGACGGTCGGCATTCTCGTCGACGGCCTCGTGCGGCAGCAGGAGATCGTGATCAAGTCGATTGGCGAGCGGCTGAAGTCGACGCCGGGTGTCGCCGGCGCGACGGAGATCGGGGAGAGCGAGATCGTCCTGGTGATCGACGTCGGGTCGCTGATCGATCACTTCGGAGGCCGCGCCCGCGAGGCGCGCGCGCTGGCGCATGTTTGAAGAGTTCTTCGGCCTGCGCACCAAGCCGTTCGGCAAGACTCCCGATCCGGCGTTCCTCTACGAGAGCGATCAGCACCGCGAGGCGCTGGCGCGGCTGGAGTACGCCGTCGAGGAGAAAGACCTCGCCCTGCTCGTCGGCGACATCGGATCGGGAAAGACCACGCTCTCGCGCGCGCTGATCGATCGTGTCGGCGACGCACGTCCCGTCATCCTGCTGATCAATCCGCGACTCACGCCGGTGCAGCTCCTCCGGTCGGTTGCACAAGGTTTGGGCATGGAGCCGGCACGGTTCCGCAACGATCTTCTCGACCAGATTCACACGCGGCTCTTCGCGCTGTACGAGGAGAAACGCGAGCCGGTGCTGATGATCGACGAGGCGCAGCTCATCCCGACGAAACAGACATTCGACGAGATCCGTCTCCTGACGAACTTCCAGCTCGACGACCAGAACCTGCTGTCGGTCATCCTCATCGGCCAGCCGGAGCTGGAGCCGCGGCTCGACCGCGAGGCCTACGCGCCGCTCCGGCAACGCATCGGCCTCCGCTATCGCCTCGGCCCGCTGAATGTCGATGAGACCTGCCGGTACATTGCCCATCGCATTGAGATCGCCGGCGGGTTGCGGAATCCGTTCAACCGGCAAGCGATGGAAGAGATCCACCAGCTCAGCGGCGGGATTCCGCGCCTGATCAACACCCTCGCCACGACCGCGCTCCTCGATGCCTTTGGCGAGGACGCCGAGACGATCGATACTCCGCGCATCTCCGCCGCCGCGCGCGAGCACCGCATGGAGCACGCGCATGGTTGATCTGGTCAAGCTGCGGAAGAAGGCGAAGAAGGAGAGGGGAGAACCGGCGCCCGCCCCCCAACCCGAGATCCCGCCCGCCGAACCCCGCGACCCCGAAACCCCACAACCCACCACCGACAAGCTCTCCCGCTTCATGCAGGAAGCCGGAAAGCTCCGCGAATCGGTCGAAGTCGAAGCCAAGCAAGTCGAGCAGACCGACACGACTCAACTCGAGTTGCTCACGTTCATCCTCGCCCGCGAGCAGTACGCGGTCGACATCGAGCGGATCGTCGAGATCGTCCGTCCACGCTCGATCACCCGCGTTCCGAACGCCGATCCCTCGATCCTCGGCATCGTCTCCTTGCGCGGCACGATCGTGACCGTCATCGACATCCGTAGCCGGCTGCGTCACAGTCAGGCAGACGAGACGCCCGACACGCGCGTCATCGTGGTCGATCATGACGGCGAAACGATCGGCTTCGAGGTCGACCGCGTTCTCCGCGTCGTCAAGATCGGACGGAATGACGTCGAGCCCCACCCGGTCGTCCACTCCAGCGAGGCGGACGAGTCGATCCGCGGCGTGTTCCGGCACACCGGCGCGTTGACGATCCTCCTCGATTTCGACAAGCTACTTGCCCTTCCCCATGGAACTCACCTGTAAACACTGTGGTTCTCGCTTTCGCGCCGCGCTCGATCTCCCGCTGACCGCGCCGGTGAGGGTTGCCTGCCCGTCGTGCCACAACCAGATGGTGCTGAAGCCCGCGCCGGCTGCTCCGCAGCCCACAACGCAGGTGACGGCAATGCGCCGCCGCAAGGTTGCCGCGATCGCCGATGAGCCGCGTCCCTTCCGTTCCTTCCTCGGCGAGCACCTCCGCCGCTTCGGATTCGACGTCACGTATTTCGACACCGGCGAGCACGTCACGGAGTTTGCGCGCGAGTCGCACGCCGAGCTCGTGATCGTCAACGTCTACCTGAAAGGGAAACTCGGCGTCGAAGTGACCGAGGAGATCAAAGGCGATGCGGTGATCTCGGGAACGCGCGTCATTCTCATCGGCGCGCTGTTTCGGGCGAATCGCTTTCGCGCGAATCCGACCAATCTGTACGGTGCAGATGAGTACATCGAGGAGCAGATCCCGGAGAAAGAGTTCAAGCAGATCATCCGCAAGCTCTTTCCGGAGCTCGGGCCGACCGTCGACATGCCGGTCGAGTCGCGCGAGGTCGACGAAGCGCGCCGCCTAGCGCGGCTCATCCTCTCGGACATCATCATCTACCACGCCGCGAAGGTGGAGCGCGGCATCCGCGAGAACAACTTCTTCGAGCTCCTCCGCGACGAGATCGCGGAAGGGCGGCAGTACTACGAGTCGCGCGTGCCGAAGCGCGTCCTCCGCGACAGCGAGATCTTCACTGAGACGCTCCAGCAGTTCGTGCAGATGAAGCGCGAAGAGTTGCAGCGGCTCGATACGGGGACGAACGGCTCATGACCGCCGATCCGCTACTGATCGAGCAGGCGCGGTCCGCCGATCCCGACGCCCGGCAGAAGGCGGCGTATCTCGTCGCGCAGTCGACAAACGAACGCAACCTGCCGCTCATGTTCGAGCTCCTCGGCGACAAGGACTGGCGCGTCCGCAAGACCATCGTCGATGGCTTCGTACGCGATGCGCGGATCGAGATCATCGAAGGACTGCTGAACGCGCTCGCCGACCCCGAGAACGCCGGCAAGCGGAACTCGGCAACCGAGGCGCTGATACGGATCGGCGACGCGGCGATCGTTCCGATCGTCGACCGGCTGCGGGTCGAGGGCGACGTCGACGTACGGCTCTCGCTCGTCAACCTGCTCGGCGATCTCCGCAGCCACGCCGGATTCGATCTCCTGCTCGAGCTCCTGCAGCACGAAGCCGACATCAACGTCGCCTCGTCCATCGTGGCGTCGCTCGGGAAGTACCGCGACGCTACAGCGCTGCCCGTTCTTCTGCGGCTGCTGCGGACGCGCGAGGACCTCTGGCTCAAGTTCCACATCGTCGAAGCGCTCGGCGAGATCGGCGACCGTTCGGCCCTTCCGGCAGTCCTCCCGCTGTATGGGGAGAAGTCGCTGCGGAAGCCGGTGCTCGAAGCGATCGGAAAGATTGCCGACGTCGGCACTGTCAACTTCCTCCTCCGCGTCATCAATGATGAGGAGAAGCTGAACCTCACCGCTCTTCGCGCGCTCGTGCGGATCGCGGAGGCCGACAAGCCGCGCGTGGTCGCGCAGGCGGAGCACGAGATCATCCAGCGGAAGTTCCGCGAGTCGTTCCCGGCGGCGAAGGTTCCGCCGCTGATCGACCATCTCCACAGCACGCCGAAGCGCGACGTGAAGCAGTTCATCCTGAAGTTCCTCGGCTGGTCGGCCGACGAACGCGCCCTTCCGGTCCTGCTCGACTACCTCGAACAGCCTGACACCGCCGAAGTCGCCGCCCAGGCGCTGATCGACTTCGGACCGGCCGGCGTCCACGCCATCCTCGAGTCGCTGCAGAACGTCGAGGAAGACGAGATCGTGGCGCTGCTGATCCGCGTTCTGAACGTGATCGGCGACGCGGCATCGATCGGCAGCATCATGCCGTTCCTCGATCACGACAACGCCATGATCCGCCGCCTTGCCATCGAGACGCTCGGCGAGATCCCGAATCCTGCGTCGGTCGATTACCTCCTGACGAAGCTCGACGACGTGGACGTCGCCTGCCAGCAGGCGGCGGTCAACTCGATCTCGGCGCTCGTCGCCGCGTTTCCGGAGCTCAAGAACGACACGCTCGCGAAGATCCGCAGGCTGCTCCAGGCTCCATCAGTTCCGACGAAGCTCAACTCGCTCTCCGTCTTCGTGAACATCCAGGGGGAGGGCTACCACGACGAGTTGCTGCTGGCGTCGAAGGACAGCGATCCGGTGCTGCGCCAGAAGGCGATCTCGCTCATGGGGAAGTTCAGCGAGGAGCGTTTCGCCGGTCAGCTCGTTCTCTCGCTCGCCGACGAGTCGGCCGCGGTGCGCCTCGCGGCGATCAACGCAATCGTGCATCTGCGTCCGGAGAAGGGACTCGCGCCGCTGATCACGTCGCTCGAAGACAGCGACGTCTGGATCCGCACCGCCGCCGCGCAGGCGCTGGGCGAGTATCGTCACGGGCGCGCGATTCCGCCGCTCACGAAGCACCTGGAGTTGGACGTTCCGCCGGTGCGCATCGCGGTGATCGAGGCGCTCGGCAAGTCACGCGACGAGCGGGTAAAAGACGTCCTCTTCCCCTGCGTGCACGAGCGCGACATCGAGATCCGGCGTGCCGCGCTCCTCGCCCTCGGCCACATCCCCGGCGACGACGTCTTCGACTATCTGATGTTCGCACTCACCGACGACGACTGGCGCATCCGCGCGGCGGCCGCCTCGGCGATCGCGCTTCGCGGCGACAAGACGGCGCTTCCGGCGCTGCACCGCGCGCTCGAAGATCCTGACACGTACGTTCAGCAGTCGGCCGTGCTGGCGCTCGACCGAATTGCCGACCGTTCCTCGTTCCCGTTCCTGTTCAAAGCACTCGAAAACGCAGCGATTCTCGATGAAGTCTCGGAGGTATTCGTCCGTCACAAAGATCTGTTCCGCGATCTGCTCGAGGAGGCCTGGCGTACGGCCGACAGCCGCCGCGAGGTGGTGATTGCGGCCATTCTGCAGGCGATGAAGAAATAGGCGCGAAGGCGCTTCATGTCGACATTCAGTCTCTCGCTGAACCATCACATCGATCTGCCGGACGATGTTTTCCGGCTGATGAGAGACGAAATCTACAAGCGCACGGGCATGTGGTTCTCCGATTCGTCGAAGTACCTCCTGCAGAAACGGCTCTCTCCGCGTGCGCGCGAACTGAACTTCGACTCGTTCCAGAAGTACTTCTACTTCCTCCAGTACGACCCGCGGTCGGACGCGGAGTTCGACCAGATCTACGACCTCGTCACGACGAACGAGACGTACTTCTTCCGCGAGCCGGCGCAGCTCGCCGCGTTCATCGAAGAGATCGTTCCCGAGGTGCTGAAGCGGAAGAGCGTGAAGAAGATTCGCATCTGGAGCGCCGGCTGTTCGTCGGGCGAGGAGCCGTACTCGATCGCGATGCTCCTGCAGGAAGCGGGTTACTTCGAGCGCGCGGCGTTCGAGATCTTCGCGAGCGACATCAACCAGCAGGTCCTCTCGAAGGCGCGCCGCGGCCATTACCGCGAGAGCGCGTTCCGCGCGACGACTCCCGCGATTCGCGACAAGTACTTCGTACGCGAGGCCGACGGCTCATGGCGCATCAGCGACGACGTCCGCAACCGCATCTCGTTCGGCCGCATGAACCTCTACGACCAGGCCCGCGTCTCGCTCCTCGGCCACCTCGACGTCATCTTCTGCCGCAACGTCATCATCTACTTCGACGACGCCTCGAAAAAACACGTCGTCTCCAGCTTCTACAACCGCCTCACCGATGGCGGCTATCTCCTCCTCGGCCACTCCGAGTCGCTCATCTCGCTCTCCACGCAGTTCAAGCTCAAGCATCTCAAGAACGACATGGTGTACCAGAGGTAGTGCACTAAACTCCGCAACGCCGTGTCGGTCCGCGCACTCGTCATCGATGACTCCGCATACAACCGCGTGACGATCACGCGGATGCTGGAGTCGGACACTCACATTAAGGTCGTCGCGACGGCGGTGAATGGTGAGGACGGGATCAAGCAGGCGATGAAGCACCGCCCTGACGTGATCACACTCGACCTCGAGATGCCGATCATGGACGGCTTCGCGTTTCTCCGCTGGCTGATGGTGAACCTCCCGACGGCGGTGATCGTCGTCTCATCGCGGGCGAGCGACCGGAGCGTGTTCAAGGCGCTCGAGCTCGGGGCGCTCGACTTCATTGCGAAGCCGGGCGGCCGCGTCTCGCCGCGGCTCGAGGAGATCCAGCGCGATCTCGTCGGAAAGGTCGTCGAAGTCGCGAACGTCCGGCTCGACAACCTGCGGAGACGTGCGGAAGAGCCGGTCGAAAAGCCTGCGGCGACGACCATCGAGGCCGAGGCGTGCACCGGCGGCATTGAGCTCGTGGCGATCGGCTGCTCAACGGGCGGACCTCCCGCGCTGCAGCAGCTCTTCCAATCCTTGCCGCTGCTTCCGGTGCCGTTTGTCGTGGCGCAGCACATGCCGCCGACGTTCACGCGGCTCTTCGCCGATCGCGTGAACCGTCTCACCCCGTACCACGTGCGCGAAGCGGTGGATGGCGAGACGTTGGAAGCCGGCACCGTCTACGTTGCGCCCGGCGGCATGCAGACCGAAGTCCGCAAGAACTCCGACGGAATGCACCTTCGCGTCTTTCCCGCGGGGATGAGCGATCTGTACGCGCCCTCGGTCGATCGCCTCTTCAGAACCGCGAGCGAGGCGGCCGGCTCCGCGCTCGTCGCGATCGTTCTCACCGGGATGGGAGACGACGGTGCCGAAGCCATTCGCGACGTCAAATCGCGGGGCGGCCGTACCATCGCGGAGTCGTCGCAGACGGCCATCATCTTCGGCATGCCGGGCGAAGCGATCAAAACCGGTTGCATCGAATCGACCCTGCCATTGCCGGAAATACCGCAGGCAATTCACCGCCTCTGCATCGGCTCTTCGTCCGCCTAAGTTCCTGTGCTACATTGCCGCGACGGTCCGGTCATGAGCGACGAAACCCGCGCAGAGAAGTTTCTCGAGCTGTTCAACAAGGGCAAAGAGTTCACCGAAGAACTGCTCAAGGAGAACCAACGCCTCCGATACCGCCTCGCGTCCATCGAGACCGAGGGGGCGTCGCGCGAGGAGGTCGAGCGCCTCCGCGCCGAGGTAGCACAGCTCACCGACGAGAACCGCAGGATCGCCAAGCGTTTCCGCGAAGTCGAGGAAGAGAACAAGGACTTCGCGAACCGCTACATCGAGATCGAAGAGCAGAACAACAACCTCGCGAACCTCTACGTCGCCAGCTACCAGCTCCACTCCACGCTCGACTTCCGGGAAGTCATCCAGATCGTGCAGGAGATCGTCATCAACCTCATCGGCGCGGAGTCGTTCGCGATCCTTCTGCTCGACGAGAAGACGAACGAGCTGAAGACCATCGCCTGCGAGGGCGAAGACGCCATGCCCGGCATCGAGAACATCTCCGCGCGCCTCGGCGACGGCATCCTCGGCGACGTCGCGAAGACCGGCGAGAGCTACTACATCAACCAGGACGTGGAAGGCGGGCACATCACCCTGGAGCGCCCGCTGGCCGCCGTCCCGCTGAAGATCAAGGAGCACGTGATCGGCCTCATCGTCATCTACAAGCTCCTGCAGCAGAAGGATTCGTTCTCGGCGGTCGACTACGAGCTCTTCTCCCTCCTCGCGGCCCACGCGGCGACGGCGATCTTCTCGTCGAAGCTCTACTCGCAATCGGAACGGAAGCTCAACACCATCCAGAGCTTCCTCGACCTACTCACCACGAATTAGGGGATAGATAGCTTGGCATTGGAGAACGCAAACTTCCTGGTCGTCGAAGACTCGCCGACCATGCGTCAGTTGATCTCGTTCTCGCTCAAGCGATTCAAGAACGCGCGGATCATCGAGGCGGTCGACGGCGTCGACGCCCTCAAGAAGCTCTCCGGCCCCGACAAGATCGACCTGATCCTCACCGACATCAACATGCCGGTCATGGACGGTCTGAAGCTCGTCTCGCTCGTCCGCCAGAACGCGCAGCTCAAGAACATCCCGATCATCATCATCACGACGGAAGGCGCCGAGGAGGATCGCGAGCGCGGCCTGGCCCTCGGCGCGAATGCGTACATCTCCAAGCCGATCCAGTCGTCGCACCTGATCAAGACGATCTCGGAGCTTCTCGCGGTGTGAAGCGCGAAGGCGCGGCCGCCGCTGGCATCCTCGCCCTCTTCTTCGCCCTTCGCCTCGCTCTTCTTCGTTTCCGCCAGCCGTTCTTCGACGAGCTGTTCACGCGCTGGATTTCCGCGAAGCCGTTCGGCGAGATCGTTTCGGCGCTGCGGTACGACTCAGGGCCGCCGCTCTACTACTTTCTGGTGCACCTCTTCCGCGATGGGCGGATCATCGCGCTCGTCGCATCGCTGATCGCGGTCGTTCTGCTGCTGCGGAAGAAGCACTTTATTGCGGCTGCGTTCGTTGCGGTCTTCCCGCCGAGCGTGCTCCTCGCTGTCGACGCGCGTGCGTATGCGCTGTGCGCGCTCTTCATCACCGTCGGGGTCTTGTACCGGGAGGTCGATGCGATCGCATTCGTCCTCGCGGCGTACTCGCACTTCTACGGCGTCCTCTTCTTTCCTTTGCTCGTCCGGAAGCCGAAGTCGCTGGCGCTGGCGCTCGCCCTCTTCGTGCCGGGCTTCGCGCTCGCCGCGGTGCAGCCGGCGGGTGCTCGGCAGTGGATGACGGCATCGTGGCCCGACGCGTTGTTCGTTCTTCCCCCGGTCGCGCTCGCGGTCGTCGGCGGAGTCGCGCTTCTCGCGTCGCTGCGCTGGAACAGGTACCTCGCGATGGTGGTCGTGCCGCTGGCGCTCGCTCTAGTGCTGCGGGTCTACGTCCCACTTCGGTTCGAGTCGGTCATAGCCGTGCCGCTGGCGCTCTGCGTCGCGGAGGGGTTGAAGGCACGCCGAGGAATGCTCCAGGAGGCGCTCGCGACCATCGTCATCGGGGTTGGAGCGATCTGGAGCATCATCGGGATCATCGATCATGCACACCGGCGGCCGGACGACTACCGCCGCGCCGCCTGGTACGTGGCAGCCAACGTACCGAAGCCCGAGCGCGTCGTGGCGAGCGGCTACCTCTACCTGGAGACCATCGAGAACGGACGGCCGGACGCGTTCGCCTTTCCTGTCGAGCAGGCAATTCATCCCGGCTGGCGCGCGTTTGCGACATCAAGGGACGTCCTTCCGCAGCCGCCATTCGTCTGGATTGGCGAGCGCGGCTCGCGCGAGCTCGCCCTCGTCGCCGCGCATCATCGCGTCGAGCCTCTCTGCTTCAACGCGCGCGCGATGGTCGCGCGCATCAGGTAGAATCTGGAAACAACGGCATGCCTCACTTCATCACGGACAAATGCATCGGGTGTAGCGTCTGCGAGATCAAATGCCCGACCAACACCATCTGGGGCGCGGCCAAGGGGCAGTACTACATCCACCCGGAGCGCTGCATCGACTGTTCGGTCTGCGGCATCTACTGCCCGGTCGACGCCATCCAGAACCAGCACGGTGACTTCATCCCCCGCGTCAAGCCGAAGGAGATCCCGAAGGCCGACGTGATCAAGGAGCTCTGCACCGGTTGCGAGTTCTGCGTCGACATCTGTCCCTTCGAGTGCATCCGCATGGTGGACGCGCACGACGAGACGCTCGCGAACCATTACAAGATCGCCGAAGTCGACAAGAACAAGTGCGTCGCCTGCCGTCTCTGCGAGAGCGTCTGCGACAAGGACGCCATCGTCGTCCCGAACGCCCCCACGCAGCTCAAGACGTACCTCCCTGACTTCGTGGTGCTGGGCACCGGCCGCTGATGCCGCCGCGCGAGCCCGACATGCCGGAGCGCGACGATCTGCCGAAGGAATCGGCCCGCACCATCCTCTTCCAGTTCGTCATCTTCCCCCTCGGCATCGTCATCATCGCGGTCGGCGTCTTTCTCCTCTTCGGGAAGTTCGCATCGGATGACGAGTCGATCCCCGACTACCTGAACGAGATCCGCTCCGGCAGTTCCCACGAGCGCTGGCAGGCCGCTTATCAGCTTTCCAAGTCGCTCAAGCGGGGAGAGGCGAAGCGTTACCCGAATCTCGAGCAGCAGGTGGCGTCCCTCTACGTCGGCGCCAAGCACGACGACCCCCGCATCCGCCGCTACCTCTCCATGGTCCTCGGCTCCCTCGGCGATCGGCGCGCGACTCCGCTTCTCGTCGATGCCCTGAACGAGAAGGACATCGACACCCGCATCTACGCGCTCCTGGCTCTCGCCGACCTCCGCGATCCAGCCGCCGTCCCGCCGGTGATGAACGCCGCGCACGACGATGAGAAAGACGTCCGGAAGACGGCCCTCTACGCCCTCGGGTCCATCGGCGACCGGCGAGCCTCCGACCTCCTCGCCAGCGAGCTGACCGACGAGACGGCCGATGTCCGCTACAACGCGGCCGTCGCCCTGGCGCGGATGGGTGATCCGCGGGCGATCGGGGTGCTGCGCGAAATGCTCGACCGAAGCCGCCTCAACAACGTCCGCGACATGCGCGAAGACCAGAAGGAAGAGGCGATGATTGTGGCGATCAACTCGTACACGCCGTTGGTCGGGAAGAACGCGTCGCCGGACCTTCTGCGGCTCACGCACGACCCGAATATCCGGGTCGCGCTTGCCGCCAAGGACGCCCTCGCTCATCTTCCGCGCTAGCAACGAGTTGCGACGTCACGTCGCAGCGTGTTTGGCATCACGTTTTTCGTTGACACGCTTTCCCGAATCGCTGATATTAGGCGGCACCGAATCGCAGCTCTTCGAATGGC
Source organism: Thermoanaerobaculia bacterium (assembly GCA_036488085.1). Classification (GTDB taxonomy): domain Bacteria; phylum Acidobacteriota; class Thermoanaerobaculia; order Gp7-AA8; family Gp7-AA8; genus DASXHZ01. The sequence continues at coordinate 73,336 of DASXHZ010000065.1, forward strand.
CGAAGACATCACTCCATATCAGGCGAATCCGAAAACTCCCTTGGCCGGGAGTGCCGCGGCTGACATCCGCGAGCAAGGGGAAATCTCCCGCCGCAGCTTCCCCGTAGTTCTCACCACGGCCTGGGTCGCTTTGGCAGCAGCGCTCGGCGGTCTTGCTTCCATTCTTGGCCGGTTCATGTTCCCCAACGTCCTCTTCGAGCCGGTCCAGAAGTTCAAGGCCGGTTTCGTTGCCGACTACACCATCGGGGACGTCGACGAGCGGTGGAAGGACAAGTACGGCATCTGGATCGTACGCACCGAGGAGTTGATGTACGCCCTCATCACCGTGTGTACCCACCTCGGCTGCACGCCGAACTGGCTCGCTTCGCAGAACAAGTTCAAGTGCCCCTGCCACGGCAGCGGCTACTACAAGACCGGAGTCAATTTCGAGGGACCGGCGCCACGGCCGCTCGAGCGCGCGAAGATTTTTCTCGATACCTCGGATGGCCAGATCGTCGTCGACAAGTCTGTCCAGTTCCACCAGGAGCGCGGCGATTGGACCAATCCCGAGGCGTTCATCAAGACCTAGAAGAGGAGACGGATGGCGAAGCTCAAATCAGTCCAGGAAGGCATCGTCAACTCTCAGGTCTGGAAGTCCATCTTTCGCGTCGGCGTCCCGAACACCAACCGCAAGCGCGTCCTCGCCGTCCTCGGGTCGCTCATCCTCCATCTCCATCCCGTCAAAGTGCGCCGCTCCGGCGTCCGAATGAGCTACACCTGGTGCATGGGCGGGACGTCGTTCTTCCTCTTCCTCGTCGAGACGATCACCGGCCTGCTGCTGATGTTCTATTACCGGCCGACGATCGAGTACGCCTTTACCGACATCATCGACCTGCGCGAGCAGGCGCCGTTCGGGATCATGCGCGAGATGCACCGCTGGGGTGCGCACGCCATGGTCATCGCCGTGTGGCTGCACATGTTCCGCGTCTTCATGACCGGCTCGTACAAGCCGCCCCGAGAGTTCAACTGGAACGTCGGCGTCATCCTCCTCGTGCTGACGCTGCTCCTCTCCTTTACCGGATACCTCTTGCCGTGGGATCAGCTCGCAATCTGGGCAATCACCGTCGGCTCGAACATGGCGCGCGCCACGCCAGGCGCGGGAAATGAGGGCCCCATGTCGGGGCTGGTAAAACTTGGCGACATACGATTGATACACGCGGGTGACGACGCCCGCTTCGCCCTCATTGGCGGCAGATCCATCGGCCCCGCGACGCTGCTGCGCTTCTACGTGCTGCACTGCATGGTGATCCCGCTGGCCGCCGGCTTCCTGATGGCGATCCACTTCTGGCGAGTACGAAAAGATGGGGGAATCTCCGGTCCACTGTAGGCCCTCAGAGCGAGCCGCCGATGACATTCCTGAAAGACTTCGTCAACGTACTGTCCGGCGCGTCGATCTCTTTTCTGCTCCTGTCTTCACTTTTCGGCTCGATCGTCTTCTTCAACCTGCTCGACGGCCGGCTGAAGTCGAAAGCGGGCGGCGGGTTTGTCGCTTTTGGCGTCGCCCTCATCGTCGTCGGTCTTTTCATCAAGCCACTGCTCTACCTTGGGATCGCCTACCTGCTGCTGATGTTCGCGCTCGCGAATCTCGGGCCGCGGCTTTGGGACACCAAGACGGGGCTGTGGATCCTGATCATCGGCGGCGGTGCGTTCGGCATCTCGATGTTCGATCCGAACTTCTTTCTCATCGCCGCGAAGCCGGACAACGTCCCGATCGTGGCGATGATCTTCCTCCTCGGCATCTTCACCTGGGTCGCGTTGCGGAAGGCGTATCTCAACGACCGCCAGATCGCGCTCGGCGGCATGCCGTGGGAGAAGACGGAGTCGGACGAGAAGCTCTTCACGTGGCCGGATCTCGTCTACACGGAGATGCTCTGCATGATCCTCCTCACGATCGTGATGATCGTCTGGTCGGTCGCGCTCCGCGCCCCGCTCGAAGAGGCAGCCAATCCCACCTCGTCTCCGAATCCTGCGAAGGCGCCGTGGTACTTCCTCGGCCTGCAGGAGATGCTCGTCTACTTCGACCCGTGGCTGGCCGGCGTCGTCCTCCCGACGTTGATCATCGTCGGCCTGATGGCGATCCCCTACATCGATACGAATCCGAAGGGGAACGGCTACTACTCGTTTCGCGACCGCAAGTGGGAGATCGGCGTCTTCCTCTACGGCTTCCTCGTGCTCTGGTCGTTCCTCATCATCACCGGAACGTTCCTGCGCGGGCCGAACTGGAACTTCTTCGGGCCATACGAATACTGGGATCCGAACAAGCTCGTTCCCCTCGTCAACGTCGACCTCTCGGAGCTGATCTGGGTCAAGCTCCTGGCGATGCCGCTGCCGAAGCTGTGGGTGATCCGCGAGATTTTCGGCATCGGGCTCGTCATCGGCTACATGGGACTGCCGCCGCTGCTGGCGATGGGACCCTTCCGCCGTTTCTATCTGAAGATGGGTGCGCCGCGTTACTACGTCGGCTCGTTCCTCTTCCTTTTCATGCTTTCGCTGCCGATCAAGATGGTCCTGCGCTGGCTGTTTAATCTGAAATACCTGGTGCATATCCAGGAGATCTTTTTCAATATTTAGCTCCAAGCTCGCAGCTCTAAGCTCTAAGCCGAATCGCTTAGAGCCTGGAGCTTAGAGCTTAGAGCTTCGAGAGCGACAACGATTTGAAACCACAAGAACCGATCCCGCACAACTACAGCATGGGGCGCCTGAACGCGATCTTCGCGTGGTCGGCGCTCGGGCTGTTGGCCGTCACCGGGATCATCGTCGGCTACGACTACGTGCGCGGCTGGAAGTGGTTCCAGTGGGAGTTCCTCCGCATCCAGCAGGACCGCCTGGAGTCGCAACTGCGCGACGCGAAGCGGGACGAGAACAAGACCCAGCTCGCCGCGCTCGACCAGCAGGTGAAGGCGCAGGAACTGACCATCGCGAAGCACCGCGAGCAGTACGTCGTGGCGCAGAAAGACCTCGACGACTGGGAGGGGAAGCACTACGCCGCTGACGAGGACTACCGGTTCGCGAAAGCCAATCTCGACGCCAACCGCTACGAGCTCGAGACCGCGGTCACGCAGCACGCGAAGAACCTCCCCGCAAAGCAGAAGGAATACGATACCCTCAACCAGCACGTGAACGACCTCCAGCTTCGGCTGCAGGACGTCACGCGACGCCGCGACGCCGCGCGCGCCAACGTCGACACCTGGATGCAGCGCATCAAGGATGCCGAGGACAAGAAGAAAGCGCTGACCGCGTCGATCGATCTGATCAACAAACAGCTCACCACCGTCGAGGCATCGAGCAACTTCTTCCTCCTGAACGCTCCGATGCTCGACTTCATCGCGCCGACTTTCAAGATCGACCAGGTCGTGATCCCCGACATGTACGTGAACGTCAACTACATGGACGTTCCGCGCGTCGACCGCTGCATGACCTGCCATCGCGCCATCGACCGTCCCGGCTTCGAGTCGAAGAAAGAAGCCGCGCGCCTCGAGAAAGACCTGCAGACGAAGCTCGACACCGGCCAGATTGCGCCCGATAAGCGCGCCGACACCGAGCAGCGCGTCGCGGATCTCAAGCGCATTGAAGACGACCCGACCGAGGTCCTCAACCCGTTCCGTACCCACCCGAAGCTCGAGCTCTTCGTCGGATCGGCGTCACCGCATCCGCTGCTCGAATTCGGCTGCACCGGCTGCCATCGCGGACAGGATCGCGCCACCGAATTCGGCCGCGCCGGCCACGTTCCCGCGAGCCCGAAGATGGAGCATCGATGGGAGTCGGCGGTCGTCAGTCTCCTGCCCGGACCGTGGGACTACAACAAGCGCCACTGGGCGTACGATCCGAACCCCTTCCTCGAGACGCCGATGTACCCGCGCCAGTATTACGAGGCCGGCTGCATCAAGTGCCACTCGAACCAGGTGCAGGTGCGCGGCGGCGATCAGGTCACGAAGGCGACGGCGACGGTCGAGCTGTACGGCTGCTACGCCTGCCACAAGATCGCGACGTGGCGTTTCACCGACCTCCGTAAGCCCGGCCCCGACCTGAACGGCATCGCGGAGAAGACGACGCCGGAGTGGGCGATCCGCTGGATCTCCGAGCCGCAGCGCTTCCGCTCCACGACGCGCATGCCGTCGTTCTTCTACCAGCGCAACATGATCGGTCCGTTCGTCCCGCCGGACGAGCGTGCCCAGAACATCAAGTTCCAGAACGCCGAGATCCACGCGATCGTGACGTACCTCTTCGCGAACTCGACGCATCGCACCTGGCAGGCGCCGCTCAACGGCGACGCGAAACACGGCGAACAGATGGTCAACTCCGTCGGCTGCCTCGGGTGCCACGTTCCGACCGAGTGGGTCAAGGACGGGAGCAGCGGCCAGATGCGTCTCGCCAAGCGCGACGACTACCCGCTCGAGCGCAACTACGGTTTCAACTTCACCGGCGTCGGCACGAAGGCGAACGCCGCGTGGATCTACAACTGGGTCAAGAACCCGAAGGCGTACTACCCCGATGCGCCGATGCCGTCGCTCCGGCTGAGCGACCAGGAAGCGTCCGACATTACTGCGTATCTCCTCCTGCAGCAGAAGCCGCAGTTCATGAAGCAGCAGATCCAGCCCGCCGATCCGAAGGCGGTGCATGACCTCGCAAAGGCGTACCTCATCAACACCATGAGCGACGTCGACGCCGAGGCGAAGCTGCGGTCGATGCCGATGGAGGAGCAGCTCAAGTACCTCGGGCAGCGGAGCATCGAAAAGTACGGCTGCTACTCCTGCCACAACATCAGAGGCTTCGAGGGCCTCAAGCCGATCGGAACCGAGCTGACGATCGAAGGCTCCAAGGCGCTCCACCTCTTCGACTTCGGCTTTATCCATTCCTACCGCCATGAGAGCGGGAAGGAGGAGCACGTCCTCCACACGGTGCCGTCGTGGGTGTACAACAAGGTCCGCAGCCCGCGCGTGTACGACGACCAGCGCGCGAAGTCGTACAACGACAAGCTGAAGATGCCGAACTTCCACCTCAGCGAGGAGGAAGCGCGGATGGTCACGATGGTCGTCCTCGGCCTGACGAAAGACAGAGTCAGCCTCGAGAAGATGGCCGAGCGCGATCCGGTTTCGCACGCTGCCGAGGAAGGACGCAAGCTCGTCTCGCAGCACAACTGCCGCGCGTGTCACGTCGTCGACGGCTACGGCCGCGCGATCGCGTCGCAGATCGCCGACGCGAACTTCCTCCCGCCTGACCTCTCGCCGGAGGGCGGACGCGCGCAGTCGCCGTTCCTCTACAACTTCCTGAAAGACCCGACCGTCATGCACATCCGGCCGTGGGTCAACGTCCGGATGCCGACCTTCCAGTTCAGCGACAAGGAAGCGAATACGCTCGTCTCCTTCTTCGCGGCGGAAGGGAAGGCGCAGACATTCGACAACCAGTACACGGCATCGCCGTCGCCGCAGAACGTCGCGGTCGGCCGCGAGATCTTCACGATGCTGCGTTGCGCGCAGTGTCACGCCATCACTCCGGTGAATCCCGAGAATCCGCCGGTGCCGAACGTCGCCGACGCGACCTCACTCGCGCCGAACCTGACGCTGGCGCGCATCCGCCTGCGTCACGACTGGATCCCTGACTGGGTGCGACGGCCGAACGAGATGATCCCGAATACGCGGATGCCGACCAACTTCCCGCGCGACGCCGCGTCGGGAGGTTTCCAGTCGCCGCTCGCGATGGCGATCGACACGCCGCAGTTCGCGCAGTACAAGGCGACGCTGCTGCCGTACTTCAACAACGACCCGAAGGAACTGAAACGGACGATGGGCGACCCCGTCGCGCTCACCGACTACCTACGCGATTACATCTGGAGCATCGGCATCACGCAGATGCGCGCCGCTGCTCCGAACCAAGGCCCCACTTTGAACGTTCCGAATCAGCCGCCGCTGCCGCCGCCCTCCAGCGCCGGGGCCGCGTCGACGGGACGGTAGAGATAAGGAGTTGTTGGACTCATGAGCATGAAGAAATTCGTATCGTTGATGTTCGCCCTCACGTTCGTCTTCGTGATGGCGTGCGGTAAGGGACATGAAGCAGCTTCGAAGGAGCAGGAAGGGGAGGACGACGAGGCCGGTCAGACGACTACCGCCGCCACCAACACGGGCGGTGCTCCGGCGGCCGCCACTCCCGCTGCTGCCGCACCCGCGGTTGCCGATGCGGCGACCCTCTCCGGCACCGTGAAGTTCGCCGGCGTTGCGCCGAAGCCGGCCGCCATCCAGATGAGCGCCGATCCGTACTGCCAGTCGCAGCATCCGAACGGCCAGGGCGCCGAGGATGAGGAAGTCGTCGTCGGAGCAGGCGGAGAGCTCGCGAATGTGCTCGTCTACGTCAAGAACGCGCCGAACGGCCCCGCGCCGTCAGCGCCGGCGACCATCGACCAGAAGGGCTGCCGCTACTACCCGCACGTCCAGGCGGTCGTCGTCGGTCAGCCGATCGAGATCAAGAACGACGACGCGACGCTCCACAACATCCACGCCATGCCGGCGGTGAACACCCAGTTCAATGAAGGGCAGCCGGTGCAGGGGATGGTCGCGACCAAGAAGTTCGACAAGGTCGAGATGACGCCGTTCCGCATCAAGTGCGACGTCCACGGCTGGATGAAGTCGTTCATGGCCGTCATGCCGAATCCGTACTTCTCCGTCTCGAAGATGGACGGTCAGTTCTCGATCCCCAACCTCCCGCCCGGCACGTACACGATCGTCGCGTGGCACGAGAAGTACGGCCAACAGGAGCAGCAGATCACGGTAGGACCGAAAGAAACGAAGCAGATCGCATTCTCATTCAAGGGTTAATTCGTTAGCGCGGAGGCGCCGTGGCACAAAGACGTCAATTACGCGTCGGTAAAGAATGGATGTACGCGGGCGACGCGGAGAAGCTTCTCCGCGAGGCCATGCGTATCCAGGAGGAAGAGGACGGCCGGCACGGAGGACACAAACAGTCCTTCATCCGCAAGTACATCTTCTCCATCGACCACAAGTGGATCGGCATCCAGTACGGGATGACGGCGCTCTGCTTCCTGCTGTTCGGCTTCAGCCTAATGTTGCTGATGCGACTACAGCTTGGCTGGCCCGGCCACGCCTTCAGCCTCTTGAAAGTCCTCGGCGAGAGTCGCGCTCCCGGCGGCATCCTGCTCCCCGAGGCCTACAACCAGCTCGGCGCGATGCACGGCACGATCATGGTCTTTCTCGCGATCGTCCCGCTGGCCGTCGGCGCGTTCGGCAACTACCTCGTCCCGCTCATGATCGGCGCGCCCGACATGGCGTTCCCGCGGCTCAACATGGCGAGCTACTGGATGTACCTGCCGGGCGGTCTCGTGATGCTCGCCAGCTTCGCGGCCACCGGCGGCACCGCGCAGTCGGGATGGACGTCGTATCCGCCGCTATCCGACATCGCGACCGAGGGACAGACGTGGTGGCTGGTCGGAATGATCTTCCTGATCACCTCCTCGCTCCTCGGCTCGGTCAACTTCATCGTCACCATCATTCAACTGCGCGCGAAAGGGATGACGTGGATGCGTCTTCCGTTCTTCGTCTGGGCGCAGTTCGTCACCTCGTTCCTGCTGCTCCTCGCGTTCCCGCCGCTCGAAGCCGCCGGCGTCCTGCAACTCATGGACCGCGTCGCGCACACCAGCTTCTTCCTCCCGAGCGGTCTCGTCGTCAGCGGCACCAAGCTCGCGGTGGCGGGCGGCGGCAACCCGCTGCTGTGGCAGCACCTCTTCTGGTTCCTGGCGCATCCCGAGGTCTACGTCCTGATCCTGCCGGCGATGGGCATCATCGGCGAGATCATCGCGAACAACACCCGCAAGCCGCTGTGGGGCTACAAGAGCCTCGTCGGCGCCGTGACGTTCCTCGGCTTCATGTCATTCGTCGTGTGGGCGCACCACATGTTCATGACCGGCATGGGCACGGTGATCAGCGCCTTCTTCCAGACAACCACGATGATCATCTCGATCCCGTCGGTCATCATCCTGACTGCGCTCCTGATGTCGCTGTGGGGTGGTTCGATACGGTTCAACGTCCCGATGCTCTTCGCGCTGGCCTTCCTCCCGATGTTCGGCATCGGCGGACTCACCGGCCTTCCGCTCGGCCTCGCGGCGACTGACATTCATCTCCACGACACCTACTACGTCATCGGGCACTTCCACTACGTCGTGGCGCCGGGGACGATCTTCGCGATGTTCGCCGGCATCTACTACTGGTTCCCGAAGATCACCGGCAAGCGGATGAACGAGTTCCTCGGCAAGGTGCACTTCTGGGGATCGTTCGTCGCGATCAACGGCATCTTCATGCCGATGTTCGCGCAGGGACTCGCCGGCGTGTCGCGGCGTCTGTATGACGGTGGTCTTCAGTACCACCACGCCAAAGAGATCGCCGCGGCGACGAATCCGTTCATGTCGATGTCGGCATGGACGCTCCTCGTCTTCCAGGCGCCGTTCATCGTCAACTTCTTCTGGAGTATGGCGTTCGGAAAGAAGGCAGAGGCGAACTTCTGGCACGCCACGACGCTCGAGTGGGCGGCGACGACCTCGCCTCCGCTGGCGCACGGCAACTTCGCAGTGATCCCGGTCGTGCATCGCGGGCCGTACGAATACAGCACTCCCGAGTACACCGAGGCGGACTACCTGCCGCAACACCACGTCATCGGCGCGCCGCCTGCCACGAGCGGCGGCGGCATGCTCACCGCGGCCGCGGTCGCACAGAGGGAGGCGTAATGGACGCGCACGCGCACGCTGCAGAGCACGAGATCGAGATTCCGTACAACGTCTATCCGCGGCCCGACACCGGTTTGTACAACGGCAAGCTCGGGATCTGGCTCTTTCTCGCCTCCGAGGTCATGCTCTTCGGCGCCCTCTTCTCGTCGTACATCCTCCTGCGCACCGGCTCGGTGAACTGGCCGCGCGGCTACACGTTCCTCAACATCCCGCTCGCGACCGCCAACACGTTCATCCTGATCGCGTCGTCGGTCACCGTCGTCCTGGCATGGGCGAACCTCCGCCTCGGCAATCTGAAGCTCGGACGCATCTTCATCGCGATCACGATCGCGTGCGCGCTTCTCTTCCTCGTGAACAAAGGCATCGAGTACCACCACGAGTTCGTCGAGGGCCGCTCGCCGGCCACGAACAACTTCATGGCGCTCTACTTCACGCTGACCGGCCTGCATGGACTGCACGTGATCGGCGGCATCGTCGTCTTCGCCTACATGGCCGGACCCGGCGCGAAGATGTGGCACCAGGACCGGAACCGCTACACCAATCGCATCGAGATCGCCGGCCTGTATTGGCACTTCGTTGATCTCGTCTGGATCTTCCTTTTCCCGACTCTGTATCTACTGTAGGAGAGTGCCGTGAGCGAACACGCCATCATCGACGTTCCGCCGCATTCAGCCGCCGACGAGGCGGAGCACGCCGGCGTCCACGACCCGAACCTGCACCACAGCCCCGAAGAGATCAAGCGCGAGGTCCGCGTCTACCTCATCGTTTTCGTCGCGCTTGCCGCCCTCACCGCCGTGACCGTCGCATCGTTCTATGCTTTGAAGTCGTATCCGGTGGGCGTCGCCATCAGTGTCGCGCTGATCATCGCGCTCGTGAAGGGCTCGCTCGTCGCCGGCTACTTCATGCATCTCCTGACCGAGAAGAAGCTGATCTACGCCGTTCTGATCCTGACCGTCTTCTTCTTCGCCGTTCTCATTTGGGGTCCCTGGCTGCATCACAGCTCACCGTTCAACTGACGTTCAACCAGATGTCTCTGCGGATTTTCCATGTCATCTTCATCATCGCGTCGATCGTCCTGTCGCTCTTCGTCGCCGTCTGGGCCGTTCGCGAATACCAGGCGACGCACAGCCTCGGCGCGCTCGCGCTCGGAGTCGTTTTCGTCATCGCCGGCATCGCGATGGTCCTCTACGGCCGTCGTTGGTTCAACAAACTGAAGGAACTGTCATGAGAACGAGAGCCGCGCTCATCGCCGTCATCCTCATCGCGTGCGCCACGCTCGCCACCGCGTGCCCCGTCTGCTACGGCACGGCGCAAACGCCGCTCACGAAGGGTACGAACAACGGCATCCTCTTTCTCCTCGGCATCGTCGGTTCCGTTCAGGTCGGATTCGTCGCGCTCTTCATCGGCTTCTGGAAGCGCACCAAGGCGCTGCAGCAGAGACGTGAGCAGTTCCAGATCATCGAGGGTGGAAAAGAACGATGAAAGATTTCCTCGCGCAGTGGATGCCGCCCGACTACTCGGCGCACGGAGCGGCGCTCGATGACCTCAGCGCAGCCGTCCACTGGATCATGCTGATCCTGTTCGTGCTCTGGGGCGCGTACTTCGTCTACGCCCTTTTCCGTTTCCGCGCCTCGCGGAACCCGAAGGCGAGCTACGCGGGAATGCGATCGCATTTCTCGACGTACCTCGAAACCGGCGTCGCCGTCGTCGAAGTCGTGCTCCTGGTCGGCTTCTCGATTCCGATGTGGATGCGGTGGACCGCCCGTCCGGAGCCTTCAGCCAACGCGCTGGAAGTTCGCGTCGTCGCCGAGCAGTTCGCCTGGAACATCCAGTACCCGGGCAAGGACGGCGTCTTCGGCCGCCGCGACGTCAACCTCGTCTCCTCGACCAACCCGCTCGGACTCGACCTCAACGATCCGAATGCGAAGGACGACATCGTCACGCTCAACCAGCTCCACATGCAGGTCGACCGGCCGATCCTCATCCACCTCTCATCGAAGGACGTTATCCACAGCTTCTTCCTCCCGTACATGCGCGTGAAGCAGGACGCTATTCCGGGGCAGGAGGTCGCCATCCACTTCACGCCGAAGAAGGTTGGCAGTGACGGCTTCGAGATCGCCTGCGCCCAGCTCTGCGGCCTCGGCCACTACCGCATGCGCGGCCAGTACGCCGTCCACACCCAGTCCGATTTCCAGAAATGGCTCGCCGACAACGCGCCGGCAGCCGTGAGCACCTCCGCTCCCAATCCCGTTCCGGCCGCCACTCCCGCGCAGAATCCGGCCACCGGACAGGCTGAACCCGTTCCCGGCCAGGCGCCGCCGCAGTGAGGTATAACGACTCGCGATGAATCTTCCCCAGGTTAGTTCCCGGTTGCCGGTTGCCGGTGACCGGAGTCAATCTCGCGATCTCTCTGACCACTGGTCACTAGCCACCGGCCACTGGTTACGCCGCTTCACGAAAGTCGTCGCGTTCTCCACACTGATGCTGATCTTCGCCGGCGCGATGGTGACGTCGACGGGCTCCGGCCTCGCCGTTCCCGACTGGCCGCTCAACTACGGAATGATCATCCCGCCGATGGTCGGCGGCATCCTCTATGAGGCCGGGCACCGCCTGCTCGCCTCGTTCGTCGGCTTCCTCGTCGTAATCCAGGCGATCTGGCTCCAAGTCCGCGAGCCGAAACGTTTCGTTCGCATGCTTGGCTGGACCTCCGTTGGCGCCGTGATCGCGCAAGGCATCCTCGGCGGCATGACGGTCCTCTTTCTCCAGCCGCACGCCCTCTCAGTCGCGCATGGCGGACTCGCCGAGATCTTCCTCTGCATCAACGTCTCGATCGCGTTCTTTACCTCGCGATCGTTCCTCTCGCTCCGTCAGCGCAAGATCGATCACGCGCCGGTCGCCGCGACCACCGCGCTCGTCGCCATCGTCTATCTGCAGATCATCGCCGGCGCGCTGATGCGCCACCTCGGCGCGGGTCTCGCGATCCCCGATTTCCCGCTCTCGTTCGGCCACATCATCCCGGCGCTCACGTCGTCGGCAATTGCTGCGAATTTCGCGCATCGAATCGGTGCGTTGCTCGTGACGATCGCGATGATCGTTACCGTCTCTCAGGCCGTGCGCGTGAAGGCTCTTCGCAAACTCGCCATCGGCCTTATCGCCGTCCTTGCGTTCCAGATCTTTCTCGGAGCCGAGGTCGTTTGGTCGGGTGATCCTAAGCTCTATCACTTCCTCGGGGGCGCCGCCTCGGTGAAGCATGCCGCGCTGATCAGCTTCCACGTAGTTACCGGCGCGCTGACGCTCGCGCTGTCGATGTTGCTCGCTCTGAGCACCCGCGCCGTCGCACGGCAAACCGTTCCCGCCGAGGCTGGTGCGCTTGTCGCAAGCGAGGTGGCGGCATGAGTGTGGCCGTCACCGCCGGACCGGCCAAGAGCCGCTCGCTTCACGTCCGCGATTACCTCGAGCTCTCGAAAGCACGCATCGTACTGATGGTGCTCATCACGACGGCTGCGGGATACCTCGTCGCCGCGAAGCCGATCAATGCTCTCGTGCTGCTGCATACGCTCCTCGGCACCGCGCTCGTCGCCGCCGGCACGAATGCGTTGAATCAGTACGTCGAGCGCGAGCACGACGCGAAGATGCGCCGCACGCGTCTCCGTCCGCTGCCGGACGGCCGCATCACACCGCGCACCGCGCTCACGTTCTCCATCCTCATCGCCATCGTCGGCACGCTCTACCTCGGTTTCCTCGTCAACTGGCTCACCGCCTTCCTCGGCGCGTTCACGCTGACGAGCTACATCTTCGTCTACACCCCGTTGAAGCGGATCTCGACTGCCTGCACCATCATCGGTGCCATTCCCGGCGCGATCCCGCCGCTGATGGGATGGGCTGCCGCCACCAACCACCTCGCGCTCGGCAGCTGGATCGCGTTCGCGATCCTCTTCTTCTGGCAGCTGCCGCACTTCATGGCGATCAGTTGGATCTACCGTGAAGACTACGGGAGTGCCGGATTCGTCATGACATCCGTCCGCGACGGCAACGGCACCGCCACCGCGCGCCAGGCCATCTACTACAGCCTCGCGCTCCTCGCCGTCAGCGTTCTCCCGGCGTTCACCGGCATGGCCGGCGTCGCGTACCTCATCGGCGCCATTCTCCTCGGCGCCGCCATCACCGCCGCGTCGGTCCGCTTCTTCTTCGAGCGGAACAACAAGACCGCGATGAAGCTCTTCATGACCTCCAACCTCTACCTCATCGTGATGATGCTGTTGTTTGTGATCTCCGCCCGCTCGTGAAGACAACCGGACTCCTTCTCGCCCTCGCTCTTGCCGCCTGTTCGCACCAATCCGATCTCCCGCGCCTCTTCCCCGTGCCCGACGCGAAACTCGTCGCCGAGACCGGGAAGCCGCTGGACCTCCGCGATCTGAAGGGAAACGTCGTCGTCTACGACTTCATCTTCACGAACTGCGCAGGGACTTGCCCGCTGATGACACAGCAGATGCGCAAGCTGACGCAGAAGATCGACAAGGACGAGCCGGTGCGCTTCGTCTCCATCAGCGTCGACCCGACCCGCGACACGCCGCAGGTTCTTCGCGACTACGCCGCCCGCTTCCGCAACGATCCTCGCTGGACCTTCCTCACCGGCGAGCGCGACCAGATCATTCACCTCTCGGTCGACGGCTTCAAACTCGCCGCCGGCGGCACCCCGCAAACGATCGCCGAGCCGCTGCTCCATTCGTCCAAGTTCGCCATCGCCGACAAGGACGGCTACATCCGCGAGTACTACGGCGCCACAGACGGCGACGCTCCCGATCACGTCGCGGCATCTGTCCGCGACCTCCTAAGAGAATAGGAGGGGGCGGACGCCCTCGTCCGCCCGCCGCGCGTTAGCGCGGCTGTCGCCGCCCAGGCGGACGAGGGCGTCCGCCGCTCCGGATCGAAATCCGATACGCTCGCGGTAATGTCCCTCGTCCAAATCCTCCCCGCGGTCAACGCGTCGCTCAACGCGCTCAGCGGCGTCTTCCTCGTCATTGGCTACGTCCTGATCCGGCAGAAGAAGATCCGGCAGCACAAGCGATTCATGCTTGCGGCGTGCATCACGTCGCTGCTCTTTCTCGTGTGCTACGTCACGAACCATTACCTGCGACACGGCATCGTGACGCGCTTCAGAGGCACCGGCGTCATCCGGCCGGTCTACTTCACGATCCTGATCTCGCACACGATCCTCGCCGTCGTGATCGTGCCGCTGGCGATCTTCTCCGTGATCAACGGGCTGAAGATGCGCGTGCCGCAGCACCGCCGTGTCGCGAAGTGGACGTTCCCGCTCTGGCTGTACGTCTCCGTGACCGGTGTGCTGGTCTACTTTTTCCTCTACCATTGGTTTGCGGGAGCATGAAGTGACGGCACAACTTCTGGAAAGCGACCTCGATCCGAGTCCGTTCGCGCAATTCGCCAAGTGGTTCGAAGAGGCGAAGCGCGCGCAGCCGAACCTGCCCGAGGGGATGACGGTCGCCACGGCGTCGACGCAGGGATGCGTTTCCGCGCGCACCTGCCTGATGAAATCGTTCGACGGCCGCGGATTCACCTTCTTCACGAACTACAGTAGCCGCAAAGGCGCCGAGATTCACGACAACCCCCGCGCCGCGCTCTGCTGGTGGTGGCCCGCACTCGAGCGCCAGGTGCGCGCCGAAGGCGCGATTGTGAAGACGACCGAAGAGGAGTCGGATGCCTACTGGGTGACGCGCCCCCGCGGCAGCCAGCTCGGCGCCTGGGCCTCCGACCAGTCGCAGGTCATCCTCGGCCGCCGCGAACTCGAAGCGCGGTTCGCGGAGCTCGAGTCGACCTACGGTGATCGCCCCATCCCGCGCCCACCGCACTGGGGCGGCTACCGCGTCATCCCGAACCTGATCGAGTTCTGGCAAGGTCGCACTGACCGCCTCCACGACCGCTTCGTCTACCGGCTTCGCGAGTCGAAGGACTGGGTCATCGAACGCCTCGCGCCGTAGGAATCACGCTTCCGCGCCGGTCGCTGTCGTCTGTTGCGTTGTCTCGCCGGCCCCCGACTGTTGCGCGATGATCAGTTGCCGCGCTTCACCGCGGAGGGCGGGGAGGCGGAGGGCGAACGCAATGGCGCCGAGGATGGTGAGGAAGCCGCCGGCTGCGACGGTCATCGGTGCACCGATGCGATGCGCGAGGGCGCCGGCGATGAGGGCGCCGATCGGTCCCAACCCGACGAACATCATCGAGTAGACCGCCATCACGCGTCCGCGCAATGCGTCGGGGACCATCGACTGGATCAGCGTGTTCGACGACGCCATCTGCACCATCATCGAAATGCCGACCGGCACGAGCGCGACGATCGATAACGCGAAGGAGCGCGACAAGCCGAAGACGATGGCGAAGAGGCCGAACGACCCTGACGCGATCGCTACCCATCGCCCGAGGCCGCTGACCGTGTGCCGCATCGCGAGCATCACCGATCCGATGAGCGCACCGACGCCCGAGGCGCCCATGAGAATGCCGAGACCGCGCGCTCCGGTGTGGAAGATGTCGTCGGCGAAGACCGGCATCAGCACCGTGTACGGCATCCCGGCGAACGAGGCGAGGCCGAGGAGTAGGAGCAGCGCGCGGATCGGGGCCTTATTCGTGACATAGCGGAATCCTTCGAGAATGTTCGCAAGCGGCGAGCTGCTGATCGACTGCGGCGCCACCGTTCGCGGCGACATCATCACCAGACCGATGATCACTGCGATGTAGCTGACGCCGTTCGCGAAGAAGCACCACCCTTCGCCGATCGCTGCGACCAGCAGACCTGCGATCGCCGGCCCGACGATACGCGCGCCGTTGAACATCGAAGAATTCAGCGCGATGGCGTTCATCAGGTCTTCGCGCTCGACCATCTGCACCAGGAACGCCTGTCGTACCGGGACGTCGACCGCGTTCACGACGCCGAGGAGCGCGGCGAGGAGGAAGATGTGCCAGTTCTGGATCACGTCGCCGAGCGTGAGCGCCGCGAGGATGAACGCCAGGATCATCGACGCGGTCTGCGTCATCACGAGCGTTCGGCGGCGATCGAACGCGTCGGCGATGTGGCCGCCGATGGGGCCGAGAAGGAACGAGGGGAACTGGCCGGCGAAACCGACGAAACCAAGAAGCAAGGGAGAGTGCGTGAGGCGGAAGATCAGCCACGACTGCGCGACCTGCTGCATCCACGTCCCGACCAGCGAGATCAGTTGGCCGCTAAAGAACAGCTTGAAGTTGCGATGACGCAGTGCACGCAGCGGATGGCCGCGCGGCGCTTCCGACGGCACCTGTGACGTCATAGAGCGCGGATCAGATCACCTCGGCATCGCGCGGCACAAGCACGTGAAGTGACCGCGGCCGGACGCGGATGTACAGCTCGCCCGTAGCTTCGTGAGGCTCCCCATCCAGATGCATCTGCGTGGCGCCCGTGATCGTCACTTCCGTCGCCCGATGCATCGTCACGCGCCTCGACCGATGAACCGTACCGAAACGCAGCCGCGCCCCGAACAGCGGCGCATCGAAAAGAGAGATCGGATCGACGATGACGACGTCGAGCACCCCGTCGAACACCGACGCAGTCGGAGCGATACGAAAGTTGTTGCCCCAATGTGCGGTATTCGCGATCTCCACCAAGAAGGCGCGCCGCTTCCGGACGTCGTCATGGATCCGAATCTCATACTCCTCGGGTACATACGACCGGAACGCCGCGAGCGCCGCGCGGATGTACGACCGCAGCCCCCGCCGCGGCAGCTCCGCGAACTCGTGCGCGATGTGCGCCGCATACCCGACGCCCATGACGCCGATGAACGGCCTCCCATTCACCTCCGCAGTGTCGATCGTGATTCGCTTTGCGTTGGACAGCGCCCGCACCGCGGCGTGAATGCTGGACGGAATCGAGTGATGGTGCGCGAAGCCGTTCCCGGAACCGGTCGGCACGATTCCAAGCGCCAACTCGCCGCCGATCAGCCGTTTCGCGACTTCATGCACCGTCCCGTCCCCGCCGACAGCGACGACCACGTCGAACCCGTCGCGCTGCGCGTCGGCGACGATCCGGTCGAGATCCTCTTTCCGTTCGCTGGCGACGATCTCGTGGTCGAGCTCGCAGCTCGCCCGGATGAGCGACGCGAGATCACGGCCGCGCACCGGACCGGAGCGCTCGTTGATGACGAAGAGAGACTTCACACGCGAACCGCGCGGTGGCGGTCGATCCACGCGGCCCAGATCGGAACGATGACCATCGTGAGCGCGCCGTATGCGAGCTTCTTCGTGTCGGCGGGCGGCGTCACGCCCGCGGTCCCGACGTATGTGCCGATCAGAACGAGCCCGAGAAGCCACATCGCGATCGAGCCGATGCGGTCGACCGGCTCGGTCATGTCGCGATAGATGAAGAAGCCAATCGTGAAGAGCGCGAGCTCGATAATCAGCGTGGCGTGCGGATAGTTCCACAGCCCGAGGCCGACCTTCGGGGCGTTGGGCCAGAGGGGGGGCCAGAGCGGGAGGTCGGGGCGGTGGGTGAAGAAATCAAGCACCCAGTGGCTGACGACGCCGAAGAAGATGGTCACCGCGCCCGCCCTGTAGCGCGACTTCACGAAGTAGATGGCGGCGAAGAGCACGCCCCAGACGATCGACATCGCGAGGCTGTGAGTCCACGGATAGCTTTCGAAATCCATCGGCGAGAACTTCGTCGCCTTCGGGTCGACGCGCACACGCTCGATGCCGAGCAGCAGAAAGACCGGCCAGAGGAGGTCGAGCAGCATCGGCGCCGCCATCAGCCAGCCGAGCGACGCATGCGGCGCGGCTTTCTTCGAGGCGAAACCGACCGCGTTGTGACCGACGAACATCTCGGCAGATTCTAACTGCTCGCTTTCATGATCTCGACGAGCACCGGCTTCACTCCGTTGATCATGAACTGGATTCCGATTGCGCCGAGGAGGAGGGCCATGATCTTTGAGAAGACGGCGCGGCCGCGGTCGCCGATGATGTGCGAGAGCGGGACCGCGGCGAGCAGCACGATGTACGACACGATCCCGACGCCGGCGATCGCGACGACCACCGCGAACTTCTGCTGCACCGACGGATAGAGGTTTACGAGGACCATGACTGACGTGATCGCGCCGGGGCCGGAGAGCATCGGGACGGCGAGCGGGACGACCGCGATCGACGCCGGGTCGAGCTCCGCGCGCCGGACGTCGACGTCCTCCATCCGCTTCTCGCCGCCGGCAGTGAACGCGCGACGGTCGTCGAGGATCAGCGTCCGCAGGGCGTTCGCCAGAAAGATGATCCCTCCCATGATCTGGAACGCCGGCACAGTGATCCCGAAGAACTGGAACACGTAGTTGCCGGCGAGCAGAAACACCGTGAGGACGACGATGCACGCGACGCTGGCGACGAACGCCACCGACGCGCGGATGCGGCGCGAGGCGTCTTCCGTCAGCGCCACGAACGACGGCACGACGGCCAGAGGATTGACCATCGTGACGAGCGCAATGAAGGAGAGGGTGACGACTTTCGTTAACGGCATTCGACTTCCACAGCCACGTCGTCATCCAGATACCAGATCACGCCGCCACATGCACGTCCTGTGAGACGGGTCAGCGCCTCGCAATACTGCGCCACCTGCAGCCGGTCGTCCGGTTTCGGCGTCCCGCTCTTGTAGTCGACGACGACTTCGCGGCCATTCTCGCGGATGAGACGGTCGATGCGGAGGGTGGTGCCGTCGATGCGGATCGGCATCTCGCGCGCGACCGTTTCGGCTCGCGCGATCCGCTGCATCGTCGGCGACTGCGCGATGTTGCCGAGTCGCGACTTCACCCGCGTGACCGCCTCGCTGCTCGCCGCCGTCTCATTCGCCGCCTCGGCGATCACCGACTCGATCGGTGCGACTCCGTCCCACAATTCCAGAACGCGATGGAGCAGGATGCCGGCCTCGCGATTCCGTATCCCAGCGCGCAGCCGGTACGACTCGGGCAGCGGTTCTGTGTAGCGCCGCCGACTCGGCGGCGTATCGGTGGAGCCCGCCGCCGAGTCGGCGGTGCTACACAGAATCGGTAAGCTCAGCGGCGCGATCGGCCCACTCGCCAGTTCGCGCCCCAGTTCCGCATCGCGCAGCCGTCTTCTCAATGGGGCGGCGGCGCCCTCGCCGCCGCTGACCCGCTCATACGCCACGCCTTCCCGAATCTCGCGACCCTCCGCGAACGACAGCGTCTTCAAATCGACGCCGAGCGCCTCGCCCACACAATGCGCGAAGCTGCTCTTCGCAACCTTGCGCATCGAGTTACAGACAAACACGACCTCCGTCCGCGCGCGCGTCACCGCGACATAGAACAGGCGCCGCGCCTCGGCCTCCTCGCGGAACGTCGCGACGCGCTTCAGCTTCTCGTCGCCGATGAATCGGAACTGCGCGGAGAGCGAGTCGGGAGCGCAGAGCACGAGGCTCTTCGGCTCTTCCACCGTGAAGATCTGCGTCCCTTCGCTGCCGGTCGAGAACGCGAGATCGGGGAGGATCACCGAATCGAACTCCAGCCCCTTCGCCGCGTGGACGGTCAGTATGCGCACGGCGTTCTTCGATTCATCGGCGAGCAGCGGCTCCATCTCGTCCGGCTCCGCGCGCCGCCGCGCGATCTCGTCGACAAATTGCCGCACCGACCCGCCGATCTCCCGGTCGTACTCGAACGCAATGGCGCGGAAGTGGTCGAGATGCCGCTGCGACCGCTCACCGGCCGCCGCCGCGTCGTACACGCGCTCGATGCCGGCCGTTTCCACGAGCAGGTCGATGAGCTGCGACACCGTGAGCGACCGCGCCCGCTCTCGGAAATGCTCGATCGCGTCTTCGAAGGCGTTCCAGGCCTCTGTGTAGCGCCGCCCACCCGGCGGCGTCACGAGGGATCCGGCGGCCGAGCCGGCGGCGCTACACAGGCCCAGCGCGATCTCCTCATCCGTCAGCGCAAAGTACGGCGTTCGCGCAGCCGAGATCTGCGCGCCGCGATCGAAGGCGTATGCGATCGCGCGGAGCATGGCCAGGAGGTCGACCGGCGCGCGGCGGTCGAGGAACATGCGCGTCGGCGGCAGGAGGTACTCGATCCCGTGCCGGTCGAAGACGTCGAGATAGTCGTCGATCCGCGTCATCCGCCGGAACAGGATCGCGAAGCGCTTCAGGTTCTGTGGGTCGGTCTTCACGATCCAGGCGGCAATCGACTCCGCCTCCGCGATGTAACGGTCGCTGCTCTCCTCATGCGCCGCGTGCAGCAGCGTGAGGCGCGCGTCGAGCTCCCGGTCGTTCGCGCTCTTGCCGGCGCGCAACGCGTGGTAGTCGGGGCGGAAGACGTTCGGATCGTGCTCCCCCTCGCTCGGGAAGAGCCGCGCGAAAATGCCGTTCACCGCGTGCAGCAGCGGCTTGTCGCTCCGGTAGTTGTCCTCGATCCGCCGTCTCTCGGCGCCTTCCAGCTCCAGCCGCTTCGTCATCCGAAAATACGTCTCGGGATCGGCGCGCCGGAAGCCGTAGATCGACTGCTTCGGATCGCCGACCACGATCGTCTTCCCGTCGACGTAGCGTCCCGACGCATCGCGCGCCAGGCAGTCGATGATCTTTGCCTGCGTCCGGTCAGTGTCCTGGAACTCGTCGACGAAAATGAAGTCGTACTGCTTCCGCGCGCGCTCGAGCACCTTCGGGTCGTCGAGCAGCGCCAGCGTGCGGATCAGGAGGTCGTCGAAGTCGACGACGCCGAGCGTCCGCTTCTCGCGGTCGAGGAACGCGACGAAGCGCCGCGCCAGCGCGTGCAGCGCCGCGGCGGCGCGATGCGAGACGAGGCGGTCGTAGATCGACCGGCCGGTATCTCCCGAGCGCAGTGTCCGAAGGTGATCGCGCTCGTCCTTCGGAAACCGGTTCAGATTGATGTCGCGGATCAACTGCGCGATCGGCGAGAAGTAGTCGATCCACTCGTCGAGCTCCGCGTCGCGTGCCGGTGTGTTCGACGACGCGATGTAGCGGTGCAGCGGATGGTCGCCACGGCGTAGCGCGAAGAGCGCCGCGCGGAGTTTGTCGGCGACCAGCGAGAGGTCGCCGAGGTCGTAGTCCGTTTCATCGAGCAGATCGCGCCGGTCGACGAGCTGGAAGATCATGTCGCGGATCTGGAAGAGGTATCCCGCGTGCGCGAGCAGCACCTCCCACTCGCGCAGCGCGGCCGGCGACGGCTTCGTCCGCGTCTCCTCGTCGATCCAGGCGTCGTAAAGCTGCGAATGGAGCAGCGTCCGCTCGAACCCCTCGATGATCTTGAACTGCGGGTCGAGCCCCGCCTCGATCGGAAACTGCCGCAGCAGCGACTGGCAGAACGAGTGGATCGTCTGCGAGCGGAGAAGGTGGATGCGCGCGAGCTGCGTGGCACAAGCCCGGCTCACCGCTTCACTCGCCTCGAGCTCGACAACGGGGTGCGGCGACTCGACCGGCCAAGTGATGCTGCTGTTTTGGAGTTGTCCCTCCACCTCCGCGAGCGCCGCGTGAATGCGGTCGGCGATCTCGCCGGCCGCTTTCTCCGTGAACGTGACCAGCACGATCCGTTCGGGCGAGAGGTTTTCATCCGAGAGCATCAGCTTCAGCACTTCGCCGACGATTGCGGTGGTTTTGCCGGTGCCGGCGCCCGCTTCGATGACGAGGTTGCGGCGGGCGGGGGACGCCGCCGGCACGATTGCCGGCGCCATCCGGACATCGAAGAGCGATTGCTGCTGCGTCAAACGTCGCCCTCCAACTGCTGCAGCAGCGTGCGAGGGTCGCGGAGCTGCGACACGGCGTACTTTTCCTCGGAGTCGTGCTTGGTCCGGCATGAGTGGTTCACCGGGCAGTACTTGCAGGAATTGAAGTCCTTCTCGTGCGGGAACGCCGGGAAACGGCCATTCGCGATCGCGCGCATGAAGATCGCGAGCGTCTCGATGAGCGCGGCGCGCTTCTCGCCGAGGTTGAAGGCGAAGCTCGCTGGCTTCACTTCGCCGCCCGCGAGCGGCTTGATGGCTCCGACGACGTTCGCCGGATCCGTCCCGAACGCCTCGGAGATCGCGTTTGCGTAAACCGCGAGCTGCAGCCGTACGCCGCGGTCGATCTTCTCCGCGAGGTTGACGTGCCGCAGCGCCTTGCCCGACTTGTAGTCGATGATCCGGATCCGCACGCCGTCCGAGTCGATTCGGTCGATGCGCCCGCGCTCGAATTTGTACTCGTACTGCTGGGGGCGAAAACTCGTCTCGAAGATGTCAGCGAGATCGCGGGCGACGAAGTCGCGGAGGATGCGCTTCGTCGCGCGCCGCTCGATGGCGCGGATGTTCTGGTTGAACGCCGGCGCATCGGTCTCGAACCGTTCGAACTCGGCGTCGATGGCGCGTTCCAGCCGCACGATCAGGTCGCGTGGCACTTCGGGCAGCGACTCGCTCGCGTTCGCGTAGTCGTCATCGCTCAGCGAGCGATAGAACGACTCGAGGATGCGGTGATCGATCGACCCCTTCTCGCGATGATGAATCTGCAGCTCCCGCTCCGGATCGTCGACGTCGAACGCGCCGAGGAGGTGCTTCATGAGGAACTTCTGCGGACACTCCCCGAAATCTTCGAGCGCGGTAGGGGAAGGCCGCGCATTCGCGAACCGCTCGAGCAGCGCCGGATCGTTGAGGAAGCCGTCGAAGGGACCGTTGGTGGCGGAGCGGACCAGGAGCTGGAGCTGGCGAGTGAGGTTTCGAGGTTCCGAGGTTGCGAGGTTGCGACGGTCCACCTCGTAACCTCGTAACCCCGTAACCCCACGGAAACTGAAGTTCTTCAGCAACGCCGCCTTCTCCTCCGGCCGCTGTTCGATCACAAAATTCTTCACCAACTGCGACGGCCGCAGCACCTTCCCGAAACCGTCGCTGCTCGAGAACGTGAACGTGATGTCG
The DNA here is from genome assembly GCA_036488085.1 of Thermoanaerobaculia bacterium. GTDB lineage: Bacteria > Acidobacteriota > Thermoanaerobaculia > Gp7-AA8 > Gp7-AA8 > DASXHZ01. The sequence continues at coordinate 96,023 of DASXHZ010000065.1, forward strand.
TCGGTCCCGTCGAAGAGGAGCTGGAAGAGGATGCGTTCCTCGTCGCGGCCGTCGCCGATCTCGCGGATGCCGAGGGTTCGGCGTTCGGAGTCGGGGAGGAGGGGATCCTCGGTGCGGCGCTGCGGGAACGAGTCGTCCTGCATTCGGACGGCGAAGAGATGGAGGAACGTCCGGCCGCGGAACTTCATGACGTCGCCGATCCAGACCGCGTCGCGCGCTCCGCTGCCTTCGATCGATTCGTTCTCGATGGCGTCGAGGAGTGCCGCGGCATCGAACGTCGTCCGCATCGCGTCGGCGCGACGGAAGAGGTCCGCGATCGTCTCGACACGTTCGAATGCGGCGAGGTCGACCTCCGCCTCGATCCTGAAACGCGACGCGATATTCGTCAGCCACGCGCTCCACTCGCTCCCTCGCTTCGTGCCTTCCGGCGCAATTGCCTCGACCTCGGCGACGAGCGCGATGTAGTCCTCAATTTCGCGCGTCGTTTTGCGGCGAGCCGCCTTCAGGTCGCTGCTCGTGCCGCCCGCGATCCTCTTCGCCCGCGTCTCCCGGTCCGCCGCGTCGACGTTGATCCGCGTCTCGAACCGGATCCCGTCGCGCACGAGCTCCAGCACCTCGCCGCGCGGGAACCCGCGCTCGCGAATCCGCAACAGCGAAGCGGCCGCCCGGCCGAGGCGATGCGCAAGCAGCGGCGTCTCCTCGGCGCGCGACAGCGGAAACGTCGCGTGGCGATGAAACAGATGCAGGTCGTACTCGTTGAGCGCCCGCGTGACGATCCCGATCTCTCGAGGAGCCACACCATTGGCAATCAGCCCTTCGATCGACGCGCAAACCTCACGAATCTCGACGTCCCGACGCTCGTACTCGACGAGTTGCCAGGTAGCCTGGTTGCCAGGTTGCCCCTCAGATGCTGCGGCAACCTGGCAACCGGGCAACCCGGCAACCTTCGTCACCAAAGCTTGCGCAAACGGTTCGTCGCTCGGAACGAAGATGCCGACCACCTTCCCCGCCTGCGCCAGCGCATCCACCAGCGCCCACTGCGCCCCCGTCATGTCGTAAAACCCGGCGACGATCTGCGGCTTCACCGACGAGACATCTCGTGCCGCAAACGAAAGCAAGTCCGCGGGATCGATCGCGCCGAGGGTGGCGATCAGCTTCTCGTACTCTGCAAACGCACGCGCAACCGGGCCGCGTCGCAGGCGAACAGACGACAGCGAAACCGCGCTATCCCGCATATCGCGATACGACCGCTCCAACATCGCGGCGATCCCGCGCGTCGCCATCAGCGGATCAGGGACATTGCGCACGGCGGTGCGCATGGCGAGCCGCCGCTCGCCGTCCGAGGCGACACGGCGGCGCACGATCCGCCGCGCAAGTTCGTCGATCGTTTGCAACTGCAGTCCGGCCGAGTCGCCCACCTCGCGCGCGATCGCGTCCGCGACCCCGCCCGACGCCACGATCACCTCGAAAGGCCACGGAGAGAGCGGATCTGCGCTCTGCGCCCTGCTGTCTGCTAACAAAGCGGCCACACGCGCAGCAATGTCGCGATAACGCGCAAATTGTAGGGAGAACGCGGGGGGCATTAGTTATTCAAATTGTACGCGAGGCCGCCCGGCATTGATCTGGCAATCTCCGCAGTCGCGAATGTGGATAATCGCCGCGCACCATGGGCAAACGGGAAGTGCGAGTCGTCGTCGTCCGGAAACCGGTCACGATCGCGCTCCTCGTCATCGTCAGCATCGCGATGCTCTCGCTGGTGTACGGCCTCTCCGGCCACGCCTTCGTGAGGGCGGAGCGATCGATCATCGACATCATCGCGCTCGATGCCGCGAACACGATCCTCTTCATCCCATGGGGATTCCTTGCGTTCATCGCCCTCTCGCCGAAACGGCCGCGCGCGATGACGTACGCGCTCACGGTCGTTTGCGGCGCGCTCTTTGCGCTCGTCGTGGCTGCGTGGCAATCCACGCTGCCGGCCCCTGTGACGGCCTATCCCGACACGATATGGAACGTGATCGGTACCTTCCTCGGCGCGATCGCCGCGCACCTGCGCAAGAGCGTGCGCATTCGATTCCAGATCTGAGGAGCCGCCGATGATTCTCGTCGTCGAAGACGACCCGCACGTGGCGCGCCTCATCGCGCTGGTGCTCGAACGCAACGGGCAGAAGACCGAGATCGTGGCGGACGGCCAGTCGGCATTCGCACGCGCGAAGGAGCTGCAGCCCTCGATGATCTTCGCCGACCTCACCATCAAAGGGATGGCCGGAGACGTCCTCTGCGCCCGTCTCAAGTCCGAGCCCGAGACGAAGGGCATCCCCTACGTCGTCGTCTCCGGCGACAGCGACATCGTCGAAAAAGCGCGCCGATGCGGCGCCGACGACCACCTCGGCAAACCTTTTGAATTCGAGGACCTGGTCGATCTCGTGAAGAAATATGCAAGAGCTAAAGGCTGAGAAGCCGGCCGAGTCGCCGGAAGGCACCGACGTCGTCACGCGTCTCATGGCGCGGCTGGCCGAGGAAGGGTTCACCACCGATCAGTCCCCGGAGGAGTGGGAAGAATTCGGCGAGATCATCTTCAAGCGCGACGAGAAGATCTCCATCGCGGCCGGAGAGACGGTCTTCATCTTCACCCGCATCCCCGAGCTCAACGAGCGCATCCTTCGCCAGACCTCGGACTCGGTCGTTCATACGTACGCCGCGAAGAACATCCAGCAGAAGGCGCTCTCCGTCCTGCAGTCGACGACCGTCTACCACTGCCTCGTCTGCACCACCGAGCAGCCGTACAGCGAGATGCTCGACCACTACGTCATCCGCCGCGGCGGCGCCACGTTCATCCCGGTGATCATGGTCCCCGAGATCAATCAGGCGCTCTACCCGCAGCTCGACGAAGGCGTCGGCACCGTCCGCCCGCGCATCGACTACCTGCAGTACCTCCTCGGCGAGCGCCGCGAGCCGGTCAACATGCACCGCACGACCGTCCAGGCGTTCTACGTCTCGATCGCCGTCGTCGCCTTCCTCCTGATCGCGATCGGCTTCTCGTTCGTGATGCACTGATTTTGACTTTATCCCGAGCGCAGCGAGGGATCAGTGGAGCATCTCGCGAGGAATGAGGTTTGGGCGAAATGCTCCAATGATCCCCCGCTACGCTCGGGATAAACTGAGAAAGTGCCGGCCCCCCTCCGCCCCCGCGACGTGTACGAGTCGCTCAAGAAGATCGTCGTCGGCCAGGACGAAGTGCTCCGCGAGATCGCGGTCGCGATCGTAAAGCATCTCGTCGGGCAGCCGGCGCCGAACATCCTGCTGATCGGAAACTCCGGCTCCGGCAAGACCACGATCATGCGGGCCGTCGAGCAGTACCTGTCGACGCTCCCGACCCTCGGCGAAGCGAACGTCGTCCGCATCAACGCTAACGTTCTAGCCGAGGAGCACACGGGGTACGGGAAGGCCGTACTGGGCCGGCTGTACGTGAATGCACGCAAGCTCTTCGGCGCGAATGCGAAGCGCGAAGACCTCCTCCGCAGCGTCTCGCACGGCATCGTCTTCATCGACGAGGTCGACAAAATCCGCGCGAACGTAGGCCGCGAGCCGAACGTCCGCGGCATCGTCGCGCAGGAAGCGCTCCTGACGCTGATGGAGAACGAGAACGTCGAGTTCGAGGCGGACGGCGAGATCCTCAGCGTCAACTCCTCGCAGATCCTCTTCGTCGCCGGCGGCGCGTTCGAGGAGCTTTACGACGCCGTGCTCCGCCGCGCCACCATCGGCCAGGACACGCAGCCGATGAAGCCGGTGGTCGTCGTCTCGGCGTCGGGCGAAGTGCGCGAGGAGCTGCCGTTCCACCTGCGCGAGTACCTCAAGTACGACGACCTCTTTCGCTACGGCATGACGCCGCAGTTCGCTTCGCGATTCGAGTCGATCGTGGTGCTGAACGACCTCGCCGAGTCCGACCTCGCACGGATTTTCGTCGAGCCGGACGGATCGATCTTCCGTACCTCGCGCGACTACTTCGCCCGCTTCGGCATCGACCTCCAGATCACGCGCGGCGCGCTCGTCGCCATCGCGTGGGAAGCCTCCCGCCAGAAACGCCTCGGCGCCCGCGCGTTGCGCGAGACCTTCCGCCGCATCATCCGCGGCCTCGAGTTCGACCCCGATGGCAGCAAGAAGACGATCACCATCGACGAGGAAATAGTGGGGAACGTCATACGCCACCAGTGATGCCGTTACTCGTGATTCGTTACTCGTTATTCGAGTCGGGCAGGGGTGAAGGCCGAGTAACGAATAACGAGTAACGAGTAACGCTTTCATAACGCCATGGCTGAAAAGAAATCACTCTTCGACAAGCTCAAACGCGGCTTGTTCATGACCCACACCGAGATCATCGAGAAGGTGAAGGAGTCGATGACTCCCGACCTCCCGATCGATCAATCCGCGCTCGACGGCCTCGAGGAAGGCCTTCTCGGCGCTGACGTCGGTGCGGAACTGACGATGTCGCTCGTCGGGCGCCTGGAGCAGCGCGTCCGCGACGAGAAGATCACGAACATGGACCGCCTCACGCAGGTGATCCGCGAGGAGACCCGCGCTCTCATTCCGCGCCGTGAGACGCAGACGATCGACGTCAGCGGCGCCAAGCCGTTCGTCATCCTCGTCGTCGGCGTCAATGGCACCGGCAAGACGACCACCATCGCAAAGCTCGCGACCCGCTGGAAGAACGAAGGGAAGACCGTCCTCCTCGGCGCCGCCGACACCTTCCGCGCCGCCGCCATCGAGCAGCTTCAGATGTGGGCCGACCGCATCGGCGTGCAGATGATCAAGCACAAGGCGGGGAGCGATCCCGGCGCCGTCGCGCACGACACCATCACCGCCGCGAAGTCGCGCGGCGCCGACGTCGTCCTCATCGACACCGCCGGCCGCCTGCACAACAAGTCACACCTGATGCAGGAGCTGACCAAGATCCGCCGCGTGATCGAGAAAGAGCTCCCCGGCGCCCCGCACGAGACGCTCCTCGTCATCGACGGCACCACCGGCCAGAACGGCGTCAGTCAAGCCGCCGCTTTCCTCGAAGCCGCCAAAGTCACCGGCATGATCGTCACCAAACTCGACGGCACCGCCAAAGGCGGCGTCATCCTCTCGATCATGCGCCAGTTCGACATCCCCGTGAAATTCATCGGCGTCGGCGAAGCCGCCGACGACCTCATCCCCTTCGACCCCAGCGCGTACGTGGATACGCTGTTCGAAGCGTGATTCTGTGTAGCGCCGCCGACTCGGCGGCGGGCTCCACGGATCGTGGTTAACACGCCGCCGAGTCGACGGCGCTGCACAGGGTCGTTATTCGCCCTTGCGCTGCGCCTTGCTCCCACCGCCGGCGAACTCGTCGTACGCGAGTTGCAGGTCATCGCGCCGGGGGCCGTCGCCCATTTCGCCGCGGTACACCTCCGCCGCGAGGTCGCGGGTGAGGTGGGAGTAGACGACGTGGTCGGGTTCGACGAGGATGTTCGGGCCGTGGTCGCACAAGTCCAGGCACGAAGTCGCCAGCACGCGGACCGTCGGCTTGCGGCCGGCCTGTTTGTTCACATCCTTCAGCAGGTCGCGGATGTTCGAGCCGCACTCGATGCCGCGCGTTTCGGCGTTGCATCGGGGGCCGGTGCAGGCGAGGAAGAGTTTGTCGTAGGGGACTCTCATGAGGTTGCGCGGTTACGAGGTTGCGAGGTCTCAGTAACCTCGTAACCACGCAACCTCGTAACCCCAATTATGCCGTGGTCGGTGCCACAAACCGCTTCCCCGCGTCGAGCACGCGCTTCAGGTCCTTCGGGCTGCACGCCTCGGCGTAGACGCGCGCGACCGGCTCGGTGCCGGACAGCCGGAACAGGAGCCAGGTCGACGAGTCGAACACCAGCTTCACGCCGTCGGTCGTGTTCACCTCCGTCACCTTCATCCCGTCGAGCTCCGAGGGCGGGTTCGCGAGCTTCTGCGCGAGCGTCTCCTTGATCTGCTGCGTGAGCTTCATGTCGGCGCGCTTCGAGTAGAAGTAGCCGAACTCCTCGTACATCGCGTCGATCAGCTCATTCAGCTTCTTCCCGGTCCGCGCCACCATCTCTGCGACGAGGAGACAGGCGAGGATGCCGTCCTTCTCGGGTAGGTGCTTGTACATCGACATCCCGGCGCTCTCTTCGCCGCCGAGGGCGATCTTGCCTTCGAGAATCAGCTCGCCGATGTACTTGAAACCGACCGGCGTCTCGTACAGGGGCACGTCCAGCTTCTTCGCGATCGCGTCGATGAGATGCGTCGTCGCGACCGACCGCGCCAGTCCGCCGGGGATGTTGCGATAGCGCTTGAGATAGAGCGCCAGCAGCGCGAGGATGATGTTCGGCGAGACGAAGCGGTTGCGGTCGTCGATGATCCCGAAGCGGTCGGCGTCGCCGTCCGTCGCGAGCCCGAGGTCATAGTTCTCGCCGGAGACGACGGCCCGCAGCTCCACGAGATTCTTCTCGTTGCACTCCGGCGAGAAGCCGCCGAAATACGGGTCGCGGAAGTTGTGGATGATCTTCACCTCGACGCCCGCCTCGAGGAGGAAGTAGTCGAGGTAATCGCGCGAGGTGCCGTAAAGCGAGTCGATGGCGATGCGGAGTCCCGACTTGCGGATGGCGTCGACGTCGACCTTGTTACGCAGCTCCGTGAGGTAGCGGTCCTTCGGATCGATCGTCTCGATCAGCTCCGCTTTCTCGTAGACGTCGATGCGCTGGTTGCGCTCTTCGAGCGCATGGATCTCACGCTCGATCGCCTTCGTCACCTCGGGGAGCGCCGGCGCGCCATTCGACGTCGAGAACTTCAGACCGTTGTACTCGGGCGGATTGTGCGAGGCGGTGAAGTTGATCGCCCCCATCCCTTTGCGCCGCACCGTCTCGAACGACACGCACGGCGTCGGCACGTCGCGATTGCAGAGGAAGGCCTGGATGCCGTTGTACGCGAGGATTTTCGCCGCTTCCAGGGCGAACTTCTCCGAGAGGAAGCGGGTGTCGAATGCGACCACCATCCCGCTCCCTTTCTGGCCCGAGCTCTTGAGGTAATTAGCGATTCCCTGACTGGCGATTCGGACGTTGCCGAAGGTGAAATCCTCGCCGATGATGCCGCGCCAGCCGGACGTCCCGAACTTGATCATGAATGCGTCTGACCTTTCAGGTCCCGCGAGATGAAGGGCGGAACAGTAGCACAAGAATCAGACCGGCCGAGGCCTTCCCTCTGGGCACTGTTTAAGCAATGATCCAGCCCCAGCAGACGTATGGGCGAGCGGCCGGTCCTACTGATCGCGGACGACAGCGAAGATGTGGTCCTCCTGTTGAAGACCTACCTTCGCGCGCTGGACTGCGAATTCCTCGTGGCGAAGGATGGCGAAGAAGCGCTGGCCGTCGCGCAGTCGCGTCTGCCGGCGGTCGTCCTTCTCGACGTCATGATGCCGAAGCGCAGCGGCTGGGAGGTCTGCCAGGCGCTGAAGGCGGTGCAGCGGACCTCGCAGATCGCCGTCGTCCTCGTCACCGGCCGTGGCGAGGTCAAGGACCGTCTCACCGGCCTGCAGGTCGGTGCCGACGACTACCTCGTCAAACCGTTCGACCGCGACCAGGTCGTCAGCCGCATTCGGCGACTGCTGGAACGGCGGAAGCCGGCCGTGACGACCCAAGAACAGACGACGGCGAAAGCGGCGATCGAGAACCTCCTGCTCGACCGCGCCACCGGGCTGCCGAGCGTCCCGATGATCCTCGATCGCGTCAAAGAAGTGCTGATCGAGCAGGGGGAGATCGGGATCGTCTTCGTCGACATCGAGCAGTACGAGGCGATCGAGCAGGAGTATGGGTGGGCGTTTTTCGACGAATTTCTCCGGCGCTCCGGTGAGCTGATCGTCGCCGAGGCGACGGCGAGGTTCAAGAACTCCATCGTGGCGGCGCAGCGGATCGGCGGGTCGAGCTTCTACGTCTTCCACGAGACGCGTGGGCAGGACCTGTCGGCGGAAAACGTCTCGATGACGATGGCGACCGACCTTCGCGCGCGGCTCGTGACCGCCATGCGCGAGCGCTTCGCGAACATGCAGCCGGAGCAGATCGGATTCTTCGTCGGCGCCACGCGCATCGACTACCGGCCGCAGATCCGCATCGAGCGCCAGCTCTACGCCGGAATGCAGATTGCCGGCGACGTCGTCCGCGACGCTGAGCAGGAACGGAAAAAGCAACTCACCCGCGAGCTGCGCGACATCATCCGGCGCAAGAGAGTCACGACCCTCTTCCAGCCGATCGTCCGCGCCGGCAACATCAGCGTCTTCGGCTACGAGATCCTCACGCGCGGGCCGGCGCATTCGTCGTTCCGCAACTCCGACATGCTCTTCTCCTTCGCGCGCGAGACCAAGCTCGCGTGGGCGCTGGAGGCGATCGCGCTCGACTGCGCGCTCCGCCGCCTCCGCAACCTCAACCTCGGCGACCGCAAGTTCCTCCTCAACCTCGAGGCCGAAATGTTCGGCGAGTCCGAGTTCCGCATCCACGAGATGGCGAGCTTCTTCGCCGAGCACCGCGGCAACTTCGTCCTCGAGCTGACCGAGCGCGCCGCCATCGAGGACTACGCCGTCTTCCGGCGCCTGCTCGACGAGTTCCGCGATCAGGGGATCGAGGTCGCCATCGACGATGCCGGCTCCGGCTACGCCTCGCTCGAAGCGATCGCCGCGCTGGCGCCCGACTATCTGAAAGTGACGAAGAGCCTCGTCTCGACCCTCGCTCAGGAGCCGATCAAGCAGGACCTCGTGAAGATGCTCGTCGAGCTGGCCCACAAGATCAACTCCAAGACCATCGCCGAGGGGATCGAGACCCAGGAGGAGTACGAAACCTGCCGCGACCTCGGCATCGACCTGATCCAGGGCTACTACTTCGCCCACCCGCAGGAAGAACTTCAGCGCGGGGATGAAGAAGTGGCGCTGAAATTGGCGTAGAGACGCGCAGGCGAGAATACGTCGTTACCAAATGGCTGACGTCGATAGCGTCCTTCAGCTTTCGCAGAAGCTCCAAACGCTTCGGAACAAGCTTGGCGCTCGATGTGGAGCGGAAATCCGTCCAAGACCGGATCGCGATCTGCCTCTCCGACCTCGGGATCGCGACTGCCCGGCACATTCTGCCCGACGAGAACGCCACGACGCGTGAACGCGTGGTGTGAGCAACGAACAAATATCCCGACCGGCCGATCTCGCCGAAAGACATCTGCGAAGAAGCGGCGGCTCGGCGATCCGCAGCCTCCTCGCGCGGATGGTCGGCGAGGGCGCGATTCGCCGCACCACCCACGGCCGCTACGAGCTCGTGAAGCGGTAGGAATGCCGAACCGACCGCTCGCTACAGGTGGAAGCTGCTCCTCGCGCAAGCGACGCCGTGGCGTCGGGCGCTTAGTGCTTGGTGCTTAGTGGCTTAGGCTGCGGCCCGCGCCTCTCCCTTCTCCATACGGGAGCGTTCGCGGACCGACCGAACGTGTTCACGGGGCTGGCGAACATGTGCAACGGGCTTCCGACACGGGACTTCGCATGATTTTGGTGTGGGCACGCCCCTCATCCGGCGCTGCGCGCCACCTTCGCGTTCGGTCGGTCCGCGAGCACGTTCGGCCGACTCGCGAACATGTTGCGCCGGCTCGCGAACATGTTGCGCCGGCCCGCGAACATGTTGCGCCGGCCCGCGAACATATTGCGCCGGCCCGCGAACACGTTGGGTCGGCTCGCGAACACGTTGGGTTGGCTCGCGAACACGTTCGGTCGGCTACGAACACGTTCGACTGGTTAGCGAACGAGGTTACCTTCAGCGCCGGCGACGTAAGGGGCGACGCTTACCCCAACGCCACGAGTAACTTAGGCAATCCAACCTAGGCACGAGCACCCAAGCCCGAAGCACTCACTTGCCCGGACCCGCCCTCGCCCCTATAATCCGCGCTCCCGGGAATCTCCCCCGGAGGGGGGCCGTTGAACGCGACGCCTACCAGAAACACAGCGTGGGGCTGTAGCTCAGTTGGGAGAGCGCCTGAATCGCACTCAGGAGGTCATCGGTTCGATCCCGTTCAGCTCCACCACCTCTAACGATCTCTGCCACAACAACTTAGCCGCAACACCTTCCACCGCGGTTTCATCCGTTTTAGTCGAAGTGTCAGTAGCGCGTCTAGTTGGCGCGCACCGAACGCTGAATCCGCCGAACCTCTCGCCGTTTCGACCCATTCGGCCGCCCGTCAGAAGCGGCAGGCAATCCTTGCGTACGAGGTGACGCATGGACCTGAAGAATCTGATCTCGCGAGTGGAGATCGCCGACAGCCTGGGCGTGCAGACACAGACCATCGCGAAATGGGAGCGCCAGGGGAAGTTCCCGTCAGCGAAGGAGTACCTCTCCGACCGGCTGATTCTCTACGACCGCGACGAAGTACGGCGGATGCTGGAGACGAAAAAAGCCGCGCGGCGGCGTCCGATGCTCCCCCGAGCAAACGGAAAATGAAGCGCGGGCGCTCTGCGCCGCGGCCCGTCGGATTTGAGTATGACCCGCTCGCCCCTCGCACATTTCTCGATGTACGTTCCTGGCGGTGGAGGGCGCGAGCGGAAACGCGCAACGGTGGAGGCACGAGACTACGACGAGGGGTACAGCTTTGGACGGAGTTTCGCGCGCGCGTGAAAGCGGGTGCGGGGACGTGTCCCCGGAGGCGCCTACGTTTCGCGAGTTCATCGCCGCGTACCTCCCGCTCATCGGAGTGAACGTCGGGGCGACGACGCTTCGCGATTACACGTACGCGATTAACCGGCATCTCATGCCAGCGTTCGCGTCGCTCCGCATCACCGAGATGACGTCGGGCGCGCTGAACGCATTCGGAGCGCGGCTGAAGGCGCAGGGGTACGCTGGAGCGACGGTCAACAACTACATGACGATCGCCGCGCTTCTCCTCGGCTACGCCGTGAAACTCGACGTGATCGACGAACTGCCGCTCAAGAAGAAGCTCAAGATGTACCGGGCGAACAAGCCGTGCAACGAACTCTCGGCGGAGGAACGCGCTCGCTTCCTCACCGCGTTCGACGACGAAGCAGGTTTCGGCCGCTTCGTAGCGGAGACAATGCCGCGGTCCAAAGCGGTCCGGGTCGGGAAGAAGGGATTCGGCGGTCGCCGCGCGCATGGCGCCGGCATGCGGAACGACAGCGACGCGGCGCACGGGTACTTCCTCCGCTACCAGCGCTTGAAAGACCTCTTCATCGTCGATCTCGACTCGGGACTCCGCGAAGGAGACATCATTCATCTGCGGGTGCGACATGTCTCGTTCGCCGACGACTGGATTCGGCTTGAACAGGGAAAGACGAAACGCAAGGTGGTGATCCCGCTGTCCTCCGCAGCGCGAGCAGCGATCGAGCGAGCGCTGGTGGGACGCGATGCGGAGCCGGAGGACTTTCGACCCTCCTCCCCGGCCGATTGCCGCGTATTACGGGTGTGGCACCGACATCGTGTCGCTTACGGTCGGGTTGAAGAAGTGCTTCAAGACCCTCACGATCCTTTGGAAGATCGGTAGCTCTCGGCCAGCGCCGCCATCGCGGTCGACGGAGGCTGCCGCGGGCAAGGACGCATCGAAACGAGGAGCAGAGATAGAGCAAACAACTTCGTAGTGCGAGAACGCATAGACCCCTCCTAGTGCGCGCGCAAGTCGCGGCGCTCGCGTGATTTAGGAGGGCGGCCCTCTGCAAAGAGGAGTGTTCTGGCGAGCATTTTCCCTACCACGACTCAGGGAACGGAGGGGTTGTGTCCCTGGACATTCGATGGCGTGACTTCACGAAGAGAGGCCTGGCGGCGTACGCAAACCAGACGCTCGAAGAGCATGTGCTCGATCTTCTCCGACATCATGTTTGCGAGCGACGAGATCGAATTGATGGTCTCGATGGACAGCGACGACGCCCCGTTCCCTCGTTTCTACACGGCGCTCTATCGAATCTATTCAGAAGCAGCTTAATCATGGGCAAAGTCGTTGCCGCCAGAAAACAAAGCGCCCGCAGAGCCACTGACAGGGAACTTATAGGTGCCTTAGAGGAGCGACGATTTCTTCTCTACACTCCGCCGCCAATCCGAAATCGAAAGTAGCAATGCCAGCACACTTCCAGAGCACACGGCGCCTTGTAGGCAACGATTTTCCCACGCTGAAGTGGATGTACTTGGACACTATGGTGGCTGGCGCGGCCACGACCGCTGTTGCCGAATGCCGCGGGCTCTCCGCCCGCGCTGGGGCGACGACCGCGCTCCGAGGACGTCGGGACGACTACACCTCGTTTCCGGGCGACAGCGTCCGCGCCAGCCGCCACCCATTCCGAACGAGCGTTGATTCCATTGTTGCTGGATTGACGTCGGAATGGATGGCCGCTACCATGCGCCGCCCCCGAGAGAGGCCCAAAGGGAAACGGTCCTTCCCCCTCATTCGTATCAATAGGAACTCAGAGAAAACAAGCATCGCCGCTCGCGCGGCGATCCGGTAGCAGTTCAGCAATTTCGTCCGAAAGGGTCTATATGCGATCGTCCGCCATGCGTCTGCTCTTCGTGTGCCTCCTTACCGTCTTCGCAGTCGGCGTCGGAGCACAAACCTCCGATCCCTTCGCGCTCACCGCGCCGCTCGTCTCCCAGGCGATCACCTCCTGCGGTGACCTGACCGTATCCGATGGCCTGATCGACTCGTCGGTGACAGTCGGCCGGGGCAACATCCTCTCGAACGGAAGCATCAAGGTGTCGGGCGGGAAGGTCGACGGCGACGCAACCGCCGGACCGGGGAAGACCGTCACGCGCTCAGGCAGTGGCGTCATCACCGGATCCATCGGCAGTGCGACCACCGCGTTTCCATGCTCCATCATCGACCTCGGCGCGCTCTCAACGACGCTCGCTTCGACCAACGACAACGGCACGATCCCCCTGTCCGCCCAGCACAAGAACCCTGTCTCGACCGCTGGCGACTTCACGCTGAGCGGCGGCGACTCGCTCACCCTGCAGGCGGGAACCTATTACTTTCACAAGTTCACGATGTCGGGCGGCTCGACGATCACCTTGGCCGGACCGGTCCGCATCCTCGCGACATCTGATGTGAACGTGAGCGGCGGGAGCATCGCCGGCGCGAACCAGTGGCAGCTCCACTTCTGGTCCGCGGCGACAACCAAGTTCGTAGTGAGCAGCTCGACCTTCGAGGGATTCATCTATGCCCCGTCAGCGGTCGTGACCGTGTCGGCGGGAACGGTGGTGGGCGGCATCTACGGCGGGTCAGTCACGGTCAGCGGCAGTTCCCACGTCACCCGAGCCATCGATGAGACGCCTCCGGTCGTGACGATCATCTCGCCGCGCAATCAGGAAGCCGTCGTTGATCTTAGCCAGGTAGCGGTACGCGGCACAGTGAGCGATTCCGAGACCGCGATCACGTCGTTCCAGGTGAACGGCGCGGATGTGCCGCTCGCGACCGACGGCTCGTTCACCGTAACGCTAAACCTCAGCACCGCGACGCCGCCCACGATCACCGCGACGGCGATTAATGCTGCAGGACTTTCGACGACATCGGCGATCACGGTGCAGTCGGCGATCACCCGACTCGACATCGCTCCTCCGTCGCTCGCAATCGATCAGAACGCCACGAGCCAACTCGCAGCGAAAGGCACCTACGCCGACGGCTCAACCGCCGACGTCACCGCATCCGCAACTTGGACGTCATCCGCGCCCTCGATCGCAACCGTGAGCGGGGGCACGGTGACCGGGGTGAGCCCCGGCGTTGCCACGATCACGGCCACACTCGGCTCCTACTCTGCCTCCGCGCCGGTGACCGTGAACCCCCTCCTTCAGTCGATCGCCGTCGCGCCGTCGACCGCTACGGTCGTCATCGGAGCGAAGCAGGCATTCACCGCGAGCGGCACGTATTCTGACGGCAGCACGAAGAACCTGACGAACAGCGTTACCTGGGCCTCGAGCGACACCGGTCTGGCGAGTATCGATACAACAAGTCTCGCGACCGGCCTCAGCGCCGGCACCGTCACGATTCGCGGAACTCTCGGCTCGGTCAGCGGCTCGGCGACCCTCACGATTCTCGCGACCCCGACGATCACCGCCGTGCAGCCGACACGCGGCCGCACGGGCGGAGGCGATACCGTAACGATCACCGGTACCAACTTCGGCACGGCGAGCAACACTAGCGTAAGCTTTGGCGGGGCCGCAGCAACTGTGACCTTCGCAAATGCGACGACGCTCACCGTCTCGTCCCCAGCCCACCCGGCAGGAACCGTCGACATTACCGTTACTACTCCGACCGGCAGCGGGACGAAAACAGGTGCGTTCACGTATCTCGCACCGCCAACGATCGCTGCGATTTCTCCAAACCGGGGAAAGACGAGCGGAGGCGACACCATCACAGTTACGGGTTCGAACTTCGATGCTGGTGGGACGACACTGTCCCTCGGCGGCGCGACCGCGTCAAATGTGGTCGTGGTTTCGCCTACCTCGCTCACGGCTACGACTCCCGCCGGTACCGCAGGTGTCGCGAACGTGACGGTCACAACCCCGGGCGGGTCGGGAACTCTCGCGTCCGGATTCACGTATCTTCTGCCGCCAGCGATTAGCTCGTTCACGCCCGCGCAAGGCCCGGCGGGAACGAGCGTCACGATCAACGGCACGAACTTCGACTCGATCTCCACGAACGACCTCGTCATGATCGGCGGCGCGCCAGCGGCGGTAACGAGCGCCACGACAACACGCCTGACGGCGACCGTAGGCGCCAATGCGCTAACAGGCCCCGTTTCAGTGACGACGCTCGGAGGCACCGCAATTACGGCGAACAATTTCGTCGTCCTGATTTACAAGAGCCTCTCGTTCACTGCCTCGGTAACTGCCATCCCGACCGGCGGACATCAGCAGTTCGCCGTCGCCGCGACGAAGTACGACAACACGACGGTCGACGTGACATCGAACGCAGTCTGGACATCTGCCGATTCGACGAAAGCGACGGTCTCCTCCTCGGGTGTCGTGACGGCGGGTGCGGCCGGCGCAACCGACATTACCGCGGCGTTCTCCGGGCTCACCGCGACCGTCCATGTCTCGATCGCGACTCCCGTTACGTTGCCGCCCGGAACCATCCAGGGTCCACCCGTCGATCCGACGGTCCCAACCACGATCGCCGACAGCATCCGGTTCCTGTACACCGGGCCGAACGCCATTCAGACGGGAGTCGCGGCCAGCGCGATCTCCGACAACCGCGCCGCCGTCGTATCAGGTAGCGTGCTGGATATCACTGGTGCTCCGCTTTCGGGAGTCGTGGTCGCGACCGCACAACACCCCGAGTTTGGCCAGACCGTGACGCGAGCTGACGGCCGCTACGACTTTGTCTGGAACGGAGGCGGCTCACTTCACCTTACGTTCACGAAACCCGGCTACATCGCGTCCGACCGCGTTGTCACGACGAAGTGGAACCAGCAGAAGCCGGTCGATGATGTGGCACTCGTCGCTTATGACGGTGCCGTTACGACGATTACTGCCGGAGCTGGGACGGCGCAAGTCGCGCAAGGCTCGTCCGTTACCGATGCGGACGGCACTCGCCGCGCGACCATCATTTTCCCGGCTGGGACGACCGCGACCCTCACGAATGCGGACGGCACCACGCAGCCGGCGACGACGCTGCATGTCCGCGCTACCGAGTTCACCATCGGCGTGAATGGTCCGAAAGCGATGCCGGCGGACCTTCCGCCGTCGACCGCATATACCTATTGCGTGGACCTATCCGTCGACGAGGCGCCGGGAGCGACCTTCTCGAACCCGGTGCCGGTGTATGTCGAAAACGTCCTCGGGTTCCCGGTCGGGACACCCATCCCCATGGGGTATTTTGATCGGTTTTCGAATCGGTGGGTTCCGTCACCAAATGGAGTAGTCCTAAAGATTCTTACCGTCGCAAACGGAGCGGCTACGATCGATACCGACGGCGACGGAGTCGCCGATGATCCAACTCGGTTGAATGACCTCGGGATCGACAGCAATGAACTCGCTCAGCTTGCGACGCTCTACTCGGCCGGGCAGACGTTGTGGCGCACGCCGATTACGCACTTCACGCCGTACGACATGAATTGGCCCTACGGTCCCTCCGATGCAATCGGGCCTCAATCGCCCGCTCCCGATATTTCGACTACGGTGAGTGAGTGTCAGGAGTGTCCGAAGGCGTCCGTCATTGAAACCGAGAATCAGAGAGTCAGGGAGAGCATTCCAATCCAAGGCACGCCCTATAGCCTCGAGTACAACAGCGGCCGCGCTGGTCTGAGTCGCTATCAGGTCACCGTTCACGCAACGGGCGCGTCCGTCCCTTCGTCGCTGAAGAGCGTTACGCTCACGTTTTCGATCGCCGGAAGGACTGTCAGTCCGCCGGTCGCCATAGCACCCAATCAGGATGTCATATTGACGTGGGACGGCCGAGACGGGTATGGGCGACCTGTTCAAGGTTCGCGGGTCGCAAACATCAGTCTGACGTATACCTATCCGGCCACCTATGGTGGTCCGCCTTCTCAAGACCCCGCCTTTGCGTTGCTGTCGCCGGGAACTGCCGTGGCTGGCGACAGAAACCGTGCTCAAATCTCATACACCCAGGGTTGGACGGTGACGATGGGACAAATCTCAAATGTCACCGGTTTTACCGGTTTCGGTGGCTGGACTTTCAGCGCCCAAGCCAACTACGACCCAACCGGTGACGGGGCGCTGTACGAAGCCGGGAGTACGGAGAGAATCGGCGATCCGCGCCGTACAGGCGAGGCGGTTCTCGTGCGCGTGGCCGGTAACGGGGCCCTAGGAACGCCCGCCATGTCGGGCATTGCTGCGAACAGCATCATGGTGCGGCCGACAGGCATCGCGCCGCTAGCAGACGGCAGTTTCTATGTCGTCTGCGGTGCCGCGATCTGCATGGTGGACGCGCTCGATAATCTCTCAGTCGTTGCCGGGAATCCCACCGCGTCCACACATCAATTGGGATCCTCTCCCGATGGAAGTCCAGCGCTGGGCGCGACGATTCTGCCCTTCTCGTTGGCAGTGGCTCCCGACGGAACGCTTTACTTCTCGGAGGACGTCACCGACAACAACTTCTTCAGCATCGGGCAAATTCGACGGATTGTGAACGGCGTCTTGCAGACGGTCGCCGGCGGATTCCAAGCCGGCGCGCCGCTTGGCGATGGCGGCCCGGCCACCGCTGCCAATGTGGGTCAGATCAACGGAATGACCTTCGACCGCGACGGCGCGCTCTACATCTCCGATGGACGTTCGTTGCGGGTGCGCCGGATCGGTACCGAAGGCATCATCACGACGGTGGCAGGAGGCGGTTCGTCAACTGCCGACAACATTCCGGCGCTCACGGCCTCGATCGTCCCGCTCGGCATCGCATTCTCGCCTGACGGAATCCTTTATTTCAGTTCCGGATCTGCGATCCGACGACTAACAAATGACGGCATCCTTCATTACGTGGTCGGAACGCCGACGGGGACTACGGCGCTGCAAGATGGCGGCATCGCTACGGCGGGCTCTATCTCCAACACGTGGGGCGTAACGGTCGCAGCGGACGGCACTCTTTTGTTCGCGTCGACGAACGGCGGCCTCCTGTGGACCGTGAATGGTGGCATTGCGCACGTCTTTGCCGGAACCGGCAACACCAGCACGACGCCGCCGACGAACGGCATTTACGCGCGCGCGGCCGTGCTGCAACGGATGTTCGATATTAAGGCTGCGCCCGATGGATCGGTATACCTTGCGATCGCCGATGCGAATGCGACAGTCAAGACGCAGCCTGTGTTTCGGGCTATCACGAGCGGCGATTCGACGATCCTTCCTGACCGGAACGCCCAGTTTGCGTATGTCTTTCAGGGCGGCCGCCACGTCCGGACGGTGAACCTCATCACCGGAACGACTGTCGAGACACTCTCTTACGAAGGCCACGGCTATCTTTCGGCCGTCACTGATGTTAACGGCCAGACAACGACAATTGAACGTGATACTACCGGCGTTCCGACCGCAATCGTCGCTCCTGGTGGGCAGCGAACGGAGCTTTCGGTGGGATCGCTCGGGCTCGAGCGGGTCACGAATTCCGCTGGCGGGACCTATTCCCTCAGCTACAACGGCCTCGGCCTCTTATCGCAGTTGGTCGATCCGCGGCAAGGCGTTCACAAGTTCACGTATGATGACTTTGGTCATCTGACGAAGGACGAAGATCCCGCCGGCGGATTCCTGACGCTCACCCGGAGCGGTAGTCCTACGAATTTCAGCATCACCCGAGTCACCGCTGAGGGACTTGCTGCTACCTTAGGCTGGCAGCTCGGGTCAGCCCTTCAGACTACACGACCGGTCGTCGGCAGCGACGGTCTCACCACCACGCGGTTCGAAAACGCCAACGGCTCTACATTAACCACCACGCGTCTGGGTACGGTCCTTGCGCAAACGGTCACTCCAGATTCGCGGTTCGGAATGAGCGCTCCGGTTACGTCAACCGCGTCGATTAAGATGCCTTCAGGCCTGATTTTGTCAACGACTTCCTCCCGGCAGACGACACTCGCCGACCCGACAAATCCGCTGTCCGTCAGTTCGTTTGTGGAAACCCTTGCCATCAACGGCCGCTCGTTCGGCTCGAGCTATACGAGTTCAAACCGGACGTTCACCCTCACCACACCAACCGGACGCACGAAGTCGGTGACACTCGACGCCTTCGACCGGGCGAATTCGATCCAGGTACTCGGTCTGACGCCGGTCACCCTTGGCTACGAATCCCACGGTCTCATCTCGACGATTACGGCGGGGGCCCGTCAGACGACGTTTGCTTACGATGATCACCTGCGAGTCCAAACTGTCAAAGATTCGCTCGGGCGAACCGTTTCATTCGCATATGATCCGGGGGATCACGTGACGGTTCAAACGTTGCCTGACATGCGTCAGATCGCGTTCGGCTATGACGCGGCGGGAAACGTCACGTCGATCACTCCGCCCTCGCGTCCGGCGCATAGCTTTACCTTCACGCCTGTAGACCTGCTCGGCACGTACGTGGCGCCTACGATCGCAAATGTGATGAGCACCACGACGACGTACAGCTACAACCGCGACCGGCGGCTCACGAGCGTGCTGCGGCCCGATGGTGCGACGATCTCCCTCGGCTACGATACGGCCGGGCGTCTCTCGACCCTTACCGAACCCCTCGGGATGCATCAATTCGGCTACGATCCCGCGAAGGGAATGCTCACGAGCATCTCGACTCCAGATGGGAATGCGCTTCGCTTCGCCTATGACGGCGACCTTCTGACGAACGTCGCCTGGAGTGGCGCCCTCACAGCGAATGTAGGCATGACCTACGACACGAGCTTCCGTTTGACATTACAAAACGTGGACGGCGGGAACGCGATCAGCTTCGGCTACGACAATGACGGTCTGCTCCTCTCTGCTGGAGCCCTCACGCTCCGCCGCGACAGCGGAAACGGGCTGCTGATCGGAGCGACGCTCGGAAACCTAACCGACACATACGGTTACAACTCCTTCGGCGAAGTGACCTCGCACGCACTACAGCTGACCGGCTCGACGATCTTCTCGCTCGCCTACACGAGAGATAACGGCGGCAGAATCTCCGCCGTCACCGAAACTGCGAACGGGCAGACGGCCACGACTTCTTACGGCTACGATTCGGCCGGGCGACTGACCGACGTCACGAAAGGGACGGCGACCACGCACTACGGCTACGACGACAACGGCAACCGGATATCTGTGGGCTCGATCTCAGCGACCTACGATGCGCAGGACCGGATCACGACGTACAACGGAGCGAACTACTTCTACTCCGACAACGGCGAGCTCCAGAAGACGATCGACACTTCGGGCACGACCCTGTACGTGTACGACACTCTCGGAAATCTCCGGGAGGTTACGCTGCCGAACGGAAACGTGATCGACTACGTGATCGATGCTGCGAATCGGCGTGTAGGTAAGAAGCTAAACGGCGCGCTAGTTGCGGGTTGGATCTACGGCGACGCGCGCCAGATCATTGCGGAGACGGACGGCAACGGCACCGTCACAAAACGATTCGTCTACGCCTCGCGACCGAACGCTCCCGATTACATGATCTGGTCTGGAAACACCTACCGGATCGTGTCCGATCACCTCGGAAGTCCACGGTATTTGCTCGAGGTAACGGCCGGGACGCTCGCGGAGGCACTGACGTACGACGAATTCGGGAATGTCCTCTCGGACACCAACCCCGGCTTCCAGCCCTTCGGCTTCGCCGGAGGACTCTATGACCCCGACACGCGTCTAACACGGTTCGGCGCTCGCGACTACTCAGCGTCGATAGGGCGATGGTGTGCAAAAGACCCGATTCGATTTCGAGCGAGCGACACGAACCTCTACGACTACGCTTTTTCGGATCCCATAAACGGCCTTGATCAGTCTGGCCTTGTCACGTTAACGATCTCGGGGACTGGTACCGCAGGCGCCGGTGGGGCGGTCACCGGATCGGGAGGAATAGGGGGCGATCTCCACGGGAACGTTGGTGTGGTCGGGAGTGCGGGAGTCGGTGGTATGGGCGGTATCTCAGCCTCGGGTGGCGTCCAGATCCAGATCACAAACGCAACCCTAATTACTGACCTTAATGGACAGAGTCTCAACTCAGGCGGTTCTATCGAGGCCTGCCCCATCGGTCTTGAGCATTGGACAGATGGAGAGCATCATGGTATCAACGTCAACATAGGCCCCGACGTTACGCCGAGCCTTGTCGAAACGCATTCCACCGTGACACAAACATGGGTAGCAACTCCAAGCGATCTCTTAGCGCCGATTCGTGACGCCGCTAACGCAGTCGTGCAATCTGCTCAGAACTTCATCTCCGATGTGAACGCATTCATTAACGCTATCAGCGATCCAAAACATTGATAACCTTTATTTCGTTGGTGATGATGGCGATCGTGCTTGCGGTTGGGATAGTTGTCGCGATCTATACGCCTTCGGCGCTAGCGGGCACTCCCGGTGTGCTGTACGCTGAACGGTGCGGCGGCACCTTCGACGGTATGGCGCTCACGCCGCCGTTGGTAGAGGTTGTACTCACTCAGCAAAGTATCAGCATTAGATATCTTTCCAGCACGCTGGAGATTCCCTATTCGGCCGTCCGGTCAACGCGTATCGATCGTCATGTACTTCTGCGTGGAGTGTGGATAGCGCACGATCTCGCAACACCTCCAACCGAAATCATATTGTTCTCGCGTCACAACGATAAGCTGCGTGCAATTATTGATGAGCAGGCTCGGCTTGTCGCGGCGCGCTAGTAAGGCAATAAAGGCGGCATCGATAATGATCGTGCGACTCTTGAGATTAATCGTGGGCTTCGTTGGAGTCTGTTATTTATTGAGTTGTCGTGCCTCAAGCGATCATGAGCGTGTCGCGAAGGCGGTGACTGCGTGCATTGAGCGATCTGATACGCAATGTACGGTCGCGATGTTCCATATCCCCAAGACGTATTCTGACGCGGAACGCACGGAAGAACGAGCAACGATCACCGCGATGCTCGAGGATACGCTGAAGGAACTGGGCCCAATCCATATCATCGGAGCCGCTCAAAGCAGTGCGCTTTTCGCCGTCGGCATCGGGTCGGGTGATTTTGAATATTGGCGCGCCCATCCCTTGGGAAGGTCATATTATTACGACATACAGTTTGGGAGGGGAAGCGTAGGCCAAATGTGGGTTGTACTAACCGACACCAGTGGCCGGTGGCAGTTGCGTGAACTCAAATTCGGAGCTCGTGTGGCTGACGTGACTGGCGTAAGAGCAGTCAGGAGCGTTGCTGCGCGCCAGGCGGCCCTTCTCGCTCAGGCTCAACGTCACATCCGTCGCGGGCGCAACGCACTACAGCGGCGACGACAGCGGCAACCGCCACTTCGGTTCAGACGGGCAGGTTCGTTCAGCGCGACATTGGGCGGACAGAGCCGCCTGACGACATATAAGGGCTCGACGCACGGAACCCCCTCTTTTCGCCAGCCTGCTAGCTCTCACTTCGAGGTAGAGAGCGGGCGCCCGCCCCGATACGACCGAATTCCGTGAAACACCGAAAGGTCCTCCGTGACAACACTGTGGCGATATGTTGACACGGCAATGATGCACACCTTCGGTATTGATGCGACATGCGTCATGGGCTGTGCAACGCACCGGCTGAGAATTCCCGTATCGGCTTCGGACCTCGCCGGGCTGATCAACTTGCCTTCCTGCTCGTGCGGGTCCGAGGTTCTGCTGATGTCGTCCCTTCAGCTCGACGACCACCCTGAAGTGGTCTTCACCCCTCCGCTCTCACCGCGCGAACTATCCGATCTTCTCTTCGGAATCGTGCTCCCTCCGGAAAGCGACGTCTAAACACTCCTTATGGATACGCGCTCGTTCGCGACCTACATTCTCTTCGTGTCCCTTCTTGCCGCGCTCATCGTATTCCTCGTGACATACGCGGCGAATGTGCTGTCGGCGTTGACGGTCGACGCTCTTAAAAAAAGAATTGGGCAAGTCGCCTAAAGGCTCCTATAAACACAAGAAGTCGCCGGCGGCGAAACTAATCTGTATGCCTTACGTTCATAACGATCCGGTCAATTACTCAGATAGAGTGGGGCTTGCTCCATCTGGGCCGGCCGGCCGCAATTCGGCTCCTCTGGCCGAGGCCGACATCATCGACAAGCTACCAGACGCTATTCCATCCGTGACCTATCTAAAGTTTCTTTATTACGACAGGCTATGCGCGAAAGAGTCCACCCAGTGCGCTGCGCACTATAATCTTTCAAATATGACTGACGATCAGATCGCGGAGGCCGGAACGAACTGCGGTGCGAACCCGGCGTATCGCCAATGCTTCGAGAAGAATCCGAACTGTAAGAAGGCGCTGAAATACGCGATCGATCTCGGGACCGAAAGCTACAAGCCACCCGAATTTACGAAAGCCGGGGAGTAAATGCGATCGCGCGAGTATATTCTGTTTCAGGCAGTTCTTCTGGCGCTGTCTAGCATCCTTCTCACTCTCGCGCTTGGGCGGGCCGCTACGCAAACTAATTTTCTTCCTTCTCGGCTACCTGTCGAAATGTTCGGGCTCGTCGCCCGAGGTGACCTGTCAGCACGGAATCTCCATTACGCGGCTGCGGTCTTCGAAGGGTCTCACTGGTTCGATGCCGCCTCACTTCTAGGCGGCGTCGGGATTATCGTTGGTGTCGCTGCCGGGCTTATCACGGCGGTGAGTTGGCGCGCGCTCGCGCCGACCGCGGTAATCTTTGGCGGTGCTCTTCTGTTGTTTTACGGAGGAATGGACATCGCCGCGTGGTACGGTGTGGTTCTGTATGCATTCTGTCTCGTGGGCGGTGCCTACGTCGGCCGATCATTACGGGGTACAAAAGATGCGCTCCCTGCTGACTAACCTCCTCAATGCTGCTGCCGCCTTGGTGGTGGGGTCATTTCTTTGTGTTGTAAAGGGTGGTTCGTTGACGGGTCAGTTCACGTGGTGTGCGACGCTGTTCGGCGGCGCGTTTGCGTTGACTGGATTCTTTTACGGACGCCGCTTCTGGCGTTGGCTGTACGTCCATTTGAGATGGTTTTGGTGATCGGCGTAGAGGCGGCGAATGCTCGCGATGCCGGCGACGCACCGCTTATCAACTCTCCGCAGTTTGTTCGTTGCGGATGTCGCAAACGAGGCACATGCGCACCTCCTCTGCTGCATAAAGAGCTTCCGTTCCTGCACACAAACTATCACTACCCCCAACGGCGGGTGAGTTGGGCGACCCGTCGGTCGACATTCCGAACTGGCCTGTGACGAACACGCCGGTGCCGGGCGATATCGCCGCCGAACGATCGCCAGGAGGCGAGCTGATAAGTGACGTTCGTGGACATAGCGGGCACACTGGAATCGTGAGCGGGCCAGGAACCACGATCTCGCCGAGTTCGATCACCGATCGCGTTGAAGAGACAACGTGGGGTTTTCGACCCGGAGATAATGTTGTCTATCGACACTACACAGGACCATGAGATGCACAGTCTTCGAGCGCCACGGTTGACGGCAACATGCAGACGTATCTTTGGAACGGGGACGATGGCGTCAGCTGTCCTCATCGGCGTGTGCGCGTGGTACGCGCTCTTCTCGAGCTCAAGCAGCACGATTCTTTGCTTCTGGGGTCGAACGTGCGACGGGGGCGATACCTCGTCGGTGTACCGTCTTGTACAGACCACCCAGATTGTCATTAATCTACCCGCTTATTGGTCGGCGTCGCTGCTTCCGCGCGAGGATAACGCGGTGCTCTACGTTGCTCGGTGCGCTGCACTTCTGGTCGCGTCCGCTGCGTGGTGGTTCTTGATCGGCTTCGTACTCCGATCGCGAACGATCTCGACCAGGAGCGCCACGCTGGGCGTGCTTGCCGCGTTCGGCGTGGCTTGCGTCATCGCCGCCCTTCTGACTGCGGTCATCACGCATGGGCATCCTGCACCGTAGGGTCAAGGATGAGTGGTATCGCAAGACGAGACCTGCCGAGGACGCTCGCGTGTTAATATGCTGCAATCGCTCGTTGGCAATGAGAGCAACTACTTACCCTGGCGTACCTGCCGAAACTCTCTATCGATAATTTGAGATGCATCGCTAAAATTGGTATCGGGAGCCGGCGGCGCCGCGCAGCCGTATTCCCTCTGGCGTTGCAACGACATGGGCTGTCACGTCGTCCCTCAAGCCAACGCCCGACCGACACGCTAAACGGCGTCTCGGGCACAGGTCCGGTCACGCGTTCGATGAGGCCGTAATGATGAAGCGACCTATCTTTGTTGGTGTAATTGTCGTTGCGCATATTGCTTTGCAATTCGTCGCCTGGTCGGTGGTCCCCGGGAACACCGCTACAGGACGAGGCGCCGTCCTTCCGTGGAGGCTCCTTTCGTTCCCGATATTTGCGATGATACCGCCGCCAATCGGTGCAGAGTTCTTCTTTTACTTACTGTTTATTAATAGTGCCGTGTTCGGTCTCGCTGTTATCGCGACATGGCGGGTGATCCAGTGGGGGGGTTACTTCGGTCTGGGCCGTAAACCGTAGTAGTCGGCCGCCAGTTGAAAACAAGCAAAATACGGTCTACCGTCATTACACAGGAGAATGATTCCGATGCGCCCGCTGTTGGCGGCATTCGCCGCAGGTTCACTACTTGTTGGCCTAGCCGCACACACGGTTGGATTAGGCGCGGTGTCGGATAAGGCGATGACGGAGCCGGGCGTCACAATTCGCCTGGAATCAGCCGGTATAATCGGTTCGATTCACCGTCGAGTTCATGTTCAGCCACTCACCACCACCAACACACTTTCGGCATCTTGACGGGGTCACTCCATATCACCCCACGGCGTAAGCCTTGGTGATCAGAAATCGGTTACCAACATGGGCCGCGGAGCGGCGACATATCCGGCTTGCCGTCGACGAATGTCGCCGCTCCGCGGCTCACACACGCGGCTCATCTGCCCGGTTACTGCGTCAGCTCCTTCGAGATCGTTTCCGCGGCTCGCAACGCCAGTGCGGCGATGGTCAGCGAAGGGTTGGCCGTTCCGTAGCTCGGCCAACTGCCTGAGCCGAGCATGTAGAGGTTCGAGTGGCCGTGGGCTCGCTGGTCGGCGTTCACCACCGAGGTGGCGGGATCGGATCCCATGCGATGCGTGCCCATGATGTGGCCGGCGCCGAACCATCCTTCGCGGACGAAGATGTTCGGCGTCCCCTCTACGCCGGCGTTGCGCTCGACGTCGGGCAACACCGTGCCGGCGCTGTCGAGGAACTCCGTGTAGTTGTACTGCACGACGGGCTTGGCGATCATCCCTCGAAAGATCTTCACCATCGCGGCGACGTTCGCGCTCAGAGCACGGCGGCCGTAGACGTCGATTCCGTAGGTCAGCCGCGGCATGGGGATGCCGATGACATCCAATACGCCGGAGAGCGTGACGCGCATGTCGGGATTGGGGAGCTGCTCCACGAAGCAACCGATTCGTGTCTGGTGCGTCAGCGTTTCCGACACCGCCTGGGCTAGTTCCGGCCCCCACATCCCCTGGCCGACGAGGTTCGCCGGCGTGAAGTACGGATCGCCGTCGGGCCAGAGCCAGCCGTCGTTGCCGACCTCCATCCGGCCCGCGCCTCGATACTTGCGAAACGTGCCGTCGCGCAGCGTTTCCACGCCGGACGTGCTGAGTGGGCCGCGGTACTGGTACATCGCCGCATCGGCGCGCGCGTAGACCAGGGCGACAGGGTGATCGGCGAGATTGCGGCCGACCTGGTCGCTCTGGTTGGCGACGGTGATCGAGCCGCAGGGTGAGTTCAGGAGGAGCTTCGCGTTCTCGAGGGCATGAGTGGCCAGCACATAGATCTTGCCGGTGACGACGCCGGGCGTGCTGCTGATGTTGCCGTACGCGTCGGCCTCCCATCTCCGATAGGCGATGCCGGTGATCGGGAGGTTCTTCTGGGTGGTGTCGACGAGAACCTGATAGGCGACGGACTGCGCACGGAACTCGACGTTGCCGGTCGCCTGGGCCATGGATACGTGCTGGGTCGCGTCGTACTTCGCCTGAATCGGGCAGCACGGAATGCAACTGGTGCTGCCGTGACACATCGGGCGGTCGTTGTAGCCGGGAACGGAGTTCCTCCCCTGCGGCGAGGGTTGTGGAACGAGGGGATAGGAAACATCGGTCCAGAGGTCGACGAACTTCGCGTCCGCGTTGGCGGCGCCCATCTTCTGATCGGAATAGCTCGGCGGGATGGGAGGCATCGGATAAGGAGTGCTGCGCCACGCTCCCATGATCTCGCCCGTTCCCGCTACACCGATGGTCTGCTCGGCCTTGCCGTACCACGGCTCGATGTCGTCATAGGAGATCGGCCAGTCGTAAGCCCGTGCGCCGTCGGGAGGACGCGGATCGTACGTGCTGCGGAGCTTGAAGTCGGTCGGCAGCAAGCGAATGGCGTTACCCAGCCAGTGCCAGGTCGCTCCGCCGGACTGACGCTCGTAGTTGGTCTGGAACCAGTCGCCCTTCCGCGAAACGGCGGAGCTGATGATGTTGTACTCGCCGAACGGATCGTCGGGGTCGTCCGCGCCGGGAACCGCTCCCATCGGACCCTGCTTGGGCCGCGGCTGCGGCTCCTGCTGATAGTAGTTCGAGGTGTTCGTGAACAGGTCGTAGTTCTTGAGCGCCGCCGGGCGGAGCGGATACGGACTGCCGCTGACCTTGAAGTTGTCGATGTAGGTGCTGCGCGCATCGTCGTCCTGCTTGCCGGGGCCGGCCTCGAGCACGATCACCTTGACGCCCATCGAGCCGAGTCTCCAGGCGAGGATGGCGCCGGCCACCCCGGCCCCGACGATGACGACGTCGCAATCGTGGCTTTCGCTCACGCTTTTGCTCTTGTTCTTACTCTTGCTCATGGAGCCCCCGGCGGGATGGTTTGCCAGTACCCGAAGTCGACGGGCACGGCCATCGGGTGGGCGTAGGAGACGATCCAGACCAACTGCTGCTCGTAGTACGCGGTATCGGGAGTCGGCTGCTGCCCGGCGACCCAGGGGTGAAAGCCGTTGTACCAGGCGAGGATGATCTGCCGAGCCAGCGGCCCGAGGTTCGGGTCGTTCATGATCAGCGCGGTCACCGATGCGTTGCGCAGATCGGGGGGCTGGTCCTTGATCACCTTCCAGGTGCTGAGGAGCTGCTCCATGAACGGTCCCTGCACGCTCCACGTGGACAGTTGCTCCATATAGAACTTCGCGGTCTTTTGATGGAGACGGGTGCCGGCCGGCAGCACCGGCGACGGAATTCCGACGAGCAGTTCGGAGAGGCTGATGAAATCGTGGACGTTCATGTTCTCACCGCCTTGTCGAGCCAGTCGAAGGTGGGACAGCCGGTGCGGCCTTCCGGATCGTTCGGGATCGGCGTGGTCATCATCTCCAGCGCCGTGGAGGTCGATCCATGCATGCCGTTCATGATCGCGGTGTAGAGCACCTTCGGCATGCCGGTGAGCGCCTGTTCGAGCTGCCGGAGCATCATCGTGTAGCGGGAGTTGAAAGCGTCGTTCAGCTCGGCCAGCTTCGATCCCGGCGCATAGTCGGCGGCCTTCGGATTGACCTTGATCGGATACACCGCCGAGTAGTCGACCGGCAGCGCCGGGCCGGTGGGTGGTTTCGCGGGATCGTCGCCCGGCACGTAACGACGCTGGTAGTAAATCTCGGCAAAACGGTAGTAATGCGCCATCTGCAGCGGAGCTTCGGGCGTGAATGGGGGATGGTCGCCGGCTCCCTCGCCCTTGCTGATGACGATGTCGAGAGCTTTCTTTGCGCTGTCGAGATCCTTGACCGGGATGAGCTGATTGCCGGCGCCCCAGTAATAGTCGTCGTACAACTGTCGCGCGGGATCTCCGGTGAAGAGCTTTCCCGCTGCCGCCGCCTCCAGCTCCTCGAGCAGGGTGACGATGCTCCGGTAGAAGACACCGACGCTCGTGCGCGGCTCCTCGATCTTCATGAAAGTCGCGACGTTCTCGGCCGAGAACGGCGCGAGATTGATCGGGAAGTCGCGGTCTTTGAAGAGACTGTGGGGATAGGAGGGGATGTTGTCGCGGCCGATGTGCACCGTTCCGCCGACGGCGTTGAGCACGTTGGCGACGAGCGCCATGTGCAGCATCTCCTCCATCATCACTCCGCGAATCAGGTTCGCGGCCTCATGGTTCGCCGTCAGCTTCGTGCTCAGGATGGCGACCATGTATGGCGGAATGGTCGACCATTCGAGCTCGATCGCCGTTTGCAGGCGGGCGAGAAGAGTGGCTCGTTTGTCTTCGTGTGCCATGGGTTCACTCTCCTCAGCCTGCCGCGTTCAGGTGATCGCCGAGCCGGAACGCGAGCGCCGTGACGGTGTCGGTCGGATTGATGGCCCCGATGTTCGGATAAACAGCGTTGCTGCAGACATAGAGGTTGTCCGTGCCATGGACGCGCAGGTCGCCGTCGACCACGCCGTCTTTCGGGTCCTTGCTCATCCGGCACGTCGACGCCGCGTGGTCGCAGCGCCAGGAATTGACGCTCGGATTCTCGTCCTCGTAGGCTCCTCCCATCTCGTGGAAGATCCCCTTCACCACCTTCCCGATCTCCTGGATGCGGTCGAGAGCGGCCTGGTCTTGCTTGAAGTGGATGGTGGCCTCCGGCATGCCGAGGTGATTGAGCTTGTGGTAGTTGGTCACGCGGTTTTCAAACTCGCCGAAGATCTCCACCTGGCTGTGCAGCGAGATCGGCACGGTGCCGGCGATCGAGCTGTTGATCTGGGCGTTCGTCATCCCGGCCTGCATCATCTGGGCGACCGAGGTCGCCACGATGTTCGGTGCGTTGACCAGGATGTACTTACCCTTGGCCTGCTCCTCCGGAGTGTCGAAGTACCGGCTGACCATGGTCGGGAAATCGAGCTCCCACTGGAGTTTGTCCGGGTTCTTCGGCAGCGAGCCGGCGTAGATCATGTAGGGATGGGTGATCAGGTATCGGCCGACGTTGTCGGTGTCGTTGCCGACGCCGGTGGGCCACTCCTTTGACGTCGACCGCAGGAGGAGTTTGGGGGATTCGAACGTCCCGGCGGCCACGATCACGCGGTCGGCATCGACGGTGACGAGCTCGCCGGTGGCGGTCTCGCGATAGGTCGCGCCGGCAGCCCGACGCTTGGTGGCCATGCGGATCGTCATCGCCACGACCCCGAGCTTGATGGTGAGGTTCGGAAAGTCGTTCATCCTCCGGAAGTCGTCCATGTAGTCGCTGGCGACGAAGCGAGCGCCGAAGGGGCAGTAGCCGCAGGTGCCGGTGAGCTGGCAGGGGGCATGGGTCGAGGGAATCTTGGAAACCCCGCGCCGTGCGATGGGCATATGGCCGTACGAGATTCCCAGCTTCTCCATCGCCTTGGCCACCGGCTGGTCCACGTAGGAATAGGGAAACTCGTGGAACGGATAAGGCGCGGTCCGCGGCACGGTCGTGTCCTTCGAGTCGCCGGAGACCGCCAGGTAGTCCTCCGCCTGGCAGTAATAAGGCTCCAGCGTGTCGTAGTCGAAGGGCCAATCGAGACCTTTTCCGGTTAGGGTCTTCAGGAAGAAGTCCTCCGGCTTCCGGCGAAACGTCCATCCGCCCCAAATGGTCGTGCTGCCGCCGTAGGCCATCGCCCGGCCGCCGTCGAGCGTGAATGCCGTCGGGCTCTGCGATCCTTCGCCGATCAGGCGGTTTTCACCCGGCTGGTCGCGCTCGGGGTAGGGAAGGTCGAAGATCTGCGGGAATGGGTAGTTATTCGAGTTGACCTGGAAGGCCTCCCAGAGCCCGAAGTCCTTGGTCTTGTTGCGGTGGCCGGCTTCGAGAATGAGGATGGACATTTGCGGCGTGTGCTCGAGCAGCCGCTTGGTGAGCGCCGTCGCGACGACGCCCGAGCCGATGATCAACGTGTCAACCTTCATTTCAGCCCCTCCGCGGTTCGGTAGGGCACCGGCTGATCGGGAAGGTTTGCTCCGGCCATGTATCCCTGATAGGCCGTGGCCCCGAAATTGGCGAAGCTGCCGAGAGCCATCCGCCGCGCGATGAACTCGAACGCGACGTTCTGCTGCACGGCCTGCAGAAGTTCCGGATTCACCCGCAGGTTCTGGGGATTCTGGTTGAAGAAGATCAAGAGGTAGGCCGCGTTCGCGTCCGCCTGCTTGGTCAGATCCGCGAGCATTACCGCCGCTGCCAGGTAATAGCCGGCGTAGAGCGGGTTGAGCCCGATGCGGTTCTCCAGAAATGTCCTGAACCGCAGCCGGTACTGACCGGGATCATCCGTCAGCAGCCACAACGTTCCGATGGCCACGAACAGGTCCCACATCGCCTCGTACACCGCGTGGGGGAGAGGATCGGGCGTTGCCGGACTGAGCGGATGCCGCGCCTTCGATTCATACATGGCTGTTTTCCTTCCTGTCAGGGGAGCGCTTCTTCGATGCGGGATCTACCACCCGCTTCAGGAGTGTCTGAGGGCGGGATTTCCCTACCCTCGGTATGAGGGGTCGTTGGCTGGCTCGGAGGGTTCATGAGGCTTGCGTTGCGAGGTGGGCGAGACGAGTCCGGATGCGAGGAAGATGACGGTTTCGCCACGAACTATGTCGACGAGCGAAACCGCCGTGTGACGAAGTAGACGGACTAGGATCGGCCACCGCAGGGGAAAGCATCACGGATGATCCGCGCCAGCTCGGATGCGATTACGGCCCGAAATCAATGAATGTGAGCGAGTTATGTTGCGTTCCAGGGGTTTACGAAAGACAGAAGGCGTGCTCCCATGCACCCCGGTGCGGCGCAGCTCCGCACAATGCCTGTGCGCTGGAGGCGCCTCATCGGAATTCGCGCCGTCAATCATGCAACATTCTTCTTCCGGAGGGTAGGAAAAGATTCGCGCTCGTCACTCCTCAGTTGAACAGGGTCTTCCCGTACGGTGAAGCATTGATCAATCGGCTTGGCCGTTCCGAGCCGAAGCGGCGCTGCCGGCCGGGTGAGGTGCCTGTTCGGTGGAGGCTCGATGACGTTTTGCCAGGCAAGCAAGGGTGTATTGCGTGCGGGGGCATCGTTCGTGGACGCTGCGGGTCTTTGTTGTCTTCTCGCCGCGCTTACGCCGGCGGCTCGGGCCGAGACGAAGCCTGTGGTCGCCGGGTTTGTATCCAGCATCCACGGACGATGGGTCACCGCGATCGGAAGTCCCGATTGGCAGGTGAGCCTGCACTCACTGGTGTACGTTGGGCAGCAGATTCAAGCCGTGCCGCCAACTGGGAAAGCATCAATCACCCTCGTGCTCGGCTCGGGCAAGGCGATGACTCTAAGATGTGCGGGCGACCATCCTGAGCCCGAGGAAGAATCCCCAAAGGACCCGTGCAATGCGCCGTTCAATGTCGAGATCGAGCCTACGCCGCGGTCCCAATACCAACAGATCATCGACGCGGTCATCAAACTCGTAAAACCGGAGCAACCGGGCGCGGCGACGACCGTGGCGCGCGATGTCTTCGGGCCGCAGTTGGCCGTGCTCGCGGAGCACGATGAACAACTCGATCTTCGCCCAGCGCTCAAACGTGTGCCCGACGGCGCCTACGTCGTTCAATTGACGCGGGAGCATGGCGAAGGGCAGACGCGATCGCCGCTGGCGCTCTCGTCGTCCGGCCCCGCGTTAGTCAAGGCCGGCGTGCTGCCGCAGGGGTTGTATCGGTTGGCGCTCTTCAGTGCTCCTGCCAACGAACCGGTCGGCAGTGCCGTGCTGGTGCTCGTAGCACCGGCAGACCAATTCGAATCGCTCCACGAATCCTTTGCTGAGGCGCGCGAGCTAACCTCGCATTGGGACGAGAAAGTCGATGCCGCTTCGGCGGAGTACGTCTTGGAGACTTATCTTCGCGCTCTCTCTGGCAAAGCCGCGGGGTCGCGATGAAATGGCTCGAGAAATTCGCAGTCAAGATTCGCCAAAACGCACTCCGTCTTTGGACCACGAGACATTTCCCGTTCGATGGTTTGGTCGTCATCGCTCTTGCGGCGATTGCTACGCATTCGTGTGAGCAGACCAGGTTCATGCACGCACTGGAGATGGCGAATCTCGACGCTTGGGTTGCCAGCGAGGATCCGAAGCCATCACGCGACATCGTATTGGTGGACATCGACGACAAAGACTATGACCAGTCTTTCAAGCAGACCAGTCCTCTGAAGGCAGACGAGGTGAAGAAGCTGGTCACGGCGGTCGTCAACGCTGGCGCGGCATTGGTGGTCGTCGATCTCGACACCTCGGCATGGACGGCGGCCGATCTCCCGACGACATGGTTGTCTCGCAGCGCCTCGTCCAAAGTAATTTGGGCGCGAACGACAGCGGGGCAAGGACCCGGCCTCGTACTGAACAACGTCGCCGGATGGAGCCAGCGACCAGATTTGCCGTCCGAGGTCTGTTGGGGCGTGCCCCAGGTCGTGTTGAGCGGCGGCATCGTACGGGCATACCCGCCTCGGATTCCGATCCCGCAGGCCACCGTTCCTTCGCTGGCCGCCGCGGCAACAGCGGTATTTGCAAGGCAGACAGACGGGGAAGAGCGGGAGTACGCACCCGCTTCCCGCTTGGTGCGGAACTGCGAAGCGTTGTCTTTCCAGTTCAGCGGCGAGCCAGAGGCGGCGATCCTCCGGTCCGGCAGGGCGAGCTTCCCCATGTATCACGCGCGGGATGCTAGAACGTTCGCCACCTGGAACGAGATGCGGACGCCGTTGACCGACAAGCTCGTTGTGCTCGGCGGCACATACGCCCAGGCGAGAGACCGCTACCTGACGCCGGCCGGCGACCGCTTTGGAATCCAGATTGTGGCCACGGCGATCCAATCCGAATTGAACCGGCCGATCCCGCTGGACGCCTCCACCTCGTTCTTCTTCACTGTGGACATTGTGCTTGGATTGATCCTTCTCGCGCTGGGCAGCATTCTTCCAAGGTTTTCTGCGATGTGGGTCGTCATGGGTGGCATTCCGGCGGCTGCATTCCTCGGGAGCTTCATCGTCTTCCGGTCAGCACCCGCGCACTTCTTCAGCTTTCTGCCCGTGCTGCTAGGCGTCTTCTTTCACAAAGTCATCGAGGAGTGGCGGGATGGCGTTGGTGCCGGCCGGAAGCATGAGCGATTGCGGATGGAAATCGTCATTCTTCAGAAGGAGAATTCGAAGCTGCAATTCGACCTTGCGGCGCTCGATGACCGCCGCGCCACTCTGTCCGATGTCGAGATGAATGATGTGTTGAGCCGCATCACTGTGGAGCGGGCGTGAGACACCGCGTTCTTCGAATATCGATGGTATGCGCCTTAGTAGCCGCCGCGGAATCCGTGCAGGCTGCCGATGTGCCGACGCTGCCCTCGCTGCGTATCGAGACGGCGATGCACACTGCGACGATCAGCAGGATTGCCGCGGATGCCGGTGGCCGATTCGTTGTCACTGGCTCGTGGGACAAGACGGTGCGGCTATGGGAACTGCGTTCCGGCCGCCTGCTTCGAACGATCCATCTACCTGCCGGGAGCGGCAACGAGGGGCAGGTCTATGCCTTGGCCATCACACCGAACGGCCAGACCATTGCGGCCGGCGGTTGGACGGGATGGGATTGGGAAGGAACTGCGTCGATCTATCTCTTCGACCGGAAGACGGGGCGGCTCGAACGGCGAATCTCCGGCCTGCCGGGGCGGCCCGTCCGTCTGGCCTACTCGCCGGATGGGCGTTGGCTCGCCGCCGGGCTTCGCGGCGCGAACGGCCTCAGGCTCTTCGATGAATCAGGAAAACTCGCCGCCAATGATCGTGACTATGGCGACGACTGCGGCGGCGTGGCGTTCGGTGCCGGCGGGAAGCTCGTCACGTCCTCGCGCGACGGTTTTCTCCGGCTCTACGCTCTTCCTGCCGCCGGTCAGCCGCTGCGCCAGATTGCCAAGCAGCGCAGCGACGGCGGCTTGCGTCCTTTCGGCGTGTCATTCTCGCCCGACGGTCGCCGCATAGCCGTCGGATTTGATGACACCGCGGGGGTGGCGGTGCTCTCGGGCGCTGACCTCTCGCCGGTGTTTCGTGCCGACACTGCGACGGTGGCGAACGGCAATCTCGCGTCAGTGGCTTGGTCGTGGGACGGTGCGCAGCTCTGCGCCGGCGGGATGAGCGCTGACCGGCAGGCATCGCGCTTCGTGCGCATTTGGTCGCAGCAGGGCAAGGGAGTCTGGCGTGACGTGCAGGTTGCAGCCGATACCATCATGGACATTGCGCCGCTTCCCGCGGGAGGCTTCGTCTTCGCCGCCGCCGATCCCGCGTGGGGGCGTGTGTCGCCGGCGGGCGAGCGGCAATTCGTGGTTGGGTCGGCGATAGCCGACTACCGCGGCGAGCGCGACGAACTCGTGGTATCGGCGGATGGATTGACCGTGCAGTTCCAGTTCCGGCTTGGCGAGTCTCCGGCGCGCTACTCCGTCGCCGAACGCGTGCTCGAACTGTCGCCGCCGAAGAGCGGGTCGTTTCATAGGCCTCGCATCGCAGCGCCGGGAGTGAGTCTCGAGCACTGGAAGAACTCGCCCGCGCCGGAGCTCAACGGCCGGCCCCTGGCGCTCGACCGGGACGACGAGATCGTGCGCAGTGAGGCTATGCCCGAGGACGGGGCCTGCGTGCTCATCGGCACGGACTGGAATCTGGATCTCTTCAATCGCGAAGGGGTGCGGCGGTGGTCGGTGCCCGCGCCGGACTCGGTCTGGGCCGTCAATCTTTCAGAAGACGCGTCGCTGGCCGTGGCCGCATTCGGTGACGGCACGATACGCTGGTATCGCCTGCGAGACGGCCAAGAACTGTTCTCGCTCTTTCCCGATCCCAGTGGCAAGTGGATTCTCTGGACCGCAGAGGGCTACTACGACTGTTCGCCCGGCGCCGAAGAGCTCATCGGCTGGAGCGTGAATCACGGTAAGGAACACGCCGCCGACTTCTTTCGTGTCTCGCATTTTCGCTCACGCTTCTATCGGCCAGACCTCATCGCCCAACTGGCGGCTACGAGAGACCGCATTGAGGCCCTGCGGATGGTCGACGCCCCGGCTATTCAGGGGAGTGCCGACATCGCCAGACTCGCTCCGCCGGTGGTGGAGATCATGTCGCCCGACGACGGAATGAATGTGACCTCTCGCGACATCGCGCTTTTCTACGACATCCGCGTACCGTCGGGTGAGCCGCTGACTTCCGTGCGCGTGTTGGTGAACGGGCGGCCCGTTCCGGCGAAGACGGCAGGCGACAGCCGGAATGCGCTCGAGGGTGAGCTGACCATTTCGATCCCGCCGGAGGACGTCGAAGTCACGCTCATCGCCGCAAACCGCTTCAGCGCCAGCGATCCGGCCACGCGGCGTTTTTATTGGGCCGGTCCCAAAGTGGCGGAGGCGACCAAATCCGCGCTGTACGTCCTGGCTATCGGCGTCGGCCGGTTCGCGGATGCCGATGCCGCTCCGGCCCTGAATTTTGCCGGCCGCGATGCACAGGCCTTTACCGCCGTGCTCCGACCACAGAAGGGATTGTTGTATGCCACCATCGAGGCAAAGACCTTGAGCGACCGCCAAGCCACGCGCGAGGCCGTGCAGCAGGCATTCGATTGGCTCCGGGCGAAGCCGCTCAATGCCTCGGACACGGTCATCGTCTTCATTGCCGGACACGGCGCGACGACCGGCGGCCAGTACTACTTTCTTCCGTATGACGCCGACGCGCGCAATCTTGCCGCGACGGCGATCTCCGGTTCGGCCATCGAGGAGGCGATCGGCGCGGTTCCGGCGCGCGCAATGCTGTTCCTCGACACTTGCCACGCCGGGACTGTCTTCGGAGGGAGGCTGGCCGGAGATCTCAACGGCGCCATCAACCGGTTCTCCAGCCCGGAGCAGGGAATTGTGGTTTTTGCCGCTTCCACCGGAACGCAGAGCTCGCAGGAGAACGAGGTATGGGGCAATGGCGCATTCACCAAGGCGGTCGTCGAAGGTCTCCGCGGGCGTGCCGGAAGGGGAGAGGGCCAGGAGATCACGGTCGCGGCGTTGGAGTCGTATGTCTCGCAGCGGGTCCGGCAGCTCACTGGCGGTCAACAGACGCCCACCACGGCCAAGCCGCGGACTGTTCCCGACTATCCGATTGCCATGCAAACGCAGTGACGCGAACCATGCACCGACACCAATCAGAACTCGCTGAGTCCCTCCGCCGGAGTCCCCGATTCGCCGCGCCTGTCGTTTGCCTGGTGTTCGCGCTCCTGCTCCCCGGCTCTCAGGCGGCAGCGTACGCGCAGGGCGCGAACTGCAACCGCGCAATGGCCATCGTCCAAGAAGTGCGGACGATCTATCAGTCGAAGTCACCCAACTACAAAGCGATCCTCGAAAAGCTGCGCATCGCGCAGGATCTCTGCCCGCTGTCACCCGACGTCTGGAAGTATGCCTATTGCAGTGCTCTGGCCATCGGCGACCAGCAAGGCGCCCGGCGTTTCAAACAACGCGCGATCGACAACGACATCGAAAAGCTCGATTGTGAAGGCGAGCGCCTTGCGGTTCCGAGGCCGGAAGCGCCGCTCTCTCCGTATGTGCGCGAGAAGTACGCGCTCATCGTCGGCATCGGCACATTCTCCGATCCGAAGATCAAGGAGTTGCGCTTTGCGGCCAAAGATGCCGCCGATTTCGCTAATGCGCTCAAAGACCCGGCTTTCGGCCGCTTTCGGCCGTCGAACGTCACGCTCCTAACGGACAAGAATGCCACACGACAAGCGGTCCTCAGCGCACTGCAGTCGATCATCCTGCAGGCGCACGACGACGATCTCGTAGTCATTTACGTGAGCTCGCACGGGTCGGGCAGTCAGCAGGACCAGGGTCTCGGCGGCCGCGGCTACATCGTGACCTATGACTCCGAGTCCGACAAGATCTGGAATAACGCCATCGAGTACGAGACCTTCGCGCACCAGACATCGCTCATCAAGGCCCGGCGCAAGGTGACCTTTCTCGACACCTGCTTCAGCGGCCAAGCTTCGGGCGGAGCGAAGGCGCTGGAAATCGATGCCGGCGGTGTCGACGAGCAAACGTCCAAGATGTTCGCGTCGAACGAAGGCTCTTTCGTCATCACTTCCAGCAACTCTACCGAAGAATCGTGGGAGAGCGAGGCTCTGCACAACAGCTACTTCACGCACTTTCTCATCGAGGCGCTCCGCCGCTCAAAGGAGCCGCCGACGATGAAGCAGATATTCGAGTACATCGCCGCCAAAGTCCCGGAAGCGGTGGCGCGGGAACAGAAGAAGCCACAGCACCCGCAGATTCAACCGTCCGATGGTCCGGAGGACATCACGATCGGCGTCGCTCCGCGGCGAGACGTTCGGTAGACAACTTCACCTCACAAAGGGGGATCGAGATGAAACGAGAGGTCGCGAGTGCGGTTCTGCTGTCGATGATCGGCGTATCCGCCGCCTGGGCGGGCGAAGGCTTTGGCCTGTCGAAAAAGTCGGTCGTTCTGAATCGAAGTCTTCCGGCCCAGGTGCGCCTCGCCGGCACTCGCATCGATGTCCGAGTGTCGGCCCAGAAGAAGTCAAATTCCGGAATCGCCGACCGCATGAAATCCGAGGTGGAAGCCGAACTGCTCGGCAACGACACCAGCCTCTCGCTCGACGCCAAGAATCCTACCACCATCATCGAGATCACCGTTCTCAGAAGCGACTACAGCGACAGCACGGAGAACCGCAAAGAAGCACGCGGCCAACAGAAATCCAACGCCGGCAATAATCCGTTGAAGGTGGCGGTAGGTCAGTCGGACGTCAATTACAAGGTAGTCCGTCACAGCTTCTCCGCCACGCTCAAGGCGCGTGATGTGCGAGGCAACAAGACGCTGCTCGCTGACACCATCACCAAGAACTACAAGGAGTCGTTCGAGAACGGCAATGGGGCGCCTGACGCCTCCTCGCTGGAAGACGACAATATGACCGAGGTGGCGGCCGAAATTACCCGTCGGCTGACGCCGACTAAGGAGGCCATCACGGTGCTCCTGCCGAAGGGGCGACTCGAAGACGCAGCGCCATATGCCGAAGCCGGGATGTGGAACAAATATCTCGATGCCATGCTGGCTCTGCCAAAGGCGGCCAACCCCATCGAAGAGTCGTACCACCAGTATGCGCAGGGCGTTGCTTACGAGGCGCTCGCGTACTCGGCAGAGGAGTTCGACGCGGCCCTCAAGTACCTCGAAAAGGCGGCGGCGCTTTACAACGACGCAGCAGAAGCGAATCCGAAGGAAGTGAACTTTATCCTGAGCTCCAAGCCGTCATCACTCTTCGATCGCGCCCAGTCGACCGCCGGCCATCTCATCCCGGTTCTCTCCCAAAAAAGGGAGAAGAAGCAGGCGGCCATTCTCCAGGCGCCACTCGGCCGGGTTCAGGCGGCGCTCGTCCAGTACGAGAGCCTGAAGGAATTCAAAGGCGGCAGCTCGTCCTCGGGTGCGTCTCATACCACGAACAAGGACAAGGACACGCTGACCAACGACGCGATCGTCGACATGCTCCATGGCGGTGTGCCTGAGGACGTGATTATCACCACCATCGACACGGCACCGCGCCGTGCCCTCGACGTCTCTCCAAGAGGCTTAATCCAGCTCTCAGAGGCGAAAGCCAGCGCATCGCTTCTGCGTCATGTCCAGGAAGTCGCCGCGAAAAGGGATCATGGATCGGCGAAGAAGAAATAGGAGGCCAGATGATTAGAACATGCATGGCGGTAATTACAGTTGCGCTGCTGGTCTTGGCCGCCTTCAGCGTGCGCGCCGATGACGAGAGCTTCGGCTTCAATTACTGGATCGAGTTGGTTGAGACCCCCGGCGCGCCACCGGTGCGCGTCAACAACCAGCGCGTGTTCAAATCGGGTGAGCGAATTCGCCTCCATTTTCAGGCTACTTCCCCTGGCGTCGTGACCATCATCCAAATCGCGGAGTCTGGCACGTCCACGATCCTTTTTCCCGCAGTCGGCCACCTGAACGACAACGTGCTGCGCGCCGGCGTCGACCGTCCTCTTCCCAGCGAGCGGTCATGGTTCAAGTTCGACGAACATCCCGGCACCGAACGACTGCTGGTACTGTTCGCCCGCAGCGAGACCGATCTCGAGCACCGTTTCTCTCCGCGTCCTCAGATGGACGAGCGGACGACTACCACGCTGATGGAGACGGCGAAAAGTTCCGGGGGGAGTAAGGGACTGACCATCGACTCGGAGGAGGATGGCTTGACCATCTCCAACGCCACCGGCGCACCGCTCATCGTGCAGATCGATCTGAAACATCAGTAGATATAACAGCGAACGGACCGCCGGTGACGCAGATGGCGGAATCATTTCTGAATCTCGCGGGAGCGAAGGGGACGCGTTACGTTACGAAGGGGTCGCACCTTCGCATTTCGGCCGCTCCGGACCATTCTCTCCATGCAAGCTTCAGGTCTCCGAGTGACTTACCGCCTCGGACACATTCGCGGCAAAGTCGCTGCGAAGTTTCGCTTGCGCGGTGAGGCGACGCGTTGGCAACAAATTACGCGTGAGCTCGGGTTTGAGCGCCCTACGACGTCTTGCGCGGGCGCGGCGTAAGTCAATGAAGGTGATCGGATTATGTTCGCATTCGAGGGGCTTCCGAAACAGAGAAGGTGTGACCCAGAGCACCGCCCTGCTGACGCCGTTCGGCTTCCAGAACGAGCGTCGCTCGGTGTGGAACGCGCAAGACGTCTATCTGAAGGTCTCCCCGTATTTCTACGCCAACAAGATGCACGCGCCGCTGCTGATCGTCCACGGCGCCGACGACGCGAACCCTGGCACGACGCCGCTGCAGTCCGAGATGCTCTACGAGGCGATTCTCGGCAACGGAGGTGTGGCCCGTCTCGTCATGCTGCCGCACGAGCCGCACTGGTACTCGTCGATGGAGTCGAACGAGCAGCTCGCCTACGAGGAGCTGCGCTGGTTCGACAAGTATGTGAAGAACGCGGAGCCCCGGAAGCACGAGTGAGTGAGCTGACGAGAGCTTCAGTCCGGGATATCGGCCTCGACGAGTTGGGCAAGAAGGGTGAGCGATTCCTGCCATCCGAGATAGCAGGCCTCGACCGGAATCGCTTCCGGAATCCCTTCCTGTACGACCGTGAGGTCGGTGCCGAAGGAGACCGGCTTCAGCGAAATGGTCGTGACCATCCGGCCAGGCAGATTCGGATCGTCGAACTCGTCGGTGTGGCGGATGCGCTCGTTTGGCACGAGCTCGAGGTACTCGCCGCCGAACGAATGGCTGGAGCCGCTCCCGAAATTCGTGAACGACATCCGGTAGCGGCCTCCGACCCGCGCATCGAGCTCGTGGACCCTTCCGGTGAAGCCGTGCGGCGGAAGCCACTTCGCCATGGCATCGGCATCAAGGAAGGCACGGAAGACCTTTTCGGGCTTGGTGCGCAGGACGCGGTGCAGGCGGACGGTGTTGTTGGGCATGATCGTCTCTCCTTTGTTCTTCTTCTCTCTTTGACTCCCGTTCGGGAAGAAAATCATCGCTCGATTTGCCGACACTCACTTCGACGGGGATCTGGCGCGACGGCGATTTTGTCCCGTGGGCCGACGCTCACGTGCACGTTCTCACGCATTCGATGCAGTTCGGCTCCTCGGCGTTCGAAGGCATCCGCTGCTACAGCACCCCGCGGTCGAAGTCTATCTCCCGTGGGTGGGCGAACGTACTTGGCGCGCGGGAGCGTTCGAAAAGGGTGTCGATGCGTGGATTTCGACCTGGAACCGCATGGCGCCCAACACGATCCCCGCGATGGCGAGGATAGCGGGCAATTACCTCAGCGGACAATTGATCAAGATGGAGGCGCTGGCCAACGGATTCGCGGAGGCGATCGCGCTGGGGCCGGACGGCCACTGAGTGAGGGCTCGGGACAGAACGTCTTCGTCGTTCGCAGGCGTCCTCTACACTCCGCCGTTCAACGGCACGCTGCTGGCGGGCATCACGCGTGACAGCGCGTTGACGATCGCGGACGACCTCGGGATGCGCGTCCGGGAGCAGGCGATGCCGAGGGAGTCGCTCTACCCTGCCGACCAGATCTCCCTCGCCGGCACCGCGTCGGAAGTGACGCCGGTGAGGAGTCTCGATCGCCTCCGCATCGGCAGCGGCAAGCGAGGTGCGGTGACCGAAACTGTCCAACAACCTTATCTCGACGTCGCTCGCGGCGCCGCTCCGCAGATGCGTGGCTGGCTGACGTACGTTCGCTGCGCATCCGGTTGAAACGACCTCATCCTGCGGCCAGATGAAAAGACAGGCGGAGGACCCCAGTCGATCCGTGCGACGAGATACCACTCAGTCAATCCCAAACTCGAATAGGACACCGCCAGGAGCGACGATACCGTATTCACCGGGGTCCAATTGGCTACGAGGCGTGAGACGCCACGTCCCGGGCGTCGTCTCCGACGCGTCATACGCGACTTGCCAGTGACTCGCCGGCACGACTCGCGCGGAGGCATTGAAGGCGCCCACCTTTTGTTCGATCTTCAACGAGCGATTGTTTTTGCGCCCATTGACATCCAGCTTACCAATGAAAAAGTAGCTACTGGGGTCATGGGGGCTGCGGACGAAGACGATAGGAAGCCGATTCGTCGTGCGCACGCGGGCGTGAAGACCGGGGTAATCGAGGAATGTGAACACGACTGGCCAAAAGCCTGTGGTTGTCACGTCGCCAGAGGCGCCAGAAAGAGGCACCTCCTTATCGGCGATCATTATGCCAATGGGTGAAGTTGTATTCGGCGCAACGGAGACGCGTTGATTCGCGATGGGTTGATTCGAGATCGGCGCGGTTCGGTCAATCATCGCCGCAATGACTCGAGCGCTGACGCCTGCTTCCTTCAGTCGAATGAGAGCATCGGTGCTCACATCGAAGTCGACGTCGGCGGTCTGCTTGATCTTCGCAACGATGACGTCATCACCCAACTGTAGCTTGGAGAGTTTGACGACGTCCTTGTTGGACAACGCGGATTCATGAGCCGGTGCGCTCGTTTGTGCGAGCGTGCTCGCGTCCGACGACACCTCGGTAGCGCTTGACGCCAAGACCACGAGGATGAATGCTGAACAGAACGACTTCACCATGGGGGGGCCTCCTGTGGTTACGGACACTTTCTGCTCGAAAGGGTGGCGCGGCCGTGCGTTGAGGTGGCGCCACATTCTCCGCGAAGGCGTGTCCTTGATGAAAATGGTGCGGCGTTCCGTCTTGATCCTGATCCTACTTGTCGTGATCGCGAACGCGCGAGCCGGCGAGCCTCCCCTCGCGGACAATCGGCTCGAGCGGATCATGGTGCTCTGGCCCTCGCATGATTACGCCGCGCTGCGCGTGCAGATCGACGAGGCGCTGAGGGTGTACCGCGAGGCCCGCGACCCTAAGAGTGAAGCGGTTGCGTACCTCTTCCTCAGCCTCGTCGACATGGCAGGCGGTGATGTGCAACAGACGCGGGTCCATATGGGCGAAGCGACCACGCGCTTGGAAGCGGCGCGCGACTACGTAGGGGCATGGCTGGCGTATTGGATGCTGGCCGAGCACGAGCGCTTGATCGGGGCTCAGTCCGACCAGACCCTCGCGTTCTACGAGCAGTCCTTGAAGATGCTCGACAAGGCCAAGTCCTCAAGCGCGCCCTTCTCTATCGACGCACTCATGGTCGTCGGTCCGGTGGTGGGATTGCCGCCCGCGGAATACGAGCCAGCCGCCGCGAAGCCCGAGGTTGACGAGCCGAGGATATTGCAGCTTCTCACGGTTTTTACCAGGGATGGATATGGCGCCGAATTCCTCCGGATCGGCGAGCTCGAGAAGGCCGACGACCAGCTTCGGCGAGCGAAGGAAGGCGCCGCTGTTTTCGGCGGAAGGATCGATCCGCCGATCGATCGACACATTGGCAATCTCCGCCGACGGCAGTGGCGGCTGGAGGAAGCGCGGGAGAGCTACAAGAAAGCGCTCGAAGGGTTGAAGGTGCTGCGGCCGGTGGGAACCATCACTGCTGCCCGATTGCGAGTGGACGTTTTCGGCGATCTGGCCGAGCTGGAGATGCTGAACGGGAGGATCGATGACGCTCTGGCGTGGAACGATCGCGCGCTGGAGCTCGTGCGCGCGGCGAATAGTGAAGAAACGGAGATTCTGTTCCTGCAGAGTCGTGCGGAGATGCTCGCGCACGCTGGCCGCTTCGCTCTCGCGGAAAGCATCTTCGCCCAGGCCTTGGCATTGGCTGAGAAGAAGGAGTACTTCTACTTACAGGTCTCGCTTTACTTGAGTCGTGCCGTGATGAACCGCGAGCGGGGTCGCTACGGTGCGGCGGCCGCGGACACGGAAAAATCGCTCGAGGCACTGTCGAGATCGAATGAGCCGTTGCGCGAGCCGGCGATCTGGGCGAACCTGGCAATGAGTTACATCCTGCTCGGTGCGGACCAAACGGCCAACCTCGCATTGCAGAAAGCGCGGCAGGTGGCGGAGAAGAACGATCGCTGCCTGGACCTCGCGGTGATCGATCTGATCGAGGCCTTGCGGAAGTTCGTGAATGGTGAGTCGTCCAATGCGGACTTCGTGAAGGCCGTCGAGCAATGGACTAACACTCCTGACGTCCTGAGTGTCCCAGGCTCGGAAGTGATCGCGCAGCTCATACCCACGCTCTTGGACCCCGCTCGCGGCGATCCTCACTCGCCTCTGAGAAAGGAGGCCCTTTCACCAGGTATGGCCGAACTCCTTCAAGCCGGGGCACTTTTCAGCGAAGGCCGTCAACCCGCGAAGGCTCGGGGGCTGGCCGTGAAGGGGCTGGATCTCACTCGGAACCTGAAATATCGCGCCGGCGCGCTGGCAATTATCGGGGGAACTTGGCTTGCCGAGGGCGACGACGACAAAGCGATCTCATATCTCGACAGGGCGATCGACGCGCTGGAAGCCGCGACCGAAGACGCCCGTGTGGATCCGGTCCTGAGCAACTCCGCCGATAGCGCCGGCTGGTCGTCGCGGGTCTATGAGCTGCTCATCCCCCTTCTGGTGAAGCACAACCGCTACGAGGAGGCTTTCGTCGTCGCCGAGCGCGCGCGTGCGCGAGTATTTCTTCAAATGCTGGGTAACCACCGGGTAACGCCCCATGGTGTGGAGAACACGCTTGCGGCCCAGGAAGCCGAAACGCTCCTCTTGCAGATATTGCACTGGGAGCAGCAGGCTCGCCTGGCCTCGACGAGACAACTCGACGACGACCTACGCGAGGCACGTCGGCGCTATGAGGCAGTGATGACGCGCGTGAAAGCCTCGAACACTGAGTACGCGGCGATAACGAGCGTACGGCCGCTCCAGGTCGATGCCATTCGCGCGGAGCTCCCGTCGA
This sequence comes from Thermoanaerobaculia bacterium, assembly GCA_036488085.1. Lineage (GTDB taxonomy): Bacteria > Acidobacteriota > Thermoanaerobaculia > Gp7-AA8 > Gp7-AA8 > DASXHZ01. The sequence goes on from DASXHZ010000065.1 coordinate 140,874, forward strand.
ACACCACGCTGATCTCTTATTTCGCAACCGAGAATGACGTCCACGCGTGGGTGATCGATCGAACCATGCTGCAGTACGTTCACCTGCCCTTCGATCGCACCGATCTCGCTCGTACCAAGTGCGCAGCAATGCGGTTTCGTACTGGCGGACGCGGCGTTCGGCCGCTTGACTTGTCCTGCCAGGCTGCCACGGCCGAGGAGCTATACGGAAAGCTCTTGGCGCCCCTCCGACCCCACATACGTAATCCTCGGTTGATCATCGTGCCTCATGGCGCGCTGCACTACCTGTCGTTCGCCGCCTTCCGCGATCCGCGTACGTCGCGGTACCTGATCGACGACTACACAATCACATACGCGCCGAGCGCCAGCGCCATCCCGTTCATGCGTGACAAGGAGACGCCGATGAAGGGTAAAGCGCTGGTGATCGGCGCGCCGGCGGGTGTTTCGCCGGAACTGCCCGGCGCTTTGCGCGAGGCGCTGTTTGTCGGCGCCATGCTTCATTCCGTACCAAAGGTCGGTGCTGCGGCGAAGGAAAGCCTCCTGTATCACCTGAACGGCGGCGTCGATCTCATCCACATCGCCACGCACGGGTTTTACGACGCCGACTCGCCGCTCTTCAGCGGCCTCGCGTTGGCCGAGGGCGACGGGAACGACGGCAAGCTCGAGGTGCACGAGATACTATCCGACGTCGACCTTACAGGCGTGAATCTCGTCGTCCTCTCTGCCTGCGAGACCGCCCTCGGCAGGGACGGCGCTGGGGACGAGATTGTCGGGTTGACACGCGCCCTGCTGTACGCTGGCACGCCAGGAGTAATCTCGACGCTGTGGGAGATAGACGATTCGGCTGCGCTGGCGCTGATGAGCGATTTCTACCGGCACTTCATTAGCGGTGACTCAGCCGCTGACGCGCTACGACACGCTCAGTTGCACCTCCTGCATGGCAACTACCCGGATCCGCGCGAATGGGCCGCTTTCACGCTCAACGGTGATCCGCAGGGCCGTTGGCCCTCCGCCCCATAATGAGCATTTCCATTACCAACCGCTTCCAGGCGCGTGTCCCCACGTTACATTCGGCGGCTATTCGCAACCCTTGGTGTAAGCAAGGTCGGCCTATGCCGCGGCCGGCAACGTCTCGACCTCGGCGCCGGTAACGGTCACGACGCAGTAGTGCTACCTCAGCGCAAGCCGCTCACCGCGAACAACGACGTCAGGAGCAGCTTGTACCCGAAGACGTAACTGTCGCTGTCGCTCGCGTAGAGGATCGGCGGTCCACCTCTTCACCGTCGATATGCCCGACGATGTAGCGCCGCGGGTTCTGGTGCGTGACGAGCAGCGTCCCGTCGGGTGCGATGTCGTGGAGGAACACGCCTCCCAGCGTGTTGAAGACCTCGCGCGACTCCCGGTCGCGCGACACGGCGTAGATCGAGACGCTGCGACCCTCCTGGCCGTGCTTCGGCACGCCGCTGTACCAGATCTCGCCGGTCAAGGGGTTCCACGCCAGTCCCCAGGCGATGTAGAGATCGTCGGTGAGCGGTTCGGCGTGGCCATGGAGGTCCGTGCCGAAATTGTCACCGGCGAAGGGGTGCTCGATGAATGCGATCTCGCGGCCGTCCGGCGAGATCCGTATGTCGCTGATCCACGACGGCGATTCGTACACGCGGTGTCCGACCGGATACTCGATCTGCGGAAGTTGCGGGACGCGCTGAGGAAGTAATACATCGCCTGCGCCTCGCCGGAAAAAGGCCGGACGCGCTCATCGCGCGCCCGGCCGCGTTTCCTAAACGCTCGCTTTACGCTTTGACCTCCGGCGTATCGAGAAGATGCTGCTGCGGTGCGGGCTGCGGTGTCGGCGCCGGTGCCGGAGCCTGAGGCGTCGTCTGCTGCGGCTTCTTACGATTCGCCGCCTTCTTCAGACGCTTGACCTCCTGCACGTGGGGCACGAGAAGAACGTTTGCCGGGTCCTTGGCCAGTTGTGTTCCGATCCCGTATGCCTGCTCCGCGATGACGGCAAGACGGTACCGGCGGCCGAGGTTCGCGCCGGAGACGCCGTTCCACAGCGCTTTCAGCTCGTTCTCCACCGTGGCCCAGCGGTTCATCTCATCCTGCAGAGCGTTGACGTCGCCGGGCGGCTGCTTGATCGCCGACGAGACGTCATCCGAGGCGCCGATCACGCTGATCGACGCCTGTAGAACGTCCGGCGGTATCTGGGCACGCTTGCGCATGGTCGTCCGCTGCTGCGGGGTGAGCGGGGTGATCTCCGGCAACTGATCGCGGATCGTTCGCAACTGAGCGATGGCGGCTTCCGGGGTCAGTTTTGGCGTGCCGGCGGGGGTGTTGAGGTTTCCCTGGACATTGATAGACATTGCGATGCTCTCCCTTCATTTGTCTGTCCGGTGAGAGCGCCAAGACCCTTCTAGACGAGCGAGGCGATCACCGGCTGGAATCCCCGGCCACACGCCGGTTCATCCGGATTGATGATTTCCCCGGAGTGCGCGCGCACCCCGAGTGTCCTCGGCAGGAGGAGCATCGCTCGACTCCCGCAGGGATACGATCATTTGGCATTCCAACCGATCGATCGTACCCGTTCGCCGGCGAATTCGTTCTCACGTTGAGGATCCGACTTCGCAGTTTGGAATTCTACCAAGGTCAGCGCTAACGTGTCAAGCAGAATTTTTCGTCCGAGCTACGGACACCGCGCCCGAGGTCCGGACGGCACGTCGTAGGTTCGGACGGGGCGCCGGAAGTTCGGACCGGACGCCGGAAGTTCGGACGGGGCGCGGGAAGTTCGGACGGGGCGTCCGGAAGTTCGGACAGGTCGCCGGAAGTTTGGACGGCCTGTCCGCACCTCGGGCGCGGATGTCCGAGGTGCGGACACGCCCGGCGGAACTTCCGGACGCCGTGTCCGAAGTGCCGGACGCGGTGTCGGGAACTCCGGACGTGCCGTCCGGAACCTCGGACGCGATGTCCGATGTCCCGCCACGCCCGGCGGAAGTTCCGGACGCTCTGTCCGAACTGCCGAACACGATGTCGGGAGCTCCGGACAGGGCGTCCGGAGTCTCGGACGGCGCGTCCGGACCTCCGCCGGGCTCGCCCGCACTCCGGACACGCCGTCCGCGTTTTTGGACGGGTCGTCGGCCTACGCACTCGGTCGTCCGACTTCAGCTATCACTTCGTCTGTCGAGCGCACTTGCTTCCGGCCAATGAAGCGCGGGATCAGCAAGAGCGCTGCATCATGAATCGCGGCCCCAGCGTGACTCGCGCACGCGTCGGCGACGACTACGGGTTCGATGTTGCGCTCGAAGGCATCCACGGCGGTCTTGAGCACGCACCCGTCAGTTGCGACGCCGCACACGACAATGCGTTTGACGAGGGCGTTCTCAAGAATCTTCCCGACTTCGGGAACGAACGCACTGTACCCGTGCTTGTCGACAATCTGCTCAGCGAACGGCTCCAGCTGCTCGATGATATCGATCTCAGGGCTCGCCATGAATCGCGACCAACCGATCCACCGCACGTAGGGGCTATCGGGTTGATTGAGAAACCGTGTGAAGACAACCGTGGACCAGGCGCCGAGCTCGAGGAGCCGTCGTATGTTCGGCACGATGTGCTCGGAGTTGTGATTCACAAACCCGTTCTGCATATCGACGACGAGAAGGGCCGTCGCGTTGTCGGGTGTCGAGGACTTTGCTAATTTAATCATGTGCCATCCGCCATTGGTTCTCGATTCTGCTTGTTTTTATGATCGCCTCACGCGCCAGAGTCAACGGCGTTGCGTCGCGTGATCCTGTGGCGAGGGTACGGTTCAAAATTGGGTGCACGTGCTGCTCCACGAAGCCGGCGATTGTGGGATCAATCGCGCGGGCGTGAAGGAGAAGTTCGAGGAGCCACCAAAGCGCTTGCAACTCTGCCTCGAAGTCTAGGATTGCAGTAGCTAGGGCGTCCTGTGAGGTCAGGAATGCCACGCCCGACCATGCCGCGCATCCGCGCAGCCGATCGACGTACTTGAATTCCTCAAGATCGGCTTCGATACCCGTCTGGAGGTACTTGCGCTCGGCCTCAGCGCTGGCGTCCCCGGCCGCCACGTCATCAGGTCCGCGGTATGCGTCGACGAGGATGGAGGGGCATGAGAGCAGTTGGAGCATCGCCGCGAGCTTCGGATGCGCGGCCGGCTCCGACAACCGTACGACGCTCAGAGCGTATTCTTTTGCCGGTAGCGGCGTCCGGAGCACGTCAGGGAGATTCCACTCTGCCTTCGCCCGAACTTCATTCATCGCAGCTGTGATCGATGGGACGCCTGGGCCGTCGAGGATCTGCTTGTACAAGTCGCGCCGCTGTTGAGCGAACTCGCTGATCGATGGGTAGAGGACGTCTGACCTCCGCCACGCGCACGCGACGCCGAAGTCGAACCAATCGACCGCCGTGTCGTCTACGAAGGTGCATCGTCGGCCGTGTTCCAGAGCGGTCCCGGCACTCGGTGGTGGGGGACACCCGACAATGAACGGGTGGAAGCAAGTCCACTGTAAGCGAATCGGGGATGGCTCGTCCGGCCCGAGGAGGCTCGCGTGCAAAGCACCTACAAAGGAATCGAATGTCCCGTCGTCACCCGTGATTTGATTCTCATGGCTCCCGCGAGATCGAAGCGTTACGGCGAAGGTTCCCGTCGCCGGCGTGGGATTCACGTACCAGATAGACGAGCCCTTTGAGTCGATGACCCGCTGGAGATTAGCGTCCGCGAATCGACTTCCCAGAATGATGACATCATCAGACGCGAAGGTCTGCCGTAACTGCTCTTCAACCTCTTTCGTGTACTGCAACGTCTCGGTGTCCGTCAGCGCGAACTCGTGTTCCTTAAGGTCGCCATGGAGCTTCACGATTTTGATCCGCGGCGACTTGCGACGAAGCCGCGTCGCTAGGTCCTTCAGCGGGCGTTCAGCCGTGTGCACATGTACCACGTACTGCTCGGGCGACACACCGACGGCGTTCAACGCCACTTCGAGGAGATTGTCGAAGTTGGTAGTCAGAATGGTCGAGAAGAACCCCTCGCGGATGAGCTTCGCGAGTTGCAGAGCCGCAGGCGACGGGTGGAGGCCTTCAATGTGGGGTCGAAGGATGGTGTAGCGCTCTTCACTGCTACGGCCTTCCATGCGACGTGAGAACTCTTCGTACGTCGTGCACCCGACCGCCCTGATGATGGGGTCGAACAGCGATGCACCGGACGACTGTGACGCACCGGCGCCCACGAAGAGTAGGTACGGCCTCGTGTGAGCCGCCTCGCGGCGATCGCGGATCAAGCTGATCAGCATCGTCAATTGGTTCGACATCGCTGCCTCTCTCCTTACGAACGGAGTGCGCGAACTCATCGATTCCCTACCTCGCCGAATGCGAGTCGAACTAAGTCGGGCGGTGAACAGCGCGTCGCGTTATGCCGAAATCAAACACGAGGCGAACTGCCGGGATCTCCTGCTCTTTAGACCGCGGCCAACTCACCTGGACTTAGGCAAGAGGGAGATTCGATGCGGTACATGCCTACCCGTTCGACCGCGAAGCGCCTGATAGCCGATGATGGGAGCACTGGATGGGCAACAACCAGGCTCACTGACGGGGGGACAACGGACCGCAGTGATCGATTTTTCGTCCCCAAAGAAGTCGCTGAAGAATGTCTAACCAAACTGCTCAAGCCGGTCGACTGGCAAGATCGGGCTTCGATGTGAGATACGTCGTGTGACATGTTGTGGGCTGAATGCCTAAGCGTAGCAACGATTTTCAGAGGCCGATCAAGCGGATTTGCGACCACCTCGTGCCGCGTGGGGCCTCGGTATCACTCTCGTTGGGTCAGTGGAGGTGCAACGTACGCCACTGCGAACGAGCCGTTACCTTTTCGACGGTGCGGCAGTGACGCACTCGCCTACGGTTGCCGACATGGGCCGAACCGAGATCACCACTGTCCAGCGAATCGGCAGACCGCTGCGCGTGAACATCACCGCTCGGTCGGCGAGCAAACCCCACGGTGAATAGCGGACGGGATGACCGAGTGCGGCTACAGTCCTCACTTCCGGTTGCGGCACGTCGCGTTAATGTCGACAAGTGGTGCGCGTATGTGGCGAAAGCATCCAAGTGTAGGTGACGCTGAACTGCCTCTACACAGCGTAGGCCCAACCGGGCACAGGTCGTCGTTGATGCGCGTTGCGTCGGAAGGGGGTCAGCGAGACGCCGCTTTTCTGAGCAGGTGCTTCACCTGGTCGACATCGGTCCACTCTTCCTCGACGAGGTAACGCAGCGGCGGCAGGTCATGCGATAGCTCAAAAGCGTTCATCCAGCGCGGCAGCGACGTTTGGGTTTCGAGCATGCCAACCCAGGTGAAGAGCTGGGGTTGCTCTTCCTCCGGCTGAACACTCAACGGAAGGTCGAGATGTCCCACTTGCCTATTTCGGAACTCCAGCAACTTCGCGGCTCCTATCCGTACTTCGTCGAGATTACGCGCTGCTTCGGGATCATGAGTGGCCACTGTTAGTACGGCCAAACTGCGGTTGTCTTTCTTTCCGGTCCTCGCAGGGTCAAGTAATCGCGACAAGAAGATGAGTGAATACTGGAATAGCCCCCGGTGCACGACTCCAAAGTAGTCCGGCGCTGTGCGATTCAGAGTGCTGGCGCAAAAAAAGGTCGCTCGTCATGTCGAGGACGTACCGCCACGCGCGGCAGAGTTCAAGCAATTCGTGGGAGAGTTCCTTGTACATCGAGGCGACTGGCCCTGTGAGGTCTGCCATTCCCTGATCTTACGCGATGGAAATGATGGAGCGAGACGACGATCGTGTCGGTCTTCAATTTGAATCCCAGCAACTGGCGCGCCTCTTCGATCAATGGCTCCGATATGTCGAGCGTCGTCCGCAATCGACAGTCAAATTGCGCATACACGCCATCACGGCATCGTTCGGGCGACGCGGAAGCCCATGATGTCGGCGCGGAAGTTGGCCGGGTTGCGTTCGCGGGTGGCGGGGCGCAGGAGCCAGGCGGGAAACATCCATGAGCCGCCGCGGTCGACGCGAAGGCAGTTGCCTTGGGTGTCCTTCGCCTTGGGGTCGTTCGAGGGGGTGTCGTTCGCACGGCCGTCGGCGGGTATGCCGGTGTAGCTGTTGTCGTAACAGTCCTCGGTCCACTGCCAGGCGTTGCCGGCCAGGTCGTAAAGGCCGAACGCGTTCGGCGGCTTCGCGCCTACGGGATGGGTGCGGCCCCCGTCGCAGAACAGACCGGAGACTGTTTTGCAGCCGGAGTTGGCGTTGAACCAGGCGTGGAGCGGAGCGGCAGCGTCGTCGTCGCCCCAGTAGAACTTCGTCGTCGTGCCGGCGCGCGCGGCGTACTCCCACTCCGCTTCGCTGGGCAGCCGATACGGTCCGTCTGAATGCGCCTTGCGGTTCAGCCAGGCGATGTAGGCACGCGCATCCTGCCAGCTCACGCAGACGACCGGATCACGGTCGGTCTGCGCGTGGCCAGGATTTTTCCACGTCAACGCCGGGTCCTTCTCCCACTTGAAGATCGCGCGGCCGTGGCCGCAACCGTCACCGGCCGCGTATCCCGTCTCGCGGACGAAGGTCGCGTACTCGCCGCGAGTGACGTCGTACTTGCCGAGGGCGAAGGACGGCAACGACACCTGATGTTGCGGAGCTTCGTCGGCGACCGATCCCGCAGTGCCGCCGTGACTCGCGGCCCACAGTTTTTCGTCTGCTGAGGAGCCCATCGTGAAGGTGCCGCTCGGGAGAACGACCATCTCCGGACAGGCGCGGCAATCGCGGAAGATGGCGCCGGCGGCGCGCGGCGCGGCTTGCGCCCGTGCGGATGTGTGCATCGGAATCGTGAAACTGCAGCCGAGCAAGAGGATGATACGAAGGTCTTTCATGCACAGCTCCTACGTCGAGCGTTACTTCTACTACATCATCCGTAGGACGGTGCATGAACTTTCAGTGAAGCTCGGCCGGACGACGGTATGGTCAATCGTTTCTACTCGTTACCGGCCGACGGCGAGATAATCGCGCCATGGTGTCTTGGAAACTGCGCCTTCTCGCGACCGTCCTTTTCTCCACCGCCACCCTCGTCGTGTCGGCCGCCCCAACCTCCGACCGGGTCGCGGGCTACGACCGCCCCCCGCAGTACGTCCTCGACGTCCTGCACGCGCCGGCGCCGCCGCGGCCGATCCTGAGTCCGACGCGGACGAGCGTGCTGCTGACGGCGTGGGTCACGTACGCGCCGATGACGCAGGTGGCGGAGCCGATTCTGAAGCTGGCGGGAGTGCGGCTCGAGCCGCGGACGCGGCGCAAGCACGACACTCCGGGCGGGTATGGCGTCGCGCCGTGCGCGCAGACGCTCTCGGTCGTCGACGTCGCGACGCGCGGCGAGACGCCGATCGCGCTGCCGGCCGGCGGCTGCGCGGACGGCTTCCTGTGGGCGCCCGACGGCCTCACCTTCGCGTTCCGCAACACCTCGCGCGACGCGGTGGAGCTGTGGGCCGGCGGGCGTGATGGCAAGACGCACCGGGTCGGCAACGTGCGGCTCAATCCGATGCTCGGCAGGTCGCTGCAGTGGGCGCCCGACAGCAAGACGCTCCTCGTCAAGGCCGTTCCCGACGACATCGGCCCCGTGCCCGCGGCGGAGACCGGAGGCGAGGGGCCGCGCATTCAGGAGTCGTCCGGCGGCGGCGGCGAGTTCAGCACCTATGAGGCGCGCGACACGCTGCGGAACCAGGCTGACGAGGCGCTCTTCGAGTACTACGGCACGAGCCAGCTCGAATTCGTCGACGTCGCGAGCGGCGCCGTGACCCGCGTCGGGACGCCCGCGGTGGTGAGTGACTACGATCTCTCACCCGACGGCCAGCACATCCTGGTGACTCTGATCCGCAAGCCGTACTCGTATGCAGTGACCTACAACCGCTTCGCGCATGATGTCGAGGTGTGGGACCGCGCGGGGAAGGCGACGCCGCTCGCACAGTTGCCGGTCGCGGAGCACGTACCGATCCACGGCGTGCCGACCGGTCCGCGCGAGCACGAGTGGCGTCCCACCGAGCCGGCGACGGTCGTTTGGGCCGAGGCGCTCGATGGGGGAGACTGGAAGACGAAGGTCCCCGCGCGCGACAAGGTGATGATGCAGAGCGCGCCGTTCACATCGGCTCCTGTGGAGATCGCGCGCACGGAGCAGCGGTATCAAGGGATCGACTTTAGCGAGCAGCGCGGCGTCGCACTGCTTCAGGAGTACGACGACAACCGTCACTGGCGCCGGACGTCCCTGATCGACCCCGACCATCCCGAGACGAAGCCCGAGACGAAGCCCGAGACGAAGCCGCGGGTGATCTGGGACCTGTCGAGCGACGAGTCGTATGAGGATCCGGGCCAGCCGGTCTATCGGATGCTGCCGAACGGCAAGTGGGCCGTGCGGCAGCAGGGCGACACGATCTTCTTGGAGGGCGCGGGGGCGTCACCGGCCGGAGACCGGCCGTTCCTCGACAGTTTCGATCTTCGTACCGGGAAGTCGCGACGGCTGTTCCGCAGCGGCAAGGACGCGTACGAATACTTCGTGGGCCTCGGCAATGACGCGAGCAGCTCGTTTTTCACGTGGCGCCAGACTCCGTCGGAACCGCCGAATCTCATGTTGCGCACTCTCGGCTCGACGGTCGCAAATGCCGCCGCAGGCGAAGCGGTGGTCGCATCGACCGCGCTCGCGGTTACGCACATCCCGGACCCCACCCCCGCCGTGCGCGCCATCAAGAAACGCTTGGTGACCTACAAGCGCAAGGATGGGGTGGACCTCTCGTTCACGCTCTACACGCCGCCCGATTACAAGGAGGGGACGCGCGTCCCGGCGATCCTCTACGCCTATCCGCTCGACTACGCCAACTCCAAGACGGCGGGCGAGATCAGCGGCTCCGACCAGCATTTCACGCAGTTGCGCGACTATCAGCTGCTGCTGCTCTCCGGATATGCGCTCATCGACAACGCGGCATTTCCGATCGTCGGAGACCCGCAGAAGGCGTACGACACCTACATCGATCAACTCGTGGATGACGCGCAGGCCGCGGTGGACAAAGCGGTGGAGCTGGGCGTCGTCGATCGCGACCGCATCGGTGTGACGGGGCACAGCCACGGCGCGATGATGACCGCGAATCTCGTCGCCCACACCGACCTGTTCCGCGCCGGTGTCGCGACGAGCGGTGCGTACAACAAGACGCTGACGCCGTTCGGGTTCCAGAACGAGCGCCGCTCGGTGTGGAACGCTCAGGACACCTATCTGAAAGTCTCGCCGTACTTTTACGCCAACAAGATGCGCGCTCCGCTGCTCATCGTCCACGGTGCGGACGACGCCAACCCGGGGACGACGCCGCTGCAGTCCGAGCTGCTGTACCAGGCGATCCGCGGCAACGGCGGAGTGACCCGTCTCGTCATGCTGCCTCACGAGCCGCACTGGTATTCGGCGATGGAGTCGAACGAACAGCTCGCCTATGATGAGCTGCGCTGGTTCGACAAGTATGTGAAGAACGGGGAGCCGCGGAAGCACGAGTGATCGGAGACACGCCCTCGCCAGGGACGACGATCCACCACAACAGCAAAGTCCGCGAGCTGTCGAAGGGGATGGTCACGCAGCTTCATCTCGCACTCGTGATGGCGATCGACGCGGCGGAACGTCGGATTGCGCACGACGTCAGTGCCCCACCCCCCGATGCCGCGGCACCCGAGGTCGACGTCGAGCCACCCGCGTCGCGACGCTCCTCTTCGTAACCCTCTTGCTCGCTTCCGCCGCCCACGCTGCGCAGAGCGTTCTTCTGCGGCCCGAACGCGCACGCAGCAATAGATCCGCGACACGATGTTCGTCCGCTACACGGGTTGAAGCTGCACTCCGCGCCCGCATCGTTTTGTGCGGCGCCGCTTCTCACTCCGATGGCCAGTAGCACAAGAACCGCGGCTGCACTGATCCGGAGAGCGCGCATCCCATCCGGCTGGTGAACACGCGGTCATCGTGCAAGATGTGCGCACGCGCGGGGATCGGTGGCGACAAGGGATTACACCCTCACAGTGCCGCGCGGCGGTGTATGAAATCGCGGACAGGAATGTCGGATGAAGCGGACAATGATGCCGCCTTTCCCATGTTCACTCACCGTACACCCCGCTGGGGGGGTGGAAAATCGTTCGGGGTGGCACTCCTATATGTATGGGAGGAATTCAATATGGGCGATGATCTCCGGAAGGCGACTCACGCGAGCCCCAAGAACTTCATCCGCCCCCACGGCGTCGGCCTGCGCGGGCTGAACGTCCCGCGCGGATCGGAGCAGTTCGAAGGCCGTTTCGGCCGGATGTTCCGCACGCTGATGCCGGCGGAGCACACGGATGAAGATCTCAACAAACTCGGCGCCGTCGGACACATGACCGCCAAGTTTGAAGCAACGCAGACTCCGGAAACGGAGGCGGACGACGAAGAGAATGTCGATGGCGACAAGATCCACATTCCCGCCGGCTACACGTACTTCGGCCAGTTCGTCGACCACGACATCACCTTCGATCCCGCCAGCAGCCTGCAGAAGCAGAACGATCCCGACGCGTTGACCGACTTCCGCACCCCGCGTTTCGATCTGGACTCCGTCTACGGCCGCGGGCCCGATGATCAGCCGTACCTCTACGACGGACCGAAGCGGATGCTCCTCGGCGAGCCGATCGACCTCCAGCCCGGCGGTACGCAGGCCTTCGATCTGCCGCGCTCGTCGAACGGACGCGCGCTCATCGGCGATCCGCGCAATGACGAAAACGCCATCGTCTCCCAGTTTCAAGGAATTATGCTCCGCTTCCACAACCGCGTGGCCGACCTTCTCGGCGACGACGCCTCGTTTGCCGAGATCCAGCAGACCGTGCGCTGGCACTACCAGTGGGCCGTCCTGCACGACTACCTGCCGGTCATTGCCGGCGAGAAAGTCGTGAAGACCATCCTTCCCCACATGGACAATGGGACGTCGATCAAGATCGACAAACCGCAGTTGGCGTTTTTCAAGTGGCGCGATGACCCCTTCATGCCGGTGGAGTTCTCCGTCGCCGCCTACCGCTTCGGCCATTCGATGATCCGGCCGATCTATCGCCTCAACCGCGGCATGAACGGAAGCGCGGAGCCCCGCATCCTCATCTTCGCCGATCAGGAGCCGAGCCTCGTCGGCTTCCGTCCGCTGGACAAGCACCGCACGATCGAGTGGGATCTCTTCTTTCAGCTCCGCAAGAACGCTCCGGTGCTCGGGAAAGACCGGCTGCAGCCGGCGTACAAGATCGATTCGTCGCTGGTGAATCCGCTCGGACATCTGCCACCGGCCGTGGCTTCGAATCCGGCTGTCCTGGCGCAGCGCAACCTCTTGCGCGGGAAATTCTTCGGCCTGCCGTCGGGGCAAACGGTCGCGCGTTACATGGGTCAGCAACCGCTCACCGAAGATCAACTGAAAGTCGGAAAAGCGCCGGACGACGCTGAAAATGAGCGCCTGGTCGACGTCAGCAAGAAGTTCGAGGACAACGCGCCCCTCTGGTACTACATCCTCGCCGAGGCGCAGCACCAGCATGCAGGGAGACACCTCGGCACCGTCGGCGGCCGCATCGTGGCGGAGGTGATCATCGGCCTGATCATCGGTGACAACTTCTCGTACATTTCGCAGGATCCGACGTGGCGTCCGGCGACGGAACTCTGCCGCGACGGGAAGAACTTCCGGATCGCCGATCTGGTCGCTGCCGCCATCGGGTGATCGAAGACCGCGGGTCTTCGATCACCGCACCCCGCTCACCGTGAACAACGACGTCAGCAACAGTTTGTACCCGAACACGTAGCTGTCGCTGTCGCTCGCGTAGAGAATCGGGAAGACGCCTTCGACACCTGCTGGATCGGGGGGCAACATGCTGCGGACGAAGCGGCGGGCGCCGGTGGTGAGGTCGATGGCGTAGACGTCGCTCTTCTTGCTGTCGCGGCGGCAGACGAAGATCTCGTTTTCGCTCGGCCAGTGCACTGGGAGGTCGCCGGATTCGGTGCCGGGGAGAGGGTGTGGAGGGGTGACGCCGTCGGTTGGGCAGATGAACGGAACCTGGTTCGCGTCGATCGCGACGACGTGGCTGCCGTCGGGCGAAATGGCCATGTAGAACCACGAGCCGACGGCGGTTTCACTGAGTACCTGCGCGTCACCGCCGTCGGCGCCGACGCGCCAGAGGCGCGTTTCTTCATCGCCGGAGGAGCCGAGGACCAGGAGTTCTTTTTCGCCGGGGAGAAATCGGACGGTCTGGAAGCGGTCGACTCCGCGCACCGGGATATCGCGCATGGAGCCGGCGCCGGTCGGTACGAGCATGACCCGCTCCGGTTTGTCGTTGGAGAGTGCGAGCACGTGCTCGCCGTCGCTTGACAAGTCGCGAGCGCGTCCTTCGTCGAGACGCGTCGCCGGTCCGCCCTGCGTGTCGCGCAGGTAGAAGGTGAATTTCCCGCCGTTCGCGATGCCCTGCTCCTCGAACAAGAGCGTCTTTCCGTCGCTCGAAAGACGCATCGGGAAGGACCAGTCGAACCACGACAGGTCGCGGTTGATCTCCTCGCCGTCAACGTGGCCGACGATGTAGCGGCGCGGGTTCTGATGTGTGACGAGCAGCGTTCCGTCCGGCGCGATGTCGTGGAGGAAGACGCCGCCGAGCGTGTTGAAAACCTCGCGAGACTCCCGGCCGCGCGAGACGGCGTAAATGGTGACGTTGCGCCCCTCCTGGCCGTGCTTCGGCACGCCGCTGTACCAGATCTCGCCGGTCAACGGATTCCACGCCAGTCCCCAGGCGATGTAGAGATCGTCCGTGAGCGATTCGGCATGGCCGTGAAGGTCGACCACTCGCACGGTGCCGAAGTTGTCGCCGGCGAAGGGGTGCTCGATGAATGCGATCTCGCGGCCGTCCGGTGAGATCCGCATGTCGCTGATCCACGACGGCGATTCGTACACGCGGTGTCCGACCGGATACTCGATCTGGTAGCCGTGCTCCGACCGCCGCGCGACCGCGAGCTGCCGCCCGTCGGGCGACCAATCCGCCTCGTTCACGTCCTTCGCCATGGGGCGGGGGACGCCGCCGGCCAGCGCGACGCGGGCGAGCGTTCCGGAAGCGAGGAAGCCAATCTCGTTACGGCGGCCGAGGGAGACCGCGAGCTCGCCGTTGCGCGAGACGGCGTGGATCGAGCCGCTGATGCCGAGGGAGCGCGTTTCCGGCATGCCGCCGTGAGAGACGAAGACCTCCAGCGGCTGATCGTTCCACGCCGCTCCGTAGACGATGTTGCCGTCCGGCGCGAAGCGCGCTTGAGCCACGTTGCCGCGGCGGAACGTGATCTGCGTGACCTCCGCCGGCGCGGGCGTGGCCATCGTGACGACGGCCGCCGGGCCTGAGGGCGCGATGTCGATCATCTCCATGTGGAGGGCGAGGTCGTGCGCGGAGTGGAATCGCTCCTCGCGATTCTTCTCGAGACAGCGCAGCAGCGTGGACGCGAGCACGGCGGGGAAGGGCGGGGTCTCGAGCCGCGGCGCCTCCTCGATCAGGATCGCGGTGATCGTCTCGGCCGTGGTGTCACGCAGGAACGGGGTGCGCCCGGTCAGCATCTCGTACATCAAGACGCCGAAGCTGAAGATGTCGCTGCGCGGGTCGACGGTCTCGCCGCGGAGCTGCTCCGGCGACATGTAGGCGATGGTGCCGAAGACCATGCCGGCTTCGGAGATGCGCTCGGTCGGCGCATTGCGCGTATTTCCCAATGTGTGCGCGACTTTCGCGAGGCCGAAGTCGAGGATCTTCACCGAGCCGTCGGCGAGGATGAAGACGTTCGCCGGCTTGAGGTCGCGATGGACGATGCCGCGTACGTGCGCCGCCGCCACGCCGCGCAGGATCTGCTGCGCCCACGCGAGCGACCGGCGCAGCGGCACCGCCCCGCGTTCGAGTACTTCGGCGAGCGACTGGCCTTCCAGCAGCTCCGTGACGAGGTAGGGGGTCGAGTCCGACGTCCCGAAGTCGTGGATCGTGACGATGTTGGGATGGTGCAGCGCCGCCGTCGCGCGTGCCTCCTGTTCGAAGCGCAGGAGCCGCGACTCGTCGTTGATGAGCTCCGCCGGGAGGATCTTCAGCGCCACGTCGCGATGCAACGACGAGTCGGTGGCGCGGTAGACCTCTCCCATCCCTCCCGAGCCGATGGGGCAAACGATCTCGTAACGTCCGAGCGACGTTCCGGGGGCGATGGGCACGTCAGAAGGATAGCGTCAGCCGCCTCTCCGTGCGTTTCGGATCACGAAAACTTGTGCGGAGAAGTACTGACATATCATGCGTCCTCTGGCGACGTCCTGTCGCACGGTCGGAGGTAACACATGAGAACCGCTTGGACTTTGACGGTGCTGACGGCGCTGCTCCTGATTGCCGCCTCGGCGTCGGCGCAGTCGAATCAATTCCTGAGTCTGCAGGGTTATCCGCAACACGGCTACATCGAAGTGCCGGCAGACACCGCCCTCGACGCGCCGCAGATGACGGTCGAGGCGTGGGTCTCCGTTCACGATGCACACGGAGGGAACGGCTGTTCTTCGATCGCCGGAGACGGCTACCTCACCGGCTGGTGGCTCGGCGTCTGTGGCGACTCGATGAGGAGCTATTTCAACGGCGTCAGCAGCACGAAGACCGGCGGGACGATCCCGGTGGACACCTGGGTCCACATCGCCGCGGTGACCGATGGAACGACGCGCAAGCACTACATCAACGGCGAGCTCGTGTTCTCGTCAGCGGAAACCGCACTGCGCTCCACGTCGACAAAGCCGGTCCGCATCGGGAGCGATCCCGACTGGGACTACACGGTTGCGGGAGGGATCGACGATCTGAGGATCTGGAGTGTCGCGCGGACACAGGATCAGATCCGCCAGACGATGTTCGCCCGCTACACGCCGTCAATCAATCCGGCGCTGTTCCCGTCGCTCGAAGCGTGGTACGCATTCGAAGGTGACGCGAAGGACTCCTGGCACACGCACAACGGAGCGATCGTCGGAAATGGATTTGGCTTCGCGCAGGGGACGGTGTTCCCGAACCAGTCGCTGACACTGCAGGGGTATCCGCAGCACGGCTGGGTCGAGATTCCCGCGGACACGGCCCTCGACACGCCCCAGATGACGATCGAGGCGTGGGTGTCGGTGCGTGATGCGCACGGCACGAATGCCTGCTCTTCAATCGCCGGGAACGGATACACCACCGGCTGGTGGGTCGGCATCTGCGGCACGACGTTGCGCAGCTATATGAACGGCTCGGGAAGCGTGAAGGACGGCGGAACGATCCCGGCCACCGCCAATACCTGGGTCCACATTGCGGTGGTGACGGATGGCACGACCCGCAGGCACTACGTCAACGGGGATCTGGTTCTGGAATCGGCGGAAACCGCGGCACGGTCAACGTCGACGCGCGCACCGCGCATCGGGAGCGATCCTGACTGGGATTTCATGGCGGCTGGCTCGATCGACGACCTCCGTATCTGGAGCGTCGCGCGGACCCAGCAACAGATCCTCGACACGATGTTCGTCCGCTTCACTCCGAATGTGCCTACCACGTGGTTTCCGTCGCTGGAGGCGTGGTACGCGTTCGAAGGGGACGTGAGGGACTCGTGGCATTCACACCACGGGACGTTCAACGGAACCGGCCTCGGATTCGCGCAGGGGACGGTGTTCACGGTGCCGCGGCATCGAGGCGTGGGGCATTGATGGGGATCGGTCGGGCCGCGTCTCAGTGCCTCCTCGCCGTCTGCCTCACCGCGGCCATCCACGCCGCGCCGAGCATTCTGCTGCGGCCCGACCGCGTGTTCGATGGCACGACTGCCACGCCGCATTCCGGGTGGGTGGTTCTGGTCAGCGGCGACAAGATCGTGGCGGCGGGGCCGGAGGCAGGCGTTTCGATGCCGGCGGGGACGACGACGATCGAGCTGCCGGGGATGACGCTGCTTCCGGGGTTGATCGATGCGCACTCGCATGTGCTGCTGCATCCGTACGACGAGACGTTGTGGAACGATCAGGTGCTCAAGGAGCCGCTGGCGTACCGCGTGATCGCGGCGACGATTCATTGCCGGAACACGTTGTTTGCGGGCTTCACGACGCTGCGGGACCTCGGCACCGAGGGGGCCGAGTTCGCGGATGTGTCGCTGAAGCGGGCGATCGACGAAGGGCGGATTCAGGGGCCGCATCTGTTCGTGGCGACGCGCGCGATCGTGGCGACGTCGAGCTACGGGCCGGGACCGGCGGGATTCGCGTCGAATGTCGACAATCCGAAAGGCGCGCAGGAGGCGAGCGGCACGGCGGAGGTGCTGAAGGCGGTGCGCGATCAGATCGGGCATGGCGCGGATTGGGTGAAGTTGTATGCGGACTACCGCCGTGGAGGCGGGCCGTCGATGCCGACGTTCTCGCTCGACGAGCTGAAGACAGCGGTCGACGAGGCGCACTCCGCCGGTCGCCCGGTTGCCGCGCATGCGACGACGGCGGAAGGGATGCGCCGTGCGGTGGTCGCCGGCGTCGACACGATCGAGCACGGGTACGAAGGGACGGATGAGGTGTTCAAGTTGATGGCGCAGCACGGCGTCGCGTACCTTCCGACGCTGACCGCCGAGGAGGCGTACTCGGAGTACTTCAGCGGGTACAAGCGGGGGACGAAGCCGTACACCGCGTCGATGGAAAACGCGCTCCGTGCATTCAAGCTCGCGATGGCGGACGGCGTGACGATCGGTAACGGCAGCGACGTCGGCGTCTTCCCGCATGGCGAGAATTATCGCGAGGTCGAATGGATGGTGAGGGCCGGCATGACGCCCGCCCAGGCGCTGATGGCCGCGACCTCGGTCGACGCGAAGATTCTCCGGCAGCAGGACCGTCTTGGGCGCGTCGCCGCGGGACTCGACGCGGACCTCATCGCCGCCCCCGGCGATCCGACGCGCGACATCACCGCGATCGAGCATGTGGCGTTCGTGATGAAGGGCGGGCGGATCTTCGTCCAGCCGGGTAAGTGAGTGTCGTTTGCGGTCGGGCACTGCCCGGCCTGCGGTTCGTTGAGATCCCATCCAGTGTCACGATTTGTGCAGGGGCGCTGGACAGCGGTCCGGAGGAAATCGATGAGCCTAGGGGTGGAAGCAGCGTGGCCTCACCACCACGCCGTTCAGTTCTATGAGGATGAACAGTTCCTCGTCGAGCGTGTAGCGGAGTTCCTGGCCGAGGGGAGTCGCCGTGGCGAGCCGTGCATTGTGATCGCCACGGCAGACCACACCGCGGCATTTTCCGAACGGCTGCGCACGCTTGGCTGCAATCCCGACGGCGTGACATTCCTCGATGCCCGCGCAACGGTGGACCAGTTTCTCGACGGTCGGGTGCCGGACGCGGCTCGGTTTCGCCATGTGATCGGCAGTGCGATGGACAGGCTCGGCGGATCGAAGCGGCACCTGAGGGCGTACGGCGAGATGGTCGATCTCCTCTGGCGTGATGGCGAGGCCGACGCGGCGATCCGGCTCGAGGAGCTGTGGAACGGGCTCGCGAACGACTACTCGTTCGCACTGCTGTGCTCGTACCCGATGGGCAACTTCGACAAGGCGGCGGACCGAAAGCGTTTCGACGCCATGTGCGCGGCGCACAGCATCGTGCGGCCGACGGAACGCTCCTCTTTCGACGGGGTGGAGGAGCGGGAGCGGCGGATCGCGATGCTCGAGCAGCGCGCCGCGGCGCTCGAAGCGGAGATCGAGCGCCGGAAGGAGCTCGAAACGCGCCTCACAGACGCGCTCGAGGCGCGGCTTCGCAGCGAAGGGCTGCTGCGCGACTTCGTCGACAACGCGACGATCGGCCTCCACTGGGTACAGGCGGACGGCACGATCGAATGGGCCAACGACGCCGAGCTCAACCTGCTCGGGTACACGCGTGAGGAGTACGTCGGCCACAACATCAAGGAGTTTCACGCCGACGCGCAGCGGATCGACGACATCCTCTGCCGCCTCACGAACAACGAGGAGATCCACGACTACGAGGCGCCGATTCGAGCGAAGGACGGGAGCGTCAAGTGGGTGGCGATCAGTTCAAACGTCCTCATCGAGAACGGCACGTTCATTCATACTCGCTGCTTCTCGCGTGACATCACGGGAAAGAAGCGGTTCCAGCAGCAGAACGAGTTCCTCCTGCGCGCCACGGACGTCATGGGGCGGTCGTTCGACTACGGGACGCGGCTCAATGATCTCGCGCACGTGGTGGTGCCGGAGCTTGCGGACTGGTGCGTCATCGACATGGCAACCGAGGATGGCTACGAGCGGCTCGCCATCGCGCACGCCGATCCGGAGGTCGAGCGTCGAAGCCGGGAAATCTACGAAGCGTGGCAGATACCGGCGGAACGCGATCCGGTAGTGCGCGTGATGCAGCGGGGCGAACCGGTGATTCTGCCGCACATCACGGAGCCGTATCTCGAGGATCTGGCCGTCGGCAAGGAGGCGTTGGCGCGGCTGCGGAACCTGACGTTGCGGTCGGTGATGATGGTGCCGATGTTCGTCCAGGGGCGCGTCGCCGGAGTGATCACGTTCATCGGCCCGCGGGCCGGCCGGAGCTACAACAGCGACGACCTGCCGCTGGCGCTCGATCTCGCGGCGCGCGCGGCGTCGATGATGGAGATCGCGCGGCTCTACCAGGTGGCCGAGTCGAACAATCGCGCCAAGGACGAGTTTCTCGCCACGCTTTCTCACGAGCTGCGCACGCCGCTCACGGCAATCCTAGGATGGGCACGCATGCTGTCGGTCGGCGGTCTCGACGAAGATACGACGCGGACGGCGATCGCCACGATCACGCGAAGCGCGCGGACGCAAGCCGCGTTGATCGATGACCTGCTGGATGTGTCGCGCGTCGTCGGCGGCAAGCTTCTGCTCGTGGATGAGCCGGTCGACCTCTCCGACGTGGTTGGCAATGTTTGGCAGGCGATGCGTGTGGCGGCCGACGCGAAAGCGATCCGGATCAACGTCAAGGGTCTCGAGGAGCGATCCGTCGTTCAGGGCGATCCGACCCGACTGCAACAGATCATATGGAACCTCCTTTCCAACGCTATCAAGTTCTCCGACGAAGGAGGACGCGTGGACGTGACGCTAGAGCAGGGGGAAGGAGCACAAGCGCGGCTGACCGTCTCTGATGAAGGCCGCGGAATCCCGCGGTCGTTTCTCCCGTATGTCTTCGACCCGTTCCGTCAGGCTGACTCGACGGCGGCGCGCGTACATGGCGGGCTCGGTCTCGGTCTCGCGATCGTGAAGTATCTGGTCGAGTTGCACGGTGGAACTGTCCGCGCGGAGAGTGCGGGCGCGGGGAAGGGCGCGACGTTCACGGTTTCGCTCCCGCTGGCGCGCCACAAAGTGAGCGCAGCGTCGGAGCCGGAATTACTGGCCGATCTCCGCGGAGTGAGGGTTCTGATCGTCGACGACGACGACGGCTCGCTGCAGATGCTCCACGCCGCCTTCACACGCTGCGGCGCCGGCGTGGAAACGGCGAACAGTGTCGTCGCCGCCCGAACGATGCTGCGACAGACGACCCCGCACGCGGTCATCACCGATTTCGCCATGCCGGACGAGGACGGCGTGGCGCTATTGAGGGAAGTGCGCCAGTACGAGGCGCTGAAGCACGTGCCGGTCTTCGCCCTCACCGGCTTCAGCCAGACCGAAGAACAGGCGGCGGAGTTTGCGGGCTTCTTCCGCAAGCCAATGGACCCGATGGAAGTCGCTCGCCGCGTCCATGAGGTGATGAACGGCGCTCGGCCCGAGTAGGTGGTGATCCGTCAGATCGGTTCGCGGTAGCGGCGGAGGCGAATCGCTCCAACGAGGCAGACCGCCGCGATTGCAAAGCCGATCCATAGGTCCGGGCTGCCGAGGAATGCGAGAGGGTGGGAGGGCCACATCATCATCAGCTCGCGCCCCTTGGGAGGAGGGCTTTCCATGCCGCCGCTGATCCGTCCGCCGAGCATCGTCGCGAAGTGCGTGCTGTTGAAGACGATCTTCTCGATGACGCCGATGGCGGCAGGCGGGAGGAACGCCCAGAGAAAGGGGAGGCGCTTGGCCCACGCGGAGACGAGCAGCAACCAGCCAAAGATCGGCGCGTAGTAGAGCGAGTGGACGGTGACGAGGTGGTAGAGAAGTCCGGACGACATCTGCAACCACGGCATGTTCCACAATGCGGCTGCGCTGTGGCCTTTCATCGAGAGGACCGCGGCGCTCATGAGGAGCATGACGAACTGCGTCGCGACGGTGAGGACGAACGTGACCACCGGCAGGATGACGATCGGGATGGCCATCTTCGACAGGACGGCGGTCGAGTCGGAGACCGGCATCGATTTCCAGAAGAGCGAGCTGCGGTCACGCCGCTCGCCGTACAGCGCGTCGAGACAGTAGAAGATCGCGACGATCAACGCCGTCGCCATCAGGCCTCCGCCGGCGATTTCGGCGTGCGACGCGAAGCGGGCAGCGGTGGAGTTGAGGCCGCCGACCGTTCCGAGGAGCGAGGCGAAGACGATTACGACCGCCACGATCAGCGGTGCCATGTAGATCGAACGGTTCTCCCACAGCTCGCGGCGCACGGACCAGACCATCGTTTCCCAACTCATGGCGTCGCTCCTTCTCGCTCCATCACGGCCACGAAGAGATCGGCGAGGCTCGGCTTGCGTACCTCGCCCAGCGCTGCGAGCTGCTGGCGGTCGGCGCCTCCGGCCTGAAGATCGACGAGTAGGACGCTGCGTCCGAGGAGCTGACGCTCCTGGATCGGCCCGAACGCGCGAGCCTCGGCAAGACGGTCGGGACGGACGACGACCTCGAGATAGCGCGACTCGAACTCTTCCATGCTCGAGCCGAAGACGATGCGACCGCGGTTGATGAAGACGACGTCGGTCAACACGTCCTCGATCTCTTCGACCTGATGCGTGGTCACGAGGATGGTGCGGCTCTGATCGAAGTAGTCGTTGAGCAGCGAGTCGTAGAACTGCTTGCGAAAGAGGATGTCGAGGCCGAGGGTCGGCTCGTCGAGGACCAGCAACCGCGCGTCGATCGCCATCACGAGTGCGAGATGAAGCTGCGTGACCATCCCCTTCGACAGCTCGCGGACTTTGCTGTTGTGGTGGATCGTCGTCCTGGCGAGAAATCCCTCCGCTTTGGCGCGATCGAATCTCGGGCGCACGCCGCCGGCATAGTCGAGGAGCTGCGAGACGCGAATCCAGCGCGGGAGCACGGAGACGTCGGCGATGTAGGCGACATCGGTCATCAGTTGTGCGCGCGCGGTCCACGGATCGCGTTCGAGGACCGTGAGCTGACCTTGATATGGCGTGAGGCCGAGGATGGCGTTGAGCGTCGTGGTTTTGCCGGCGCCGTTCGGTCCGATCAGTCCGACGATGCGTCCTTCCTCGACGCGCAGATCGACGCCGTCGAGCGCCACGTTCGTGCCGAAGACTTTTCGAATGCCGCGCGCGTCGATGACGGTCATCAGCGCTTTTCCTTGCGTCGTTTGAGAAGCTCTTTGGCGGTCAAACCGAGCCGCTGGATTTTCTCCCGTATCCGCGGCCACTCGTCTTCGAGGAACTTCTGCCGCTCGCTCTGGAGGAGCATCTCGCGCGCGCCGATGTTGACGAACATGCCGCGGCCGCGCCTCATCTCGACGAGGTTCTCGTCGACGAGGTGCTGGTAGGCCTTCAGCACCGTGAGCGGGTTGAGCCGATAGTCCGTGGCGACGGTGCGGACCGAGGGGAGAGGGTCGCCTTCTCCAAGCACGCCTTCCAGGATCATGGCGACGACACGGTCACGAAGTTGTCGATAAATCGGCTGCGTGTCGTTCCACTCGCGGTCCATTCGTGACGCGTCATTTCATTGTAAACGGCAGCGGTCCGGCGGAGTTGAAAAAAGGGGCGAGGTAGATGCCGTGCCTCGCGGCGATGGCCGCGATCTCGTCGACGACTTTCGGTGTTATGGAGCCTCGTCCGTGCGAGAAAGGCTCGAACCGTCCCTCCAGCGTGAGAGCGATCCCTTCGAGCAGGCAGCCGTGCGCCACGTCGGGGAATGGATGATGGTTGAGGATGCCGTGAAGATCAGGCTCGAACTTCATACCGCCCGTGATCTGCCCGAGGCCTCCGAAGAAAATGGTGGCGCGGGAGATGTCGGCATCGGGGGCGAGGTTCTTCGGATAACCGGCATCGCAGACGAGAGCATCTGGTGCGATCTTGCCCAATAGGAGAGACGGCGACGCGAGGCTCGCCGCGCAGACCACCATGTCGGCTTCCTCGGAGAATTGCCGCAGGTCCGTTCCAATCTCCACCTCGATACCCGCGGTCTCGAGCTCCGTCGCCAGCCGGCGGAGTCGCTCCACGTTGCGGGCGTGCAGCAGCACGCGCTTCACCTTCGGTGCGAGACACCTGACGCAGCCCGAGCCGACGTCTCCGGTCGCGCCGACGACCAGCAGCGTCGATCGCGCGAGCTCGCGTCCTTCCAGCGCGCACATCTTCTCGATCCCCTGGACGATGAACGCCACCGTCAGCGTGTTGCCCGTTGTGAAGACGGTGTGGTGGCGAGCCGGCAGTTGATCGAAGTCGCCCTCGATGAGAATGGAGCTGAACCCGCCGAGGCTGACGATCCGGGCGCCGGCCTTGATGGCGTACGACGCCGCGGCGCGAACGCGGGTGAGGTTCTCGCGCACGCACGCAGCATCGAGCCGGTCGGGCGGAATGAAGGAGTCGATGTAGACCCCATGCGCCTCGGCGTTACCGATCGATTTTACGTCGACGCGGCAGACGGCCCGCGGCGGAATCCAGGGAAGGATGTCCTTGATCTCGTCATCGGGCAGCGGCGCGCACTCGGATCCGCGCAGGGCCGAGAAAACCTCGGCCGCCGCGGCCCAACTCTCCGGATGTCCGACCAGAGCGAAATCGATTTGCGGCGTTACACCGGCAGTTGCGCAATCCATGTGAGTGTGATCTCTCCGGGCAAGCCCAACGCGTCGAGCGTCTTCAGGTACTGCTGCAGCGACGCTCCGCGAAGCTGGGCGGCGCTCAGGCTGATGTCGAACAGCGCCGGCTTCACGCAACTGAACTCGCAGATGTCGCAGTGGCCGTCCTTGCATTCCTTCGCCAGCATCTTCGCGAGCGTGGACATGACGTCGAGATGCAGCCGATGGAGCTTGTCGTCGAAGCGGACTGGATCGGCTTCTCGCTCCGCTTTGAGGATGGCGAGGGCGTGATCGGCGTGCGCCTGTTCGTCGGCCGCGATTGCGCCGAAGACCTTCCCGAGATGTCCGGGCGCTACTTTCGCAACGCGCGTGTAGCTCGCGAGCGCGAACGATTCGAGCATGATCTCCTGGATGATCAGACACGCGATGGTGTCGCCTTCGGCGACGCAAGCCATGAATGACTCGCGGACGCGCTTCCAGTGCTTGCCGTCGACGTTGCCGACGACCTCGACTCCGATCTTCCGCCCCGCCGCGGCGAACGCCGTGGCGTGACTGTGCTCGACCGCCGCGTGCTCCAGCGCCTCTTCGACCTCGTGGGGATCGTCACAGATCCCGGCGAGGGCGGCGTAGTTCAGCGCGGCGACCAGCTCGCCGGTCACGGCCTGGGCAAGCACGTCCTGCCAGATCGGCGCGGTCGGCGCGCTGCATTCCGTTTGCGGGTTCAGCTCCATGACGGCTTCCATCGCTCCTCCTCGGTGTCGCGTTTGCGCGACGGTGGTATACATAGGTATAACACCATCTCACGAGATCGGCAAGGGTGACGCCGCGCTGTAACAGACTCCTAACTCCAGTCGCCGAGGGACAGTCGACCCGACTCAGGACTCGTTCACGTTCTATCTCTTCCTTCAGAAGCGCGACGACGGTTCATTCTCCGCGGGATAATCTTCCCCGCGCATGTCCCTCTCTCGGTTCCATCCCCTCGTCTCCCGCTGGTTCTCTGAAACGCTCGGTGATCCGACGCCCGCCCAGGTGCAGGGATGGGCGGCGATCCGTGAGCGACAGCACACGCTCATCGCGGCGCCGACCGGGTCGGGCAAGACGCTCGCGGCGTTTCTTACGGCGCTCGACGACCTGTTCCAGGAGGGGCTGCAAGGCCCGTTGCCGGACGAGGTGCGGGTCGTCTACGTCTCGCCGCTGAAGGCGCTGAGCGCGGACATCCATAAGAACCTGGCGGAGCCGCGGGCGGCGATTCGCCGGCTTGCGGCCGAGGCGGGCGTGGAGGCGCCGCAGATCACGGCGGCGGTGCGCACTGGCGACACGACGTCGAGCGAGCGCGCGGCCATGCTGCGCACGCCGCCGCACATCCTCGTCACGACTCCCGAGTCGCTTTACCTGCTGCTGACGGCAGAGCGCAGCCGCGAGATGCTGCGGACCGCGCGCACGGTGATTGTCGATGAGATTCACGCAGTCATCGGCACGCGCCGTGGCGCGCACCTGGCGCTCACCCTCGAACGGCTGCAGCGCGTCGCCGAACATCCGCTCCTCCGCATCGGTCTTTCCGCGACGCAGAAGCCGATCGGCGAGGTCGCGAAGTATCTACTCGGTGTAGACGGCGGCGACTGCGCGATCGTCGACGAAGGTCACCACCGCGCGATGGACCTCGGCGTCGAGATGCCGCGGTCGCTCCTCGAAGCGGTCATGTCGCACGAGGTGTGGGAGGAGTATTACGACCGCCTCACGGCGCTCATCAACGAGCACCGGACGACGCTCGTCTTCGTGAACACGCGCCGGATGGCCGAGCGCGTCGCGCGCCATCTCTCCGAGCGCCTCGGCGATCAGGCCGTCACGGCGCATCACGGGAGTCTCTCGAAGGAGAACCGACTCGACGCGGAGTCGCGGCTCAAGTCGGGCCAGCTCAAGGCGCTCGTCGCGACGGCGTCGCTGGAGCTCGGCATCGACATCGGTCACGTCGATCTCGTCTGCCAGCTAGGCTCGCCGCACCGCATCGCCACGTTCCTCCAGCGCGTCGGCCGGTCGGGGCATACGGTCTCCGGCACGCCGAAGGGACGGCTCTTCCCGGTATCGCGCGATGACCTTTTCGAATGCGCGGCGCTGTTGCGCGCCGTACATCGTGGCGAGCTCGATCGGATCGTGATGCAGGAGGCGCCGCTCGACGTGCTCGCGCAGCAGGTGGTCGCGGAGTCGTCCTGCGACGACTATTCCGAGGATGAGCTGTTCGCGCTCGTCCGCCGCGCGTGGCCGTATCGCGAGCTGAAGCGCGAGGAGTTCGACGGCGTCGTGAAGATGCTCGCGGACGGCTTCGCGACGCGGCGCGGCCGCCGGAGTGCGCTCATCCATCGCGACGAGGTGAACGGCAACGTTCGCGGCCGCCGTGGCTCGCGAATGCTCTCCCTCACCTCGGGCGGCGCGATCCCGGAGGTCGCCGACTATCGCGTCGTGCTCGAGCCTGAGGACACGTTCATCGGCACGATCAACGAAGACTTCGCAATCGAGAGCACTGCCGGCGACATCTTCCAGCTCGGCAACATGTCGTGGCAGATCCTGCAGGTCGGCGCCGGCGTCGTCCGCGTGTCGGACGCGAAAGGAGCGTCGCCGACGATCCCATTCTGGCTCGGCGAAGCGCCGGCACGCAGCGACGAGCTGTCGCGCGCGGTGAGCGATCTGCGGCGCGACATCGATGGCGTCGAGTGGCTGGTGGCGGAGACGGGGATCCCGAAGAGCGCCGCCGAGGAACTGGTCGCGTATCTGAATGACACGAAGCAGGTCCTCGGCGTCCTGCCGACGCAGGAGACGCTCGTGCTCGAGCGCTTCTTCGACGAGTCGGGCGGGATGCAGCTCGTGCTGCACGCGCCGTTCGGAAGCCGCATCAACAAGGCATGGGGGCTCGCGCTGCGAAAGCGCTTCTGCCGGCAGTTCAACTTCGAGCTGCAGGCAGCGGCGACGGAGGACGGGATCCTGCTGTCCCTCGGCCCGCAGCATTCGTTCCCGCTCGCGGACGTCTTCCGCTACCTGCACCCGGCGACCACGCGCGACGTGCTGATCCAGGCGTTCCTCGTGGCGCCGGTGTTCCAGACGCGCTGGCGGTGGAACACGACCATCTCGCTCGCAGTGCCGCGCAATCGCGGCGGGCACAAGGTTCCGCCCCAGCTTCAGCGGATGATCGCGGACGATCTGATGGCAGCGGTCTTTCCCGATGCCGCTGCCTGCCCCGAGAACCTTCCCGGCGATCGCGAGCTGCCGGACCATCCGCTGGTGAATCAAGTCGTGCGCGACTGCCTCGAAGAGGCGATGGACTTCGAGGGCCTTCAGGCGGTCCTCGGGAAGATCCATCGCGGCGAGCTGCAACTCGTCGCGCGCGACGTGCCGGAGCCGTCGCCGCTCGCCGCGGAGATTCTCAACGCGAAGCCGTACGCGTTCCTCGACGACGCACCGCTCGAGGAGCGGCGCGCGCACGCCGTCGCGACGCGACGTGCGAGCGATCCGAAGAGCGCAGACGACATGGGACGGCTCGATACGGCCGCGATCGAGCGCGTGCGCGACGAGGTTCGTCCCGACCCGCGGGACGCCGACGAACTGCACGACGTGCTGCTGACCGCAGGCTTCCTCACCGAGGAGGAGGCGGCGGAGCTTCCACGCGAGATGTTCGAACAGTTGACCGCCTCGCGGCGCGTCGCACTCGTGAGACGGATGTGGATCGCGGCCGAGCGCCTGCCGGAACTGCTGGCGATCCATCAAGTGCCGGTTGACATCGCGCCGCCCGCTTCGCGCCTGTCGCGCACATGGACGCGCGAGGAGGCGATCGTCGAGCTGTTCCGAGGCCGACTCACGATCCTCGGTCCGACGACCGCGCGCGCGCTTGCCGCGTCGCTCGACATCGTTGAGTCGGAGGCGGATCTCGCGCTCCTGACACTCGAGTCGGAAGGTGTCGTGCTGCGCGGCCGATTCGAGAACCCGCAGCAGCCCGAATGGTGCGACCGCCGGCTGCTCGCGCGCATCCATCGCTACACCCTCGGCCGCCTGCGCGCCGAGATCGAGCCGGTGAGCGCCGCCGACTTTCAGCGCTTCCTCTTCGCCTGGCAGCACGTCGCCGGACGGCTGACGGGACCGGACGGACTGCGCAAAGTGGTCGAGCAGCTCGACGGCTACGAAGTCGCCGCGCAGGCGTGGGAACGCAACGTCCTCCCGACGCGCATCGACCGTTACGACCCTTCACTCCTCGACACGCTCTGTCTCGGCGGTGAAGTCGGATGGGCGCATCGCGGTGGCGTGGTGCTCTTCCGCCGGGAGAATGCCGGCACTTGGCTGTCCGAGGTGAAATCGCAGCTCAGCGAGGCCGCGAGGGGATTGCTCGAGCGCTTGCGGAGTGGCGGCGCGCAGTTCCTGCGCCGCGATGAAGTGCTCGACGAGTTGGTCGACGCGGGGCTCGTCACCGCCGATGGCTTCCTCGGCCGCAGCGGCCGATGGTCGATCGTTCCCCCTCCGCAGCCTGACGTCCAGATCCAGGCGCGTGCACTGCTGCTTCGTTACGGTGTCGTCTTCCGGCGGCTCACGACGCGCGAGCCGAACATGGCGCCGTGGCGCGACCTCGCGCGCGAGCTTCGCCGGCTCGAAGCGCGCGGCGAGATCCGCGGCGGCCGGTTCGTGAACGGCATGTCGGGCGAGCAGTTCGCGCTGCCGGAAGCGGTCGAGCGGCTACGCGAGATTCGCAGGCAGGGAGCCGACGGGAACGTCATCGTCATCAGCGCCGCCGATCCGCTCAACCTGACCGGCATCCTCGTCTCCGGCGATCGCATTCGCGCCATCCCATCCACTCGCATCGCGTACCGTGACGGCGTCGCCGTCTCGGTCATGGAAGGCGACTACCTCCGCCCGCTCAGCGACATCGACGATGCGAGCGCGTTGCACGTTGCAGCCGCGCTCGCGGGACGAAAGGTATCGGTTGCCAGCGGATTCGTGGGCCGCGCCTGATCGCTACGGCTCCTCGTTCCAGTCGAGCTTCTGTGACGGCACTGCGAGCATCTGCGGACCGAGGACCGTCGCGAGGATCGGCAGGAGCGGGAGGAACTGGTCGGACGTGCGGATGAAGATCGGCGACGGCAGGCCCTCGCGCGGCTGGAAACGATAGATCGCCAGATGGACCTGTGCGTTGCCAATCGGCTCGTCGTTCTTCTGGACCGGAACGGCGAAGAAGGCGGGGAAGAGCGGTCCTTCCGTCTCCGGATGGCCGATGACGTCGTCGAATTGGTCGTTGAGTGTCACCTCGCGATCGAGGATCTCACCGCTGCGGACCTGGTAGCAGAGATAGTGAGTCAGCGGCGGCGTTGGGTCGGCGGGTATGCCTTCGGGGAACGACTTTCCAGCCGGGAGCAGAAGCAGCGTGGGGTCGCCGATGTGCCATTCGAACTGGGGGCCGAATTGGTTCGAGAAGACGACGCGGCGGTGCGGCTCCGGGACGCTCGGTATCGGCGGCTGCAGCGTGTAGGCGGTCAGGTGCCGATCGGGGAAGTTGATCGGCTCACTGTTCTTCGACACCGGGTTACCGATGAAATCAAGGCCGATGGTCCGCTGCCACCGTGGGAAGCGGTCGAATTGTCCGAGGGTCGTGACGTCGCGCTCGAATGAGATCCGGTTCAGTAGCCAAAATTTGTAGTGGTCGACTTCGTTAGGCATCTCAGCTCTCCTTGGCAGAAGGAGTGACAGACTGATGTGTGGCCCTACCACCAAATTTGGTCGCGGTGGCTCTTCGTAACGTTTCTGTAGTGGTCATTGCCCGTTGAGGTTTCGCACGGCAGACTTGCGGCGTTCGGTACCGATGAAACGCGCCATCATTTGTCTCGCCGTCTTGCTCGCGAATGTGCCCGCCGCCCGTGCGACGAATTGGCCGGAGCGGCCGGTCCTGCATGCCGTCCGTGCGACGTCGCCGATCGTCATCGACGGGGATCTCTCCGATGCCGCGTGGCAGGCGGCGCCGGCGTTCACCGACTTCACGCAGCACGATCCCGATGACGGGAAGCCGTCGACGCTGCCGACCAGCGTGAAGATCCTCTACGACGACAAGGCGGTCTACTTCGGCGCGAAGATGGTCGACGACCATCCGCCGACGGCGCTCCTCTCGCGACGCGACGTCCTCGTCAACGGCGACTTCCTCTCCATCAACATCGACTCGCAGCACGACCGCCTGTCCGGCAACGCGTTCACGGTCACGCCGGCCGGCGAGCAGGGCGACACGGTCCTCTACAACGACATCGGCGAGGACCCGAGCTGGGACGGCGTGTGGGAGTCCGCCGTCAAGACCGTCCCCGACGGTTGGATCGCCGAAGTCCGCATTCCGTTCTCGCAGCTCCGGTTTCCTGATCGCGACAAGCAGGTGTGGGGGATCAACATCACGCGGCGCATCTTCCGGCTCCAGGAGACGGTTCGGATCGTCAACACGCCGAAGGGCGGCGTCGGCTTCGTCTCCCACTTCGCGGACCTCGCCGGTATCGAGGAAATCCACCGCGGAAAGCCGCTCGAGCTCGTGCCGTATGCGGTGGGACGCTCAGACGTGCAGTCGCGATTCGATCGTACCGATCCGTTCCTGCAGTCGTCGAAGGAGAAGATCGACGGCGGCCTCGATCTCAAGTACGCGCTCACGTCGACGCTGACGCTGACCGGCACCGTGAATCCCGACTTCGGCCAGGTCGAGGTCGACCCCGCCGTCGTCAACCTCACGCAGTTCGAGACGTTCTATCCGGAGAAGCGGCCATTCTTCACCGAGGGGTTTCAGATCTTCAGTTTCGGCGACTCGCCGGCACCCGAACATTGGAACTTCACGTCGATCCCGACGTTCTTCTACTCGCGTCGCATCGGCCGCGCTCCGCAGGGGACCGTCAACGCCGACTTCGTCGATGAGCCGACCACGACGACGATCCTCGGTGCCGCGAAGGTCACCGGAAAGGTCGGCAAGTGGACGGTGGGCGTGCTCGACGCGCTGACCGACAACGAGACGGCGCGCTTCGCGACCGGACCGCTGGAGCAGCGGCAGACCGTCGAGCCGATGTCGAACTACTTCGTCACCCGCGACACACGCGACTTCGGCAGTAACTCGCGGATCGGCATCATGGTGACCTCCGTCGATCGGCGCCTCCCGGAGGAGTTGTCGTACCTGCGCAGCCGCGCCGACATGGTCGGGATCGACGGTTACAGCGGGACCGCGAACAACAACTGGATCTTCGAGTGGTTCGCAGCCGGCTCGCGCCTCGCCGGGAGTGCCGAGTCGATCGCGGATGCGCAAAACGCGCCGGAGCGCTATTACGGTCGTCCCGATGCGAAGTCGTTCCACCTCGATCCGACCCGTACGTCGCTCCAAGGCTGGGCGGGGAAGGCGATGCTGTCGAAGGCGACGGGACTCTGGCGCGGGCTCGTCCAGGTGCAGGCGTATTCACCGGGGTTCGAGACGAACGACGTCGGCTTCATGACGCGGACGGACACGATTTCGACCAACGCGGTCATCCACTACGACAACGATCATCCGACGGAACGGTTTCGCGAGAAGCACGTCTGGTTCGGCGCGTGGTCGAATCAGAACTTCGACCATGACGCCCTCGGGCGCGGTGTCTTTGCCGAGCATTCGGCGGTTCTCGCGAACTACTGGAACTACGACACGAACCTCTTTCTCTCGCCCGACGTTCTCGATGACCGGTTGACGCGCGGAGGTCCGCTGGTGCGCGCGCGACGATCGTGGGACACGATCGCGAGCCTCGGCAGCGACAATCGCAAGCACTTCTACTTCGCCCTCAGCGCGCATGCGAACGGCGCGGCCGACGGGCTGTTGAATCGCACCCTCGGCGTAACGCTCACCGCGCAGCCGTCGCCGAGCCTCCTGGTCAGCGTCTCGCCGACCATCGGGCGCCTTCACGATCACACGCAATACGTGACGACGGTCGCCGACCCCGCCGCGACGGCGACCTACGGCAACCGCTACGTCTTCGCCGATCTCGACCAGCGGACGTTCGAGCTCGGGACGCGCGTCGACTGGACGCTGACGCCGAAAATGTCCTTCCAGCTCTACATGCAGCCGTTCGTCGCCTCAGGCGACTTCCACGACTACCACTCCCTCGCTGCCCCGCGAACCGCCGATTACGAGGCGTACACCGGCGCGGTCGCCAGCCCGGACTTCGACTTCCGCAGCGTCCGCGCCAGCGCCGTCGCCCGCTGGGAGTTCCGCCCCGGCTCCGCCCTCTATGTCGTCTGGAACGAAAACCGCGCCGACACCCTCGACGTCGGCACCCTCCGCCTCGCCCGCGACCTCCGCGGCGTCGCCAACGCGCCATCGCACGATGTATTTCTCATCAAGATGTCGTACTGGCTGCCGTTCTAGAGGGGCGAGGACTATCTCTTTCTCGAGAGTGAAATGGTGTCCTTCTTCGTGCCGCTTCTTCCGCTGGTGCCTCACGCATCCTCGCGGCCATCGAACAGGCAAAGCCGGGGCGACGCGTGGGAGTCAGCCCCTAATTGCGACGCTCGTTGTCCACCGGGGGCGGCCGTCCAACGGCACGACTTGGCTCCTCACCACACCCTGCACGCTTTCGATCCCCGCACCATTGCCGAGTTATCGCCGCATCGGAAAGCCTTCTGGAACTCGGGGAGGTCGGAGACGATGCCGTTGATGCGGTACTTCCCGGGGGAGTGGGGGTTGGTCAGGGCGTTGACGCGGAGGTTCTCGGGGCGCTGGTTTTCGCAGGCCCACTGGGCGAATCCGATGAAGAAGCGCTGGTCGGGGGTGAAGCCGTCCATCGGCTGCAGGTTGTCGTGCGCCGTCGCGTCCTTCCACGCGATGTAGGCGATGAGGGTGCCGCCGAGGTCGGCGACGTCTTCGCCTGACGTCAGCTTCGAGTTGATCTTGATATCGTCGACGATCGTGTACTGCGCGTACTGGTCGCGGACGCACTGGACCCGCTCCTCGAACTGCTTCTGATCCTCGGGGGTCCACCAGTTCTTCAGGTTGCCGTGTGCGTCGAACTGAGCGCCTTCGTCGTCGAATGCGTGCGTCAGCTCGTGGCCGATCGTCGAGCCGGTGTTGCCGTAGTTCGGCGCGTCGTCGAGCTTCGGGTCGTACAGTGGCGGCTGCAGGACGCCCGCGGGGAAGTTGATGTCGTTCATCTGCGGGTTGTAATAGGCGTTGACGGTCGGCGGCGTCATGCCCCACTCGCCGCGGTCGACCGGCTTGCCGATCTTGGCGAGATCGCGCTTCGACTCGAATAGCGTGGCGCGCGAGACGTTGCCGAAGTAGTCGGTGGGCTTGATGGTCACCGACGAATAGTCGCGCCACCGCTCCGGGTAGCCGACCTTGTTGACGACCGCGTGCAGTTTCTCGAGGGCGCGCTCTTTCGTCGGAGCGCTCATCCAGTCGAGCGCCTTGATCTCCTGCTCCATCGCCGTTTCGATGCGCTTCGTCATGTCGACGGTCTTCGCCTTCGTCTCCGGCGTGAACGTGCGGCGGACGAACTCCTGTCCGAGCGCCTCGCCGAGGTCGCGGTCGACGCCGCGGACGCAGCGCTTCCAACGGGGCGGCTGCGACTGCACGCCGCGCAGCCCCTTCGAGTAGAAGTTGAAGTTCTCGGTGAAGAACGGCTTCGACAGAAACGGCGAGCGGCTGTCGACCGCATGCCACTCGAGATAAACCTTCCAGTCGGCGAGCGACTCGGAGTCGAGGAGATTGTTCACTTCCTCGAAGAACTTGGGCTGGGTGAGGTTGATGATCTTCACGCCGGTGACGCCGCTGTCGGCGAGGTAGGTGTTCCAGTCGAAGTTCGGCGCGATCTTCTCGACCGCGGCGAGCGACATCTTGTGCGCGGTCTTGTACGGGTCACGGCGCTCAACGCGCGTGAGCGATGCCTTCGCCAGCGCGGTTTCGATGCGGAGTACGGTGGTCGCGTCCTTGGCCGCCTGTTCCGGCTTCGTGCCGACGAGTTCGAGCACCTTCGCGATGTGCGCCAGGTACTTCTCGCGGATGTCCTTCGAGCGGGCGTCCTCTTTCGTGTAGTAGTCGCGGTCCGGGAGACCGAGGCCGCCGGAAGTGGCGGTGGCGATCACTTGCGTAGCGTCGCTGTAGTCCTGGTCGGAGCCGAAGCCGAAGAGAAAGCGGCGGGAGCTACTCCGCAGATGCTCGGTCGCGAGAAACTTCGCGAGATCCTTCTTCGACGCGATGGCGTGAATCTCCGCCAGCAGCGGTTTGATGGGGGCATATCCGAGGCGCTCGATCTCTGCTTCGTCCATACAGGCGGCGAAGTAGTCGCCGATCTTCGCCTGCACCGCCGTCCGATTTGCCGTCCCTGGTTTGAGCTGTTCGAGGACGCCCCAGAGGAAGCGCTGGTTCTCATCCGTGAGCTTTCCGTAGACGCTCCACGACGCCTGATCGGAGGGAATCGGGTTGTGCGCCATCCAGCCGCCGCAGGTGTACTGGTAGAAGTCGTCGCATGGGTTCGCCGTCTTATCCATCGCTTCGACGTCGAGGCTCGGCGTGTACGGCATCGCCGTCAGCGGCGTCTCATGCTTCGAGGGCGTCCCCTGCGGCGTATCCGTCATCGGCGGGACACCGGGCTGCGGGTTCGTCGGTTTCGGCTTCGCCTCTTCCGGATTCGTGGTCGTCTGCGCGAAGAGCGGTGCGGCAGTCAGCAGGAGCGCTGCGGCGAGCTGTTTCATGGTCGTCAAGTCTATCTTCCTCGCCGCTACCGCGGCAGTTGCGGAATGCGTCCCGGCGTCCAGGGGGCGCCGAGGGCGTTCATTTGCTTCTCTACGTTTGCGAGATCGACGTCGATCAGTTTGTGCAGACGCTCCGGGAGCGGTCCGGCTTGCGCTTCGGCGAACGCGAGCGCCTCGCGGTGCGTTGCGGTGGGCGGCTGCGTGGTCACCAGGCCATTGACCGAGGTGTTGACGCGGTCGAGCAGCGACGGAAGCGACGGCTCGTTGTGACGGCGCAGGATCGGATCGCCGTTGAGCTCATCGTTGATGTCGCGGAGCGCCGTGTCGATACGGTTCACCTCCGCGACCAGCTTCGGGTCTGGGCCTGCGATCTGATCGAGCGCGCGTCGAACGTACTGCATCCGGGTCAACGCCTCTTCCGTGGCGCGGTCGGCGCCCATGAGCGTCCGCTGCACGGCGGCAGCGCGCTTCTGGAAGTTGAGCACGTCCGCGCGGTCGCTCTCCTTCATGGTGGATAGGTACAGCGGTACGACGTTGAACGACTGCGCCTGACCAAGCGCCGTGTCGACGCCGTCGATGCGCTTCACGAGCTGCACGCGATACGTGCCAGGGGCGACGAGTGGCCCTTGCGGCGCGTTGTCGAAGACGTCGCCCTCCGCCTCCTTAAGTTCGACCGGCGACGGCGACGGATAGCGGAGGTCCCACGCCACGCGATGGAAGCCGGCTTTCGTCGACCCGGTCACGCGGCGGATGACGTTCCCTCCCTCATCCGAAACGATCAACACCATCGCCGGCCCGATCTCCCGATCCTCGGCGCGCAACTGCTCGACCGTCGGCAGCTCCGGCTTCACCGGCTCGTTCCCCTTCTCGTGCGAGATCTTGTCTTCCTGCTCCTGCCGCTGCTTCTGGCGGCTCTTCACTTCGCTCTTCAGGTAATAGGTAAAGATCGCGCCGAATGGCGGATTCGGAGCCGTGAAGTACGACGCCCCCTCGAAGCCTTTACCGGGGAGGCCAAGCTGCGATCGCTCGATGTACAGCTCGGCGTCGCGCGTCGGGAAAAGCGTCGCTTCATTCGCGGCGACGGCCGGCGACATCGCACGGAGCGGCTGCACGTTGTCGAGGACCCAGAAGCCGCGGCCGAAGGTCGCGATGTCGAGGTCGTCGTGCCGCTTCTGGAACCAGAGGTCGCGCACGGATACCGTCGGGAAGTTGCCCTTGATCGGGATCCACGTCCCGCCACCCGTCTGTGAAATATAGAGGCCGTACTCCGTGCCGAGGTAGAGAAGCTTCGGGTCCTTCGGATCTTCGACGAGCGCGTAGACGCTGCCGCGCTGCGGCAGATCGCCGGCGATCGAGGTCCACGTCTTGCCGCGATCGGCACTGCGGAGAACGTACGGCTTGAAGTCGCCCACCTTGTGGTTGTCGAATGCGGCGTAGACGACGTTCGCATCGTGCTGCGACGCGGCGAGGGCCGAGACGTAGGTCATCTCCGGCACCCCCTCGACCTTCTCGAGTTTCCGCCAGTGCCCTCCGCCATCCTCGGTGACTTGCACGAGGCCGTCGTCCGTGCCGACGTAGATCAGCCCCTCCTGCATCGGCGACTCGACGAGCGAGACGATGTTGCCGTACCACGACGTCGACTGCGCTTTGCCGACCGCGTCGACGCCCCAGACGCGCCCCATGATCGGGAGCGTGTTGCGGTTGAGGTGACGTGTGAGGTCGGGACTGATCGGCTTCCACGAATTGCCGCGGTCGTCGCTGCGGAAGAGGTACTGCGCTGCGAAGTAGACGCGGTTGCTGTCGTACGGGCTGACGATGAGCGGCGAGTCCCAGTTGAGGCGGAGCGGGTCCTCGTTGCCGGTCGGCAGCGGCTGGATGTCGAGACCCTCGCCGGTGCGTTTGTCGAACCGCACCAGGCCGCCGTTCTGCGACTCGGCGTAAATGATGTTCGAGTCCTTCGGGTCGGGGACGGAGCGGAAGCCGTCGCCTCCCTGCGTCACATACCAGTCGGTGTTGACAATGCCCGCCGTGTCGGTCGTGCGGGTCGGGCCGCCAAGCGAGGCATTGTCCTGCGTGCCGCCGTAAACGGAGTAGAAGGGGAGCGCATCGTCAGCGGCGATGCGATAGAACTGCGTGATCGGCAGATTCGCTTTGAAGTTCCAGTTCGCGGCACGATCGAACGTCTCGTACAGCCCGCCGTCGCATCCAATCAGGAGATGGTCGCTGTTGGCGGGATCGATCCAGACGACGTGGTTGTCGGAGTGCTTCCACTTCTCGCCGAGGCGGTGCCACGTCTTCGCGCCGTCGTCGGAGACGCGGACGCGGACATCGACGGCGTAGATGCGCTCGTCGTCGTTCGGGTCGACGAAGATCTCGCCGTAGTACATCCCCTGCGGGTTGTAGTCGTTGACCTTCTTCCACGACGAGCCGCCGTCCTTCGAGACGAACATGCCGCCGGCCTTCCGCGTCGATTCGATCGTCGCGTAGACCGTCTTCGGGTGATGCGGCGCGATAGCTAGGCCGATGCGCCCCATGTCCTCTTTCGGGAGTCCGTCCTTCAGCTTCTTCCAGTTCTTCCCGGCGTCGGTCGACTTATAGATCGCCGACTCCGGGCCGCCGTCGATGAGCGTGAAGACATGGCGCCGGCGCTGGTAGCTGGCGGCATAGAGGACGTCGGGGTTCGTCGGGTCCATGACGACGTCCGTGGCACCGGTGTTCTCGCTGATCGCGAGCGACTGCGTCCACGTCTTGCCGCCGTCGGTCGTCTTGTAGAGGCCGCGGTCGCCACCGGGCGCCCACAGCGGCCCTTGCGCCGCGACGTAGACGACGTTCGAGTCGCGCGGATCGACGACGATCTTGCCAATGTGCTCCGACTTCGCGAGCCCGACGTTGTCCCAGCTCCGGCCGCCGTCGACCGACTTGTACACCCCGTCGCCCATCGAGACCGAGCGCTGGCTGTTGTTCTCGCCCGAGCCCGCCCATACGACGAGGGAGTCGTTCGGATCGACGGTGATGCATCCGATCGACTGCGACTTTTCGTCGTCGAAGACCGGGTTGAAGGTGACCCCTGCATTCGTCGTCTTCCAGATCCCGCCGCCGGCCGTGGCGATGTACCAGATCCGCTCGTCGCGCGGATCGACGGCAACGTCGAGGATGCGTCCGGAAGCGACCGCCGGCCCGATCTCACGAAGCTCGAGCCCGGCGAACGTCTTCTCGCCGTACTTGTTCTTGTCGGGCTTCTCGGACTGGTCCGATTTCGAAGGCTCCGCGGCGGTGAGGGTGAAGGCGAGGGCGGCGGAAATAAGCAGAAAAAGCGGCAAGCGTTTGTTCATCGAGGCGTAATGCTAAACGCAATACTGACCCGCTTGTAAACACGCCCCGGTAACAGTGACTCGGTTAGGTGCCGGTCATCACGTCGAAGTTGCCGGCGAGGGCGAGGTCGAGACGACCGGTGCGCCACTGCCCGGACTAGGAGGCTCGCCGCTTCGGCGGGCTCTCCTTACGCGGCGATGTAGCCGTACGCATCGCGCGGATGGCGGAACGCAGGACGGTGTTCACGGCCTCGGGCGTGTCGAGCACCTCGGCAACGTCCTTGTCGAGATAGACGACGTGCTGACCCTTGAACGTCAGCTCGCGACCGGCGAAGCGATTGCGCTTCATCGTTGCAAAAGCCCCTACTCGGGGCGACGATCGTCGACATCAGGGGAAGTCCGCTTCTTCATAGAGTCGTCGTTCTCGAACCGAATGATGAGGATCGGGACCGATACCTGCAAATGGATCGGCGAAAACTGTCTCGGCTTCGTCGAAGCTGACGCCGTGTTTCGCCAGATTGACGACGGCTTTCTCATCGTCCCATTCGAACGTCAATCACCAACGAATATCAGGAGAGGTGAGTCGAAGTGATCGCTCTCATCACCGGTTCAAGCCGAGGTATCGGGCGCGAGGTTGCGCGGCAACTCGTGGGGCGCGGCAATGACGTGATCGTGACCGCGCGGAAGGCTGCCGACGCCGCGCGCGTGGCGAAGGAGCTTCGTGCGCGCTACTCGCATGCGCTCGATACCTCGGACGCGGCGTCGATCGACGCCCTCGGCGCATTCGTCGAGGCGGAAGTGGGAGCGCTCGACGTGCTGGTCAACAACGCCGCGGTACTTCTCGATGAGGGGGAAAGCATCGCGAAGGTCGATCCCGCCGTGTTCGAAGAGACGTGGCGCACGAACACTCTCGGGCCGCTCGTGATGACGCAGCGCCTGATTCCGCTGCTTCGGAAGAGCGGGCACGGACGCGTGGTGAATGTCTCATCGGGCGCGGGGCAGTTGTCGAGGATGTCGACCTACGCGCCGTCGTATTCGACTTCGAAAGCGGCGCTCAACGCGATCACGATCCAGTTCGCGAATGTGCTGCGCCACGACGGAATCCTCGTCAACTGCGTCGACCCCGGTTGGGTTCGTACCGATATGGGCGGCCGCTCGGCTCCGCGATCAGTCGCTGAAGGAGCGGACACCGTCGTCTGGCTTGCGACGCTGCCGAACGACGGACCGACCGGCGGCTTTTTTCACGATCGCAAGCCGATCGCCTGGTAAGCGTCGGCTACAGCTCCTTCGTCATCTCGATCATCGTGTCGCGGAAGCCGAGGCGGTGAAAGAGTGCCTGTGCGCCTTCGTTGCGCGCCGCGGTGCCGAGGACGACGCGGGGGGCGCCGTGGTCGCGGAGCCATCGGAAGCCGGCCTCCATCAGCATCGTGGCGATCCCTTCGCGGCGATCGTTCTCTTCGACAGCGACGTCGTGGATGTACCCGGCGGGACCGCGCAGCTCTTTCCATGAGAGTGGCTCGAGAGCGGCAAAGAGGTAGCCGGCGACTCGGCCGTCGACGTCCGCGACGAAGACGCACTCATCGGACGAGTCGATCCTGCTGCCGAGGAACGCTGCGTAACCCTGTTCCACACCGGGATGCGGGGCGAGGAAGCGCTGGTTGTCGAACGCGTAGTGAACCTGCATCAGCATCGCGCCGAGGCGGCCCAGCGACTCGAGATCGCGCCGCTCCGCTTTGCGGATGACGACCGGCATCACCCTTCGGCGCGCAGCCGATCGAGCACGACGCCGACTCGGTTGCGTTGCTCACCCGGAGGCAGAACCTTCATCGTCGCATTCAGGTGGTCGACCATGTGCCGCCGCTCGTTCGGATCCGCGTGACGATACTTCGTCGCGAGCACGTAGCCGACGATCTGCGCCTTCGACGCCGAGGGCTTCACGAGGTCCGCGATGTCATGGAGCAGCCGATCAATCGGCCGGCTCTCGAGGTCCTTGGTGAACTGCTGCAGCTCCGTGAAGGTCGTCGCGTCGATCGCCTTCATCACGATGGAGGAGGTGGTGACGGGCTCTTTCGGATCGTTTGTCATGGGAGCCTTGAATCGTACAACTTCCGTAGATCCATTCGTGCCACGGATTTGTGAATCGCTACTGCTCGTGCTGCCGCGTCGCGATGTAGACGACGGAGTCCCAGGC
Source organism: Thermoanaerobaculia bacterium (assembly GCA_036488085.1). Lineage (GTDB taxonomy): Bacteria > Acidobacteriota > Thermoanaerobaculia > Gp7-AA8 > Gp7-AA8 > DASXHZ01. The sequence goes on from DASXHZ010000065.1 coordinate 181,020, forward strand.
GTTGTGGATGCCGATGAAGAGGAGTGCGACCGCGATGACGGCGACGACGTAGAGCGCGCCGCCGAGGAAGCGAAAGGTGCCGACGCCGGCGGCGAGGAGGGTGCCGTATGCGAGGAAGGGGAGGCCGACGTGAAAGAGCCAGTCCTCGAAGACCGGTTCGTAATTCGACTGCCGCTTCGCGCGGTGGGCGGTGATGATCGAATAGACGACTCCGCCTGCGCCGAGGAGCGTCAGGAGCGATCCGAGGCTGGCCGCCGTCTGGCCGGGAACGGAGATCAGTGCAGCAATCGTGAGGACGACACAAAAGTGGACGATGGTCGGCGTTCCGAACGCCTCGACCGCCGAGGCGTCGCGAACAGCTTCCACATTGGCGCCGAGGACGACGACCACGAATTGCAGGCCCGTCAGCGCGGCGGCAGACGAGCCGACGATCACGTAGAAGTTGTCCCACTCGTGCAGCGCCATCCCTCGGAGCGTAGCGCAATTTGGTGGAACGCGAGACGCTTATCGAAGTCGTTTCGTATCAGAGTGAACTGATGAAGGCTCTCTTCGCTGCGGTGCTGGTCGCGATTACGACGACCCTCACGGCCCAGACCATCACGAACCAGACTACGGCGAGGCTGATCGAATCGGGCGACGGGCCGATGGTCGACGTCCCGGCGGGGGCGACCGAGCCTGCGGAGCCGCGCGTTCCGCCGCTCAATGTCACCACGCCGAACGGGCAAGCGTCGCGGATGCTGAATCTCGTCAATCCCTCGATCCAGATTCCTTACAACTCGACGATCCGGCAGGTGCAGGCGTTCTGGAACGGTACGCCGCTGAACCTGATCGACCCGACCGGCAGCGGCATCGTCGAGGAGGCACATTCCTACGGCTCGATGATTCCGTTCTTCAAGCCGCTCTTCTCACTCGCCGGACTGCCGCCCGGCAGCGGGACGCTGGAGATCCGCGGCCTCGACCCCTCGGGAACAGAAGTCGCGCGCGTCGATATCCCGCAGTTGACGATCGCCGCGGCCCCCCAACCGGTGGCGACGAGCGCGATCGCCGCGATGCCGCATCCGCGCATCTACCTGACGGCGTCGCGGATGGCACTGATCCGCGCGCGGGGGACGAATGACATCGCGCGGCAGCGCTACGAGGCGGCGGTGAAGCTGTTCCTCGACGCGCTCGCGCAATTCCCCGACGTCACGTCGCCGGAGTTCGAGGACGCGGTTTACGATCCCGAGAGCTACATCCCGCTGCTCGCGCTCGCGTATCAACTCCACCGCGTTGATGATCCGACCACCGCCTCACGCGCGGCCGGCGCGGCGCACACGCTCACGATGCGCATCGCCAACGAGTACGACACCGGCGTGCGCGATTTCGGCCGCGACACCGGATACGACATCCGCTTCGGCCTCCGCAACCTGATGCTCGCGTACGACTGGATGTACGACCAGTTCACGCCCGCGGAGCGCGCCGTGATCGTGAGGGTCGCGACAGAGTGGATCGACTGGTACCACACCACTCCCGGCTATGCTGAGTCGTGGCCGATCGAGAACTACTACGCCGGCTACGTCCAGGGGATCGCGCTCACCGGCGTCGCGACGGCCGGCGACAATCCCGACGCCGACCGCATCCTCGGTCTGCTTCGCTCCAAGCTCGCGAACGAGATGCCGGTCCTCAACCAGCGGCTCGCCGGAGGCGACTGGGCCGAGGGGTGGAACTACGGGTGGTACTCCGTTTTGGAGCACACGCTGCTCAACCAGCTTCTCCGCGACCTCGGCGAGGACTGGGGCGTCGACTTCGACTGGCTGCAGTCGCTCCCGATGAGCTGGCGGTTTCAGGTCGCGCCGGATTACAGCGAGACGCGTCCGTACGGCGGCTACTCCGGTGACTACCCGCACCGAACGTCGCCCGCGACGCTCGCCGCGATCGCGGGAACGACCGGCGCTCTCGGCTACTTCGCGCACTCGATCTACCTCCAGATGAACGCGAATCCAAACAACGACTTCGCGGACCAACCAGGCGACCGTTTCTACGAGATGATTTTCGATACTCAGGCGATTCCGCCGCCGATCGCGTTCTTCCTCTCCTGGTTCAACAGCGGCACCGGCCGGTTCTTCTCGCTTTCGGAGCTGAACGACCCGAACGCGTACTTCGTCTCGACCGAGAACATCGGCTACCTGTACGACCACTACGGCTACGCGAACGGCGATGCGCGGCTGTACCACGGCGACGTCTGCCTCGTCTGCCCGAGCGCGTACCGCGGTCCGCAGTTCGACGGCGAGGCGGTCACGCCCGCGTTCTCGACGTACATCGTCAACGGCCAGCCGCAATCGGTCGGGCGCAACAACCAGAACTTCTTCCACATCGACCAGTTCGCGTATTCGGCGGTCGGGATGCGGTTCGAGTCATCGTGGCCGGCGAGCCGCTACGACGAGGATATGGTCTCGCCGGACAACCCGCTCGATTACATGATCCGCGAGGTGGTCCACCTTCGTCCCGGCACGCTGATCGTGCGCGACCTCCACCGCCGCCGTCACGCCTCCGACACGCTCACCGCCTACTGGCACCTCGGCCCAACCGAGCCGGTGCAGGCTACCGGCAGCGGGTATCGAGTCGGGACTCTGAACGTCTCGACTGTCTACCCGCACGACGTCGGGATGACATTCGGCAACGACACCGATGGCGGCGGCAACCGCATCGGGACGCTGATGCAGTTGAACTTCGCCAGTTCCACCTCGCCGATGGAGCTGGTGACGGTGTTCTCCGAGACGCTGACCGCGACGTCCTATGCCGGAGGGACTCTGACGCTCAGCGACGGCACGCGCGTTTTGTTCGCGAACAACACCGTCACTGTGACGTCAGCGCCTCCGAGCCGCCGCCGCGCGGTCCGGCCTTAAAACCACAGTTACTGCCCGCCGGCTGCCATCGAGTTGATCGAGTCCCACACCTCGGTGCGCTCTGCGGTGTCGTGAGTGGCCTTCAGCGCCTGGTCGTAGTACTGATGGGCTTTCGCGGTGTCGCCCTTCGCGGCGTAGACGTCGCCGAGGCCGTTGTACACGCGCCAGAGCTCCGCGCTGTTCGGGTGGGCGGCGGCGTAGTCGTTGAGCCACTTTTCCGCTTCGTCGTATTTCTTGGCGCCGACGAGCGGGTTGTAGGCGAGAAGGATGGTCTCGGTTTCCGTCGCCATGCCTTTCGCGCGTTCGCGAAGCTCAGCGGCGCCTTTCGCGTCGCCCTTCTTTTCGAGCACCGCCGCCTTCGTGCGTAGCGTGTTCAGACTCACGCTGAGCGCGAGTGCGTGATCGGCGTACTTCAACGCTGTATCCGGGTCTCCATTGCGCAGTTCCCAACGAGCGGCCGCGGTCCATGCGGAGGCGTCCCAATGCTTTCCGCCGCGGAGCGCGGTCGCAATCGACTCGCGAACGGTCGACGGAAGGTCGACCTCGATCTTCATCGGAATCCGCAGCTTCTCCCAACGGATGGACGCGATCGCGGAGCCGTTCGTCACGTCATCAAACGTGTACAGGACGCGCTCCTGCGACTCCGCCGCTGGTTGCGGCGTCACGTTGACGCGCAGCACGTCCTCGGCGGGGTCGTAGTTGTAGACGCCCCAGTCGCCTGTGAACTTGCTGAAGATCAGCGTCCACTGCGACGCCGTCGGGATCGCGTAGAAGGCGTACGTTCCGGCGGCGAGCGGCTGCCCCTCGATCTTGACCGGTGTCGAGAACGAGATCGTGGTGTTCTCGTTCGCGCCGGCGCGCCACGGGGTGTCGTACGGCACGAGGCCGCCCCAGATCTTCCGCTTGTTCACGGATGGGCGGTGGTAGTTGATCGTGACGTCGGTGACGCCGATCGTCTGACCTGTCGTCGCTGCCGGACTCGCTTCCGGCAGAGGGATCGGGCCTTGGGCAAAGACGGTGAACGCAAAGAGGCACAACGCGGTGGCGATCGCGGCGTTTTTCATGATGCGGAAGAATGTAACCGCCGCCGCGTCGCGCGCTGTCACGATCGTGCAAAAGGCCGCGAACAGGGCCGGCTAACTAAGAGCCGGCCCCCTACACGCGAAGCTATTTCGGTTGTGTGACGAAGAGCAGCGACGGCGTGATCTTGCCGAGGAAGCGATACGTCGTCGCATCGGCGCGCTTAGTGTTGGTCTTCAGGTCGAACTCGATCAGGTACTCGACGTGGTACGCCTGCCCCGGCTTGACCTCCGCGACACCTTTGGCTTCGCCATGGACGCGCATCGATTTGCGCTCCTTCGTATCGTTGTACGAGCCGTCGAGATAAATACCGTTCTTCGCCCGCTCGTCGATGTTGTCCAGCCCCTCCTTCGTGTCCAGGAAGATCGCGACGATCGCCTTCAGGCTGCCGTTCTCGTAAGGACTGTTCTCGACGTCGTAATCGAGGATTCCTCTCTCGACGGTGTCCACTCCGCGGCAGAGCTTCTCGCACGCTTCGTGCTGGTGCATCCGGAGCGCGACGCTGCCGCCTTCCGGGAAGTAGATGCTCTTCCGGTTGTAGGCGTAGATGCGGTTGAAGACCTTCGCCTCCTGCGTCGGTTGGAGAGTTTTTCCGAACGTCTGTTGGACGCTCGCCATGTTGAGGAGGCCGATCCAGGCGCTCTCGTGATGGGCGCCTGAGATGGTCCAATCGAAACGGGTGTCCTTCTTCGAGGCAATGCCGGAGTCCTTCGTTTCAGGAGAGGCAGGCAGCACCCAATCCTGTCCGCTCGCCAGCGCGTACGTGCCGCCGGCGCGGTGGACGGCATAGAAGAATCCGACCGGAAACGTCTCTCCATCCTTCGTCACCATCGCGGTGTCGCCCCTGGAGGTCCACGGCAATGGCTGATTGTTCGTCAGGCTGTCGACGAAGCACGGCTGCCCGCCCCGAGACGTCGCCACCTTGTACTGATAGACCTTCCACGACGAGGCGAAGTGGACTTCGTCGTACGTCTTGTTCTTCGCCCGCGACGTCCACCAGTCAACTTGAGATCCCTGCTGCGTATCGACGGGCACGTTGTACGTGAAGATCGGCATGACGTGAGATTTGCCGGCGCAGTCGACGCGGATCGATCCGTCCCACGGGTCGTTCGCCGTCGTGACGACCTCACCCCATCCCTCCTTGCCGTCGCCGAGGATGGTCGATTCGAGGTAGTTGAGGCGCATCAGCACCGGTTCGAGGTCGCTCCTGCGGGCCTTGAAGATGTTTGGATCGTCGAGATCCGGGCGGGAGTAGGCGAGGACGATCCAGTTCGCGGCGGTCGCGAAGGTTTTCATCTGGTCGCGCGTGTAGCGCTCGTACTCCTGCTCGAACGCTTTCGACGTCATCGGCAGGGCGGCGCAGCGCTCGTCCTTCCGGATCTCGCATTCGCTCTGGACGATTTCCGCGGCCCAGAGATAGAGGATGTAGCCCTTCTGCTGTTCGGCGCGGTAGTACGCGAAGCGTTTCTCGGCGAAGTCGTACGTATCGAGGGGCTGGATGATCGGAGCCCCGAGCGTGTACTTCGTTCGGAACTCCTTGAACGGGACGCGGAGCAGCGGCTCGGCGCGGTTGACGCCGTGCGCCAGCAGCGTGTTCAGTTGTCCGAGCTTGATGTGAAGACTCTCGTGCATGATGTCGCGCGCGAGGTTCTCCATGTCGACCTTGTTGAAGTTCAGATTGTGCTTTTGAGGGTTCTTCGTTGGGGTCTCGAACTCGTTCTCCATCCGCAGCCAGAACGTGTCGATGGTAGTGAGGATCGCCGTCACCTGGATGGCGCTCGGCAGGTTGGTGAACTGCTCGTCCATCGCCTTGTGCTGCGATTCGATCCTGCGGAGGATCTCCTTCTGGCTGCTCTGGATCGCGTCGAGCTTCCCCGAGATCTTGTCGAGCTTCTCGACGACCTGTTGTTTCCACTGCTCCTCGGTCTTACCCGACAGGCTGCCCAGCGCGCCGCAGAGCGCCTTCGATCCTTCGTCGTTCTGCTGCTCCGGCTTGCAGGAGATGTTGTAGATCCAGCCGGCGACGAACTTAACCGCGAACTCCCCGCCTTTGCTCCCGGCGGATGAAATCGCGGAGCCGACGAGCTTCTGACCGAATGTTTCATCCGCGGCGAATGTCTGCGGACACAGCATGAGGGCAATCATGATCGCGACCGCGACCGGGCGAGCGTGTCTCATCTTTCCTCCTACGTGGGGTCGACCGTGGGAGGAGAGTTTACTTCCCCAGCTCGTAAAGGTACTCGACGAACGACATCACCGCGCCGTCGTAGCCTTGAAGATTCGGCCGGGACGACTCGATGACGTAGTACTCGTCGGGTGCGTGCGCGCCGCTGCCGTGGCCGAGGCCGAAGTGGCCGGCGGCAAGGCTGAGCGGCGGGTTGGTGAAGACGTAGCCGGGATACGAGCCGGCATTGCGCGGCCACATCACCGGATCGATTCCAGCGCGGCGCAGCACCGACACTTGCGCCTGGATGAGCGGTGCGTTCGCGGAGCTGGCCGTCGGGTCGTAGCCGCCGGTGACGTTGACCTCGATGTCGCCGAAGCCGTGCCTCGCGAGGTGCGCCTTGAGCGCGGCGACCGCGTCGTCCTTCTTCATGTCGGGGACGAGGCGCATGTCGATCTTCGCGACGGCGCGGTGGGCGAGGATGGTCTTGCCGCCAGGACCGGTGTAGCCGCCGACGAGGCCTTCGATGTTGACGGTCGGCTGCGATTCGAGTCGCTCGTTCGCTTCCTCCCACGGCAGCTCGTCGATCCAGTGGGGCACGCCGAGCGACTTCTTCGACTGCTCTTCGCTCCGCCGCTTCGAAGCCTCGGCGATCATTGCCTTCTCTTCCGCCGAGATCGGACGTGGCTGCGGATAGTTGTCGATCGTGATGGTGTTGCCGTCCGCCGACACGAGCGTGTCGAGCGCCTTGACGAGGTGCCACGCCGGGCTGTCGACCATCGCCTTGAGCGATGAGTGAATGTCCTTCGCGGGACCGCGCCCCCATTTCTCGCCGCTGGCCACGAGCTCCAGCTCTACGACGCCCTTCGCGCCGAGGCTGACGGTCACGATGCCGTCGAGGTCCTGCGACGCGGCGGGCATGAAGATCCCAACCGTCTTTCTCAGCGCCGCCTCGACGTCCGGCCGGTGGACGATCTGCCCGATGTGCGGCGATCCGATCTCTTCTTCGCCCTCAGCGACCATGACGAGGTTCACCGGCATCTTCTTGCCTGCGCCGCGGATCGCATGCAGCGCCGCGAGGAACGCCGACTCCGGCCCTTTCTGGTTGACGGCGCCGCGTCCGACGACCGCTTTGCCGAGGCCCGGCTTGTCGACGATGCGCGCTTCCAGCGGCGGTGAAGTCCACTCCGCAGGATCGAACTGCTTCACGTCGTACATGAAGTAGAGGCCGACCGTCTTCTTCGCTCCCGCGTCGAGCGTCGCGTACACGCCCGGCTTGCCGTCTGTGTTGATGACCGTCGCCTGTTGGAACCCCGCGTCGCGCGCAAGCTTCGCCATGTACTCCGCGCCGGCCGGGTAGTTGCGGTTCTCCGCCGCGATGGACGGCAGCGCGATCCAGTCCTGCAACCGTTTCACCGCCTCATCGTGACGTTTCGCCACCTCGGCGCGAATGTCGCCGAGGTCGTCGGCGTAGACGGCAAATGCGGCGGACGCGGCGAGGACGAAAATGGCGAGCCTCTTCATGAGGCGGAGATTGTACGGCGTGGTTCTGTGTAGCGCCGCCGACTCGGCGGCGACATCACGCACCGCCGGCGAGTCGCCGGCGCTACACAGAACCCTTTCCGTCTACTCGTACCGCAGCGCCTGAATCGGGTTCAGGGCGGCGGCTTTGCGGGCGGGGTAGTAGCCGAAGAAGACGCCGACCGCGCCGGAGAAGATGACCGAGATCAGCATGATGATCGGGGAGATCACGGTGGCCCAGCCGGTGAAGTGACCGACGATCTCGGCGCCGGCATAGCCGAGGACGAGACCGACGATACCGCCGGCAACGCCCATCACGATGCTCTCGACCAGGAACTGCGTGAGGACGTCGGAGCCGCGGGCGCCGATCGCCATGCGGATGCCGATCTCGCGCGTCCGTTCGGTCACCGACACCAGCATGATGTTCATGATGCCGATGCCGCCGACGAGGAGCGAGATCGATGCGATTGCCGCGAGTAGCAGCGTCATCACCTTGGTCGAGCTCTCGGCTGCCGCCGCGAGGTCGGCCTGATTGCGGACCGTGAAGTCGTCATTGTTGCCTTGGATCTTATGCGACTCACGAAGCAGGGTGCGGATCTCGTCCTGCGCGGCGGGGATGTCCTGCCCGTTCGCGGTGCTGGCGAGGATCTGCGGGATGAACGTACGGCCCGACAGCGTCTGCGTGGCGGTGGTGTACGGGATCAGGACCACGTCGTCGGAGTCGCTGCCGCTTGCGGTCTGACCCTTCACGGACAGCACACCGACGACCTTGAAGATCGCGTTGCGGATCTGCACGTCGGTGCCGATCGGATCCTGTCCGGGGAAGAGGTTCTGGGCCACGGTGTTGCCGAGGACCGCGACCTTGCGGTTGCTCTGCACGTCGTCAGCGCCGAAGAAGTCGCCGGACGTCGTCTGCCAGTCGCGGATCGTGGCGTAGTCGGTGTCGACACCGTTGATGGTCGTCCGCCAGTTGCCGGCGGCGCCGATGACCGGCGTCCGCGAGACGATGACCGGAGAGACGGCGGAGATGTACTGCGACTCGCCGCGGATCTTGTCGACGTCCTTCAGGCTGAGGTTCGGGAACGCCTGCGCGCCCTGGCTGACGCCTGCCTGCTGCGCTGCGCCGGGCGTGATGACGATCATGTTCGTGCCGAGGTTGTTGATCTGTTCATCGATGCGCGTGCGGGCGCCGTAGCCGACGGCGACCATCACGATCACCGCCGCGACACCGATGATGATGCCGAGCATGGTGAGCGTCGCCCGCATTTTGTTCTTGCGGATCGACTGTGTTGCAAGCCGGATGAGAGTCTTGGTTTTCATGCGACCTCCTTCTCTTCGAGGTGCTTCGAGTCGTATGCGGCGGAGCGGCGGTTCCTCACCGGCTCGTCGCGCCGAATGCGGCCGTCGCGCACTTCGACGATACGTTTCGCGTAAACAGCGATGTCAGGTTCGTGGGTGACGAGGATGATCGTGATGCCCTGCTCGTTCAGCTCCTGGAACAGCGCCATCACTTCGATCGACGTCTGCGTGTCGAGGTTGCCGGTCGGCTCGTCCGCGAGGATGAGCGCCGGCTCGGTCACCAGAGCGCGGGCAATCGCGACGCGCTGCTGCTGACCGCCGGACAACTCGCTCGGCTGGTGCTCGAGACGATCGCCGAGACCGACGCGCTCGAGCGCCTTCGCGGCGAGAGCGTGCGTGTCGCGCTTACGGCCGTCCCTGGAGCCCTTGTCGGGGCGACGGTCGTACAGCATCGGCAGCTCCACGTTCTCGACCGCGCTGGTTCGCGGCAGAAGGTTGAATCCCTGAAAGACGAATCCGATCTTCTGGTTGCGGATCGCGGCGAGCGCGTTCTTGTCGAGGCCGTCGACGCGTACCCCATCGAGGAGGTACGCGCCGCCGGTCGGCGTGTCGAGGCATCCGAGGATGTTCATGAGCGTCGACTTGCCGGAGCCCGACGTTCCCATGATCGCCACGAACTCCCCCGGCGCGACCGCGAGGTCGATGGCGCGCAGCGCGTGCACTTCGTTCGTGCCGCTGCTGTACGTCTTGACGAGTTGTTCGACCTGAATGACGTTGTCCATTAGAAACCTCCCCGCGCGCCACGTCCGCCGCCGCCTTGCTGCTGGCCGGACTGGAACGGCGTCGCGCTCGATGCGGTCTGCTGCGACTGCGTCGCGCCGACCGTGCCGGTGATGACCTTGGTGCCTTCGGCGAGGCCGTTACCGCTGATCTGCGTCACGGTGCCGTCGGTGATGCCGGTCTGCACCTTGATCGCCTGCGGCTGACCCTTCGCGTCGAGCACGTAGACCGTGCCGCCGCGCTGGCCGTGCTGCCGCTGCGTCCGCGCTGTCTGCGACGCCGGCGCCTTGGTAGCCGTGGTCGTCGTTGCGGTGGCCGTCTTGGCGGTGGTTGTCGTCGTTGCAGGGTGGAAGCGCAGCGCCGCATTCGGCACCTTGAGAACGTTCTCAGCCGACTTGGTCAGGAAGTTCACCCGCGCGGTCATGCCGGGAAGGAGTTTCCCCTTGGCGTTGTCGACGCCGACGACGACTGTGTAGTTGACGACGTTGTCGGTCGTGGTCGACTGCAACCGCACCTGCTGCACGGTCCCGTTGAACGTCTGGCCCGTTAGCGCCTGCACGGTGAACTCGGCCGTCTGCCCCTGTTGGATCTGGTCGATGTCGCTCTCGCCAACCTGCGCGAGGATCTGCATCTGCGACAGGTCATTTGCGATGAGGAACAGCTGCGGCGCCGAGAGGCTCGCGGCTACGGTCTGTCCCTGCTGGACGTTCTTCTCGACGACGACGCCGTCGATCGGAGCGTAGATGTTGGTGTAGGCGAGGTTCTGTTTCGCACGGTCGAGCGCGATGCGCGCCGACTTCACATCCGCCTGCGCCACTTCCGACGACGACTGCGTCTGCTCCTCGGCGCTCTTGGCGACGAGACCGTCATTCATCAGCTCGCGGTTGCGGGCGTAGTCGCGCGACGCCTGAACGGCCTGCGCCTGCGCCTTTTCGAGGTTCGCTTCGGCGTCGTTGACCGCCTGCTGGGCAAGCGTCGGGTCGATGCGCGCCAGGAGCTCGCCCTTCTTGACGTGGTCGTTGTAGTCGACGAAGAGGTCGGAGACCTGCCCCGACACCTGGGTGCCGACGCTCACGGTCGTGACCGCATTGAGCGTCCCGGTCGCGGAAACCGTGGCGTTGATGTCGCCGCGCGCGACCGGCGCGAAACGATAGGTCGTCGTTTCCTTGGCGAACGCGACCTTGTGCACCAGGAGGCCGGCGATCGCGAGGATCGTGATGACGGCGATGGTGATGAGCGATTTCTTTCGGTTCATGATGTTCCTCCGCTGCATAGGTAACGACGGGGAGGGGCCGAAAGTTGAGCGATTTCAACGGTTTGCACGCGGACGTCATGAATCGCACGCGGCCGACATGAAATGAAAGAGCGCAGACAAGAATGTCTGCGCTCCATTGAAGAGCAGACATTCCTGTCTGCTCCGTTGCTCCTACATTTACTGCTGACGCTGCGCGTCGCGCGCGGCTCGGTCGGCTTTGATCTTCAGATACTGGGCGTTCTGGTCGGCGTTCAGGACCTTGCCGATCCGAACGTCCTCAGCAGCGCGGATCTCTTTCATCTTCGTCCGCTGCGTGTCCATCGCCGGCTTGAGCGCGTCCATCTTGGCGGTGTCGTTCGCCTGCTTGGCTTCCCAGTACGCCTTCATCGTGGCGCTCGACTCGGTGAAGAAGGCCGCGTGTTTCTCGCGCGTCTCCTTCTGGATCACGTCGATGGCGGCCTTCTGGGCGTCGCTGAGGCTCAGCGTCGCGCCGTAGCGCTCCGAGAACGACATCATCTTCCCGCGGTGCCCGGTACCGTTGCCCGCTTCCTGCGGCGCCGCGACTGCGAGCGACGCGCCGAGGAGCGTGACTGCTACTGCCGTTGCAAACTTTCTCATTTGGTCTCCTGTATTGTGAGTGTCATCGACAAGTACGCTGCGCGACCTCTTTCGCTGAAGCGGGCACGGCCTTGCAAGGGAACGGGGTCATGTACCGTCCGCTGACACGCCGCGAGATCGCGATCATCTTCGCGTTCTGGACGCTCCTCGCGGTGATGTCGTCCGTGAACTGGCTGCTCGACCCGCGTGCCGGTTTGCGACCGATCGATCCGAGCGGGCCGATCAGCCTGGCGTTCATAGAGTCGTGGACGTGGGCCGTGCTCACGCCCCTCGTCTTCCGGCTCTCGAATCGTTTCTCGCTGCGCCGTATCGCGCTGCTGATCGTCATCGGCGCCGTGATCTCGATCGGCGTCTTCCTCCTGCTCAGCTACGCGCGCTTCCTGCTGTTGCCGCCTGCGCGCAACCGCGGCTTCCACGGCCTCAGCGACGTGGCGCGATTGCGGTTTGCGCCTCAGCTCCTTTCCTACTTCGCTATCCTTGCGGCCGGCTACGCGCGCGAGTATTTCCGGCGCGATCAGGAGCGGCAGGCGCACGCGACGCAGCTTCAGGCGCAGCTCGCCGAGGCAAGGCTGAATGCGTTGCGGATGCAGGTGAATCCGCACTTTCTGTTCAATACCCTCAACGCGGTATCCGCGCTCGTGGAGCGCGATCCATCCGGCGTGAGGAAGATGATCGCGCGGCTGAGCGAGCTTCTCCGGACGACGATCGACAGCAAAGCAGCGGACGAAGTCCCGCTGCGGCAGGAGCTGGAGCTGCTCGATCGCTACATCGCGATCATGGAAGTGCGCTTTCAGGGGCGGCTGCGGGTGGAGCGGAACGTCGACCCGTCGCTGCTCGAGGTGCTCGTGCCGAATCTCATCCTGCAGCCGATCGTGGAGAACGCGCTGGAGCATGGTGCGAGCCGCGCGTTACGGGAGGGCATCGTGCAGATCGACGCGCATCGCGAAGGGGAGTCGCTCGTGATCAAAGTCCGCGACAACGGGCCTGGCGTCACCGCCGAGCGCGAAGGGGTCGGCGTTGGCAACACGCGCGCGCGTCTGGCGCAGCTCTACGGCGACCGCGGCGCGATGCGGCTGAAGAATGCGGAGGGAGGGGGCGCGATCGCGGAAGTCGTCGTGCCTTTGCATCGATGACCGAACGGGTGCGCGTCTTGATCGCCGACGACGAGCCGCTGGCGCGCCAGCACATCGCCGATCGGTTGACCCATGAAGACGACGTCGACATCGTCGGCGAGGCGGCGAACGGTCTCGAAGCGGTCGAGAAGGTTCGCGCCCTTCATCCCGATCTCGTCTTCCTCGACGTCCAGATGCCGGGACTCGACGGGCTCGACGTGGTCGACACCATCGGGCCGGACGAGATGCCGCTCACGATCTTCACGACCGCCTTCGACCAATACGCGCTCAAGGCATTCGATCGCGCCGCCGTCGACTATCTGCTGAAACCGTTCGACGACGAGCGCTTCTCGCAGGCGTTCCGGCGCGCGCGGAAGGCGCTCGAATTACGCGAAGTCGGACGGATGGCTCGGCGTCTCCGCGATCTGTTGCAGGAGGATGAGGAGCTGCAGCCGGAGCGCGTGCCGCACAAGTATCTAGATCGGATACCGGTGGAGAGCCGCGGTCAGGTACGCGTCGTTCCGGTCTCGAAAATCGACTACATCACCGCGAGCGGGCCGTACGCCGAGCTGCATGTCGGCGAGCGCACGTTCGCCGTTCGCGAGCGGATGCAGACGCTAGAAGAGCAGCTCGACCCGAATGTGTTCCTCCGCGTCCACCGATCGGCGATCGTCCGCCTCGACCGCGTCGACGCCATGCTCCGCGCACCCGGCGGCGACTACGCCGTCCGCCTGAAGGACGGCGCGACGGTCAGCGTCAGTCGCGCCCGCCGCGACGAGCTGGAGAAACGCCTCGGCGCCGCGGAATGACGGCGCAGACATGAAGGTCTGCGCTCCACTACGAACGTGGAGCGCAGACATTCTTGTCTGCGCCGTCATCTGTGGAACGCCAGAGACGCGACCACCAGTAGCGCAATCGCATCGAGCGCCGCCACGAATACCGCGGCGCTTGCGAACCGAAGGTGCCCGACGCGCCGCGATCGCGCGTCGTCCTCGACGATCGCAGTCATGCGCGCTCGCAGCCAGATCGCCCGCGCGGTTTCGCTGTCGCGCGCATCGGGCAACGGCGGCGGCAGCTCGTCGAATGCTTTCCGAATGTCGGTCATCGTTCTCGCTCCATGAGCCGCGCGAGCTTCCGTCGCGCACGAAATAGAAGTACGCGGACGCTCGCATGCGCCATCCCGGTCACTCTTGCCACCTCTCGGTGATCGTACCCCTCGGCATACGTGAGCCACAGCAGCGATCGTTCCCGCGGTGAGAGATTGCGTAGTGCGGCGATGAGGTCGATCCGCTCGATCGGATCGGTGGCGGCCACAGGATCCGCCGTCGTGGCCTGCGGCTTTTTTCTCGACCACGCGTTGCGCGCAAGGTTCGTCGCGATCGTGAAGAGAATCCGAACTCGATCTTCGCCGGCGGCCGTGTATCCGGCGCGGAGGTAGCGAAGGAAAGTCTCCTGCGTGAGGTCGTCAGGATCGTCGACGAGACGCCCGAGGTAACGGCGAAGGCGCGGCGCCGTGGCGCAGTAGAGCTCTTCGAGCTCTTGCTCATTCACTTGCGAGCTTCAGCCGAGATCAAGCGCGCGACGACGAGCTGCCCCACGCCGGCGGCGAGCGACACGAGACCTGCCATGCCGACCAGCGGGAGGTGCGACAGCGCGGCGGAGAGTCCCAGCGCGAACCCGATCAGGATCAACGTGACGCCGCGTCCGACGGCGGCGGAGTCCGTCTCGGCGCCTCCCGTCAACGCCGCAATGGCGCGCGCACCGTCCGGACTCGCGAGTATGCGCGCGATCTCGTCGGGGGTGATCTTGTCGATGAGTTGCCGGCGGAGCTCGTGCTGCGCCTCGAACGCGCGCCGCCAGGCGCGGATCACGATGATCGTGATCGTCACGACGATCACGAACGACGCGATGATGGCGATAAGGTTGTCGACCTGGTATTGACGCATGGCCGTCATTGTCCCTGAAGCACGAGCCGGTCGCCGTCGCGGCTGACGATCGCACCGGTTCCGAGCTTGAAGTCCCACGTCGTCCATCGTCCCGGTCCATCGGGTGCGAGGACCATTTCGATGCCGGGCGGCATGTTAAGGCGATCGAGACGGAGGCCTCCCGATCCGGTGTGGAGGACGCGCAGCACCTCGCTACCGCGCTCGAAGTCGACGCGCACGTACGAGTGGATCTCCGGCTCCGCCTCGAAGACGAACGTGCGTTGTCCTACGGTCCGGATTTTCGTCACGTTGCCGTAGGCCTTCTTCCAGTGTTCGATGCCGTCCCGGATCGTTTCCATGAATCCGTCGCTCGCGTGGAGCGCTTGTTTGACGGTCGCGAAGTCGCCGTTGAATGCGGCGCGCACGAGATCGTTCGCAACTTCGTCCTGGGCGGCCGGCGCGGAGGGGAGGCGAAGCGTCATCATGGCAGTGCGGTCTTGAGTGCGAAGAACCAGCGGCCCGCCATCGACCGCGACGACTTCATAAGGACCGTACTTCCCAGCGAGCGCGTCGTGATTCGCAATCGCCGGCGGCGGTAACGTCACTGGCCCGCCGAACAACATCGCTTCCATGTCCGCGGCGATGTAGTCGGAGACGAGGCCCGGCTGCATGCTGTTCGTTGCGACCACGAAGAACACTCCCTCGTCGGCGTAGTTGCGGTACGTGACGAGCATTCCGGTGTTCGAGTCGGAGCCGCCGTGATGGATGAGCCGCGTTCCGCGCGTCGTTCGCACCACGTTCCATCCGTAGGCGTAGTCATCCTTCACCGGCGTGTAGAGCTTCGTGAGCGAAGCCGCGCTGAGGATCGAAGGCAGCTTCTGGTGCCACTTCCAGAGGTCGTCGACGGTTGACAGCAACACACGGTTCGGCGCCGGCCGCTGGAGCGGATCGTCGTACGCGACGTCGCCCTTGAGCGACTTGGCGTCGACCGTCCAGAAGTCGTAGTGCGCGACCTGGTGCGGCTTCCACTTCGGCAGGGCGAAGCCACTGTACGCCATGCCGGCAGGCGCGAAGAGTGCGTCGTGCAGGTATTGTTCGTAGGGCTCACCGGAGGCGATCTCGATGATCCGCTCCAACATGATGAACGCCGAATTCGAGTAGCTCCACGCCGTCCCCGGCGCGCTGTCGAGCGGCTCGGAAAGGATGAACTTCACGAACGCCTCGCGCGTCGAGAGGTCCGCATGCTCATCCCAGTAGTCGTTCCGCAGTCCCGACGTGTGCGACAGAAGCTGGTGGAGGGTGATCTCCTTCTTGTCGTCCGGGACGAAGTCGAAGAAGCGCGTGAGCTTGTCGTCCGTGCGGAGCTTCCCGCTCTCTTCAAGCTTCAGAATGGCGGCCGCGATGAACTGTTTGTCGAGCGAAGCGATGTTGTAGGCCGTCTCCGGTGTCGCCGCGACATGCGCGCGACGATCGGCAAGTCCATAGCCCTTCCGGAGCAGAATCTCGTTCCCTCGGGCAACGAACACTGATCCGGAGAACCCGTGCGCCGCGGCGCGCGTGAAGTAGTCGTCGAGCGTCGCCGAGACGTCCGCGCGCGCGGCGAGTGTGATGAAGACGATGCAGAGGAATGGGGCCGTTCTCATGGTGGGTACAACCCGCCGGAGCAGCATCGGTTAACAGGCCTGGCGTGTCACTTGGCAGAGAACTTGTTGCGCGTCCGGCGTGACGCGCTTTTCGTTCCTTCTCGCCATCGCCCTCATCTCCGCGCCGGCGCCGCAACCGCAGCCGATGGGCGCGGCGCACGTATTGGCGTTCCTCAACCGTACGATCGCGTGGGATGAGCAACTCGACGCGCAGGGCGAGCTCGCCGATCAGCCGACCGATGTCCTTTACGTGAACGACAACCGGCAGCTCGGAAAGCAGGTCGTCGATCTCACATTTCAGGCGGCGAAAGCGGAGGCGCAGATGCTCGCGCCGGCGACCGCGGCGGCGGCAAACGCGCCGTCGCAACGGATCCAGCGGCTCACGCAGCGTGCGGCGTCGGCTGCCGATCAACTCCATCGCGAGCAGGCGCGCCTCGCCGATATGCAGGCTCGACTCAAGCCCGACGATCCCGCCGTGGGCGAGGCGCAGAGCAGGGTCGCCATGGCGCAGGCGAGGAACGACGCGGTGAGCGGCATGATGACGATCATGAGCGGTTCAACGGATGCGTCGTCGAACGACCTCTCGTCGCAAATCGCGGCGCTGGAGCAGAACTTCTCGGCGTCGGCGGGAGTGCGCAACGCGCCGCTGCCGGTCGCGGCGCGCAAGGCCCCGCCGTCGAGCGTGATCGGCCTTATCGCCGACGTCATCGCCCTCAACCGGAAGACGGATGCGCTCGAGCAGGCGATCCGCGGTGCCGACGTCCTCCAACGCGATGCGCGCGAGTTTACGAAGCCGCTCTCCGCGCTTCTTTCGGATACCCGCCAGCGCGCCGACGCCTTGATGAACGCGCCCGATACGAGCGATGCCGCCGAGCTGCAACGCCGCAAGACCGCGCTCGATGCACTCGCCGTGCAGTTCCGTCAGGTGAGCGGCGCCATGATGCCGCTCGTCAAACGCCGCGTGCTCCTCGACGCTTACAAGACGAACATCGGCCGCTGGCACGCTACCGTCGTCAATCAGCACCGCGAGGAGCTCCGGCGGCTCCTCTTTCGCGCCATCGCCCTCGGCATCCTGCTGCTCATCGTCGCCACAATCGCGGTGATCTGGCGCCGGATGACGTTCCGCTACGTTCACGACGTCAAGCGCCGCCACCACCTCCTCCTCATTCGGCGGATCGTGATTCTCATCCTGGTCGCCGCGATCCTCGCCGCAACGTTCGCCTCCGACGTCAGCTCGCTCACGACCTTCGTCGGCCTCCTGACGGCCGGCATCGCGATCGCGCTCCAGGACGTGATCCTCTCGATGGCCGGCTACTTCGTGCTCATCGGCAAGTACGGCATCCGCGCCGGCGACCGCGTGCGCATCGCGAGCGTCAACGGCGACGTGCTCGACGTCGGCCTCGTCTGGATCTACCTCATCGAGCTGGAGACGCGCGGCAGCGATCAGCTCCCGACCGGCCGCATCGTCGAGTTCCCGAACTCCGTCGTCTTCGACCACAGCGCCGGCATCTTCAAACAGCTCCCCGGCACGCGCTTCCTCTGGCACGAGGTGTCGCTGGTCGTGCCGCGCGAGAGCGACTTCCATACGACGCAGTCGCGCATGCTCGCCGCGGTCGAAGGCGTCTATCGCGAATACGGCGACGCCATCGAGCGGCAGCATCGCGACATGGAGCGCCTCCTCAACACCTCCACGCCGCAGCCGCATCCGCACAGCCGGTTGCGCGTCGCGCCGAGCGGCGTCGAGATCCGCGTTCGCTACCCGGTAGAGATCGAAAACGCCGGCGACACGGACGATCGCGTCGCGGCGGCGGTGACCGAGGCGACCAGACCATAGAATCTCCTTCCATGGAGCATCCGAACAGCCCGCAAGCGAAGGAGATGGCCAACGAGTCGATGGTGCGCAACCTCGTGGCGCAGATCGTGGCGATCTGGCCGCAGGAAGAGTCGATCTTCGACCGGCACCCGATCGGACTCGGAAACGTGCTCGACGTCGGCTGCGGGACGGGCGAGGTCCTCGCGCGGCTCGCGGCGAAGTACCCGGACGCAACGTTCGTCGGGATCGATCTCGAGGAGCCGCACCTCGAGCGCGCCGCGGCGCGGAACGCGGAGTTCGGCGATCGCGTCCGCTTCGAGCGCGGCGACGCGATGGCGCTGCACTTCGACGACGCTTCCTTCGATTACGTGATCTGCCGGCACGTCCTGCAGGCGGTGCCCGATGCCGCGCGTGTGATCTCGGAGATCCAGCGTGTCGTGCGCCCGCGCGGCCGGATCCACCTCATCTCGGAGGATTACGGGATGCTCTGGTGCCATCCGACCGAGCTCGATGCGGACGGCTTCTGGCAAGTCATCCCGCCGCGCTTCGGCGCCGCCATCGGCTGCGACCTCCACGTCGGCCGCAAGACCTTCACGCTGCTCCACGACGCCGGGATCGGCGACATCGCAGCCGACTACATCGTCGTCGACACGCTGCGCGTCGACCGCGAGATCTTCGCCCGCATCTGGGAAGCGTGGCGCGACGGCTACACCGACTCCATTATCGAGCACGGCGGCATCACCGCCGAGGAGACCGATCGCCGCTGGCGCGAAATGATCGCCGCCGTCCGCGACCCCCGTGGCTACGCCCTCTGGCAGGTGCCGGTGTGGACGGGGAGACGGGAGTGAGGACTGACGCTACCCCTTCCGCAGCGTGAGCGTCTCCCTGAACTCGATCATCTCTTTCAACACCTCGGCTGAATCGACGCCGTAGACGTTCGAGAGGAGGATCAGCGTCGAAATGCTCGGGACGTTGCCGCCTCGGTCCATGCTGCCGAGGTAGCGTGCGTTCATGCCGCTGGCTTTGGCCGCGTGCTGAAGGGGCCAGCCGCGTTGGGAGCGCAGGCGGCGCATGATCAATCCGAAGGAGATGGCGTCGTCGTTTCTTTCTCGGGCTGTCGGCATTGGATCTGGCGCGCTCCGCGACGCGATCTTACGCACTTCGCGGGTCAGCCGACGATGGCCTTCCTGACTTCCGCGAATCACTCGAGGTCTGCCCGGGATGCCTCCGGGACATCCGAATGGCCAACGATGTCAGCTCCGGTTCCCATGCGATCGTTGCCATCATCACGTTGGCGTGTCCCGCGGCCGAGGCGACGCCATCCGGTTTTCGACGCGCGTCAGCCCCCGGGATGACACCGGTCGAAAGCGTTTATGCCAGGCGCATCATCGGCGTCTGACGCCGATTGAAGGCGAATGGGCGCCTATGTCAGCCGTGGCTGACGTGTCCGGTCATCGAATTACTTCCCGTGTCTGCCGGGGCTGACACGTTTGGAAACGCGTTATCGTCCGTGTTTGCCGCGGCTGACACGGGGTGCATTTTGCGGACGCTCTCGGCAAATCCTCGGATGACACCGCGGTCTCATGACGAGGGACGGCGTCAGTCACGGCTGACGCGAGACTCACTCCACCATCAACTCGTCGATGTAACACCACTTCCACGACTCACCCGGTTGAAACGATTGCATCACCGGGTGTTTCGAGCGGTGGTAGTGCTTCGTCGCGTGCTTGTTCTTCGACGAATCACAGCAGCCGACGTGACCGCAGTGGAGACATCGCCGAAGGTGCACCCAGGTATCGCCAGACTGCAGACACTCCTCGCAGCCGTTTGGCGTGCGAGCGGGAACGTCGTCGGTCGTCTTCAGGTGTTCGCAGGTCTCGGGCATCAGATCCTCCGTTCGAGCAACTCCCGGTCCCACTTCCCGCAGTCCGCGGCGGCGTCGTAGGTCGACTGGCAGAACTGGAGCAGCGTTTCGGCGGGGTCGGAAGAGACGACGTCGTCGTGGTGGAGATAGAAGCCGCCGAGCGGCTCGTTGTAGTACGCGGCGGCG
>DASXHZ010000071.1:0-17501 GCA_036488085.1 Thermoanaerobaculia bacterium
CTCGGGATGACAGCGGGGCGGGGGCTGATATAACGCCTACCCGATGGCTGCTCCCGTTCTCCTCTCGTGCGAGGCGCTGACGAAAGCGTTCACGGCGCGGCCGTTGTTCGAGGACCTGACCTTCGCGATTGCGGAGGGGGATCATGTTGGGTTGATTGGGCCGAATGGGTCGGGGAAGTCGACGCTGCTGAAGATTCTGGCGGGCGTCGAGGTGACGGACTCCGGGCGGCGGGCGGTGCGGAAGGGGGTGCGCATCGGGTATGTGCCGCAGGATGCGGTGTTCAATCCGGGGCTTTCGGTGGAGGAGGTGCTGCTCGATGCGCTGAACCATGAGTTGAGCGGCGAGGCGGAGCTCGACGAGTACGAGAAGTCGTCGCGCATCGGGCGGGCGCTCGGGAAGGCGGGATTCACCGATCGGACGCAGGTGACGGATGCGCTCTCCGGCGGCTGGCGCAAGCGTCTCGCGATTGCGCGGGAACTGGCGCGGGAGCCGGACATCCTGCTGCTCGACGAGCCGACGAATCATCTCGACGTGGAGGCGATCCTCTGGCTCGAGGCGCTCCTCATCAGTGAACCTGAAGCATTCGTGGTCGTGAGCCACGACCGCTATTTTCTGGAGAACGTTGCGCGGCGGATGCTGGAGCTCAACCGGATCTATCCGGGCGGGCTGCTGCAAGGCGAAGGGAGTTACAGCGACTTCCTCGAGACGCGCGATGCTGTGCTCGCGAACGAGGCTGCGTATCAGTCGACGCTCGCGAATCTCGTGCGGCGCGAGATGGAGTGGCTGCGGCGCGGCCCGAAGGCGCGGACGACGAAAGCGAAGGCGCGGATCGATAACGCGGGTCGACTGATCGACGAGTTGGAGGAGAGCCGCGATCGCGCACGCACCTCCACCGCCGGTATCGACTTCACCTCCTCGGGGCGCAAGACGAAGCGCCTCTGGCTCGGCAAAGGTCTCCGCAAGCGGCTCGACGACAAGCCGCTCGTCGACTCCCTCGATCTTCTCCTCACGCCCGGCGAGCGCCTCGGCGTTCTCGGTCCGAACGGCGCGGGGAAGACGACTTTGCTGAGAATGATCGCCGGCGAGCTGACGCCCGACGCCGGAACGATCGAGCAGGCGGACCGCCTCCGCGTCGTCTATTTCGAGCAGAACCGCGAGAGTCTCGATTCTTCGTTGACACTGAAGCGCGCGCTCGCGCCGGAAGGGGATGCGGTGGTGTACGGCGACCGGTCGATGCACGTGACGTCGTGGGCGAAACGATTCCTCTTCCGCCCGGAACAGTTGGAGACGTCGGTGTCGAAGCTCTCCGGCGGCGAGAAGGCGCGCATCGTCCTCGCGCGGCTGATGCTGCAGCCGGCGGATCTTCTACTGATGGACGAGCCGACGAACGATCTCGACATTCCGACGCTCGACGTGCTCGAGGAGGCGCTTCTGGAGTTCGCCGGCGCGCTGGTGCTCGTCACGCACGACCGCTATCTGCTGGAGCGCGTGTCGACGAAGATCCTCGCGCTCGATGGTCGTGGCGGAACGGAGTTTTTCGCCGATTACGCGCAGTGGAGCTCTCCTCGTGTTGGGCGGGCTTCCAGCCCGCCTCCGGCAGCGGAGGCTGAAAGCCCGCGCTCCACAAAAGCTAAGGCGGCTCGCCTCGGGTATCTGGAGCAGCGCGAGTTGGAAGGGATGGAAGAGAGCGTGCTCGCCGCCGAGGAGCGTCTCGGCGCGGCCAAAGCGCGAGCGGAAGATCCGGCAGTCGCCTCGGACGCCGACGCGTTGCAGCAGCGCTACGCGGAGCTGTCCGAGGCGCAGGCGACCGTCGATCGTTTGTACGAACGATGGTCGGAGCTGGAGGCGAAGTCGACCGGCTGAGCGTGGCGCGAACCTATGGCGCGAACCTATGGCGCGAACGATGCAAACTCAGGCGTCAGGAAGGGGAGTACTGCCATGAAATGGACGGGAGCATATTTTCTCGGCTACGCCATCCTGCTCGCCGGCATCATCGCTGCGCTCTGGAAGACCGGAGTTCTGCAGCGGGTCGGCACAACGTGGACCATCATCGGCGTCGTCATCGCCATCGGCCTCGGCATCATGATCGCCGTCGCGAACAGCGGCCGGAAGGAATCGATACAGATCGAGAAGTAGCGAGTACCGCTCCACGACATGGAAGGCGATAACCGTGTCTCAGGAGATGGGGTTGCGGGGTTGCGGGGTTGCGGGGTTACGGGGTTACGGGGTTTCGGGGTTGCGGGGTTGCGGTACGGTGCGAACCCCGTCACCTCGAAACCTCGAAACCTCGAAACCTCGAAACCTCGAAACCTCGAGGATCTACATTCCGCTCGCGCAACTCGTCGTTCCCGCAGTCGTCGAGCTCCTTCGCTAACCTCAGAACCCGTACTTTGACGGGTTCTGGCCGATCCGCTTGAGGGCCACGATCGCGGGGACGTAGTCGCGGGTTTCCCCCGGGAGGTCGTCCCAGATCTTGTAGTAGTCGCGGTCGCGGCCGTGTTCGCGCTTGAAGTGTTTGCGCATGAGACGGGCGATGCGGTTCTCGCCGGCGTCGTATGCGGCGGCGGCGAGGTACCACGAGCCGAAGCGGTTGTGCAGGTGGTTGAGGAATCGGAGCGCGGCGTCGGTCTCTCTCTCCACTTCCATCCGCTGGTCGACTTTCTTGTTGACCTTGAGGCCGTAAAGGCGCGCGGTCGCGGCAGTGAGCTGCCAGATGCCGTTCGCTTTCTCGCGCGAGCGTGCCTCGGTATTGAAGGCCGACTCCTCGAACGCCAGATAGATCAGGTTCTGCGGCATCCCTTTCTTCCGCAGCTTCCGCTCGAGCAGGTCCTGGTATTTCGCCTTCCGCTCGAAGCCGCCCGCGATTTTCTTGTGGTAGTCCTTCATCTTGCTGAACGCCGCCACCCAATAGTCGACGCGCTCGTGTTGGATGTCGGGGAAGACGTCGGAGCGGGAGTCGTCGTCATCCTTCTTCTTGTGCGCGGTCTTGGTGTCGCCGGCCGTCTTCTTCTCGTCCGACTTGGTGTCGTCAGCTTTCTTGACGTCGGTCTTCTTTGCGTCGGACTTCGTTTCCGCCGGTTTCTTTTCTCCGGCGGCCGTCGATTTCTTCTCCAGCTTCGGCGTGCTCTTTTCCTGCGGTTTTGCAGCAGGCTTGTCAGTGGTGGTGGTCTGCGCAGCAATCGGCAGCGTCGCGGCGAGCGCGAGCACGAGAAAAATGCGTCTCATCAACCCGATACAGGTGCAGCCGTTGTGCCGTTTCGGCGGCTTTACAAATTCACGCGCGACATGTCCGGATAGCGATCGCCCGCGGTGATGCCTTGCGGGGCGGCTTCGTCGATTCTCGCGAGGTCGTCTTTGGAGAGCTCGATGTCGGCGGCGGAGGCGTTTTCTTCCAGGTGGGGGATACGGCGGCTGCCGGGGATTGGGACGATGTCGTCGCCTTGCGCGAGGAGCCACGCCAGCGCGAGTTGCGCGGGAGTCGCGTCTTTCTCACGAGCGATCTGCTCGACGCGTTTCACGAGGTCGAGATTCTTCTGGAAGTTGTCGCCGGTGAAGCGCGGATTCTGGCGGCGGAAGTCGCCCTGCTCGAGGTCGTCGACGCTCTTGATCCGCCCAGACAGAAATCCTCGGCCGATCGGGCTGTACGCAACGAAGCCGATCCCGAGCTCGCGCACGGTAGGCAGGATCTCGTCCTCGGGATCGCGGGTCCAGAGCGAGTACTCGGTCTGGAGCGCGGTGATCGGATGGACCGCGTGCGCCCGGCGGATGGTCTTCGCCGCCGCTTCGGAGAGGCCGAGGTGGCGAACTTTCCCGGCTTTGACGAGCTCCGACATCGCGCCGACCGTATCTTCGATCGGCGTGTCTTTGTCGACGCGGTGCTGGTAGTAGAGGTCGATGTGGTCGACGCCGAGGCGCTGGAGTGAGCCGTCACACGCCTTCTTCACGTACTCGGGGCGTCCGTTGATGCCGACCCAGCTTCCGTCGTCGCGCCGTTCGTTGCCGAACTTCGTCGCGAGAACGACTTGGTCGCGGCGGCCCTTGATCGCGCGGCCGACGAGTTGCTCGTTCGTGAACGGGCCGTACATATCAGCCGTGTCGAGGAAGTTCACGCCGAGGTCGAGCGCGCGGTGGATCGTCGCGATCGACTCGGCGTCGTTGTACGTGCCGTAGAACTCCGACATCCCCATGCAGCCGAGGCCGATGGAGCTGACGTGGAGGGACTTGCCGAGCGTGCGGTGTTTCATGGTCGTTACTCGTTACTCGTTACTCGTTATTCGTTATTCGTTACTCGGGGACGATACTCCATCTCCGAGTAACGAATCGCGAGTCACGAATAAGGATCTTCACGGTTCATACCTGCGCGTCGGGATGCCTTCCGTCTTGCTGATGCTGAGCTGCGCCAGGAGTTGGGTGAGGCGGCGTCCTTCCGGCCCGAGCATCTCCCAGGTCCTGCAGAGGATGTCGACGTGCTCGGGGTCGAGGTCGGCGGCGATGGTGAAGCCTTGCTCGGGCTGCTGCGGGTCGAAGGTCTCGGCCTTGCGCCAGACGCCGTTGACGAATTCGCAGCGGCGGAAGCGGTCCCCTTTTCCCGTCTGGTACGAGTAGGCGGCGATCGGCGGAATGCCGTGGGCGTTCGCGAGCTGCTCGTTGATCGACCGGACGACGTAGTCGGCGATGAGCTCGCGGAGGAGCGTGTCGGACTTCGCATCGCCGTGTACGAAGCGCAGTCCGCTGTCATACAGACTCTTTTCGCCGGCGTGCTTCGCGAGTTTCGCAATCGTGGTCCGGATCAGCTCGACTTGAAAACGTAGCGTGTGCTCGTTCCAGTCGAACCAGAGCTGATGCACGCCGTCCGGCCTGGTCGGAAAGCGATTCTCATGGACGACGCGTACGCCCGTCACCGACACCTCGGTCACGAAAATGGGGACCGCGTCGACGGAGCCGCGCAGCTTCGTCTCGAGATGGACCCTTCCGAAACCTCGGCGCTCTTTGGACCGATGGAGCACGGCGCCATTATGGCGGTTTGACCGAATCGCTGGTACGCCTTGCGCAAGGAAATGATGAATTTGTCGAAACATCAAGGAGGATCATCGATGCCCAATGCAATCACGATGTTGAAGTCGGACCATACGGCGGTGAAGCGGCTCCTGCGGGAGCTGAATGCGTCCACTACGGTCCGCGACCGCGAGCGGCTTTGCTCGAAAATCGAGCGCGAGCTCAAGACGCACGCGCAGATCGAGGAAGAGGTCTTCTATCCCGCGTTCAAGGCGGCGTCCGAGAAGACCGAGAGCGAGAATCTGTTCTACGAGGCCGCCGAGGAACATCACCTGGTCGATATCGAGCTCCCGTCGCTCATGGCGGCGAATCCGAAGTCGCACGAGTTCGAAGCGAAGGCGAAGGTTCTGCTCGATCTTGTGGAACATCACGTCAAGGAAGAAGAAGGGGAGATGTTCGTCGCGGCCCGGCAACTCTTCGACGACGATCAGCTTCGCCAGCTCGGCGACCTGATGCAGACGCGCAAAGAAATGATCATGGGGATGTGGGAGAACCCGCTGACGCGCCCCATCAAGAAGGCGCAAGGCCTCGTGCACAAGATGCTGCCGACGAAGGTCAAGACCGCGAAAGCGACCGCGATCGCGAAGGGGATGGAGGCGTTGGAGCGGTAAGACGTGGGTTACGGGGTTACGGGGTTTCGAAGTTACGAAACCCTCGCAACCTCGCAACCACGCAACCTCGCAACCCCGCAACCTCGAAACCTCGAAACCTCGAAACCTCGAAACCTCGAAACCTCGAAACCTCGAAACCTCGAAACCTCGTAACCTCGCAACCTCGCAACCTCGCAACTTCGCAACCTCGTAACCTCGTAACCTCGTAACCTCGCAACCTCGCAACCTCGCAACCTCGTAACCTCGTAACCTCACAACCTCGTAACCATCCCCGCTAGATGCCTTGCCGATCCATTCCGTACTCTCCGCATGCAACGATGGATCGCCGCAGCCTGCCTCCTTTTCGCCTCCTCCGCGTTTGCTTCGTTCAACCCACTGCTCACGCCTAGCATCGTCACCCTGAGGCCGGGGGAGACGGCAACGCTGGCGCTGAGCGCATGGTGGTCGGGAATCGCGCCGTTGCCTGCGCACGTCGTCTTAGTGAGCGATACGCCTGACGTTGCGGAGGCGAACGGCTCGCTGACGTGGGACGGCGCGGTCAGTGACCCGCTCGTTCTCGATCCGGTCAAGGTGAAAGCGCTCACGCCGGGAGTGGCGCACGTCGTCGACCTCGGCTTGCGCCGGCCCTACGCGACCATCGTCGTCGCGTGCGATTCGCCCGGCACCGGCATCGCGTTTCCGCTGCAGGAGCGCGTGACCGTGCCACAGGCGCAGAACGTGAAACTCGAAATCGGGACCGCAGGCTTCGACGACCCGTCGTTCGCGTGGTACGACGGCGACACGGGCGACTTCAGGGTTCCATCACCGGGACACGCGTCCAGTAGCGATCGCGTCTTCTACGCGCCCGGTCTCTTCCATGTGTGGGCCGAAGCGTGGGATCGCTGCAATTACGCCACGATCGAGTTCACGATCGAGGTCCTCGGTCCTCCGCCGAATCGGCGCCGCGCGGCGCGGCACTAAGCGCGGGTCTTCCCAACCGTTCGGGCCAGGTATTCACGGATGTGGTCGTGCACCGCCGGCGCGGACCACATCTTCAGAGCGTCGCTGTCGAGGGCGCTAATTTTGTCGATGCGATCGAGGGTGTCGCCGCGGAGCTGTTTTTTCGTGATGGCGAAGTTGCGGCTGTCGATCGCCGCGAGCTCGCGGGCGACGTGATCGGCGCGGACGTGGAGGAAGTCGGGGGCGACGACTTCGTCGATCAGTCCGGCGAGCTTCGCGTGGTCGGGAGTGACGGTGCGGCCGGAGTAGACGAGCGACTGCGCGTCGCGGCCGGCTGCGAACTTCAGGATCTCAATCGCGACGGCGGGAAACGGAACGCCGACGAGTAGCTCCGGGACGCCGATCTTGCCGGCTGACATGAGACGGTAGTCGCACGCCGCCGTGAGAAGGCAACCGCCGGCAATCGCATGTCCGTTGACCGCAGCGACGATCGGCTTCGGAAAGGTGAAGAGGGCGTAGAGCGAGTCGCGCAGCGCGGGGAAGAAGCGCTCGACATACGCGGCGCCCTCGTTCGTCATCCGAAAGAGATCGACGCCTGCGCTGAAGATCGAGCCGCTGCCGGTCAGGATGACCGCTCGCGCGTCGCTCTTTTCGGCGTCGCGCAACTCGCTGATGAGCGCCTCGCACAGCTCGACGTCCATCGCACTCGCTTTCCCGTGGGCGAGGCGGAGGGTGGTGATGGGTCCGTTGGTTTCACGTTCGATCATGGCTATCACTTTATCCTTGCGCGCGCAGCGCGCGAGGATCGGGTGCCGACAGGCCATCGTCCAGCCGGCAGGCGGGCACCAGATCCTCCGCGGCCGTGCCGGCCGCGAAGGATAAAGTGAACCGCACGCCATGTTCGCCACCACGCCGGAACCCCCTTACTTCGCCGTCATCTTCACGTCGCAGCGGGTCAACGACGAGGGCTACGCCGAGACCTCGAAGCGCATGATGGATCTCGCGCAACAGCAGCCCGGCTTCCTCGGCATCGAGAGCGCGCGCGGCGCCGACGGCGTCGGAATCACAGTCAGTTACTGGCGCGACCTCGAGTCGATCGCGAACTGGAAGGCGCACGGCGAGCACCTCGTTGCGCAAGGCCGCGGCCGTTCGGAGTGGTACGGCGGCTATGTGACCCGGATCGCGAAGGTGGAGCGGGATTACGGCTTTGGTGCTTAGGGGCTTAGCGAGCCTGGTCCCTAGGGTGAATGCTTACGGCCATCACCGCCTGCGTCCTTCGACCCATTTTTCGGCGCGGCGTCGCCGGCGAGGCCGTCGGCGCCCCATGAGAACGAAAGGCAGGGCGGAGAGTCTCGCCTGCGCTCTGCCTTCCTGCGCACTACCCGTTCACATCAATCAACACCCGCCCTCGCACTCGTCCATCGGTGATCTCCTCGGCGATGGCGAAGATGTTCGAGAGCGGCTCGGTGCGGCTCATGCTCGCGAGCACATCGCGGTCGACATCCTCGGCGAGGCGTTGCCACGCTTGATTGCGCAGCGCTTTGGAGGGCTTGAGCGAGCTGACGCCGAGGAGGGAGACGTTGCGGAGGATGAGCGGCCAGACCGTGGTGTCGAGCTCGTGGCTCGCGGCCATGCCGCAGCATGCGACGGCGCCGCCGTACGCGGTTTGGGCGTAGACGTTGGCGAGGATCGGGCCGCCCACCGTGTCGACCCCGCCGGCCCAGCGTTCGGTCTGCAGCGGACCTTTCGCGTCTTCGACTTCGGATCGCGGAACGATTGACGTGGCGCCGAGTTCGCGGAGATACGGCTCCAGCTCCGGACGACCGGTGAGCGCGGCGACTTTGTACCCTCCTCGTGCGAGAAGGTGGACGGCGAGCGATCCGACACCGCCCGCGGCGCCCGTGACGACGACCTCACGATCGGAGTGCGTCAAGTGATTCCCTTCGAGCGCGAGAACGCAGAGCATCGCGGTGAGACCGGCCGTGCCGAGGCGCATGGCGTCGTCGAAGGAGAGCGCGTCGGGCACCTTCACGATCGTCTCGGCGCGAACGCGTTGCTTCGTCGTGTAGCCGCCGCCGTCGGTCTCGCCGAGACCTTGGCCGGTACCGAGGACGCGGTCGCCAGACTTGAACTCGTCAACGGAGGAGTCGATCACCGTGCCGGCGAGATCGATGCCGACGATCGTCGGAAAGCGGCGGATGATCCGGCCCTTGCCGGTGACCGCCAGACCGTCTTTGTAGTTGAGCGACGAGTAGGCGACCTCGATCAGCACGTCGCCGGTGAGGTCGGTTACCGATTTCGTCTCGAAGGCGACGTCGTTCTGTGCGCGCGCCACGAGAGCGCGGAAGGTGTCGGACATGGATGCGATTTATAATTCAAGACACACGAAAGAGAAGAGCGCAGCCGGCAGAATGACCATGTCCTCTTTTTCCGATACCCGGCAGCAGTTGCATTGGGCGGCGCAGGCGGCGGCGGGAGTGGGCCGGACGCTACTGCCGCCGAAGCCCGACGACAGCCATCAGAGCTTCGTCTGGTCGGATGAACACCAGGCGCTCGTGCAGGCGCCAGTCGATGGCCGCTACCGCCCCGGCATCCGCCTCCGCGACATGACGCTGCTGCTCATCGACGACCAGACGGCGTCGAAGCAGGAGTTCCCGCTGCACGCGCACACGCTCGACGATGGTTTTCACTTCTACGAAGAACGCCTCGGCAAGATGCTCGCGCGTCCGGAGGAAGGGATTCCGACGCACAAGGTGGCGAACGGCGCGGTGTTCACGCCGCAGCACGACGATCTCGACTCGCTTGCGGCGCAGTACGCGAACGCGAATGCGGTCTTGCAACGGTACCGCACGGATCATCCCGGCGCGAGCGACGTGCGGCTCTGGCCGCACCACTTCGACATTGCCACGCTCATCCCGCTCGGCGGCGATCACACGATCGGCGCGGGCTTCGTCGCAGGCGACACCGAGTACCCGGAGCCGTACTGGTACGTCACGCCATGGCCCTACCCGGAGGATCGCTCGAAGTACCGTCCGCTCTCACGCGGCTTCTGGAAGACGGACGGCTGGTTCGGCGCCGTGCTCCTCGGCAGCGCCGGCGCCCACGAGTTCCTCGAAGAAGCGACGAGCGCGCTGTTGGAGCGTTAGGGAACGCGCGTCGAGGCGCTCTTGACGGCCGCTTTCTTCTTCTTCGGCGACGGCTTCCTCGCGGCGGTTTTCACGCTCGCTTTCGCCGCGGGAGGCGGCGGGAGAAGCGCAGCGTCCTTTGCGCCGATCGAGTTCACGTACGCGACGAACGACTTGTAGAGCTTCTCATCCTCGTCCTGCGGCCGGATCTCTTTCGAAAGCTCATCGATCGACTCGCCGGTCTGCAGCTCCAGCCGCGGGTCGTGAACCAGCATCTCCATCATGATGTCGCTGATTGCGAACTGCTTCGGCAGCTTTACGCCATTCAGATGTGCGGCGTAGGCGACGACCCGCCGCGTGATCGGTGCGAGCTCGCGGACGTTGCCGACGAGCGTCGTCTCGATGTGGCTCGCGGAAGGAGTCGCGACGATGATCCGGCTGCGCGACATGTCGTAGTCGGCGTCGGCGTTCACGATGCCGCACGTCGGCGGCAGGAAGAGTTTGTCGCCCGGATTCGGGTCGAGAGTCCTGTAAATCGCGGGACGTAGAAGTCGCCGCGAGTTGCACGCGCTGATGATGATGTAGCGCACGCCGTCCGGCTCGAGATGCTCCTGCAGCGCTCCGACCGAGATGTACGAACGGTCGGCTTTCGGATCGTAACTGCGCTGGAGCTTGAGGCCGTTTCCGTTCGTCCCATGCGTTTCGAGCACGAGCGTCCGGATGCGATTCTCGGGATGAAAGATGTTGTGCGTGCGGATGTCGTCGAGGATGCGGGTCCAGTCGGCGTCCTGGAAACAGGCGAAGCCGAGGGCTTGGTAAAACTGACAGTTATCCTTCACCGAGAGGTCAGGGCTGAAGACGACGCCGACACCGTTTCCGATCTGCGACAGTTGCGTGCCGTTGTCGTGGGGCCACGCGTCGGAGATGAGCGCGCTCGTATCAACCGCGTGGGCAGGGATCGTGACCGCAAACGCCAGCAGCGCGAGAAATAGTCGATTTGGGAACATGCGGCAACCCTCTGCCGTCCGGTATATGCGGCCTTGATGCCGACCTGGAGGGGCGTCCGCCCCTCCGGCTACTTCGTCAACTGTCTCAGGGCACCCTTGAGAAGTGCCGAAAGCTCCGCTTCGTTGCCGAGCTCCTTGCGGGCGGCGGCGAGGGCGGCGTCGGCCTGGGCGGGCTTGTAGCCGAGGTTCACGAGGGCGGAGACGACGTCGTCGTCGATCGACGAGCGGGTGGGGGTGGCGGCGACGGACGGACGGCCTTCCGCGAACACGAGCTTGTCGCGCAGCTCGAGGCAGATGCGCTCCGCCGTCTTCTTGCCGACGCCGGGGATCGACGACAGCTTGCGCGCATCGCTGCGCGCGATCGCATCGGCGAGATCGGGCGCGTCGATGCCCGAAAGGATCTTCTGCGCCAGCGTCGGTCCGATTCCGGAGATCGAGATCAGCTTCTCGAACGCGAACTTCTCGTCGCCAGTCGCGAATCCGTACAGCGCCAGCGCGTCTTCACGGACGTGCGTGTAGATCTCGAGCGAAACGTCGGAGCGTCCTTCGAGGCCGTAGTACGTCGAGAGCGAGATGCGCACCTCGTATCCGACGCCGCTCGTGAGCACGACGGCGCGCGTGGCGTCGAGGTACTTCAGTCTTCCTTCGAGGTAGCCGATCACGAGTTACTTTTTCCGCCAGCGCACGCCCGCGGACGTGTCCTCGAGGACGATCCCGCGCGCCACCAGCTCGTCGCGGATCCGATCGGCCTCGGCGAAGTTGCGCGACTTGCGCGCGGCCTGGCGCGCTTCGATCAGCTTTTCGATCTCTTCGTCGAGCGACCGATCGCGTTTCGGATAGATGTCGAGCACGGGGTCAACTTTCCGCAGCGCCTCGCGCAGCCCCTCGGCGTCCCCTGCGGTGATGCGGCCGGCGTCGATGGCGACGTTGGCGTCGCGTATGAACGTGAACAGCGCACCGAGCGCGCCGGCAGTGTTCAAGTCGTCGTCCATCGCCTCCTGGAAGTCGGCGAGGAACTTACCGATCAGCGCGTCGGCGCTGTCGTCGGCGTGCGCGGCGTCGCGCGGCGCCGAGGCCGCGACGTCATCGAGGCGGAGGAAGAACGACTCGATCCGTCCAATGGCGCTCTTCGCATCGTCCAACGACTGCTCCGTGAAATTGAGCTTCGTCCGGTGCGGCACGGAGAGAAGCGCGTAGCGCAGCGTGAGCGGCTCGTAACCCATCGCCACGATTTCGTCGAGCGTGTAGATGTTGCCGAGCGACTTCGACATCTTCTGCGAGTCGATGTTGAGATGCTCGCCGTGGATCCAGTAGCGGACGAACGGCTTCCCGGTCGCCCCTTCGCTCTGCGCGATCTCGTTCTCGTGATGCGGGAAGATCAGATCGACCGCGCCGGTGTGGATGTCGAACGTCTCGCCGAGGAGCTGCATCGACATCGCGGAGCACTCGAGGTGCCAGCCGGGGCGGCCTTCGCCGATCGGCGTCTGCCACGACGGCTCGTTCTCCTTCTTCGACTTCCAGAGGACGAAGTCGCGCGCCGACTCCTTCTCATACTCGTCCGACTCAATGCGCGAGTAGCCGCTGGTCGTGTCGATCTCGACGCGCGAGAGCTTCCCGTAGTCGGGGAGGGTCGCGACGCGAAAGTACGTCGAACCGTCAGCGACGTAGGTGTGGCCGCGCTCCCTCAGCTGCTCCACGAGGTCGACCATTTGCGGGATGTAGTCCGTCGCGCGCGGGTACTCGTCGGCGGGGCGGACGCGGAGCTCTTTCAGCGAGTCATGGAACTCCTCGACGAACGGCGCCGTGTAGTCGAGGATGTTCTTCCCGGCGGCGTTCGCGTTCCGGATGATCTTGTCTTCGACGTCCGTGATGTTCATGACCTGCCGGACGCGCAGGCCGCGCCACTCGAGATAGCGGCGCAGCAGATCGCTCCAGAGAAACGTCCGGAGGTTCCCGATATGCGGCCGGTTGTAGACCGTCGGCCCGCAGGAATACATCTTCACCTCGCCCGGAACGAGCGGTACGAACGTTTCCTTTTCACGCGTCAGCGTGTTGAAGAGCTTGAGATCTGACATCGGGGCTGGAGTATAACGGGCGTGATTCGTTACTCGTGATTCGTTACTCGTTACTCGTTACTCGGGGGACGAAACCGGCACATGCCGAGTAACGAGTAACGAATCACGAGTAACGAATAACGGCCATGCTCGCTCGCAAAGCGTTCCGCTCCCGCTTCGGCCCCCATCCCGTCTTCGGTATGGTCCACCTGCGCGCCTTGCCGGGGGCGCCGCTTTTCGACGGCTCGATCGACGCTGTGATCGACGCGGCCCTCGCAGATGCGCGTGCGATCTACGACGGCGGCGCGGCGGGAATCGTCTTCGAGAACTTTGGCGACCGGCCGTTCGTCAGCGGGCGGGTAGGCGCGGAGACGGTCGCCGCGATGACGCGTGTGATGGCGGAGGTCGCGCGGGCGGTGCATTTGCCGTTCGGCGTCAACGTGTTGCGCAACGACGCGCGATCGGCGCTCGCGGTTGCGGCGGCGACCGGTGCGGCATTCATTCGCGTCAATGTGCACACCGGCGTCATGTTCACCGATCAGGGGGTGATCGAAGGAGAAGCGGCGGAGACGTTACGGCTCCGTGCGTCGCTCGCGCCGCACGTACTGATCTTCGCCGACCACCTCGTGAAGCACGCGACCCCGCCGCCGGGAACCGACGCCGTCCAGTCGGCGAAAGATCTCCGGCTGCGCGGCCTCGCCGATGCGGTGATCGTCAGCGGCAGCGAAACTGGCGCACCGTGCGATCCCAAACGTCTCGCGCTCCTGCGCAACGCCATCGACGCTCCGCTCCTGATAGGCAGCGGCCTGACCGCCGCGAACGCCCAGACCTACGCCGACGCGGATGGTGCAATCGCCGGCACGTCGATCAAATGCGACAGCAACGTCGACGCGCCGGTCGACGCGGCGCGGGTCAAAGCGATCGTCGACGCCTTCAGATCGAGCGGCGGCCGGTGATCAACTGGAAGATCAGCACGATCACCGCGATGACGAGCAGGATGTGAATCAGCCCGCCGCCGACATGAAACGCGAATCCGCCGAGCCACAGGATCAGCAGGATGACGATGATGAGCCAGAGCAGATTCCCCATGCCGGCGAACTCAGCACGTCCCGTGCCCGGGTGTCCTACACTGGAAGCATGGACGATACGAGAGGGTCTTCTCGCTCGCCCTGGACCTACCCCAGCACGAACGCGCTGAGCTCGCGGCGCGCTTGTTGGAGAGCCTCGATGGCCCCGATGAAGATGGCGAAGAGGCGTGGGCGCAGGAGATCGAGCGCCGCTGCAGGGCTCTCGACAACGGCGAGGCGTCGACTGCGAGCTGGGAAGAGTTTAGGGCGCGAATTGAACGAGACATCTTCGGCCCGCTGAATAAGGCAGTCCAGCTAAGCTCGTTTGCGCAGACAGAGATCGATCACTACATTCGACGTTATCAACTCCAGTCGTCAGGACTCGCACATATGAGCCGGCGGCCGACCTATTGGCGTTCTCGCTTGTCGAATGAGTGAAACGTCATCCCCTGCATGACAAAAATCGTTCGCCGCGCCTGGTTCGTCGCAGCCATCGTGCTGGTCCTCGGAGGAATCGTCTACCTCCGCCCTCTCATCGTCTTTGGCGTCGTTCGCCACGGATGGATCTTCGCGCATGGTTTCCGCGGACGCGAGACGCGCGTGGGATCCAGTGGCGCTCTATGGCGCATCCATTACTACACCGGCGGTGACGGTCCGCCGGTCGTGCTCGTTCATGGTCTCGCGAGCAGGGCGGACGACTGGGGGCCGCTGCTTCCGACGCTCGCCGCCCATCACCGCGTCTACGCGCTCGACCTCCTCGGGTACGGCAGTTCCAACAGACCTCACGTCGACTATTCGATCGCGCTCGAGACCGACGTCGTTCGCGGCTTTCTCGACTCGCTGAACATCCAGCGAACGGATCTCATCGGCGTCTCGATGGGCGGATGGATCGCGCTGAAGCTCGCCGCCGAACATCCGGAGCGCGTTCGCAAGCTCGTCCTCATCGACAGCGCCGGATTCAACTTCCCGACGACGCTCACCGCTGACTCCTTCACACCACACAACGTCGAAGAGCTCCAGAAGCTGATCGACCTGCAGACCGACCGCGCGCCGCACATTCCCCCGTTCGTGGCCCGCGACTTCCTGCGCGTCAACCGCGAGCACGCCTGGATCCTGAAGTCGCAGTTCACCTCGATGCTCTCGCGCCGCGACCTGATGGATGGCCGTGTCTCCCGCGTCACCATGCCGACACTCCTCCTCTGGGGAACGCGCGACCTCCTCACGCCGTACTCCCTCGGCGTCCGCATGCAGCACGAGCTCCCCAACGCGCGCCTCGTTCCGCTCGCCGGCTGCGGTCACCTCGCGATCGTCGACTGCAAGGCGAAGGCGTGGCCGGAGATCGACCGGTTCCTGAGCGAGTAGCCGGTGTCCAGTGGCCGGTGGCCGGTTCGAATCCGGCAACCGGCAACCGGCAACCGGCAACCGGCAACTATTTCAGCAAGTCGCTCGGCAGCCGCGGCGACGCCAGCAACTCACCAAACACCCGCCACCGCTTCTCCGGAGACGATCCCGCGTGGCGCTCGACATACTGCCGCACGAGGTCCTTGCCGAGGTTGTAGTTGATGACATAGCTGCGGTACTGGTCGAAGAACTTGATGCGTTGCCGTGCGCGGGCGGCGGTCGAGAGCGAGTACTTCTCCAGCCACTTCACCGTTTCCTCGGTCGTGATCTCGCCGTTCAGATAGCGGCGCGCGGCTTCGTTGCCGGAGTATCCGAGCTTATTCACTAGCTCCTGGATCCGGTAATACTTCGCCGCTTTCGACGCATCGAGCCCCGCGATTGGGAAGAGATGCGACTTTTCCCACTCCGCGCGTTCGTGCCCCGGAAACGCGATGTCGATCCCGTAATTCGCGCTCCCCTCGGCGATCAGCGACTGCGGGCTGAAGAGGGCGTAGACCGAGAACTCCTGCCATCCACGGTCGCGTACGAGATTCTTCTCGAGCAGCGAGTTGTAGACGTGGTGGCCGGGATACCCCTCGTGACACGCGAGGTCGATGGCTCGGTCGATGTAGATCGGCAGGTCCGTGTTGACCTGAATCAGGCTCCGGTAGTGCCCCTGGTACCAGTTGTATCCGCTCCACGACTTGTTCGTCACGTATTCGACCGTGAACGTCTCGCCGGGAGGGAGCGTCATGTGCTGCAGCGTCCGCGAGCGGCAGCCGTCGATCGCCGCCTTGAAGACGGCGTCGAGCTTGTCCTTCGGGATGACGAAGTCCTTCTTGAAGTCATCGAGCCGCGCTGCCAGAGGCCCTTTTCCAGCGAGCTCGCGATCGAGATCGCCGAGGAGCCCTTCGAAGTACGCCTCGGAATTGTGCGGCGCGACGGCGTCGTAGAGCGCCTTCGACTCCTCGTCGAACTTCAGCTTCTTTCCTTCCAGGATCTCGGTGCGCGCGAGTAGCGACTCGGTCTGGCGCGTCAGGTACTGCAGCCGGAGGCGCGCCATCGCGTCATGTGGCGGCTGCATCGCGGTCAGCTCATCGAGCAGTGCCTTCGCGCCGTGGCGGATCTCCGCGAGCGACGGCTTCTTCTCCCGCATCGACGCCCGCCACTCCGGCGGTCCGTAGTAAGCGTCGACGTAGTCGGCATCATGCTCGCCCAACGCAAGCACCAGCTTCACGTAACTCTCCGCCGAGCGGTTCATCGGCTTCGGATCGTACGACGACGCGCACGCGAAGAGGAGGAGAAGAACGGGAGCGAAACGCGATTTCTGCATCGCGGGGGAGTTTAAGCGCAGACAAGAGTGTCTGCGCTCCATCCCCGCTACTCGCTCTTCTTACACGTTTCTTCCCAAAGGCCATCCGCTTGCACATCGATTACCCTTGAACCGCCGCTCGCAGGGCGCATCTATGAAATGCCCCGCCGTATTCGTGGCTCACGGCGCGCCGTCGCTGGCGCTGCAGGACGACGCCGTCACGCGCGCGCTCCGTACATTCGGCGAGACGCTCGACGGCGCACGGGCGATTGCCGTCGTCTCCGCGCACTGGGAGACGCGGGCCGGCGTCCGTGTGAATGCGGTCGCGAAGCCGGAGGTCATCTACGACTTCGGCGGCTTCGCGCCGGAGCTATACACCATGCGCTACGACGCGCCGGGCGATCCGGAGCTCGCGCGCGAGATCGCCACGATGATCGGCGCGTCACTGGAAACCGAACGCGGATGGGACCACGGCCTCTGGGTTCCGCTGACCCACATCCGTCCACGCGCCGACATCCCGGTCGTCGAGATCTCGCTGCCGGCGCCGTCGCGCGGCGACGACCTGCTGCGCCTCGGTGCCGCCCTCGCCCCGCTGCGCGATCGCGGAATCGTGGTGATGGGAACCGGCGGCATCGTCCACAACCTCCGTCGTATCAACTTCGCCGGCGTCAATGCGCCAGCCGAGGAGTGGGCGAGGGAGTTCGACACGTGGGTTGCGGAGCGAATCGAGGCGCGCGACTACGCTGCGCTGGCGCGCTACCAAGAGGCGCCGAACGCACGTGACGCCGTCCCGACGCCGGAACACTACGAGCCGATCCTCGTCGCCGCCGGTGCCGCGGGAGACGACACGCCGCGGACGATCGTGGACGCGTTCCACTACGGAACGCTGTCGATGCGGAGTATCGCGTTCGGATAGTATGTTTCCCTAGCGCTGTTGACCCAGCACGGGC
>DASXHZ010000041.1:0-28290 GCA_036488085.1 Thermoanaerobaculia bacterium
GGCGTGCTTTTCTCTCTTGAACACCATGCCGATGTGATCAGTGGCGCCCGTCTTGAAGTTGATCGACGTGATCGAGACGAGCTCCCAGCCGTCGTCGCCGAGGCGGTTCAGCTCTTCCGCACGGCGCGGATCCATCGAGTAGTTCTCCGATCGGACGTTGATGATCTTGTACTCCCAGGTCTTCATTGTCCGCCCCCTCCCGCGGTGCCGAATGGATCAGCCGGAGTGTATCAGAACGTGTGCACGCTCAAGCGCAGACAAGAATGTCTGCGCTCCACGAGCGCAGTGGAGAGCAGACATTCCTGTCTGCTCGTTCCTGTCTGCTCGTTCCTGTCTGCTCTCACCGATCGCGCCACTCGACGGCTTCGGCCGGATAGTCGGTGATGACCCCGTCGCATCCGGTATCGTGCAGGCGCTCCCAATCACGCTCCCGGTCCGGAGACCAGGGCACGACGCGAATCCCTTCGGCATGGAGCGACTCGACGAGCTCGCGGTCGACGTATCGAAACTGCGGGAACAGCCACGACGCACCGAGGGCCTTCATGTACTCCGCCGTGTGAACGAGCCGGCCGAAGATCGTGATGCCGAGGGGGAACGCCACCTTGCGGCGCGCGAGCTCGGCGACCAGCGTGTGATCGAACGACGCGACGATGACGTTCGGAAGCTCGGCGATTTCGGAGAGGAGAACGTCCTCCCACTTGCCGCGTTTCACCTCGAGCACCATCGTCGCCCGGTTCGCGAACTGCGCGAGGTCGCGAACGCGCGCTACGTCGTAGCCAACGGTGGGGATCCAGTCGGCGGCGAGCGTCTCGATCTCGGCGTCGCGCCACTCGTCGTCGTGGAAGAGGACGGCGGTGTTGTCGGACAGGAGGCGGAGGTCGGTTTCGAACCCGTCGGCGCCGCTTCGAAGCGCCTCTTCGAACGATGCGACCGTGTTTTCGGGGAAGCGTCGGGGACTGCCGCGATGACCGAAGACGAGGAAGCGATCCGTCACGTATCTCTCTTGAGGGTTTCGACTTGCCGTGGTAGGTTGATCGCTACAGCGGAGCAAAAATCAATGGCGAAAAGAATCCTTCTCGCGGATGACAGTATCACCATCCAGAAGGTCGTCGAACTGACGTTTTCCGACGGCGACTACGAAGTGGTCGCGGTCAACAACGGCGCCAAAGCGATCCAAAAGCTCGCCGAGATGCGCCCCGACGTCATCCTCTCCGACATCATCATGCCGGAGAAGAACGGATACGAAGTCTGCGAATTCGTGAAGTCGCATCCCGAGTACCGCACGATTCCGGTCGTGCTGCTCACGGGGACGTTCGAGCCGTTCGATCCCGACCGCGCCGACAAGGCGGGTTGCGACGCGGTGGTCACGAAGCCGTTCGAGTCGCAGAGCCTCATCCATAAAGTGGATGAGCTGATTCAGGCGGCGCAGCACAGCGCATCCGCGGCGGCGGAAGCAGCCGCAGCACCGCCTGCGCCCGCGCCCGTTCCGACACCGGAGCCGGAGCCGGCCGGATCGCCGTGGGCGGATGAAACCGCGGCGACTGAAGAATCGCCGTTCAGCTTCCAGCCGCACACTAACGACATCTTCGACGCGGCGCCGAGCCAGATGGCGGAGAGCGCGGCGAACGAGATGCCGTTCGAGACGCCGCCAACCGAGGCGTTCAGCAGCGAGACGCGCGCCTTCACGAAGATGTCGTTCGAGGATTTGCAGCGCATCGCGGAGCCGCAACCCCCCGCTCCCGAGCCGCCGCCGATCCATGAAGAAGCTCCCGCGTTCGGCGGCGAGACACGCGCGTTCCCGCGCATGTCGTTCGAAGATCTCGAAAAGATGACGGAGCAGGCGGCTCCCGCACCTCCCCCTCCGCCCGCACCCGAGGCCGCCGAGTCGCTGCCGTGGGAAGAGCAGACGCCGGCGTTCGGCGCACCGATGGCCGCCGCGCCCGAACCGCCGGCCGCGATACACGAACCGGACTCGCCGTTCGGCGAAGAGATGCCGGCGTTCAGCGGCGAGACGCGCGCCTTCACGAAGATGTCGTTCGAAGATCTGCAGCAGATGGCGCCTCCTCCGGCGCCGGAGCCGGCATTTGAATCGCCCGCATTCGAGCCGGCGCCCGCATTCGAACCGCCGCCTCCGTTCGAACCGGAGCCGGAATCGCAGCGTGCCGACTCGCCGGTGTTCGACCAGGAGGTTCCGTTCGAAGCGCCGGTCGAGCCGGAGATCTCTTCGCCACCGGCGATGTCGCTCAGCGGCGACGTTTCGGATGAGGTGATCGAAAAGATCGCCCGCCGGGTGGTGCAGATGCTCTCGGCCGACGAGGTGAAGAAGATCGCATGGGAAGTGATCCCTGACATGGCCGAGATGGTCGTGAAGGAGCGCATCCGGCAGCTCGAATCGGAAGCGTGAAGATCTACACGCGCACCGGCGACCGCGGCGAGACGTCGCTCTTCGGCGGCGCGCGTGTTCCGAAGAACGACCCGCGCATCGACGCCTACGGCACGATCGACGAGCTGAACTCGCACCTCGGCGTCGTGCTGGCCATGAACGCGGACGCTCAGCTCCTCGACGTCCAGCGCGACCTCTTCGAGATCGGCGCCCACCTCGCGTCGCCGGGCACATCGCGATTCGCGGGAGTTGAAGCATCGCGTATCGAAGCGTTGGAGCACGGCATCGACGCAATGGAAGCCGAGCTCTCACCGCTCAAGAGCTTCATTCTTCCCGGCGGCACGGCAGCCGCGGCGCAGTTGCATGTAGCGCGGACGGTCTGCCGTCGCGCCGAAAGGCTGATCGTTGCGCTGCATGACGACAATCCCGCCACGCAGTCGTCGATCGCCTACCTGAACCGGTTGTCGGACTACCTCTTCGTCGCCGCGCGCTACGCGAACCACAAGCGCGGCATCGAAGATGTGCCCTGGACGCGTTAGCGCCGGCGGCGCTGCGGCTGCTGCGCGGAGTTCTTCCACGCCGACCACCAGAGATCGCGGAGCACGGACGCGCCTTTCGCGAGACGCGCCACGACGAACTCTTTCGCCTCCGGTTTGACGGGCCGTAGCACGTCGAACCCGCCGTCTCGGTCGATCGCGTAGGTCCGCTCGACGAGCGAGTTGGACTCTTTGATCAGCGCGAGCCCGGTCGCGAAGTAATCCGTCGTCGCCACCGGTGCGGCGACGCGCGGCAGGACGTCGTCGCGCGTGATGGCGTGCGAGACGAAGGCCGTCTCGAAACGCGAGTGAATCTCGCAGTCGTTCACGTATCCATTCGGATTCGCGGCGAGCCAGCCGTTGTAGTGGATCGTCGTGTGGAGCGGCTGCGATGCGTCGGCGACGTAGTGCCCGAGGAGGCCCGCGACCGTGATCGCCTCGCGCTCGATGGCGCGGCGGTCGGAGGGGTCTGCGGTGCGCCACATGGCGAAGAGCTTCTGCAGGTACTGCGAGAGCTCGGCGATGCGCCACGGCAGGAAGCCGGGATGGTCGTGCGTGAGGCCGTGCTTCCGGTAGAGATCGGCCTTCGCCATCGCGTCCATGAACGCGTAGCGCGAGCGCGGCAGCACGAGGCCGTACGTCTCCTCGAGGTCGATCTGGTGGTCGGGAAGGTTGACGGCATCCTGCGAGTCGCCCGCGTTCTTGATGCGATCAGGCTCGGGCCCGAGGTACGTCAGCTCCGGAAACGCGCGGAGGAAAAAGTACGGCATGTCGGCCGGGAGTCCGACCGTCGCCGCATCATTGATGATCGTGTGTCCCTTGTCGCCCCACGCCATGAGCGGCGAAGCGGAGAGGAGGCTGACGAGAGTGAGGAGAGGGACGATTGCGCGTCTGAGTGACGCCGGCCTGCACATTTTTCTAGTGGTCGGGGCAAGAGGATTTGAACCTCCGACCTCACGGTCCCGAACCGTGCGCTCTGACCAGGCTGAGCTATGCCCCGAAAAGGACGCGGATTCTAGGTGAATCGCGTCGGCCGGTCAAACGGCAGCCTCGCGCAATTCATTCCGATTGCGGAGCGTTGCCGGAAGTGAAAGGAAGCCTCGCGATGAAACGATTTGCCATCGCCCTCACAGCTCTCGTCGCGCTTTCCGCTTTCGGCCAGAATCCGCCGCACTTCGGGGAGAACATCGACGTCAATCTCGTCGTCCTCGACGCCGTCGTCACCGACGCGCGCGGCCATCAGATCCTCGGCCTCGACAAGAACAACTTCGTCGTCAAAGAGAACGGCGTTGCCCAGCCGGTCGAGTCGGTCGAATACTTTACGAACCGGACGCTCCTGAACGAGCGAGAAGAGAACGCTCCGTTCCAGGTCGAGCGGACGCATGACGAGCGCTACTTCATCTTCTTTTTCGATAAGCCCGAGGAAGGGAGGCTGTGGGACCGCCTCGCACGCGCCCGCAACGCGGCGAAGGACTTCGTCAACGCCATGAAGCCGGGCGACCAGGTCGCCGTCGTCGCACACGATGTCCGGCTGAAGGTCTACAGCGACTTCACCAGCGACAAGGCGCAGCTCGACCGCGCTCTCGACGACATCGCAAGCCACGGCCCCGGAATCATGAACGGCAACGGTCCGATCATGAAGACCATGGATTCCCACCGGATGATGAATGAGACCGGGACGGTCTACGAGGCGCTCGATCTCGTCGGTGACGCGGTACGCGGAATTCGCGGGCGCAAGGAGCTCATCCTCCTGTCGCCCGGCATCGTCGACAACAGCCAGCAGATCTCGAACGGCATGGTGATGAACGAGAGCCGCTACTACCAGCCGATGATCGACTCGCTGAACGCGGCGAACGTCACGGTCCACGCGCTGAATATCCAGGAGGATTACACCAGTCTCCCCTTCATTCACCAGACGCTGGAGATGATGTCCGCAGCGACGAACGGCGAGTACTTCCGGAACGTCGTCACGTTCGGGCCGCTCCTGAAACAGATCGAGAAGGAAACCAACGGGTACTACATCATCACCTACTACGCGCACCACCCCCGCGGCACGACCGGGTTCCAGAAGGTGAAGGTCTCGCTGACGAATCCGGAGATGCGCGTGAAAGCGCGGACGGGGTATTCGTTCGGGGGCTAGGCGTCTTCTCAGTCCA
This sequence comes from Thermoanaerobaculia bacterium, assembly GCA_036488085.1. Classification (GTDB taxonomy): domain Bacteria; phylum Acidobacteriota; class Thermoanaerobaculia; order Gp7-AA8; family Gp7-AA8; genus DASXHZ01. The sequence continues at coordinate 5,076 of DASXHZ010000041.1, forward strand.
CGCGAAAGACGACGCGCTCTCCCGGCGTGAGCTGGGCGAGCTTCCACCGCTCGTCCCACAGAACCGTGAGCGGCTGAAGGTACCCTCCCGTCATCGGATGATCGGGACCCATCGCGACGAGCGAGCCGTCGGGATGAAGCTGGATCGTGCCGAACTGCATGCCGCACGAAGGGAGATCGGCGGGCGCGCCTTTGAGTGGCGTGAGCGGCTTCAGTCGAATACCAACTCGATTGAGCTGCGGCGTCACCTCGCACTCGATCTTCCGAATTGGCGATTCGTGCGGTCCCGGCAGGACGCGAATGTTCAGCCGATCCGTGCGTCTCGGTGGCGCGGCGTCGCGTATCTCGCTTCCGATCGCCAGCCAACCGCGCAACCCATTCCGGATTCTCCCGACGTTGAGCTCTCCCTCGGCTTCGAACACTCCCGAAATCTCGCTGTCCGCGCCTGCCCACGCAACCACGCTCCGCTGCGCCAACCGCACCTTCGGACCGAGCATCGCGCACTCGAGAATCGGCGCGTCATCACGATTGGCGACGAGGCGATTCGCGTAGGCCGCAAGCTCGGGGTCGAACGGGTTCTTCACGACCGCCGCAAAGTTGCCGGTGAACGCCGCGCCGATGTCGGGTGGCGGCGGCGTCTCGATCAGCGGGGGCAGGCCCATGTCGCGCTCCGTCGGAAGGATCACGATCTCGTCGCCGGGCGCGATGTCGATCCGGACGTCAGTGCGGCCGAGGATGTTCCAGCCGCCCGGAGTGTCGACGGTGTAGAAGCCGGCAAGCGTTCCGGCGATCGCGAAGCTGCCGCGCTTCACTGGACGCGAGGTCGGACGCCGCGGCATCGCCCACGCGGCCGGCCAGCCGTCGAGATACGCCCAGCCCCCGCGGAAACCGAGGTACCGAGACGTCAGCTTCGGGATGCGTTTTCGAAACTCGTCGGGTGTGATGCCGGCGTGCCTCAGGAGCTCGTTGAAGTCCTCGCCGTCGAACCGCACGGGGACCTCGTGCACCCGCGGCGTAAACGAGACCTCACCGGGTCGCACCACGAAATCGAGCGGCGCCTCGCGATCGAAGACCACGAAAAGCGACCGCTGGCCGGGAGTGCACGCGATCACGCCCGGCCCGCGTCGTGCAGCGGCGGCATACGCGTGAAGCTCGCGCGCACTGACTTCTCCCACGTCGATCAGCAGGGATCGATCGCCCGCACGCGCGACTTTCACAGTACGAGTTTATAGACTGGGGCAACATGACGATGCAGCGCGACCCACAGAACTGCAACCAGCACGAGATGCTCGACGAGCTCGCGCATCAGGCGATGATCGACCGCGGACTCGAGCCCGACTTCCCGGACGCCGCGATGAAACAGCTCGCGACCATCACGAAGGCGGCGGCGGAATCCGATCCCGGCATCCGCGACATGCGCGATCTCCTCTGGTGCTCGATCGACAACGACGACTCGCGCGACCTCGACCAGCTCACGGTAGCCGAGGACCGCGGCGACGGCACGATCAAGTGCCTGGTCGCCGTCGCCGACGTCGATGCCGTGGTCAAGAAGGGGACGCCCATCGACGATCACGCACGCCACAACACGACGTCCGTCTACACCGCCGCGCGCATCTTCCCGATGTTGCCGGAGAAGCTCTCGACCGACCTTACCTCGCTCAACGAGAACGTCGACCGCGAGGCGATCGTCATCGAGATCGTCGTCTCGACGGAGGGCGAGGTGCAGAACGGCGACGTCTATCGCGCCAAGGTCCACAACAAGGCGCAGCTCGCGTACAACGCGGTGGGAATGTGGCTCGAAGGAAAGGGCGACGCGCCCGAGAAGATCACGAAGATCCCCGGCCTTCCCGAGAACCTGAAACTGCAGGACAAGATCGCGGACGCCATGCGCGAGGTGCGGCACCAGCACGGCGCCCTCGACCTCGAGACGATCGAGCCGCGCGCGGTACTGAAGAATGGACAGGTCGTCGACCTCCAGGCGGAGGCGCGTAACAACGCCAAGAACCTGATCGAGGACTTCATGATCGCGGCGAACGGCGTCACGGCGCGCTTCCTCGCGTCGCATAACCTTCCGAGTCTTCGCCGGGTCGTCCGCTCGCCGGAGCGCTGGGACCGCATCGAGAAGATCGCGGAGGAGCACGGAGAGCATCTGCCGGGCGAGCCCGACGCCGAAGCGCTGGAGCAGTTCCTGGTTCGCCAGCACAAGGCCGATCCGCTCCGCTTCCCCGACCTCTCGCTCGCCATCGTGAAGGCGATGGGCGCCGGCGAGTACGTCGTCGAGTCGCCGGGCGATACACCGATCGGCCACTTCGGCCTCGCGGTGAAGGACTACACGCACTCGACCGCACCGAACCGCCGCTACCCCGATCTCATCACGCACCGCATGGTGAAAGCGGTCCTCGGCAAGACGCAGCCGCCCTACACCAAAGACGAGCTCGGGCAGCTCGCGCAACACTGCACGGAGCAGGAAGACGCGGCGAACAAGGTCGAGCGGCAGGTGCGGAAATCGGCGGCGGCGTGCCTCCTCTCCGACAAGATCGGCCAGCGCTATGACGGCATCGTCACCGGCTCGGGGCCGAAGGGCACGTGGGTGCGCGTCTTCCATCCGCCGGTCGAAGGGAAGCTCGTGCACGGCGGCGAAGGCGCCGACATCGGGCATCGGGTGTCGGTGAAGCTGATCGGCGTGGACGTCGAAAAAGGCTTCATCGACTTCGTGCGTACCGGACACTGAACGCTATTCGGTAATCGCGACGAGGCGATTCGCGGCATCGACGGTGACGAGCTTCACCTTGTGCGCGAGCGTCTGCCCTTCGTGCAGCAGCGTGTAGGCGACGATCGTGATGCGGTCGCCGGTGCGCGCGCCGGCGGAATGCACTTCGCCGCTCGCCTCCTGCGCGGCTTCCACCCAGGTGCGCAGACGCGCGCCGGTCGCGAGATTGACGACCTCCACCTCCTCGAACGGCCGGATCTCGGCGCCGCGAAGGAGAACGGGATCGACGCGGAGCGCATCGCGAACGTCGCCGTGGGTGACGGTGACATTGCGGATGATCGCGCGTGCGAGGGAGATCATCGCGGATCGTGACGGGGCCGCGGGACGTGGATGTTGTCGATCAGCCGCGTCTTGCCGAGGCGAATCGCACCGGCGAGGAGGAGATCGCGATCGAAGTCGGATGGCGACTCGAACGTCTCCGGATCGACGAGCACGAGGTAGTCGATATTGACGCCCTTGGCGACGTCGCGCATCGCCGACTCCACCCATCGCACGTTGCTCGACGGCAGCTCGCGTTCGCCCGCGCGCAAGGCGCGTTGGAGCAACGGCGCGACGGCGCGCTCATTCGGCGAGAGGTAGCTGTTGCGCGACGACATCGCCAGGCCGTCCGCCTCCCGCACCGTCTCGCCGAACACGAGACGCACCGGGACGTCGAGGTCACGCACCATGCGGTCGATGACGGCGCACTGCTGCGCATCCTTGCGGCCGAAGACGGCGAGGTCGGGCTGCACGATGTCGAACAACTTCAGCACGACCGTTGCCACGCCGTCGAAGTGCCCCGGCCTCCGCTCTCCCTCCAGCGGCTTCGCCACGCCGCCGACGTGCACGACCGTCTGCGAGCCGGGCGGGTACATGACGTCGACCGCCGGGAGGAACAGGAGATCGACGCCGCGCGACTCGAGCAGCGCCCGGTCCTTCGCCTCGTCGCGCGGATAACGCTCGAAGTCCTCGTTCGGCCCGAACTGCGTCGGGTTGACGAAAATCGAGACGACGATGAAGCCGGCGCCGTTCTCGCGCGCCGCGTCGATCAGCGACAGGTGCCCCTCGTGCAGAAATCCCATCGTCGGCACGAAGCCGACGCGTTTTCCGACGGGACATGCGTTGCGGACGTCCTCGATCGTCTTCGCGACGATCATTGCGCTTTCGGCATCTCCACCACGATCGCGCCGCTCTCCTCCGGCTGGCCGTAGAGGCGCTTCAGCTCTTCCTCGCTCGTGCCGTGGAACGACTCCGCGTCGTTCGGGAAGCTCCCGTCGCGCACGTCACTGACGAAGTGCGTGAGCGCGTTCTGCAAATCGGACGCGACGTTCGCATACCGTCGGACGAACTTCGGCATGTGGCCGTCGTACAGGCCGACGACGTCATGGTAGACGAGCACCTGCCCGTCGCACTTCACGCCGGCGCCGATGCCGATGGTCGGGATCGTCAGCCGTTCCGTGATGAACGCCGCCAGCTCGGCGGGGACGCATTCGAGGACGAGCGAGAAACAGCCGGCCTGCTCCAGCGCCAACGCCTCGTCGATGAGCCGCCGCGCGTCGTCCGCTTCCTTCCCCTGCACCTTGAATCCGCCGAACGCATTCACCGACTGCGGCGTGAGGCCGATGTGCCCCATCACCGGAATCTCGGCATCGAGGATGGCGCCGATCGTCTTGATGCGCGATGCCTTGCCGCCTTCGATCTTCACGGCGTGTGCGCCCGCCTGGATGAAGCGGCCGGCGTTGCGGACCGACTCCTCGATCGAGACGTGGTACGAGAGATACGGCATGTCGGCGACGACGAGCGCGCGCTGCGTCCCGCGGACGACGGCGCGGGTGTGGTGGAGGATGTCCTCGACCGTGACGCTGAGCGTGTCGGGATAGCCGAGGATGACCATGCCGAGCGAGTCGCCGACGAGAAGAATGTCGGCGCCCGCGGCGTCCGCGATCTTCGCGGAAGGGTAGTCGTAGGCGGTGAGCATGCCGATCCGCTGGTGGGACTTCATGCTGCGGATCGCGGGGACGGTGACCTTGCTCTTCATCTCTCCTCCTCGACCGAGCGAGAAGAGAGTGAGGCAGTGATGCGTCACGCATCACGCTTCACTACGCTTCGTCTCGGTCCGTGAACTCAGGATCCAAGCGGGACGTAGTACTGCGTACCTTTTTTCGCACTGCGAATCTGCTCGATGAGCTGATCGAAGTGCTCTGGAGTGTTCACGAAATCGATCTCGTTCGTGTTCACCACCAGCAACGGCGTCTCGTCGTACCGGTAAAAGTAGTGCGAGTACGCCTCGCTGAGCTCTTGCAAATATTGTGGCGAGATCGACTTTTCGTATGCTCGCCCGCGCTTCTTGATGCGCTTCAAGAGTGTATCAAGGTTCCCCTGGAGGTAAATCACCAGGTCCGGCTTGGGGACGGTCTCGTAGAGGAGCTCGTAGAGCCGGTTGTAGATCATCAGCTCCGAGTCTTCCAGCGTCAGGTACGCGAAGATCTTGTCCTTCGGGAACGTGTAGTCCGCGATGATCAGCTCGGTGAAGAGATCGCGCTGGCTGATGGACCGCTGCTGGTCGAACCGCGACAGCAGGAAGAAGAGCTGGCAACGGAACGCGGCACCCCGCCGGTCCTTGTAGAAGTCGTCGAGAAACGGGTTGTCGGCGTCCTCGAGGATCTTCGTTCCGCGGAAGCGTTTGGCGAGCATCGTCACCAGCGACGTCTTCCCGACGCCGATCGGCCCTTCGACCGCGATGTGACGGAATGGAAGCGTGGACGACACTGGCGCGGAAGGATAGCAGGCCGTGATACAACTCCGCGCCCTATGCTTTCGCTCGAAACCTACGAGCTGGCGAACGGCCTCCGGGTGGTGCTCAACGAGGACCACTCCGCCCCGCTCGTCGCCGTCAACCTCTGGTACCACGTCGGCTCCAAGAACGAGCGCGTCGGCCGCACCGGCTTCGCGCACCTCTTCGAGCACATGCTCTTCTCCGGCTCGCAGCACGTCGGCAACAACGAGCACTTCCGCTACGTGCAGTCGGTCGGAGGAGTCCTCAACGGCACCACCTTCTTCGACCGCACGAACTACTTCGAGACACTCCCCTCCAACTACCTCGCCCTCGGCCTCTGGCTGGAGTCGGACCGGATGGGCTTCTTCCTTCCCGCGCTGACGCAGGAAAAGCTCGATATCCAGCGCGAAGTCGTCAAGGAGGAGCGCCGCCAGCGCTATGACAACGTGCCGTACGGCACCGCGTTCGAGCGCCTGCTCCACCTCGCCTACGATCCCGACTACTCGTACCACTGGCCGACCATCGGCTCGATGGAAGACCTGCAGGCGGCCTCGCTCGACGACATCCGCGAGTTCTTCGCCACCTGGTACCGCCCCGACAACTGCACGCTAACGCTCGTCGGCGACTTCAATCTCTCCGAAGCAAAGCAGCTCGTCGATCGGTACTTCTCCGACATCGCGCCGGGCGGCGCGTTCCCGCAGTTCTCCCTCGAGCGCCAGCCGCAGAATCTCGAGCGACGGGAGACCTTTGCCTCGCCCGTGCAGCTCCCGCGGCTTTACCGCCTGTACCACCTTCCGAAGATGGGCGAGCCGGGGTGGATCCACGCCGATCTCCTCACGACCGTCCTCTCCGCCGACAAGGCGAGCCGCCTGGAGCGCTCGCTCGTTCATGAGAAGCAGATCGCGCAGGACGTCGCGGCATACGTGCTGCCGACCGAGTCGACCGGCATGCTCCTCCTGCAGGCAACCGCGAAGGAAGGCGTCAGTATCGAGACCATCGAACATGCGATCGACGAGGAGCTCGCGCGCGTGGTCAGCGGAGGCATCACTGACGACGAGCTGACGCGTGCCAAGAACCGCGCCGAGATCGAGTTCGCACACCAGCTCGAGAACTACGACTCACGCGCCGACCTGATCGGCATGCTCGCCACGTACTTCGGCGATCCGCAGATGCTCAACACCTGGCTCGAGCCGTACCGCGAGGCGACCGCCGCCGATCTCGCCGCGGTGGCGAAGGACTTCCTCACGCCCGAGAACCGGACTACGAGCGTGTTCGTGCCGGAGGTGGCGGCGTGAGCGCAATTGATCGTTCCCTTGATCGTTCCAATGCCCCGCAGCCGGGCGACCCGCGGCCGTATCACTTCCCGCACATCCACCGCACCACCCTCGACAACGGCCTTCGCGTTCTCGTCGCCGAGAACCACAACGCGCCGATCGTGGCGCTGCGTACGATCGTCAAGTCGGGCGCCGATCACGACGTCTCCGATCTCGCCGGACTCGCGTCAATGACCGCCGACCTGCTCGACGAAGGCGCCGGCTCGCGCGACACGATCAAGCTCGCCGAAGACATCGGCCTCCTCGGCGGCGCGCTCGGCACCGGCGCCGACTGGGACGCTACGTACATGTCGATCGAGGTGCTCAGCCGCACCGCAAACGACGCGATCCAGATCCTCGGCGACGTCTCGTTCCGCGCCACGCTTCCTCCCGATGCGCTGGAGCGCGTCCGGAGCGAGCGCCTGATGGACATCCTCCAGCAGCGCGACGAGCCTGCTGCGATTGCCGGAAAGCGCTTCGCGGGCCTGCTCTATGGCACCGGCTCCTACGGCAACCCGATCATCGGGACGAGCGACAGCGTCTCGCGCATCACGCTCGACGACATTCGCCGCTTCTACGCGCAGCACTACATCCCGAACCACTCCTCGGTCGTCGTGTCGGGCGACGTCACGCCCGATCAGGCAGTGAGCCTTGTACGCGAGGCCTTCGGCGACTGGAAGCGCGGTCCCGAACCTCCGCGCCCGACGCCGCAACCGCGTAACCTCGACACCAGCCGCGTCTATCTCATCGACCGGCCGCAGGCGGTGCAGTCGGAGATCCGGGTCGGCCATGTCGGCGTGTCGCGGTCATCCGAGGACTACTTCGCGATCAATGTGATGAACGCGCTCCTCGGCGGCATCTTCAACTCGCGCATCAACCTGAACCTGCGCGAGAAGCACGGCTACACGTACGGCGCGCGCTCGACATTCGCGTTCCGGCGCGGCGCGGGACCGTTCGTGGTGAGCGCGCCGGTGCGCAACGAAGTGACGCGGGAGTCGGTGGAGGAAGTGCTGGCGGAACTGCGCCGCATTCGCACGGGGGACGTCGAGGCGCAGGAGCTCGACGAAACGAAGAGCTACATGATGGGAGTGTTCCCGGCCACGGTGCAGAGCGCGAGCGACATCGCGTCACGCCTCCTCGACATGGAGCTCTACTCGCTCCCGGAGGACTATTTCGACCGCTACCGCGAGAACATCGCGGCGATCGGGCGGGACGACATCGCGCGCGTGGCGAACAAGTACGTCGATCCCGATCGCGCGCTCATCGTCATCGTCGGGAATGCCGCGCAGGTGCGGGAGCCGCTAGGGGCGCTGGGCATCCCGCTGCACGAGATCGACGTGGAAGGAAATCAGATCGTCGGCTGACGTCAGACCTCGACTTCGTCGATGATCGTCGTCTCCCGCACGACCTCGGTGTCGATCTCAGGCCCGCCGCCGCCTTCCGACTTCCGCTCGGCGCGTTTGACCGCCTTCTGCTCCTGGCGTTCTTTCTTGGCCAGCTCGCGCTGCCGCTTTGCAAATGTCGAAGGACTTCTGCCCATATCTCCCCCCGCTGAAAAAAGAAGGGCAGGATCGCTCCTGCCCTCCGGGACCTCGCAATCGTTAGTAGCTACGCTACCACGACATTGGCGGCCTGCAGCCCCTTCGGGCCCTGGACGACATCGAATTCAACCGCGGCACCTTCAGCCAGCGACCGGAAGCCGCCGCCCTGAATCGCGGAGAAGTGAACGAATACGTCTTCGCCCTTCTCAGTCGTGATGAATCCGAATCCCTTGGCGTCGTTGAACCACTTGACGTTACCGGACGTTCTCATTGCGTGAATCTCCTTTCTGTGCTGCCGATCGGAGATTCAAAGCAACCTTCTCGTCCCGAAAGGGCAAACAACTGATGACCCCTTCCAACCGGGACGGGGCGAGTTGAATTCCGAGCCACACGCTCAGGCGGCGGATTCGAGATTCTCACGAATGACGCGGGGATGACGGGCCGCAATTCGCAGGAGTGCGATGGCGGGACCGTCCGGGTGCCTGCGATCCTGCTCCCAGTTCCGCAGCGTGTGAACGCTGATGCCGACAGCTTCAGCGAACTGAGCTAAACACCGAGAGATGTAAGTCAATGGCTTATCACCTCTGGATCGCGTAGCTGACCTTGAAAAACAGCGACCGGTCCTGCTTCAGGAGGTCGTTCCGATCGGTCAGGACGCGGTCGTCTCCGTACCCGAGATACAGCACGGTCTGCCAGTTGAGCTTGTAGCTGTAGAGAATCGAACCGAGGAAGTCGCCGCTGTGCTGGGGGAGCGGGATGCCGGGATACTGGTCGAGGTGACGGTTGACGTCGTCGTACTGTCCGATCACCCGCAGGATCGAGTTCGCGCTGAAGCTGTAAAGCGCACGGATACGCTCGACCTGCGCAGTGTAGACGTTCGCTCCGCGGTTGCGCTGCACCTCGTGATTCGAGTCGACCTCTATCGTGGTGCGGTCGACCGGACGAAAGATCCCCGTCGCCGATACGCTGGCGCTCCTGCCGACGACCAGGTTCGTGAAGTCGATCGCCTGGCCCGTCCGGCCCTGCAGGGAGAGCCGCGTCACACGACGCGACGGATCGATCTGGACGAACCAGTTGAAATAGTTCTGCGTGAACGTCCGCGTTCCGAAGAGCACGCGCTCCTGCGGATGAAGGTTCACCTGGAGGTTCAGGTTGTGAACGCCGATGGCGAACCCGCCGATGTTCGGGCCGCTGAAGAGCGTGTTCCCGTGCATGTCGGTCTGGTGGTCGTACGACACGACCGTACGAAGGAACGCGATCTTCGAGTGCTCGGGGTAGAAGCGGAGCGCGTAATAGCCGTTGAGATCGCGGTAGCCAACCTGCGGAATGAACCCGAGGTCGGCGCGGAAGTTGTCGCCGAATTGCGTGAACCCGAGGCCCCAGTCGCGATGGAGTTGCAGATGGTTCCAGGATGCCGTCGCCGCGAAAGCGTGCGTCGACGCGCCGTTCCAGGCCGATGAGAGATCGGGACGATCCGGATTCTGCGTGTCGCTGTAGAGAAGCTGGCCCGAGACGCTGTCGGACTGCGAAGGCCGCCAGAGAAAATCGGGACCGATGACGCGATTGTGTCCGCCGCCGCTGATCTCGCGATCGGTGAGGACCGCGCCGACGTACGACGACCCGAGCTCGTGCCGCGCGCGCCCAATGACGTTCTCCGAGTGGAAGTCTTCCGGCGCGAAGTCGCTCGACTGCGCGCCGGGGATGATCGTCGATCCGCCGCCGCGATCATCCGCGGCGAGAACGGTGTACGTCGTATCGCCGATGCGCGCCGTCGAGCGCAGCCCGGCACGCGGCGACGTGATCGTCCGCGTGTACGCCACCTGCAGCGGCGTGTTGAAGAGGTCGAACCCTTCCAGGAAGAACGGCCGCTTCTCCTGGAAGAAGACCGCGAACCGCTGGTTGACCGTGATCTGAGGGACGTCCGCCTCCACCTGCGAGAAGTCGGGATTGATGGTGAGGTCGACCGCCCCGGTGGCCGTCGGCGTCCACTTCACGTCGGCGCCGACGTTGTTGTCGAGGCTGCGGTCGTTGAGGTTGCCAAGCGTGTCGGTGGCCTGCTCGAGATGCTGGCTGCTGACGTACGGCGCGACGGTGAGGTGTCCCGCCTCGGGCAGATCCGTGAGCCCCACGATCGGCGCCGAATTGCAAACGAGGCAGTTCACGTCGCGCCACACCGGCGAGGTGTAGAACGCGTAGCGAAAGTCGCGCGGATAGTTGCGCCAGATCAGGATGTTCCACGTCGGATTGCGGCTCGAATACCGGAGCGAAGAGAACGGTATGCGGTACTCGGCGCTCCATCCGGCTTCGTCTATATGCGCGGCGGTGTCGTAGAAGTAATCGGGCGAGAAGTCCTCGTCGCCGTTCGAGTCGTCGTAGAAGCCGTCGCCCTGGATGCCGCGCGGATTCACGCGCAGTTCGAGCGCCGTCCGCTTTTCGCCGCGGGTGTCGAGGAAGACGGCGATGTTGTCGTCCGTGCCGAGGACGGAATCGCGCTCGACGTAGGGCGCGCGGATCTTTTTGGCGTCGGGGTCTTCGCAGCGGATGCCGATGTAGAAGTAACGGTCGTCATACGTCAGGTACGCGATCGTCTTCACCTTCGCCGGAGTGTTGTCGCCGGGCGATCCCTCGACCCACTGGTCGACCTTCGCCGCGTCCTTCCAGCCGGCGTCGGAGAGGTCGCCGTCGATCGTGATCGGCCCCGACGCGCGATGAATGTTGATCGGCGCCGGTGCCGGATGCGCCGCGGTCTGCTTCTGGGCAAACGCTCCAAACGCGGTCGCGAGGACAACAACAGCCATCAATCTACGCATTCAGACATTCTCCGTACGAAGGATTACGTAGGTTGGACGGAAGAGTTGCAGTCCGGTTAGCTTTCGGTGTCCGTCGCCACCGCCGCACCCGCCACCACGATCTCCGCGAGCAGGAGGATCATCGAGATGCCGTGGAGCATGCCGAAGCGGCGGCGGATCGGGTCCGTGCGGGGAAGGGAGCTGACCGGAACGGCGGTCGTCTCGCGGATGCCGCGGATGCGGAGGTCGACCGCGATCTGCGTCGCGCCGAAGACGATCCCGGCGAACAGCACCACGACCATCAGCGCGCGAGCACGGCGCCATTCGAGCGCAAGCAGGATCACTGGCAGCGCGATCGCGATGTAGTGCCACGCGCTCAACATCGCGCCGACGACGTTCGCGGCGATGGTCGGACTCCCGGCGGCACGAAACGCGGCCGGCGCCGCGACGGCGAGGAGGAACGCGCCCGAACCGAGCCAGAGCGCGGCGACTACTCTCGAAAGAGCGCGCGTATCGCCTCCTCGTACGGCGCCCGCAGCACGCCGCGATCGGTGATGATCGCCGTGATCAGCCGCGCCAGCGTGACGTCGAACGCCGGATGCCGCACCGGCACATTCTCCGGCGCGATCGCCGTCCCACCGATCGACGTCACCTCGGCGGCGCTTCGCTCCTCGATCGGAATTGCCGTACCGTCCGGCGTCTTCGGGTCGATCGTCGACACCGGCGCCGCGACGTAGAACGGGACGCCGTGCGCGTTCGCCAGCACTGCGACCGTGTACGTGCCGATCTTGTTCGCCGTGTCGCCGTTCGCCGCGATCCGGTCGGCGCCGACGATGACCGCATCGAACGTCTTGTGCTGGAAGAAGTGGCCGGCCATGTTGTCGGTGATGAGCGTGACATCGATGCCGTCCTGCTGGAGCTCCCACGCGGTGAGCCGTGCCCCTTGCAGGTACGGCCGCGTCTCGTCCGCGAACACCGCGACGCGCTTGCCTGACTCGATGGCGGCGCGGACCACGCCGAGGGCCGTGCCGTAGCCGGCGGTGGCGAGAGCGCCGGCGTTGCAGTGCGTGAGAACCGTCGCCTGTTCGCCGAGGAGCGCGGCGCCGTTGCGGCCGATACGGCGATTCGCCTCGACGTCTTCGTCGAACATCGCCCGCGCCTCGGCGACGAGATCCGCGCCGCGCGCATGCGCCGCGAGCATCCGGTCGACTGCCCACATCAGATTCACCGCAGTCGGACGCGCCTGCCGGAGCTCGGCGGCGGCCCCTGCGACGTCGTCACCACGCTGCGCCGCCATCGCCATCCCGAACGCCGCCGTCACGCCGATGGCCGGCGCTCCTCGTACAACCATGTCGTGAATCGCCACAGCGGTCTCGTGCGCGTCCTCGCATGTGACCCACACGATCTCGCGCGGCAGCTTTCTCTGGTCGAGAAGTTGCAGTTTTGAGCCCTGCCAACGGATCGGTTCCACGGACATGCGGGCGATATAGTAAGAGAGCACAGAGGGCAGAGCGCAGAGGGCAGAAAACTTCTGCGCTCGGCGCTCTGCCCTCTGCGCTCCATCGGAGGCAGAAAACATGGTCAAAGTAGGCATCAACGGCTTCGGGCGTATCGGGCGCAACGTCTTGCGCGCGGCGCTCGAGCGCACCACCCAAGAGGTCGAGTTCGTCGCCGTCAACGACCTGACCGACGCGACGACGCTCGCCTACCTGCTCAAGTACGACTCCGTACATCGCACCATCCCAAACAAGGTCGAGCACAGCCAGAACGGGCTGCTGATCGACGGCAGAGAACTGCGCGTCTTCTCGTCCCCCGATCCGGCCGAGATCCCGTGGCCGGACCTCGGCGTCCAGATCGTCGTCGAATCGTCCGGCCGCTTCACGTCGAAGGAAAAGGCCTCGCGTCACCTCAAGAAGAGCGTCGAGACCGTCATCATCTCCGCACCTTCGAAAGACGCCGACGTCACCCTCTGCATCGGCGTCAACGAAAAGGACTACGACCCGGCGAAGCACACCATCGTCTCGAACGCGTCGTGCACCACCAACTGCCTCGCGCCGATGGCGAAAGTGCTCCACGAGCGTTTCGGCATCACGATGGGCATCATGACGACCGTGCACTCGTACACGAACGATCAGGAGATCCTCGACCTCCCGCACAAAGACCTTCGCCGCGGACGCGCCGCCGCCCTCTCGATGATCCCGACCACCACCGGCGCCGCGAAAGCGGTCGGTCTCGTGCTGCCGGAGCTGAAAGGTAAATTCGACGGCATTTCCGTCCGCGTCCCGACGCCAAACGTTTCGCTGGTCGACCTGACGTTCCATACCGAAAAAGCGACGAGTGCCGAAGAGATCAACCAGGTGATGCGCGACGCGTCGAACGGCGAGATGCAAGGCATCCTCGGCTACTCCGACGAGCAACTCGTGTCGATCGACTTCAACCACAATGCGCTCTCGTCGATCGTCGACACCACGTTCACCCGTTCCGTCGATCCGCACATGCACAAGATCCTTTCGTGGTACGACAACGAGTGGGGATACTCGAACCGGATACTGGATCTGGTCGCGTACGTCGCGCGCGTGAAGAAGGAGTCGTTGCAGCACGCATGATTCAGATCCGTACGCTCTCTGACATCACGATTCCGCGGGGTGCGCGAGTCTTCTATCGCGTCGACTACAACGTGCCGCTTGACGGCACGCGCATCGCCGATGCCACGCGGATCGAGGAGACGCTGCCGACGCTCCGCCTCCTCCGCGACGCCGGAGCGCGCGTCGTGATCGCCTCGCACCTCGGGCGCCCGAAGGGGGAGCGCAGGGCGAATTACTCGCTCGCGCCGGTGCGCGAGAAGCTCGCGGAGCTCACGAAAGCGAACGTCGCGTGGAGCGACGACTGCACCGGCGCCGACGCCGTCGAGAAGTCGAAGGCGCTCCGCGACGGCGAGGTGCTCCTGCTCGAGAACCTCCGCTTCTACCCCGGCGAGGAGAAAAACGACTCCGACTTCGCGGCCGAGCTCCGGAAGCTCGCCGACTTCTACGTCAACGACGCCTTCGGCGCCTGCCACCGCGCGCACGCGTCGATCGAAGCGCTCCCGCGTCTCTTCGATCCCGACGACACGGCCGGCGGACTGCTGCTCGCACGCGAGCTCGAGTTCCTCCAGAAGGTGACGCAGGTTGCCGATCGCCCGTTCGTGGCACTCCTCGGCGGCGCGAAGATCGCCGGCAAGATCGAGCCGCTCGAAGCGCTGGTCAACCTCGCTGACACTGTGTTGATCGGCGGCGGGATGGCGAACACGTTTCTCGCGTCGCGCCAGATCGATATGGGCGGCTCGCTCGTCGACAAAGACTCCATCGACGTCGCTAAGAGAATCGACCAGGGGGAGCACCGCGCGAGCGTCCTCCTTCCGGTCGATCTCGTCTGCGGCGACGACCTCGAGAATCCGAAGGTCATCGAGACAATCCCGGTGGAGAAGGGATTCACCTCCGCGCAGAAGGCCTTCGACATCGGCCCGCACACGGTCAGCCGCTTCACGAACGAGCTCGCAACCGCCCGCACCATCTTCTGGAACGGCCCGATGGGAGTCTTCGAGAAGGAGGCGTTCGCGAAGGGAACGATGGCGATGGCCCGCGCCGTCGCCGAGTCGAACGCCATCAGCGTCGTCGGCGGCGGCGAGTCGGTCGAAGCGGTGAAGGCGAGCGGCTTCGCAAACAAGATCACGCACATTTCGACGGGCGGAGGCGCGTCGCTGGAGTTCATTTCAGGCGCGACGTTGCCCGGCGTCGAGGTATTGCAGAAATGAGAGCGGAGAGGGGAGAGCGCAGAGCGCAGAAAAAAAAGCACGTCACTTCTGCGCTCTGCGCTCTCCGCTCCGCGCTCTGACATATGGCTCAAGAGATCGAGGTCAAGTTCCCGCTGCAGAACCGGCAAGAGCTGACGCGCAAGCTCCACGAGCTCGGCGCGCAACGGCTGTATCCGGAGACGTTCGAAGACAACATCGTCCTCGATCGGCGCGGGGAACTGCGAACGAAGGGGGCGCTACTCCGCGTCCGCAAGTTCGGCAAGTACTCGCTCGCGACGTTCAAGGGGCCGATGTCGATCGAGGCCGGCGGCATCAAGACGCGCGAGGAGGTGCAGACCGGTGTCGAGTCGTTCGAGCTCGCCATCCAGCTCTTCGACTCCCTCGGGTTCAAGCCGGTCTTCCGCTATCAGAAATACCGGGAGGTCTGGCGCTTCCGCGACGTCGAAGTCGTCCTCGACCGCACTCCCATCGGCGAGTACTTCGAGATCGAAGGCCCCGTCGACATGATCAAGACCATCGCCGGCGAGCTCGGAATGAACTTCGACCAGGCCATCCGCCTCACCTACGCCGACCTCTATCGCCAGGCGCGCCGCACGCGCGCCGACCTACCGGAGCACATGGTGTTCCCCGCGGACCAGTTATGAAGGCGATGATCCTCGCCGCGGGCTTTGGAACGCGGCTCCGCCCGATCACGTACCTCCTGCCGAAGCCGGTCATGCCTGTGTGCGGGAAGCCGCTCATCGCGTACGCGGTCGAGAACCTGATGCACGCCGGCATCGACGAGATCATCGTCAACCTCCACCATCTGCCCGATGCCATCGAGTCGTTCCTCGTCGACACGTACGAGGACGTGAACTTCTACTTCTCGCTCGAGCACCACATCCTCGGCACCGGCGGCGGCGTCCGGCGGATTCGCCACCTCGTCGAAAAGGACGAAGAGTTCCTGCTCGTCAATGGCGACACCCTCCAGTCGCCGAACCTCGAAGCGCTCGTCCAGACACGCCGCGAGCGCAACGCACTGGCGGCACTGACACTCCGGCACGCACCCGCGAACGACAAATTCACCGCGGTCTGGCTCGATCAAGGCCGCATCACCGGCTTCGGATCGGGTACCGGCGAGCCGCTCATGTTCGCGGGCGCCCACGCGATCAGCACCCGCATCTTCGACGCCATGCCCGACCGCGACGAGTTCTCCATCGTCGACGACGTGTATGCGCGGATGCTCGCGCGCGACACCGTCGCGGGCGTCATCGACGACAACGCCCGCTGGTTCGACATCGGCACGCCGCAACGCTATCTCGCCGCCAGCCGCGCGCTCTGCGGCGAGAACGCGACCGGCGCCCGCAGCGTCGTCGAGGGAACCCTCGAAAACAGCGTCGTCTGGGACGACTGCCGCATCGCGGCCGGCGTCGAGCTGACGAACTGCATCGTCGCCCACGACGTCGAGATCACCCGTCCGATGCGGTTACAGGACACCGTCGTCTGCCGCGACGAAACGTCGATTCCGCCGAGCTCGGCCTATCGGCGGGAAGAGGGCCTCGTTTTCGCCTCGTTCTAGGCGGGTGCTACTCTCTTCGGCATCCCGATGATCGACGGTCTCGACTCCAAGGCGGCCCAGCGCCGGCGCGTCCTCTACGTCTTTGTGACGCAAGGGCTCGCGGGCGTCCTGGCGATGATGGCCGTCTCCGCGATCCGCTACCCACAGACGGTCGCGATCATCGATCACCTCTCGCCGAACGCGACCATTCTTCTGGCCGTCTTCGTCGCGTTTGCCACCGCGCTCAGTCTCCTGAAGTTCGAGCTGACCAACGTCATCTTCATCTCGCTCGCGATGATGGCGTATATGTCGATGCTCCCGCTCCTCGGCACGGTCATCACGTCGTGGCTCGCCGTCGCCGTCGCGATCGCGGCGCGCCTCATCGGCATGCGCCAGATCGGTCCCGTGAAGATCCCGATGGACGACCCGCGGGTCGAGTACGTGAAGACCTTCGGCCTCTTCGGCACGTACGGCATCCCGGTCATCGTCGCGGGCCTCGTCTACGACGCGATCGGCGGCGAGACGCCGGCGCTGCATGCCACGCCGCTCGCCGGCATCCGCATCGGCATCGCGAGCCTGGTACTGATCCTGACGAACCAGCTCGTCATGTCGCGCGTGCAGAGGACCGGCTACGGATACGCATTCGCAAAGATCATCCACCTCGACTTCGTAGACTCGTCCATCTACATCGTCACCATTCCCTTCGTCGTCGTCATGGCGCTCGCCTATTCGACGATCGGCTGGGGCGCCGTCCTCGCCCTTGCCTTCACCGGCGTCGTCGCGAACTACGTGGCGCGCAACCTCGCGACCACGCGTACGCACTCGATGCAGCAGATCCAGCGCATCGCCTCGCTGACGAACATCGGCAAGACGATCTCGCTCCGCTACACCACCGATCAGCTCCTGATGGCCATCTACACCGAGTGCAAGAAGGTCATCGACTCCACCCTCTTCGCCATCGCCCTCCTCGACGACTCGACGAACGAGCTCGCGTTCGAGCTCGACATGCGCGAGGGGGCGATGCTGCCGAAAGAGCGCCTCCCGGTCGGTCCCGGCCTCAACTCATGGGTCGTCGCGAACCACCAGGCGCTCCTCATTGGCAGCGTCGCGGACGAGATCCGCCTCGGCCTGAAGGCAGTCGCCGACTCCAAGCCGACCGAGTCGTGGCTCGGCGTCCCGATGATCGCGCGCGACCGCGTGATCGGCGTCATCTCCGTCGAGAGCTTCCGCAAACACGCGTTCGACCAGGACGACGTCATCCTCCTCACCGCCATCGCCAATCAGGCGGCGGTCGCCATCGAGAACCAGCAGCTCTACAAAGACCTCGAGGGGCTCACCTACGCGCTCGAACAACGCGTCATGGAGCGGACCAACGAGCTGCGCGAGGCCAACCTCCGCCTCATGGCCGCCGACCGCTCCAAGAACCAGTTCCTCGCGAACATGTCGCACGAGCTGCGGACGCCGCTCAACTCCATCATCGGCTTCTCCAGCGTCCTGCTCGAAGGCGCCCGGCAGTCGCTCGCGCCGCGCTTCTACAAGTTCCTCGAGAACATCCACACCGCCGGCAATCACCTGCTGGAGCTGATCAACGACATCCTCGACCTTTCGAAGATCGAAGCCGGCAAGATGGAGCTGCGCGCCGACACGTTCGACCTCCACGACACGGTCACCGCCGTCGAGCGCGTCATGAAAGGTTTCGCTTCGGAAGCGCGCGTTCAGATCGTCTCCCGCGTCGACGGTGACGTCCCGATCGTCTGCCTCGACGAGGGGCGCCTCAAGCAGATCCTCTTCAACCTCCTCTCGAACGCCGTCAAGTTCTCGCCGAAAGGCGGGCCGGTGTCGATCAACGTCTCCTTCATCGCGCGGACGGCCTCGCCGCTCGGCGTCGACACCGTCCGCATCGACGTGAACGATCAGGGCGTCGGCATCCCGCCGGAAGAGCTGCAGCGGATCTTCGACGAGTTCTACCAGACCGAACACGGACGCCGCTCGCGCAAGGGCGGTACCGGTCTCGGCCTCTCGCTGACGCGCAACTTCGTCGAGCTCCACCGCGGGACGATTGAAGTCGACTCGACGCCGGGGCAGGGTTCCACGTTCACCCTCTACCTCCCGGTCGACTACAACGAGGCCAAGACCGCGCAGGTCATCCCGATGTTGCACGCCTCGCGGCGCGCGTCATCGCTATAATCCGCGCCCGCTATGGCAAACCGCACATTCACCATCGTCAAGCCGGACTCTGTCCGCAAGGGCAATTTCGCAAAAATCATCAGCCGTCTCGACTCCGAGGGATTCAAGATCCTCTGCGTCAAGAAGGTCTCCCTCTCGCGCAACCAGGCCGAGGGGTTTTACGGCGTTCACCGCGAACGCCCCTTCTTCTCGGGCCTCGTCGAATACATGACCTCAGGCCCCGTCTACGTCGCCGCGCTCGAGCGTGAAGGCGCCGTCGCCCACCTGCGCAAAGTCATGGGCGCCACCGATCCCGCCAAGGCCGACGCCGGAACGATCCGCAAAGACTTCGGCGAGTCGATCGAGCAGAACGCCATCCACGGCTCCGACTCCGACGAGAACGCCAACATCGAGATCGCGTTCTTCTTCGCGAGCAGCGAATTGCTCTAGTTCGTGTCAGCGGCGATGACGATCGCCGAGATCCCGTTTGTTTCGAGTGCGCCGCGCGCGCGGATCGCTTCCTCGCGCGTGGCGTACGGACCCATGCGGACGCGATAGAGCGTATCGACGTGGTCGATGTGCGACTGCTGCCCGAGCTGAGCGAGCTTCGACTGCAGCGCCTTCGCATTCGCCTCGATCCCGAACGCCCCCACCTGCACGAGAAACCCCGGCTTCACGACCCTCGGTGTTGCCGGCTCAATTCTCAATGGGGTGGCGGCGCCCTCGCCGCCGCTGTTTGCCGGAGCCGGAACTACCGCCCCATCCCCGACCACGACCGTCTCGACCTTCTTCCCATCCGGCGAAACCTGCTTCCGCGTCTCGACCCCGTGATGCTCCTCGACCACCTGAACGTTAAAGTCGGCATCCCGTGTAGCGCCGCCGACCTCGGCGGCGTTTGCCGGTGCGGGCGTCACAGTCGTCGTCGTCGGCAAAGGAAACTCCACCTTCGGCGCCTCCTCCGAGGAGATCTTCACCTGCTCTTTCGGCTGATTCACCGTCACCGTATACGGCGCCGGCGGCTCGCGCTCCCCGCGCCCCATCGCGACCACTGACACATCCACCGTGCCGCTTCCCGGATCGATCAACCCGATTTGCTGCGCCGCCGCGAACGACAGATCGATCATCCGGTTCCCGACGAACGGCCCGCGATCGTTGATCCGCACCCGCACCGTCTGCCCGGTCGCGGGATTCTTCACGTCGACGATCGTCCCGAACGGCAACGTCCGATGCGCCGCCGTCAGCAGCATCGGATCGAAAATCTCACCGTTCGCAGTAGTCCTCCCCGCGAACTCCTCGCCATACCAACTCGCGACTCCGTGCAGGGTCTGGGGCACTTGCGGTTGCGGCGCGGGTGCGGTCGTAGCACACGAATACGCGACGAACGTCACAAGAGCGCAGAGGGCAGTGCGCAGAGCGCAGACCCCCGCACTCCTGCGCACTGCGCACTGCGCACTGCGCTCTCCGGTCATACCCGCACCTCCCCCGCCTCCGCACGAATCTCGCTTCGTTCGCCCTCCAGGATCGGATCGACGTCCTCGATGAGGAAGCGTTCCGTCTGCTGCTTCGCGAGTCCCGTGTAATCCTCCGGCCGCGCGATCGCGTCGATCGACGCGCGATCGATCCCGAACAGCGAGTCGGCGGCGATGCGATCCAACAGATCGTTCGTCGCCGCGCCGCCCTTCATCGCGTCGGCGGCTGCCTGCGAGTGAATACGTACTCGCTCGTGCAGCACCTGGCGGTCGCCGCCGCGGCGTACCCCTTCCATCATCAAATTCTCGGTCATCATGAATGGGAGCTCGCGCCGCACGTTCGCCGCGATCACCTCTTCGTGGACGACGATGCCGGCGACGATGTTGTCGTAGATCAAAGCGATGGCGTCCGCGGCGAGGAACGCCTCCGGGATCGCGATGCGGCGGTTCGCCGAGTCGTCGAGCGTCCGCTCGAACCACTGCGTCGCCGCCGTCAGTGCGGGATTGAGCGCGTTCACGATCAGATGACGTGCGAGGGCGTCGATTCGTTCGGCGCGCATCGGATTGCGCTTGTACGCCATCGCGCTCGACCCGACCTGCTCCTCCTCGAAGGGCTCCTCCACCTCGCGGAGGTGCTGCAGCAGCCGCATGTCGTAGCCGAACTTCGACGCCGACTGCGCGAACCCCGCCAGCGCGTTGATCGCCTGCGAATCGACCTTGCGCGAGTACGTCTGCCCCGACACCGGATAACTCCGCTGCATCCCGAGCTTCTCGGTCACGAGCTGTTCGAGCCGGTTCACCTTCGACTCGTCCCCGTCGAACAAACTCAGAAAGGACGCCTGCGTTCCCGTCGCGCCTTTGACGCCGAGGAGCGCGAGTTGAGACTCGCGGAAGAGGATGTCGCGGTAGTCGAGGAGCAGATCGTGCAGCCAGAGCGTCGCCCGCTTGCCTACCGTCGTGAGCTGCGCCGGTTGGAAGTGCGTGAACGCGAGCTGCGGCGTCGCGCGCCACTTCCACGCGAGCTCCCGCAGCTTCGCCATGAGATTCACGATCCGCCGCCGCACGATCCGCAGCGCCTCGGCCATCTGCAAGATGTCCGTGTTGTCCGTGACGTACGCCGACGTCGCGCCGAGGTGAATGATCCCCTTCGCCGAGGGCGCCTGCAGGCCGAACGCGTAGATGTGCGACATCACATCGTGCCGGATCTCGCGCTCGCGCCGCTCCGCATCGTCGTAGTTGATGTCGTTCGCGTGCGCCCGCAGCTCCGCGAGCTGCGCGTCCGTGATGGGAAGCCCCAGCTCCTTCTCCCCCTCGGCCAGCGCGATCCAAAGGCGGCGCCACGTCCGGAACTTGAAATCGGAGGAGAAGAGGTACGACATCTCCCGCGACGCGTACCGCTCGGTCAACGGGTTGGAGGCAACGTCTCGCTTCACATAAGAATTATACTGGTGCCACACATGCCGGCAGTCTCGACGCACGACGCGCGCCGCGCCACCCAGGTGACGCTCCGAGTGGTGGCGTTGTTGTCGAGCGTCCTGACCGTCATCTTTCTCTTCTCCTTCGTCTTCAGCGACCGCGGCATCGCCGAGCTCCAGCAGTCGCGCAAGCGCGTCAACGACCTGCACGCCAACATCCAGCAGCTCCAGAGCGAAAACGCCCGCCTCCGCGCCGAGATCGACTCCGTGAAGCGCTCCACCTACGCCGTCGAACGCATCGCCCGCGAGGACCTTGGCATGGCGAAGAAGGGCGAAGTCGTCTACCTCCTCCCGAAGAAGTAGCCGATGTGGATCGCAGTCGGCGCCGGCCTATTCGTCCTCCTGATCTTCGGGCTGATCGTCAACGCCGTCATGTCCGGCCGCCGCCGCGCCGCCGCGATCAAGGAGTGGGCCTTCCGGAACGGCATGTCGTACACCGCCGGTCCCGTCGATCCCGCGAGCGTCGCGAAAATCCCGCAGGACGAGGTGCCCGATAACCTTATCAGGCGCGAAGCCTCAAACGTCGTCAGCGGTAGCCGCGACCGCTACGACGTCACCGTCTTCGACCTCAACGAGACCACCGGCAGCCGCAACACCAACACCCGCACCTACACCACCAAGACCATCGCCATCCTCAAGCTCCCCGAGCCGCTCCCACCGTTCCGCTTCATGACCGTCGTCGAACTCAAGCCCGGCTCCCTCGGCGCCAACATGGTCGCCGCCGTCGAGCGCCTCGCCATCAAGATCGACGGCGGCAAACACGGCACCGTCATCGAAATCCCCGACTACCCCAGTCTGCTGCTTCTCTCAAAGGATCCGGAAGCCGCCCGCGCCCTCTTCACGCCGACCGTCATCGACTACTTCGCCCATCACGGCGGCTACGGCGTGACCACCGAAGGAACGAGCATGATGGTCGACCGCACCCAAACGAGAACCACCGCCACCATCGAACAGATCGAGACCCTGATCAGCGACGCCACCGCCATCGCCCAGCAGTTCCATCAGGGCTTCTAACGCGGGCGCTCAATAGGTGCTGTTAGCGACCGCTCGTCGCGTACACCGTGGCGGCCCAGAGATATTGAAGCTCGCAAATCCGGCAGGTTACACGTCTAGTGGCGCCGCGGACGACTTCACGTGGAGCGAGATTCATGAAGACGAACTCGACGTGCCGACACTCATTCGGCTCCTAGTCGGGTAGCTATTTCGCGGACGGCCCTGGCACCTCTCGCGGGTGGTGCTACAGGTGCGGCCGGCGGCGCTGCACGTGCGCCCGGCGGACCTGCTCGGGCGCCAGACGGACCTGCACGGGCGACAGGCGGATCTGCTCGGGCGACAGGCCGAACCGCCCGGGCGACAGGCGGAACTTCTCGGGCGACAGGCGGAGCTGCTCGGGCGCCAGATGGAACTGCCCGGGCGACACGCGGAACCGCCCGGGCCTCAGGTGGAACTTCTCGGGCGACAGGTGGAACTTCCCGGGCGCCAGCTGGAACTTCCCGGGCGCCAGCTGGAACTTCCCGGGCGCCAGCTGGAACTTTTCGGGCGCCAGGTGGAACTTTTCGGGCGCCAGGTGGAACTTCCCGGGCGCCAGGTGGAACTTCTCGGGCGCCA
>DASXHZ010000050.1:0-13748 GCA_036488085.1 Thermoanaerobaculia bacterium
TACGGGGTCACGAAGTTACGGGGTCACGAAGTTAGGAGGTAGGCTGACTTCGCAACCCCGTAACCCCGCAACCGCGTAACCCCGTGACTTCGTAACCCCGCAACCCCGCAACCCCGTAACCCCGCAACCCCGTCGCGCCGCACTAGAACGGCCAGAACTTTCGCCACCACGCCTGCTTGTCGACACTCGCGCCCGCGACCGCTACGACCTTCTGCTGCGAGCCGGGGGCGGCGACGGTGATCGAGCCGACCTGCTGTCCGGCGCGAACGGGGGCCGTGACGCTGCCGCCGTGGAATGCAACCTTCACCTGTCCCTCTTCGCCGCGTTTCACGAGCGCCTTGACGTCCGAGGCTGCCACGGCGGGGACCGTCTTTGCGGCTCCGTCAACCACGGTGGCGTCGCCGACTCGAGCCCCTTTTTTCAGGACTGTCGACATCGAGTACTGCGCGAAGGCGGTCGCCATCAATCGCTGCGCGATTCCGAACGAGCTGTTCGGGCCGTTCGGCGTGCGGGCGCCCATGACGACGCAGATCAGCTCCATGTCTCCGCGCTTCGCCGAGGCGGTGACGCAGTAGCCGGCCGGACCGGAGTAACCGGTCTTGAGGCCGGTCGCGGCGTCGTAGTAGTTGGCCTTGTGCGGGTTGATAAGGTGATTCGGGTTCGTGAGGCCCGCGGTGAACGTGCCGTTGGAGAACGGCATCGTCGGCGTCTTGGCGTACTCGCGGATCAGCGGGTACTTCATGATCTCCATGCCGAGGATGGCGAGATCGTGCGCCGACATCTTGTTGATCAGTTGCGGGTTCGCCGAGTTCGGGAGGCCGTGCGGGTCGTAGAACGTCGACTGCGTGAGGCCGAGCTGTTTCGCGCGCTGGTTCATGATGTCGGCGAACGCTTCGGCCGATCCGGCGACCTTCTCCGCGAGCATCTCCGCGGCGTCGTTGGCCGACTGGATCATGAGCGCGGCGAGAAGGGTCTGGACGGAGAACTGCTGCCCTTCCTTGGCGTAGATCTGCGAACCGCCCATCTTCGACGCGCGCGCCGACGTAGTGACCATGTCGGTGAGGTGAAGACGTCCGGCCTGGATGTCTTCCATGACGATGAGCGCGGTCATCATCTTGGCCATCGACGCGGTCGGGAGCGGCACGTTCGCGTTCTCCTCGAACAGCACCCGCTTGGTGGTCGGCTCGATGACGTAGGCGGCGGTGTACCCCTTGCCGGTGGTATCAACCTGCGCCCCTTTCGCCTCGCCGGCCCCCTCTTCCTGGGCGAACATCGGGACGGCCAGCGCGAGCGCAAATAGAACGGCAAAACAACGCTTCATGTGGAGACTCCTTCGAGCGCGCAAAGTGCACGCGGCATTCCAGACGACGAGTTGCCGGTTTCCAGTGGCCGGTGGCCAGATGAAGACTGCTCGCCATCTACTTCTGGCAACTGGCAACCGGCAACTGGCAACCGGGCACCCCGGCGACTGTGCTACGACGCTGCCTTCCTCGTCTTCGTACTCCTCGACGTCCGCGGAATGGAGCTGATCACGGTCCAGTCGTGTTTGTGCACGACGACCGGCTCCTTCTGCTTCGGCCAGAGATCGATCGGGATGTAGTAGTAACCGTCGCCGAGAACGCGCGACTTGATGGCGAGGTCGCGCATCGATTTGCAGAGACCCTTCTTTCCTCGGATGGCGCTACGCTCGACGATGATTCCCGTCGTCTCGCCCACACCGTCGAAGATGCTGATCTCCGCGCATAGAGAATTCACCAACGTCATTGCAGCAGACTCCTGTGCATCTGATGGGGCTTGTTAGCAAGTTCTGTGCGCACAACGGCTAAAATCGCCTCATGTCTGACTCAAAGCCGGATCGCAAGCCCGGCCGTTCGCGCGCCCTTTTCCACGACGCGCTCGAGCTCGTGTGGCGTACGCGCCATCGCCTCCTCCTCGGCCTTCCCCTCATGCTCGTCAACCGTCTGTCGGGGCTCGTCCTCCCCGGGACGACGAAGTGGCTGATCGACGACGTCATCACGAAGGGCCACCACGAGCTGCTGTGGAAGATCGTCGTGGTCGCTGCGGCGGCCTCGATCCTCTCCGCCATCACCGACTACTCGCTCGCGCAGATCCTCGGCATCGCCGCGCAGCGCTCGATTACGCAGCTCCGCGTCAAGCTGCAGGAACACGTCCAGCGGCTTCCGATCGGCTACTTCGACGCGACGAAGACCGGCGTCCTCGTGTCGCGCGTGATGAATGACGCCGAGGGGGTCAGGAACCTCGTCGGTACGGGCCTCGTGCAGCTCCTCGGCGGCCTGATCACCGCCACGATCGCCATCGGCATCCTGTTCCACTACAGCGCGCGGCTGGCGGCGATCATCGCGGTGGTGGTGGTCGTCTTCATGACGATCCTCTACTTCGCGTTCAAGACCGTCCGGCCGATTTTCAAGAAGCGGGCGGAGCTGAACGCGACGATCACCGGCCGCCTCAACGAGAACTTCTCCGGCATCCGCGTCGTCAAGGCGTACCGCGCCGAGCGCCGTGAGTCGCGCGTGTTCGCGCACAACGCGCACGACCTCTTCCGGAACGTGATGGTGACGATGCGGACGGTCTCGGGCGTCGGCGCGCTCACCTCGGCGCTCGCGGGCATCGTCGGCGTGGCGGTGCTGGTGGTCGGAGGACAGGAAGTGATCGCCGGCCGGATGACGATCGGCTCGCTCGTGTCGTTCACGCTGTATCTCGGCCTCGTCGTCATGCCGATCGTGCAGATCGTGGCGATCGGGACCCAACTTTCCGAAGCGTTCGCGGGACTGGAGCGGATGCGGGAAGTGCTCGGCGAGATCACCGAAGACGCCGACGACAAGACCAAGCCGGCGACCGAAGAGATCCGCGGCGACATCGAATTCCGCGACGTCTCGTTCGAGTACACCCCGAAGACGCCGGTGCTGCGTGACATCGACCTTCTCGCGCGCGCCGGACAGTCGGTGGCGCTGGTCGGACCCTCAGGAGGAGGCAAGAGCACGCTCGTCTCGCTGGTCGCGGCGTTCCACCGGCCGACGAGCGGCAAGATCCTGGTCGACGGCCGCGACCTGAACGAGATGCGGCTCGGCGACTACCGGAGCCACATCGCGATCGTGCCGCAGGACTCGTTCCTCTTCGCCGACACGATCTACAACAACATCGTTCTCGGCAATCCGCACACGACGCGCGACGAGGTGATGCGCGCCTCGCGCATCGCGCACGTCGACGAGTTCACGGATGCGTTCAAGGAGAAGTACGAGACGATCGTCGGCGAGCGCGGTGTGCGCCTCAGCGGCGGTCAGAAGCAGCGCGTCGCGATCGCACGCGCGATCGTCGCCAATCCGCGGATCCTCATCCTCGACGAGGCGACGTCGTCACTCGACAGCGAGAGCGAGGCGATGATCCAGGACGGCCTCACCTCGCTGATGAAGAACCGCACGACGTTCGTCATCGCACACCGCCTCTCGACGATCCGGAAAGCGGACCAGATCCTCGTACTCGAAGAGGGACGGATCACCGAACGCGGCTCGCACTCCGAGCTGATGGCGCTCGGCGGACGGTATCGCGCTCTGTACGAGAAGCAGTACGGCGTACAGGTGAATCTGTTCGTGAATCCGGGCGAGGAGCTCGCGGATCTGGCGAAGGCGTAGTGGGTTACGGGGTCGCGGGGTCGCGAGGTTACGGGGTCACGGGGTCGCGAGGTTACGGGGTCGCGGGGTCGCGTAACTTCGCAACCTCGTCACCCGGCAACCTACGACTTCAGCTCGACGTTCCAGTAGGCCTCGTCGAGGAAGTTCTTCCAGATGTCGGGGTAGGTGCGACCCTGGAGGCGATGCAGCGGGTGCCACTTCGGGCGCGCGGGAGCGCGGCGAAGGCGCATGTCGGACTCGCCGATGAGTTTGTTGCCTTTGCGGACGTTGCACGGGAGGCAGGCGCAGACGACGTTCTCCCACGTCGACTTTCCGCCGCGCGAGATCGGGATGACGTGGTCGAGCGAGAGCTCGGAGGACGGGAACTTCTTGCCGCAGTACTGGCAGCGGTTCTGGTCGCGCAGATAGATGTTGCCGCGCGAGAACTTCACTTCCTGCCGCGGGAGCCGGTCGAATGCGAGGAGCTGCACGACGTGCGGGATGAGGATGTTGCGGTTCGGGGTGCGGACGTAGTGGTCGGTAGGCTGGACGGGGATGTCGGCCCAGTTCTCGAAGTCGTACGTGCGGTATTCGGCGTCGACGGCGCGGACCTGCCCCTTGTACAGGAGCGTCAGCGCACGCCGGACCGACGTGATCTGGACGGCCTGAAAGACGCGATTGAGAACCAGCACGTGACCGTCGAGCATTACCCTCCCTCGAACACGCACAACGACGGCTGTGCTTCCCGAGTGCAGCGAGAACACTGCCGCCGCATCGCATGATACGCGGGCAGCCGCCGGGCGGCCAATCTTGCAAAACCTCTTCGTCTGATACATAGTTAGCGGCAAGACGAATCCGCAAGCCGGGCGTTTAAGGGTGTGTTTTGGGAGGCTTTATGCGAGTGATTTCTCGGTTCGCTCTCGTTGTCGCCGCGTTTCTCTTTGCGGCGCCCCTCTTCGCTCAGTACCAGGCGACCTGTCCGCTGACGCTGGTGGCGACGAATCCCAGCGCCACGAATTTCGGCACATCGCCGCACGGCGTGTTCCGCTACACCACCGGGTCGACCGACGAGGTGTTCGTGTTGCGCGGGCAGACGCTGACGACCTACACGGTCAACGCAACGGGCGATCTGCAGGTGGCGCGTGAGGACCTGATCGGCTCGATGGGTGCCCGCGAGACGAATGGCGGCGTCGCCTTCAACAACGGGTTCCTCTACGTCAGCAGCGAGGCGGGTCTCGAGATCTTCGATCTCCGAAACGTCCGCGCCGGCGGCAGCGCGCCGCAGTTCCAGTCGCGCAGCCTCGGCCTCCACTATCGCCGTCTCGCGACGAACGGCATGCTGCTCGCGGCGCTGTACCCCGAGACCGACATCCCCTGCTCGCTCGGACCGAAGTGCGTCAACTACATCGACATCTACAACGTCGCCGATCCGAAGAACCCGATTCGCACGGCGTCGATCGCCTCGAACAGCAATATCTTTCTCGGCGACAACGCCTGGAACGACGTCGCGTTCAACAACGGCTACCTGATCGCCGCCGGCACGGTGCATACGGCGTCGTTCTCCGTCACGCCGGCCGGCAATGCCTTCTTCGTGCAAAAGGTGGACACGCCGGGGACGTTCCTCGTCAGCAACGGCACGAACCTCCTCGGCGTCGGCAACGACGGCTCGGTCTTCATCTATCAGATCTCCTCGGTCACGGGCGCGTTTTCGCCGTACCTCTATGAGTCGATCGACCCGGGCTTCCAGATCGATCGCGCCAACCAGGTCATCTTCCACCCGCAAGGATCGTTCGACGACGCCGGCAGCCGCTTGATCATGGAGGTCGACGAACGCGACCCGATCACGACCAACCCGGCGCGCACCATCGGCTTCGACGTCTTCGACTTCAGCGTCCCGCAGTTCGACTCTTCCGATCCGCGCCTCTGGGAGTCGTCGTCGTACACGACGGGCGACGAGGTGAAGTGGAATCCGGTCGCGGTCGGCCCGTACGTCTACACGATCGGCGAGGTCACCGGCCTGCAGTCGTGGGGCGCCTGCGGTCTGATGACCGGCAAGATCGAGCTCGACAACGTCACGCAGCTCTTCTGCGGCGGCACGGAGATCCATGGCTGGGTCACCGGCACGCAGAAGGTCTCCAGCGTCGAGGTGTTCCTCGACAACGGTTCGCTCGGACCTGCGACGATCAGCACGCTGCCGCGTATCGACGTCTCGTCGCGGACGCCGGTCTTCACCTGGCGCGCGAGCGTGAACCTCGACAACACGGCGAA
Organism: Thermoanaerobaculia bacterium; assembly: GCA_036488085.1. Taxonomy (GTDB): domain Bacteria; phylum Acidobacteriota; class Thermoanaerobaculia; order Gp7-AA8; family Gp7-AA8; genus DASXHZ01. Next base: position 5,898 of record DASXHZ010000050.1, read on the forward strand.
GGGCGACCACGTCATGCGCATCGTCGCGACGGACGCCCTCGGCAACCGGCGCCAGATCGCGTCGCAGCGCATGTTCTTCCCCGGTCCGCCGTCGAACTGCACCATCCGCCGCTCCCGCGCGGCCTCACACGGCTGACATCTCTTCGATGACGCTCGTCGCCGCCGCACGCCGATCACGTGCGGCGGTGATCGGACGGCCGACGACGATGTAGTCGGCTCCGGCGCGGATCGCTTCTCCGGCGGTCATGGTACGGCGCTGGTCGGCGGCATCGCCTCCCGCGGGACGGATTCCGGGCGTGAGGATGACGAGGTCGGGGCCGCACGCCTCGCGCAGGGGGGCGATCTCGCGGGGGGACGCGACAACGCCGCGCAGGCCGGCGGACTGGACGAGCTTCGCTAGCCGCACGGCGTTCGACGGGACGTCTCCGGAGAATCCGATGTGCGGCAGGTCGTTCTGGTCGAGGCTCGTCAGGATCGTGACGCCGAGGACGAGCGCGTTGCGCTGCGATTCGGCGCAGGCGCGGAGCATGGCGTCGCCGCCGGCCGCATGCACGGTGATGATCGACGCGCCGAGGAACACGGCCTCGGAGACGGCGTGCTTCGCGGTGTTCGGAATGTCGTGGATCTTGAGATCGAAAAAGACGCGGTCGCCGCGCGCCACGATCTCGCGCACGATCGCCGGCCCGTTCGCGATGAAGGCCTGCAGGCCGATCTTGAACATGCCCGCCACGCCGTGCAGCTCGTCGACCGCCCTCAGAATGTCGTCGCGCGCGGAGAGATCGAGGGCCACGATCAATCGATCATTGAGACGGTCGACAGCTTGCATCCGCTCTCATGATAAACGGCTCGTATGGATAAGTGGACCATCGCCCGGACGCTCGACGAGATCGCGAAGTACATCGAGCTCTCCGATCCGAATCCCTTTCGCGTCCGCGCGTTCGAGAAGGCGGCGCGCGCGATCGAAAAGCTCGACCAGGACATCGAGCAGCTCGTCAGGGATGACCAGCTCCTCACAGTCCCCGGGATCGGCAAAGCAATCGGTCCCATCGTCAGCGAGCTGGTGACGACCGGCGGCTCGCGTTATCTCGAAGAGCTGCGCGAGCAGTACCCGCCCGGCATCTTCGAACTGCTGCGCATCCCGACCCTCGGCCTCAAGAAGATCGGCATCCTCCACGCGACGCTTGGCATCTCGAATCTCGAGGAGCTCGAAGCGGCGGCGCACGATGGACGGATCGCGAAGCTGAAGGGCTTCGGCGCGAAGACGCAGGAGAAGATCCTGGAAAACATCGCGACGGCAAAGTCGCGGACGTCGCAGTTCCTGCTGCCGGTCGGAATCGAGACCGGCGAGTCGATCCGCGAGCAGCTCGCCGCGATCGACGAGATCAGCGACGCCGAGGTGACCGGGAGCGTGCGGCGGCGGCTGGAAGTCGTACGGAACGTCAACATCGCGATCGCGGCGAAGGACCCGGAACGTGCGATCGCGGCGATCCGTAAGCGCGGCGTGATCGATCGCATCGAAGAGGTGGACGAGCTGACGCTGCGCGGCGTCGCGCGCGACGAGATCGAAGTGCTGCTTCATCTCTCGAAGCCCGACGACTTCGGCGCGACGGTCCTGCGGACAACCGGCAGCAAGGAGTTCGTGGAGGCCTTCGGAAAGCTGCCGAAAGCGAAGACGGAGCACGACGTCTTCGAGCGCGCGGCGGTTCCGTTCGTCGATCCGGAGCTGCGCGAGGACGCTTCGGCGCTCGCGAAGAAGAAGCGGGTGAAGCTCATCGAGCCCACCGATCTCCGCGGCACGTTTCACATCCACACGACGTTCTCCGACGGCCGCAACTCCGTGCTCGAGATGCTCAGCGCGGCGCGCGATCGCGGTTGGGAGTACGCGGGCCTCTCCGATCATTCGAAGAATGCGTTCTACGCCCGCGGCCTCACCGAAGAGGACCTGAAGCGGCAGCACGCTGAGATTCGCACGCAGGAAAAGGTCGTGGAGCCGATGCGCGTCTTTCGCGGCACCGAGGCCGACATCCTCAACGACGGCGCGATCGACTACGGGCACAAAACGCTGCCGATGTTCGACTTCGTCGTCGCGTCGGTCCACTCGCGGTTCGGGATGGAGAAGGACGAGATGACGGCGCGCCTCCTCCGCGCGCTCGACGACCCGTTCGTGACCTTCCTCGGCCATCTCACCGGACGTCTGCTCCTCTCGCGGCAGGGCTACACCTTCGACTTCGACAAGATCCTCGATCGAGCCGCCGAGCGCGGCGTGATCATCGAGATCAACGGCAGCCCGCGGCGCCTGGAGCTCGACTGGCGGCAGATCCGCCGCGCCGTCGATCGCGGCGTCGTCCTCTCCATCCATCCCGACGCCCACTCGACGCGCGAGCTGACGTACGTCATCAGCGGCACATGGGTCGCGCGCAAAGGCGGCCTCTCCGCGAAGCACCTCTTCAATACTCGGCCAGTCGACGAAGTGGCGGAGTACCTCGCAGAGCGGCGGAAGAAAGCCATCCACAAAACAAAAGGCGCGGCGTGAGCCGCGCCTTTTGTTGCGAGGAGGAGATGCGCGCTACCGACGCGCGTTGAACACGAGGAAGATCGCACGCTGGCCTGCGGTCTTCGTCACGCCAAACATGAGTGTCTGTCCGACTTTGAGGTTGAGCGTCGCCTGGTACACCTGGACGAGCTGGTCTTTCTGGACTTTCGAGAGCCGAAAGTCGTCGAGCTTGATCGAGTCGCTGCTCGGGTCGTATTCGCCGAACTTGAAGTCGACGCGGTATCCGTTGTGGAGGTCGATCGTCGTCGGCTGCCCTTCGTGGCCCTCGACGTTCGCATCGCCGAAGTCGTCGATGGAGTTGTAGCGAAGGACGGCGAGCTTCCCGGCGATCTCCCGCATCTCGACGGGGACCTTCGACGGGGTCTCGGAACGGCCGGCACCGACGAGGTGCAGCGAGAGCTTCACGGTATGCGGCGCGGTGTCGAAGTTGGCGAGCGCGTTGGCGATCGCCTTCATGTTCTCGGGACGGTCGGTAACGACCAACGAGTTCGACGCCGGCTGGATCGACATCGATCCCTCGGCGCTCATGAGCGGCTTGATGATCGCCGCGGCACGGTCCGCGTCCTTGTAGTTGAACTGGAACGTCCGGACGTTCAGCGCCTTCGTGTCGCCCGCGGGCTCCGCGATGGCGACCCCGGCCGCGAAGAGGCAAAAGGTCAGAAGAATCAATACTCGTTTCATAAATCCGCCGGCAACTTGTCGTCGATGACCATCACGATCTTCGTGTCGCCGGCACTCTCGCTCGGAACTTCGACGATCGTCGCGTCTGTAGATGAATACGTTTCCACGACCGGTTTCGTCGCCAGTTTCACCGGCGCGATGGCCCGGTGCACCGGAAGAGACGCCATGGTCGTCACCGGCAGCGGCTGCCGCTCGTGCTCGTACATGAGCGTTCCGCCGACCACGCTCGCGGCGATCGTCGCGGCCACCGCGAGGCGGCGCGGCCATGAGAGCACCGGGTGGGATCGGACGACGTCTTCCTTGGAGCGGACGTGGACGGCGCGCATGACGTCTTCGACGAACGCGTCGACGCCGCCCGGCGGGACGAGATCCTCGCCGCCGATCGCGCGGAACATGACGTCGGGGTCGAGGTGCGCCGCGTGGTCGAGGCACGCATCGCAGGAGCGAAGGTGCTCGAGAAGCGCCGGATCATTCGTCCCGGCGTGGAAGAGCGAGCGGAATTCGAGGCAGCTCGTCATTCCGCACTCCACAAACGCGCGTACTCCGGATACCGCTTCTGCAACTGAACCTGCATCGCCTTGCGGGCGTTGAAGAGGTGATTCCGGACGGTCGACTCGCGGCATCCGAGGATCTTGGCGATCTCGGAGGACGGCAGGTCTTCCATCTGATTCATGACGAAGATCGTTTTCTGCTTCGGAGAGAGGCTGGCGGATACGTCGTTGAAGACCTGCTCGATCTCTTTGCGCTGCACGGCCACGCCCTGGTCGGCCTCGGCTTCCGTTTTCACCAGCCGGAGGTTCGAGTTCACGGCGTTCTCTCGCGACTGTTTGTTGCGCATGAAGTCGATCGCCACGTTCGTCACCATCCGGTAAAGCCAGGTGTCGAACGCGTACTGGGGGTCGTACTTTTCGAGGTTCTCCCACAGCTTGATGAAGACGAGCTGGGAGATGTCTTTGGCGTCTTCGGCGTTCCCGATGATCCGGTAGCAGAGCGCGTAAACCTTTGAGGTCTTTCGCCTAACGAGCTGCTCGAACGCAAGCTCGTCTCCCTCCCGGATGGTCTGGACCAGCTCGCGGTCTTCCGGCTCAGCCTGTCGGGTCGGGATCATCAATCGCAGTTCCACCGCCATCGTGTCACAAAGTACGGAGGCGGTCCGGATAACGTCTAGGCGGGACAATTCCTTCTCCCTACGGGAGGAAGGTGCCCCGAAGGGGCGGATGGGGGCGTGCGTCTCGGGGAGAGCCTCGCGGGCGCCACGCCCCTTCCCTAGACCCTCGCGAGCGCCGCGCCCCTCACCCGGCGCTTCGCGCCACCCTCTCCCTCGAGGGAGAGGGTGATGGAAGGATAGCCCGCCCCAGATGGGCCAAACCCCGTATCCACGTCTCCGCGGGCTGCTACAATCGTGGTACATGCGCGTTCTCGTTGTCGGGCAGGGAGGTCGCGAGCACGCCCTCTGCTGGAAACTGAAGCAATCTCCGCTCGTTAAAGAGATTTACGCCGCACCTGGCAACGCTGGCATTGCCCAGGTCGCCGACTGCGTGCCGATCGGCGTCGCCGACATCATCGAGCTCGCCGACTTCGCCGACAAGCTCAAAATCGACCTTACCGTAGTCGGCCCCGAGCTTCCGCTCACCCTCGGCATCGTCGACGAGTTCCAGAAGCGGGGCCTCCCGATCTTCGGACCCACCCGCCTCGCCGCGGAGTTGGAAGGCTCCAAAGTCTTCTCCAAAGAGTTCATGCGCAAGTACAACATCCCGACCGCCGAGGCCGCAGCCTGCTCCTCGGTCGACGAGGCGAAGGCGGCGCTCAAAGCGTTCAAGTTCCCGGCGGTCATCAAAGTCGACGGTCTCGCGGCCGGCAAGGGAGTCGTCATCGTCAACTCCCAGGCCGAGGCGGACGACTACCTGCGGCTCGTCTTCGAGGAGAAGAGGTTCGGCAACGCCGCGACGCGGATCCTGATCGAGGAGTTCCTCGCGGGCGAGGAAGTCTCGTTCCTGGTCATCAGCGACGGGAAGAAGTCGGTTCCGCTGGCGCCGACCAAGGATTACAAGAAAGCGTTCGACGGCGAGACCGGTCCGAACACCGGCGGCATGGGCGCGCACTCCCCCGCGGTCGTCCTCTCCGGCGAGACGGCGGCGGAGATCATGAAGTCGATCATCATGCCGACGATCCAGGGGATGGCGTCGGAGGGACGGCCGTACACCGGCGTCCTCTACGCCGGTCTGATGCTGACGTCGGACGGCCCGAAAGTCCTCGAATACAACTGCCGATTCGGAGACCCCGAGACGCAGGTGCAGATGCTCCGCCTCGAAGACGACCTCGCCGAGGTGATGCTGAAGGTCGCGCGAGGAAACCTCGGCGACACGAAGCTGAACTGGAAGAAGGAGGCGGCGGCGTGCATCGTCGTCGCGGTCGACGGCTACCCCGACGAGTTTCCGAAGGGGCAGGAAGTTGTCGTCGATCCGATCGCCGACGAAGGCGTCACCATCTTCCAGGCCGGCACGATCAACAAGGGCGGGAAGATGATCAACGTGGCCGGACGCGTCGTCAGCGTCTGCGCCAACGCCGCGACGCTGAACGAGGCGCTCGCGAAGGCGTACGAGGCCGCGCCGAAGGTCCATTTCGCCGGCGCCCGCTACCGCCACGACATCGGCTACCGCGCCCTGGAGCAACGCAAGGCGCTCGCGGTCTAGAATTCGTCCGTGGCTAACACACCCTGGGTCCTCATTCTCATGGGCAGCGATTCTGACGCCGAGGTCATGTCTCAGGCGGCGGCTGCTCTCGACGAAGCCGGCGTGCCGTACGAGATGACGGTCGCCTCGGCGCATCGCACACCGGAACGAACGAAACAGATCGTCACCGACGCGGAGGCGAACGGCGCCGCTGTGTTCATCGCGGGAGCCGGAATGGCGGCGCACCTGCCGGGCGTGATCGCGTCGTTCACGACGCGGCCGGTGATCGGCGTTCCGCTGAGCTCCGGCGCGCTGCAAGGCGTCGACGCGTTGTACGCGATCGTCCAGATGCCGCCAGGCATCCCGGTCGCCTCGGTCGCCATCGGAGGAGCGCGCAATGCGGGCATCCTCGCCGCCCAAATGATCGCGACCGGAGACGCCGCGCTGGCCGGACGTCTAAAAGAGAAGCGCGCCGCCATGGCCGACGCCGTCGTGCAGAAGGCGGCGAAGATCACCAAATCCACCCGCTAGGAATGTCGCACGATCACGAGCACCACCACGGCATCGAGGTTTCTCAGAAACTGATCGTGGCGACGGTGTTCACGATCATCTTCGTGGTGGTCGAGATCGTCGCCGGCTACTCGGCGCACTCCCTCGCGCTCGTCAGCGACGCGTTTCACAACTTCACCGACGCCGTGGCGCTCGTTATCGCGCTCGTCGCCGTCAGACTGGAACGGCGTCCGGCGACGGACGCAAAGTCGTTCGGCTACCAGCGCGCCGGCATCCTCGCGGCGTTCATCAACGCCGGGACGCTCGTCGCGCTCACCGCATACATCGTCATCGAGGCGGTCGCGCGGCTCCAGAAGCCGGAGCCGGTCGCGAGCAACGCGATGCTCGTCGTCGCGATCGCCGCGCTGGTACTGAACTCGGCGATCACGCTGGCCCTCCGGCGCGACGGGGAGCGCGACGTCAACATCCGCAGCGCGGTCGTCCATATGCTCGGCGACGCCATCTCGTCCGTCGGCATCATCGGTGCCGCGATCCTGATCCGCATCACCGCATCGCCGCGCTGGGACCCCGCGATCTCGATCGTCATCGGCGCGCTGATCCTCTGGAGCAGTTGGGGCATCCTCCGCGAGACCGTCAATCTCCTGCTCGAGGGCACGCCAGCCGGCATCGATCCGACCGACGTCACCCGCGCGCTCGGCGAGGTCGACGGCGTGCAGGGCGTCCACCACCTCCACATCTGGGCCCTCGGCCCCTCCCGCCCGGCGCTCTCCTGTCACCTGATGGTCGGCGACGTCCCGGTCCGCAGCACCGCCGCGATGCTCGACCAGGTGACGGCGATGCTGCACGGCAAGTACGGGATCGTGCACGCGACGGTACAGTTCGAGTTCGCGCAGTGCGCGGACGGCGATCTTTACTGTTTGCCGTTCACGGCTTCTCAGGATAGGTGAACGTCACCGACGCCCGCACCACGCCGAACGGGATCTGCATTGCGAGGTTCGGCGACGTAGCGTAGAACGGCCGCAAGTCGATCGGGTTGCCGACGACGAGCGATCCGTTCGTCTCGCAGAGATCGCCGCGGCGCGCGAGCGAGTCGATCGGCTTCTTCACGCGCCAGTCGACGTAGAGCTTCGACACCTCGTCGCGCCACTCGCCCGCCGGCTTCTGCATATACGTCTTGTTGAACGACGCGACCGAGAGGTCCTCGCTCTTCAGTCGCCCGCCCACGTCATACGTGTATCCCGCGGCGGCGTCCCACTCCACATGCGGCGCTCCCTCGGCCGGAAACCCGTCATAGCCGCCATGGAACTTCACGCTTGCGAGCTGGTCGCCGGAGTAGGTGAAGTCGGCGGTCTCGCTGATGAGGTGATTGCACGCCGCCGTGTTCTGGAAATCGACCTGCTGCTGCGCGACGCGGTTGTTCGCGTCGTACGTGTA
>DASXHZ010000011.1:0-1775 GCA_036488085.1 Thermoanaerobaculia bacterium
CCGCGGCGAGAAAGTTCCCCATCCTCAACCTGATCGCGCTTGCCGACGCCAATCCCGCGGCGGCCGAGGCCCGCGCGGCGGAATTTGGCGTTCCGGCGCGGTCGGTGGACGCGCTGCTTGCCGATCGCGGAGTCGAGATCGTCCTCAATCTCACCGTGCCGAACGCCCATGTCGACGTCGGGCTGAAAGCGATCGCCGCCGGCAAGCACGTTCACTCGGAAAAGCCGCTTGGCGTCGCCGTCGTGGAGGCGCGCCGGCTGATCGAAGCCGCGGCCGCGAAAGGCTTGCGGCTCGGCTCCGCGCCCGACACCTTTCTCGGCGGCTCGCATCAGACTGCGCGGCGAGCCCTCGACGGGGGCCTGATCGGCCGGCCGATCGGCGGCTCCGCGTTCTTCATGTGCCCGGGCCACGAGCGATGGCATCCCAATCCGGGCTTCTATTACCTCGCCGGCGGCGGCCCCATGCTCGATATGGGACCTTACTATGTCACCGACCTCATCAATCTCCTCGGGCCCGTGGCCCATGTCAGCGGCGTCGCCACCCGAACAAGGTCGGAGCGCCTCGTCACGAGCGAGCCGCTCGCGGGCGCGCGCATTCCAGTCGACGTCGCCACCCATGTCACCGGGACGCTGATGTTCGTTAGCGGCGCGGCCGTCACGATGACAATGAGCTTTGACGTCGCCCGGCATAGGCACGGGCCCATTGAACTTTATGGCGAGGCTGGCTCGCTCATTGTTCCCGACCCCAACCGGTTCGACGGGAAGGTCGAATTCGCGACCGCCGCCGAGGACTGGCGCGAGATCGCGACCGAAGGCCCATATGCCGACGGCAATTACCGGATTCTCGGGCTTGCCGACATGGCGCAGGCGATCCGCTCCGGCAGGCCGCATCGCGCGAGCGGGGAATTGGCTTTCCATGTGCTCGAAGTGATGGAGGCGTTCCAGACCTCATCCGATTCCGGCAAGGCGGTTGCGATATCGACCCGGCCGGAACGGCCCGCGCCTTTGCCGCCCACGCTTCGCGTCGGCGAACTCGACTAGAAAATATTGATGGAGGAAAGAATGCGCGAAGCCCTCATTGTCTGGGGAGGCTGGAGCGGCCATGAGCCGGAGATCGGCGCGCGCATCGTCGCCAAGATGCTCGAGGCGCACGACTTCAAGGTCTATGTCGAAAGCACGACCGAGGCCTTCGCCGATCCGGCGATCGCGGACATGAGTCTCATCGTGCCGATCGTGACAATGTCCAAGATCGAAAAAGAGGAGGTCGAGAACCTGACTGCAGCAGTCAGGGGCGGCGTTGGCCTTGCGGGCTATCACGGCTGCATGTGCGACTCGTTCCGCGACAGCGTCGACTATCAATTCATGTGCGGGGGCCAATGGGTCGCCCACCCTGGCAACGTCATCGACTACCGGGTCGACGTCGCGAAGCCCGACGATCCGATCATGAAAGGGATCTCGAGCTTCCCCTACCGGTCCGAGCAATATTACATGCACGTCGATCCTTCGAACGAAGTGCTCGCGACAACCACGTTCTCTGGGGAGCACGCGCCTTGGACCAAGGACGTCGTGATGCCGGTCGTGTGGAAGCGCAGGCATGGGCTCGGACGCGTCTTCTATTCGTCGCTCGGCCATGTCACCGCCGAGTTCGGCGTGCCCGAGATGAAAACCATTCTCGAGCGCGGCATGCTGTGGGCAGCGCGCTGACGGCCCCGGCAGAACGCTAACGGTCTGGCCTCCATCTTAGACATGAACGGGAAGACCTTGATCGGCGGTGGG